>NZ_JASGZU010000001.1:0-889036 GCF_047465465.1 Streptococcus parasanguinis | reverse complement strand
TCGTAGTTGTAGTAGTAGTCGGCTCTTGAGTCGTAGTTGTAGTAGTAGTCGGCTCTTGAGTCGTAGTTGTAGTAGTAGTCGGCTCTTGAGTCGTAGTTGTAGTAGTAGTCGGCTCTTGAGTCGTAGTGGTTGTAGTAGTCGGCTCTTGAGTCGTAGTAGTTGTGGTAGTCGGCTCTTGAGTCGTAGTGGTTGTTGATGTCATATCGCCATCCACACCACCGTTTGCATTAATATTTGCAACAGATGCATTAACTTCCTTGGCAACAACGGCTTGCTCACCTTTAACGTGATACCATACCTTAGTATTATTTAAGAAATTCTTTTGATTTTCATTCTCTACTTTAGTCTGGTAAAAGATCAGGACGCCAGTCTTATTAATTTCACTTTGAGGAATAGTAACCTTAATTTTTCCGGTTGCGTCAATTGTGAAAGTTGCTCCAGGAAAGTCTGCTAAGAAATCATCGATAGCAGTTGAGCCACCGTAATATCCTGGTTTGTTACCTGTAGTAGTAATACTAAAACTATCTTTTACAAGTGAATGACCACCTTGGATGTCATCTTCAACACGAACATCACCATCTACATCTAAGTTCATTGCATTAATGGTTAGTGTCCAAAGAATATGTTCAGGATCATTTGCGTGCATATCACCCGCTTTGAGATAGAATGGAGCGCTGTTAACACCAGTAGCCATTTTCTTAACGTTTAATTCTACTTTTCTAGCTCCACTAATAATAGTGAATTTTCCGACATGCTCCTTATCGGTTGCTGTATCATTATGCCCTTCAATCTCAAACTCACCCCAACCACGGATGTTTTGAAGGTTTTTGATGCCTTCATTAAAAGTCACCGTCGCAGATCCATCTGTAATGACCATGTCTCCAACATAAGTTCCATCAATACTCAGTGGAATAGTCTTTTTAAATCCTACACCAAAGATAGTTCCAGAACTAGTCCAATTAACTTTTAATGTATCCCCTGGTTGAATCTTTTGGGCATGCTCATCAAATGTAAACTTAACGGTTGTTTGTCCCCCATCTGTGATTTCTTGAGATGAAACAGTAAGTGAGCTAATATTGTTACTTACATCTCCAGCTTTTACCATATCGGATTGCGAAAATATGATAAATAATAATGGTAAAAATATAAGAAAGAAGACTTTTACAAGTCTACTTAGATTCTTTTGATTCATTTTCTTCTCCCATTTGTCTCCAATTGTTTGCATCAATTTGTATGTAGTTGCCAAAAACTTACAAAATTGAGAAATTTTATAGGTCGCTTTTTCAAGACAACACCAATAAAAATGCACCTCCCACTAGTCTGCAGTCGAAAAAGACATCCTACAAAGTGAATTATATCACAAATTAGTGAAGTTTTAAATATAAAAATATTTTATATTGTAAATTTTAAGGCTTTTACCAATATTAGATAAATGAAAAAGGACTATTATTTATTGAAATAGTCCTTTTAACTTGAAGTACAAGGACTTCAAGCTTATTTTTTATCTCATGGTTACGAATTCTTCTGATCCAGTTGGGTGAATGGCGACAGTTGCATCGAAATCGGCTTTTGTCGCTCCCATCTTGATAGCAACTGCAAATCCTTGGATCATTTCATCCACTCCGTAGCCAAGACCGTGAAGGCCAACGACTCTTTCTTCTGGTCCTGCAGTGATGAGTTTAAATTTTGCCTGCTGGCGGTGTTGGGTAACGGCGGTATACATAGAAGCAAATTGAGAAGTATAGACTTTAATATTCTCTTTTCCATAAGTTTGTAGGGCTTCCTCTTCCGTTAAGCCCACCGTTCCGATAGCAGGGTGAGAAAAGACAACGGTAGGGATGCTAGTATAATCCATTTTAGCATCGACTTTTCCATTAAATAGTCTTTCAGAAAGGGTTCGCCCAGCCTTAATGGCCACTGGAGTCAACTCTTTTTCACCCGTGACATCACCAAGAGCATAGATGCCCGGAACAACGGTGTTTTGGTAATCATCTACTGCGATAAATCCCTTTTCATTTAAAGTAACACCTGCTGCTTCTAAATTCAGATCCTTGACGTTTGGTTTGCGTCCGGTTGCCCAGATGACATGTTCCGCTACATGGCTGGTCATATCTTCAAAGTAAACCTTGACACGTCCGTCTGTTAATTTTTCAAGCTTCATGGGAACCTTATGCTTGTGAAGAGGAAGTCTTTGTTTTTCCATTTCTTCCATTAAACCATCAGAAATGGAAGAATCAAAACTACGTAATACCCGATCTTTTCGAATGAAGAGGTCCGTTTGAACGCCTAGATGGTGAAGTACACCGGCTAATTCTACCGCAATGTAGCCAGCTCCAATAATGGCAACAGATGTAGGGAGTTCTTCCCAAGCAAAGACATCATCAGATGTTTCGCCAAATTCTGCTCCAGGAACAGAAGGAATATGAGGATAGGCTCCTGTCGCAATTACAATATGCTTGGCTTTGATGGTCTCTCCATTTACCTCAACCGTATGAGCATCCACAAAACGAGCACGACCTTCAATCAGTTCGACTCCATTGCGTTTGAAACTACCATCATAAGAATTCCGAGAACGATCAATATAGGCTTCGCGATTTTTTCTTAAGGTTGCAAAATCAAATTTAGTCTGTTCAGAAGTAAAACCATAGTCTGGCCCGTAATCGCGAATGGCTTCTGCAATTTGTGAACCATACCACATAATCTTTTTAGGCACACATCCTCTGTTGACACAGGTGCCCCCCAATTGTTTTTCTTCGATGACAGCAGCGCGTGCTCCGTGCTCCCCAGCCCGGTTCATCGTAGCGATTCCTCCACTACCTCCACCGATTGAAATAATATCAAATTCTTTCATGTTTTCCTCCTAAATGGGATTTCAGTTTGATTGTAATATCAACTGTTACAAAAGTCAAGGGTTTAGCATTTCCCAAGCATTTAAATTTCATTTGCTGTGTCAATTTTAGATAGAAAAGGAAGGAAATATGGTATACTATGGTATAGAATAAAACGCTTTCGTTGATGGAGAAAAACGATGAAGAAATTGAAAAAATGGCAACTATTTACAGCCGCAGGTGCGGCAATTGCGGTGATTGGAACAGGAAGTGTGATGGTGTTTTCACATCCAAGTACTCCTGATCAAGCAGTCACGAAAGAAACTCCAATGGTGCAAACGGTCAAGGATGGCTCGATCGCTTCTTCGGTCTTGTTAACTGGGAAGGTCACTGCCAATCAGGAGCAGTATGTCTATTTTGATGGAACCAAAGGTGATTTGCAGTCGATTTTGGTCAATGTAGGAGATCAAGTGACGACCGGTCAGCCAATCGTTCAATATAGCAGTACGGAGGCCCAAACAGCTTACGATGCAGCCGTTCGTGCTGTCAATAAGGCAGATCGTCAGTTAAATGATTTACTGACAAATGGTGTGACCATTGATACGACAGGAGATGAAGAAGCAGATGCCAAGTCAGCTTCACAGACCCAACGCACTGTTGATTCTCAAGCTAGCGATTTACGAGATGCCAAGTCTGATGCGGTTGATAATATGAACAAGGCTAAGGCACTTCTGGATGCGACGACAGTCAAGAGTAATACAGATGGCACTGTCGTTGAAGTCAATAAAGATGTTTCAAAATCGACTACAGGGACCAACCAAACTCTGGTTCACATTGTGAGCAACGGAAATTTACAAGTCAAAGGGGAATTATCTGAATACAATTTGGCCAATATCTCTGAAGGTCAGGAAGTGGTTCTCACTTCCAAGGTTTATCCGGATAAAACCTGGACAGGAAAGATTTCTTATGTAGCGAATTATCCGACTGACGTGGCTCAAGCAGGTGCCAATGCAGCAGGTGGAACACAAGGAAGTGGGGGCGCCAAGTACCCATTCACAGTAGATATTACTAGTGACATTGGGGAACTCAAACAAGGCTTTTCTGTCAATATTGAAGTCAAAAGTTCTACTCAACATCCACTTGTTCCCGTGACAAGTGTCATGGCTGATGGAGATACGAGTTATGTATGGACGGTCGAAAATGGTAAGGCTAAGAAAGTAAAAGTGACGCTTGGTAACGCCGATGCAGAAAACCAGGAAATCTTGTCAGGCTTGAAGAAAGATGCCCAAGTTATTGTGAATCCTAATGAGAAACTGGAAGATGGAAAAGAGATCGGAAAATATGACAAAATTGATTGAACTAAAAGGAATCAATAAAACCTATAAAAATGGAGACCAGGAACTTCGTGTCTTAAAAGACATCGATTTAGAAGTCGAAGAGGGTGAGTTTGTGGCTATTATGGGCCCATCTGGCTCAGGAAAATCAACCTTGATGAACGTCATTGGCTTGTTGGACAGGCCGACCAGTGGAGAATATTTCCTAGAAGGCCAGGAAGTCGGAAATCTCAGTGAGAAAAAATTAGCGCGTGTTCGAAATGAACAGATTGGTTTTGTCTTTCAACAATTCTTTCTTCTCTCCAAGCTCAATGCTTTTCAAAATGTAGAACTCCCTCTCATTTATGCAGGGGTTCATCCTACTAAAAGAAAGGAATTAGCTGAGCAATATCTTGAAAAGGTAGAGCTTCATTCTCGCATGCACCATTTGCCTTCGGAACTCTCTGGAGGTCAAAAACAGCGGGTTGCGATAGCTCGAGCTCTCGTCAATCAGCCAGCCATCATCTTAGCAGATGAGCCGACTGGTGCCCTAGATACCAAGACGGGAGAGCAAATAATGGACTTGTTAACCAAGCTGAACCAAGAAGGAAAGACCATTATCATGGTTACACACGAACCAGAAATTGCAGCTTTTGCTCATCGTCGCATTGTCATTCGTGATGGAGTGATCTCCTCAGATAGCAAGCTGGAAGGGAGGACCTAATGCAAAATTGGAAATTTGCGATCAGCTCGATTATGAGCCATAAATTACGGTCTTTCTTGACCATGGTAGGGATCATTATTGGGGTTGCTTCTGTCGTTGTCATCATGGCTCTGGGAGATGGTATGAAAGCTGGTGTCACCAAGACTTTTACCAAGGACCAAGAGTATGTACAAATCTCTTATTCTCCCAATAAGAGTGGCTATGTGACAGGAATCAATATTGGCCCTTCTGAAGATACAGGTGAGGGTGGAGGCGAAGGTGGCCCTGCAGCTGAAGACCGAGGGATGGCTGCTCCATCGGATATCGATGGGGAAAATGCTGAAGATATTGATGGTCAAGTCCAAGAAGCACCACCAGTTGTGCAAGAATCTTGGGTCAAGGAATTAACCAAGATTCAAGGAATCGATGGCTATTATGTAGGCAATACCTCCAATGCAACCATTGCTTTTCAAAAGAAAAAAGCAGACGGAGTGAATATCCAAGGGGTAAATGAGACCTATTTTTCTGTCAAGAAGGTGGAACTCCTATCAGGACGAAAATTAACGCCTGCAGACTATAGTAATTTCTCCCGGGTGGTGCTTCTGGATGAAGGCTTGGCTCAACAATTATTTGGAACGGAGAATCCACTGAATCAGGTGGTCTCTGTTGGGGACAACAATTATCGCGTCGTTGGAATTTTCAAGGATCCAAATGCAGGGACTGCCCTCTATGGAGCTTCTTCAGGTGGAAGTGCCTTGATGGCCAATACTCAGCTGGCTTCTGAATTCGGAACAGATGAAATTCAAAATATTGTCGTCCATGTACCGGATGTGAAACAAATCAAATCCGTTGGGATCGAAGCTGCTCAAAAGCTAACAGAACTTTCAGGTGTTCGCCAAGGGGAATTCCAAATCTTTAATTTAGATAGCATCTTAGAGGAAACCAATAAAGTAGTAGGAATTATGACGACAGTAATTGGGGCTATTGCAGGGATTTCTCTCTTGGTTGGTGGGATTGGAGTCATGAATATCATGTTGGTTTCTGTCACTGAGCGGACGAGAGAAATTGGTCTTCGCAAAGCATTGGGAGCAACTCGAGGTAAGATTCTGGTTCAATTTTTGATTGAGTCTATGGTCTTGACCATCATTGGTGGGCTATTTGGACTTGTCCTTGCTTATGGTGTGAATAGCTTGATTACTTCCCTTGCTGCAGCCTCCTTAGAAGGACCACCGATTATTTCCTTAAATGTCGCAATCGGTAGCATTATTTTCTCTGCTTTTGTAGGCATTCTCTTTGGGATTTTACCAGCAAATAAGGCTTCTAAGTTAAATCCGATCGAGGCCTTGCGTTATGAATAAAAAAATAGGAGCGAGTCAGGATGAATGGTGCAAGATTCTCCACGCTCCTTTTTTATGTTTTTGTTGAATAGTATATCGAAACCTTTTTAATTATCTTGCCTTAGATAGTTCATGCTGTTTGGGGAGTCAACGACGGTGTTCTGATGTTTTTGAGTATTCAGTCAAGAAGCTGCATTTTTTCTTCCATCTTATTTTTGTTTAATTGGTAAATATTAGTGAATTTCTAGTCTAAATATGATAGAATAGGGGAGAATAACTTAGGAGGTTCCAAATGACTACTGAACATATGGAAGAATTGAATGACCAGCAGATTGTCCGTCGTGAGAAAATGGCGGCCCTTCGTGAACAAGGAATCGATCCATTTGGAAAACGATTCGAACGTACTGCAAATTCAGGTCAATTAAAAGAAAAATATTCAGAATTAGATAAAGAACAACTCCACGACTTGAACGAAACAGCTATTATTGCGGGTCGTCTCGTAACAAAACGTGGAAAAGGAAAGGTTGGCTTTGCCCATCTTCAAGACCGTGAAGGTCAAATCCAAATTTACGTTCGTAAGGATGCTGTTGGAGAAGAAAACTACGAAATCTTCAAAAAAGCAGACCTTGGTGATTTCCTCGGGGTAGAAGGAGAAGTGATGCGGACCGACATGGGTGAGCTTTCAATTAAAGCTACTCACATTACGCATTTATCAAAAGCCCTTCGTCCCTTGCCAGAAAAATTCCACGGACTTTCAGATGTGGAAACCATCTACCGCAAACGTTATTTGGATTTGATTTCAAACCGTGAAAGCTTCGAACGTTTCGTAACTCGTTCAAAAATTATTTCTGAAATCCGTCGTTATTTAGATGGTCAAGGATTCCTTGAAGTGGAAACACCTGTGCTTCACAATGAAGCTGGGGGTGCTGCTGCCAAACCATTTATCACTCACCACAATGCGCAAAATATTGACATGGTGCTTCGTATCGCGACTGAGCTCCACTTGAAACGTTTGATTGTTGGTGGGATGGAACGCGTTTACGAAATCGGACGGATCTTCCGTAACGAAGGAATGGATGCCACTCACAACCCTGAATTCACTTCGATCGAAGTCTACCAAGCTTACGCTGACTTCCACGATATCATGGACTTAACAGAAGGTATCATTCAACATGCTGCTAAAGCGGTCCATGGAAATGGTCCAATTGACTATCAAGGAACAGAAATCAAAATCAACGAACCCTTCAAACGGGTTCACATGGTTGATGCGATCAAAGAAATCACAGGTATTGACTTCTGGCAAGACATGACCTTTGAAGAAGCTGTAGCTCTTGCAAACGAAAAACATGTACCAGTTGAAAAACACTACACAGAAGTGGGACAAATTATCAATGCCTTCTTCGAAGAATTTGTTGAAGAAACCTTGACGCAACCAACTTTTGTTTATGGTCACCCAGTAGCAGTGTCACCTTTGGCTAAGAAAAACCCAGAAGACCCACGCTTCACTGACCGTTTCGAACTCTTCATCATGACCAAAGAGTATGCCAATGCCTTCACGGAATTGAATGATCCGATCGATCAATTGCAACGTTTTGAAGCGCAAGCGCGTGCGAAAGAATTGGGAGATGACGAAGCTACAGGCATCGACTATGACTACGTTGAAGCCCTCGAATATGGTATGCCACCAACAGGTGGACTTGGAATTGGTATTGACCGCCTCGTTATGTTGTTGACAAATGTAACAACAATTCGTGACGTTCTTCTCTTCCCAACCATGAAATAAGCTAAAAGAAAACACTGATCTTGCGATCAGTGTTTTTTTAGTCCTCTATATAAGAGGTATCATTCCATTTTTCTAAGTGATAGTGCTCAAAATTATCTGTTGTCAAAATCGTCACGCTGGCATTGTCTAGTCCGCCATTTTTGCGAAGTTCTCCTGTTTCATAACCGAGCAAGGTTCGAATAGAAGCCGTCAAATTAGCTCCGTGTCCAACAATGAGAACGGTATCGAGCTCTTTTCCTTTCAGACTTTTTACAAAATCACAGGTACGTTTGGTTGTTTCATAAACAGATTCTGCATCAAAGATTTCATTTTGAAAACGAGCGAGGTTATGTCGAAACGCATCCATTTGTTGGGGATAGATGACCGAAATGGTAGAAATTTTAGCTCCTTCTATTTTTCCCAAATTCCACTCACGAAGAGCAGGCGTTGGTTGCAATTTTAGAGGTGTCTCCAATTGATCGAGAATGATCTGTGCAGTATGGACTGTCCGTGGCAGATCACTTGCAAAAGCTGCATCAAAAGGGACAGTAGCTAGATGCTTTCCTAATTTTTCAAGCTGATGAATGGAGGCTGGTAATAGCGGAGAATCGCCATTTGATCCTTGTAAACGTCCTTCTTCATTCCATTCTGTCCGTCCGTGTCGAATAAAATATAGTTTCACAATCTTGTCTCCTTCTCTGTCTTTATTCCAAAATATCTGCAAAAGTCGCCTTTACGAAGTCTGCTAGAAGTTGTGGTTTGATTTGAATACTATGGCCAATTTCCCCAGCAGACACGATCATGGTTTCTAACTGAAGGGCTGATTCATCGATAAAAATAGGAAAAGAATGCTTTTGGCGAATGCCCACCGGATTATTGGCCCCATGAACATAACCCGTTGTTTTTTCAAGATCTTTTTGAGGAATCATAGCGATTTTCTTATTCCCTGATAATTTGGCTAACTTTTTCTCTGAAAGATGCTCTGTAATAGGAATGATCCCAATCACGGGCCCCGTTTTATCTCCTTTAAGAGCTAGGGTTTTGAAAATAGTAGAGCGATCAATTTCTTCTGGTAAGATCCCTTCTAAAGCGTTGATTTGTAAGCCTATGTGCTCAATTTTTGCTTTAGTCAAGATCTGCTCGACCAAGGTTTTCTTCACCTTATTTTTTTTTGCCATGGCTTTCTCCTTTTCTCTTTTTCTCTACAAAATCAGATTTCATTAGACCATTATAACATATAATAGCTGCGATATTGTCTAAGCCTCTAAACATAGAAAACAGCAGAAAAAGTGAAGATCACTTGATCTGCTGTTTTGAGGCTATGAGGAAGAGCCATCTTTTTGTACCTTGAATAGTTTCCGATAAATCGCTTCTTGGTCTTGCGTCGGAGCAATCTGGTTGAGATCCAAGTAGTGTGAGAATCCATTTAATTGCCCTTGAGAGGTATATTGATGCAAGTCGTATTCCGTATTGGTATCTGGTGCAGCATTATAGTAGCCATCGTCAAATCCATAAGTAGGAATCCAAAGAGCCGTAAATTTATCAGTGGAGATACTATGTTCTTCCATGAAGTAGGTTCCGATATAGAGTCCAATATTTTTGGCACCCAAAGCTTGTAGTTTTGCTCGGAAAGCTTCAACACCTGCGTTCATATCCTTCATGGTTTTTTCCTCAACATCTAACCAATAGTAGGTCGGTTTGTAAGGAGAAGCAGCCTTGTAAAATTCTTCTGCTTCTTTTTCCATTTCTTTTTTATCCTTAGCAGCGACATAAGCATAGACCGCGACTGGGATATTTCGTTTTTGGAATTCTTGGATATGGGTTTTATAGGATTTATCCAGACCATTTAAGTGGGTCGCAGCATTTTCCTTTTTAGCTTGAGCCCCACTATGGACACGAACGATCACACCTCCTACATTTTGGGAGAGAACATCGTAGTCAATTTCACTAGGCAATTGCCAGCCAGAGATATCAATGATCGGGCGGCCAACCAGTTCTGGATTGATATCTTCTTCTTTTTTAGAAGAAGAGCTTGCAGTGGTTGTTTTTTTAGGTGTATTGGAGTTCGGAATGGTTTTGGTTGTTGCTTGTCGCTCTCTTACTTGCAGATCGGCAATCGTTCGTGAAAGAACGAGAAAAGAAATGATACCGATAAAAAAGATCAAGAGAACAACGGGTTTTATCCTTTTTCTCATACAAAATCATTTTACCGTAAATAAGACGAAAAGGCAAAACTTAATGCTTAAAAGATCACGATTTCAGCCATTATTTTCAATAAAAAGGAATCTTTTCATCGAAAAAGGATAAAAATATATGAAAATAAGAAGAATGACTAGAGTATTTCTCGAAAATTGAGAAGAAGCCGAATCTTTTCGGACCTTTCCTTGGTTTTGCTTCTCAAAAATGATATAATGAAGGTTGAACATTAGGAATATGGTGAATTATGAAAATTGAAAAAAGACATCTTTTAAATTATTCCATCCTCATTCCCTATTTGATTTTATCCATCATTGGCTTGATTGTCGTTTATTCGACAACAAGTGCCTTGGCAATTCAAAGTGGAGTGAGTTCGATTCGAATGGTACGGACACAGGGGTTCTTCTTCATCTTTAGTCTCCTAACCATTGCCTTGATTTATAAATTTAGCCTAGACTTCCTGCGAAATAAAAAAGTATTAGCTTTTGTCATCTTTATTGAGGTGATTTTATTGATCTTGTCTAGGTTTATCACGGATACGGTCAATGGAGCTCACGGTTGGTTGACGATTGCAGGAATGTTTAGTATCCAGCCAGCAGAATACCTCAAGGTGATCTTAGTCTGGTATCTGGCCTTGATTTTTTCTAAACGACAAGACGAAATCCGTGATTATGATTATCAAGCCTTGACGCATAATGAATGGATTCCAAGAAATTTAAATGATTGGCGTTGGCTGACCTTGATTCTGATTGGAATCGTTGTGATCATGCCGGACTTGGGAAATGCGACGATCTTAGCCTTAACGGTCTTGATCATGATTACGTCTAGTGGAGTGGGCTACCGTTGGTTTACCTCTTTACTTGGTTTAGTTGTTGGAGCATCCACCATTGTCCTTGGTTCCATTTGGATCATCGGTGTGGACCGTGTCGCTAAAATTCCTGTCTTTGGTTATGTAGCTAAACGGTTTAGTGCCTTCTTTAACCCCTTTAATGACTTGTCTGGTGCGGGTCACCAATTAGCTAATTCCTACTATGCCATGAGTAATGGTGGTTGGTTTGGCTTGGGACTTGGAAATTCCATTGAAAAACAAGGTTACTTACCAGAAGCTCACACAGACTTTGTGTTTGCGATTGTGATTGAAGAA
Source organism: Streptococcus parasanguinis (assembly GCF_047465465.1). Taxonomy (GTDB): domain Bacteria; phylum Bacillota; class Bacilli; order Lactobacillales; family Streptococcaceae; genus Streptococcus; species Streptococcus parasanguinis_AI. Next base: position 877,753 of record NZ_JASGZU010000001.1, on the reverse strand, counting down.
TTAGGTTTTGTTGGAGCTAGCTTGATTCTTGCTCTCTTATTCTTCTTAATTCTTCGGATCATTTTAGTCGGTATTCGAGCAAAGAATCCTTTTAATTCGATGATGGCCATTGGAATTGGTGGGATGATCTTGGTACAAACCTTCATTAATATCGGCGGTATTTCTGGTTTGATTCCGTCTACAGGTGTGACTTTCCCCTTCTTATCTCAAGGGGGAAACAGCTTATGGGTCTTATCTATAGCGATTGCTTTCGTTTTGAATATCGACGCGAGTGAAAAACGGGCCAAGATGGAACAAGAAGGCATGGTTTTTGAAGAAAAAGGTAAAATCAAACCTTATTATTAAAAGGGAATTGTTTAATAGCTATTCAAAAAGGAGAAAAAATGGTCTTACAAAAATTAGAGAACTTCACAAATAAAGATATTATCAAAGAAGAAGCCGAAATTTTAACCAATTTATTAGATGATATTACGAAAAATTTGGTTCGTCCGGAAACCTTTGATAAAATTACTCAGTTGAAGGATCTATCAAAAACAAAGAACTATCGTGAGTTGAATCAACTAGTGGAACAATTGACAAATGAAGAAATGACAGTGATTTCACGTTATTTTGCCATTTTACCACTCTTGATTAACATCTCAGAAGATGTCGATTTGGCCTATGAAATTAATCATTTGAATAATGTGGATGGCGAATATCTCGGAAAACTTTCTTCAACCATTAAAGAAGTTGCGAAGAATGAAGATGCACAAGAAATTCTTGAAAATCTCAATATTGTACCGGTTTTAACAGCCCACCCAACTCAAGTTCAAAGAAAAACCATGCTGGATTTGACTAATCATATTCATGCTCTTCTTCGTCAGCACCGGGATGTTAAAGCGGGATTGATTAATGAAAACAAGTGGTACAACAACCTTCGTTGTAATATTGAAATCATGATGCAAACGGATATGATTCGTGACAAAAAATTGAAGGTTACTAATGAGATCACTAACGTCATGGAATATTACAATAGTTCCTTCTTGCAAGCTGTTCCAAACCTGATGTTGGAATACAAACGCTTGGCAAAAGAGCATGGATTGGAGCTTGAACAACCTCGTCCGATTACAATGGGCATGTGGATTGGGGGAGACCGGGACGGGAATCCGTTTGTAACAGCTGAGACCTTGAAACGTTCAGCAACTATTCAAAGTGAAGTCATTTTGAACTATTACATCGAAAAGATTTCTAAATTATACCGTCATTTCTCCCTTTCAACTAGTCTATCTAAAACAAGTGAAGCGGTAGCTGAAATGGCGGCCCAATCAAGTGATACCTCCGTCTTTCGTGAAAAAGAGCCGTATCGTCGTGCTTTCCATTATATCCAGTCCAAATTGATCCAAACTTTGGTTAACTTAAAAGAATGGACGATGGTGGGAGAAACTAGAGAAGATCGTTATGCTGTCGAGAGATTATTAGGAGCAAACGCTCATCAACAAGGGCCAGTTTCTGATTATATTGGCAATCGTATTTCTGGAGCCTTAAAGGAGATTTCTGCTAAAGAAGCTCCAGCTTATGCCTCTGCTCAAGAATTTAAAGAAGACCTTAAAAAGATCAAAGATTCCTTGTTAGAAAACAAATCAGAGTATTTGATTTCTGGTGAATTTGCAGAACTTCTAGAAGCCATCGATGTTTTTGGATTCTATCTCGCCTCTATTGATATGCGTCAGGATTCTAGTGTGCATGAAGCCTGTGTAGCAGAATTATTGAAATCGGCAGGGATTAATGACCATTATTCTGATTTATCAGAGGATGAAAAGTGTCAGGTTCTCTTGAAAGAACTCTTAGAAGACCCACGAATTTTATCAGCCACCCATGCTGAAAAATCTGAACTGCTTGAAAAAGAACTAGCAATTTTCCAAACGGCTCGTGAATTGAAAGATCGTTTAGGAGAAGAAGTCATTCGTCAAAACATCATTTCTCATGCAACAAGTGTATCAGATATGTTGGAATTGGCTGTGATGTTGAAAGAAGTGGGCTTAGTTGATACGGAAAAAGCTCGCGTGCAAATCGTACCTTTGTTTGAAACAATCGAAGATTTGGATCATTCAGAAGAAACTATGAGAAGCTACTTGTCTCTTCCAATTGCCAAACGTTGGATTGCTTCCAAGAACAACTACCAAGAAATTATGTTAGGTTACTCGGATTCTAACAAGGATGGTGGCTACTTGTCTTCTTGTTGGACCCTCTTTAAAGCCCAACAACAATTGACCGCTATCGGAGATGAGTTTGGAGTGAAGATTACCTTCTTCCATGGTCGTGGTGGTACGGTTGGTCGTGGTGGAGGTCCTACTTATGAAGCCATCACTTCTCAACCATTGAAATCCATTAATGACCGTATCCGCTTAACCGAGCAAGGAGAAGTGATCGGCAATAAATACGGGAACAAAGATGCCGCCTACTACAACCTTGAGATGCTCGTTTCAGCAACCATTAACCGGATGATTGCCGAACAAAAGAGTCCATTTTCTATGTTTGATCGTTTCGGGGAAGTCATGGATAAAGTCGTGAATCGCAGTTACGATATCTATCGTGATTTGGTCTTTGGAAATGAGCACTTCTACGATTACTTCTTTGAATCAAGTCCGATCAAAGCTATTTCTAGCTTTAATATTGGTTCGCGTCCAGCTGCCCGTAAGACTATTACAGAAATTGGTGGTTTGCGTGCCATTCCTTGGGTATTCTCTTGGTCACAAAGTCGGGTAATGTTCCCTGGTTGGTATGGAGTAGGTTCTAGCTTTAAGGAATTTATCGATGAGGATCCTGAGAATATTGAAACCCTTCGATATATGTATAAGAACTGGCCTTTCTTCCAATCTCTCTTGTCAAATGTGGACATGGTCTTATCCAAAGCCAACATGGACATTGCTTTTGAGTATGCGCAATTGTGTGAGGAAGAAGAAGTCCGCAATATCTATCAGATTATCTTACATGAATGGCAATTGACCAAGGATATCATCCTGATGATTGAGGAGCATGACGAATTGCTCGCGGAAAACCCTTATCTGAAAGAAAGTTTGGATTATCGGATGCCGTACTTTAACGTCTTGAACTATATTCAGTTAGAATTGATTCGTCGTCAACGGACTGGACAACTATCAGCCGATCAAGACAAGCTAATCCATATCACCATCAATGGAGTGGCTACAGGATTACGAAATTCAGGTTAAAAAAATCGGAACATTGTTCCGATTTTTTCTGCTCTGAAACGAAGTGATAGAAGATGTTTAACGAGTTTAAATTGAAGATTTCAAATGAGGATTTTCAAAGCTTGATCAGGATCTTTCAGCAAGAGGACAAAACAAAAGGAAAGAAGAGGAATAATTAAGAAAATATAGGTAAAAGGCTTGCAATTTTATCTAAAATTCGATAGAATAGTAAGGAAAGTTAGACTGTATTGCCTACTGTCTATCTATAAAATATATTTTATTGGAGGCTTTTACTCAAATGGCAAAAGAAAAATACGATCGTAGTAAACCGCACGTTAACATCGGTACAATCGGACACGTTGACCACGGTAAAACTACCCTAACTGCAGCAATCACAACTGTTTTGGCACGTCGCTTGCCTTCATCAGTTAACCAACCAAAAGACTATGCGTCTATCGATGCTGCTCCAGAAGAACGCGAACGCGGTATCACTATCAACACTGCACACGTTGAGTACGAAACTGCTAAACGTCACTACGCTCACATCGACGCTCCAGGACACGCGGACTATGTTAAAAACATGATCACTGGTGCCGCTCAAATGGACGGAGCTATCCTTGTAGTAGCTTCAACTGATGGACCAATGCCACAAACTCGTGAACACATCCTTCTTTCACGTCAGGTTGGTGTTAAACACTTGATCGTCTTCATGAACAAAGTTGACTTGGTTGACGATGAAGAATTGCTTGAATTGGTTGAAATGGAAATCCGTGACCTTCTTTCAGAATACGATTTCCCAGGTGATGACCTTCCAGTTATCCAAGGTTCAGCTCTTAAAGCTCTTGAAGGTGACTCTAAATATGAAGACATCATCATGGAATTGATGGATACTGTTGATGAGTACATCCCAGAACCAGAACGCGATACTGACAAACCATTGCTTCTTCCAGTCGAAGACGTATTCTCAATCACTGGACGTGGTACAGTTGCTTCAGGTCGTATCGACCGTGGTGTTGTTCGTGTCAACGACGAAATCGAAATCGTTGGTATCAAAGAAGAAATCCAAAAAGCAGTTGTTACTGGTGTTGAAATGTTCCGTAAACAACTTGACGAAGGTCTTGCAGGGGATAACGTTGGTGTGCTTCTTCGTGGTATCCAACGTGATGAAATCGAACGTGGACAAGTTATCGCTAAACCAGGTTCAATCAACCCACACACTAAATTCAAAGGTGAAGTTTACATCCTTACTAAAGAAGAAGGTGGACGTCATACTCCATTCTTCAACAACTACCGTCCACAGTTCTACTTCCGTACAACTGACGTAACTGGATCTATCGAACTTCCAGCAGGAACTGAAATGGTTATGCCTGGTGATAACGTGACTATCGACGTTGAGTTGATCCACCCAATCGCCGTTGAACAAGGTACTACATTCTCAATCCGTGAAGGTGGACGTACTGTTGGTTCAGGTATGGTTACTGAAATCGAAGCTTAATTCGATCTAGTTCCCAGATTAACAATTATATAGACAGACAGAAAACCCCGTGAAGACGGGGTTTTTATTTTTTACAAAAAGTAAAATGAGCTTGTGCAACCTTTCATTATGACGAAATTTATGGTAAAATAGATAGTATAAAATTAGAAAAAAGAGGTATGTGAAATGTCACGTAAACCATTTATCGCTGGTAACTGGAAAATGAACAAAAATCCAGAAGAAGCAAAAGCATTCGTTGAAGCTGTAGCATCAAAACTTCCTTCAGCTGATCTTGTTGAAGCTGGTATCGCGGCTCCTGCAGTTGACTTGACAGCTGTACTTGCTGCTGCTAAAGGTTCAAACCTTAAAGTTGCTGCACAAAACACTTACTTTGAAAATGCTGGTGCCTTCACTGGTGAAACTAGCCCACAAGTTTTGAAAGAAATCGGTACTGACTACGTTGTTATTGGTCACTCAGAACGTCGTGATTACTTCCACGAAACTGATGAAGACATCAACAAAAAAGCAAAAGCAATCTTTGCGAACGGTATGCTTCCAATCATCTGTTGTGGTGAAAGCCTTGAAACTTACGAAGCTGGTAAAGCGGCAGAATTCGTAGGTGCTCAAGTTTCAGCTGCACTTGCTGGATTGACTGCAGAACAAGTCGCTTCAACAGTAATCGCCTACGAACCAATCTGGGCTATCGGTACTGGTAAATCTGCTTCACAAGACGACGCACAAAAAATGTGTAAAGTTGTTCGTGACGTTGTAGCTGCTGACTTTGGTCGAGAAGTGGCTGACAAAGTACGTGTTCAATACGGTGGTTCAGTTAAACCTGAAAATGTTGCTGAATACATGGCTTGTCCAGACGTTGACGGAGCTCTTGTAGGTGGTGCATCACTTGAAGCTGAAAGCTTCTTGGCATTGCTTGACTTCGTTAAATAATAATCTATAAAAGTCGAGGTTTCCCTCGACTTTTTTATAGTAGAAAAGACCAGCTACAAAGCTGGTCTTTTGAGTTAGGAACGTCCTAAAAGTTTCTTAATGAGAGAAATCATTTTGTATTTAAGAGGACGGGGATAATAACGGAAGGTTCCCATCTTACGAACGATGTAGCCATTGAAGTTCTGTTTGAAACGAAGCACACCATCTGACCCGTCAAAGATTCCTTGAATGCCTAGGAAGTTGTATCTTGGTATCCCACGTTTGATGGTTTCAAGCATCATATATTCCTGGAGAACAGCAGGAGCATAGAATTTATTATATTCTGTATAAGAGCCACTGAATAAATAGGTGGATTCTTGCGGCATATAAACGAAGAGGCTACCTGCAAGAATGATGTCTTGGTCTCCATATTTTTCAATATATTCTTTTGCGTCCTTCTTTCTCACCTCAAAGGTATCAAACTGGCTAGAGAATTCACGAAGTTGATTTTGTTTTTTTTCTGAATTGGGGTTGACTTCAAGATCCTTCTGTAATTTCTCAATCTTCTGAGCTAGTTTTCCTTGGTCTTTTTCAAGATTCGTGTAGTAATGGTGGAAGTTCAGCGTTGCGATCATGAAATCTGCTTTGTCGCCAAAACTGTCATAGAAAGTTTGGTAATAATCCAAGGTCTTATCCTGATAGTCGCGACGGTCACTGGTAGAGGAAGTAATATCCTTAAAGAGTTGCAGTTCATCCCGGTTTAATCGTTTCAGTTCAATACCGAAAGATTTGGCTTTTTTGACAAGTGGCTTTCCTTTTTTACTGAAGCTCTTGAGAAGATTTTTTTCGGTGATGCCCTCCATATCTTTCACATAATGCCAATCACCTTCTCCTCCTGGATAACCTGTTGTTAAACCATCATGCTGATAGCCCAAGTTTTTAAGGGTATCCATAAAATGAGTTTGCTCTTCACTGGTTGGATTGCCGTCACTATCAAAGGTTTGATAGGTATCATAAGGCTTGATAACTAGTTCAATAGCCCCATTTTCTTTCGCATAGTTTTTTAAGGCTGCATAGAAGGGTTCTAGCATAGCTTCCTCTTGGTAAAGGGGGCCAGAATTGATTTCCATATGGAGACCACCTGTCATAGGAAGACTGTACAAGATTGCTGCCACTTGGACTTGATTTTCTTGTTTCCAAGCGATAAATTGGACCGTGTTTCCTCGCTTTTCAAGCAGATCTGCCATTTCAGCAGACTGGATAAAAGAGCGATGGGAAACAGTATTTGCAAATGAGGTAAATTCTTCTTTTGAAATTGTCGTAAGAATCATGTAACTTTATTTACTCCTTAATTTTTTCCGGATCTTGTAGACTTTGTTTACAAGTGGATAAAGTGGACTGGTTGGGAGGTTGAATTCCCCAACAAATTCTTCAATGACAGGATTAAATTTTGATTTGAAATGATAGAGACCACCATCGAGTGAATTTTCAATCCCCCCCATATTTTGCCAAGAAGCACCACGGTCGAAAGCGTGTTGGGCAGTTTCATACCAGGTGAGGATAGCAGGTTGGTAACGGCGGAATTCTTCATCCATCCCTGCATAAACATTTTCAGATGTCCCACCGAATTCAAGGGTTAAGGTCCCAGATAAAGGAACAACCTGTATACCTGCTTGGAGATGCTGTTCAAGAAATTGCAGTTCTTCCTCTATCCGCTCTTTTTCTTTTTGGTTATTCTCAACCTTGCCAGGCTTTGTTTTTTCGGTGAATTTTTCAGCCTCTGCCTTATTTTTTTCAAGATTTTTTGTAAGGGAGCTTTTCCGTTTCTCGAGATCTAGCGTAGACAAAGTAATGTAGGATTGTCCTTGGTAGGTTGTGAGCAGTTTTTCGTAGTAGTCTTTTCCACGTAAATGAATGCTTTTACGAGCCTCAGTCTTTTTCATGAGAGAAGCAAAGTCCTCCAACAATTCAGTCCCGCCAAATTGGACTTGGATCCCTTTGTTTAGAGCAGTTCGGATGGCTTGTCGAGTAGATTTTGAAAGATCTTGCTCAGTGAAAAACTCTTTGTGAATATTTGCTTGAAAGCGTGGTTGGATATTTTCTGCCATATCACTGGTTCGGCCAGTCCATTCAACCCCTTCTTTAGTTAAGGTGTCGATCATCGCTTGCACAGCAGGAGCTTCCGTCTTTTCTTGTCCAATCAAGTGTTTACTCAAGAAAAGACTTGGATCAAATTTCACAAACAAGGCCTTGTATTGTTTGGCAATTTTTTTAAGGGACTGGATCACATATGAAACCAGCTCTTTGTTTTGGTAATCCATGATTGGGCCTCGAGGAATGTAAAGCATGGAAAAGCCAAGTGGCAGGGGTTGAATCAAGATGCTTGCAACAGCGACTAATTGGTCTTCTTGATAAAAACCAACCCGTTCATTTCCCCAATTATCTTTGATTTTTGCCCATGAGCTGCTTTGTAAGAGATTGGTTTGGTCACTCTGAATAACAAAGTCATCATGCTCACTAGCAGAAATTCCTAGCTGGTAATGGTACATTTCTTATAATACCCACTTTCTAATGGCGTATGCAACGCCAGATTCATCATTTGATTTGGTAATATGTGTAGCAATTTTTTTAAGAGCTGGATTGCCATTCTCCATAACGACGGCATGTTCCACGACTTCTAGCATGGAACGGTCATTTTCCTCATCTCCGATGGCCATGGTTTCTTCTTGCTGGATTCCAAGTCGTTCAGCTAAATGAAGAAGGGCTGATCCCTTATTGGTTGTTTTCCCTAGAATTTCTAAATAAAAAGGAGCTGATTTGACCATAGTGAAGCGATCCTTGAATTCTTTAGGGATTTTTGCAATCGCATCATCCAGAATGTCTGGTTCATCGATATACATGGCCTTGACAAATTCTTTCTCACGAACTTCTTCAGGCGTCCGGTAATAAAGGGGCATATTGACCAGTTGAGATTCATGAATGGTGTAGCGTCCGATATCGCGATTGCTGGTATAGATGCCGTCTTTAGTAATAGCATGAGAGTGGATTTGGAGTTTGTTAGCAAGAGACTCGATATCGAGATAGTCCTCATAATCTAAAAGGTCTTTGATGAGTTCTTTTCCAGTAGCAGTTTCTTGCACCAGACCGCCATTAAAGGTAATGACATAGTCTCCAGGATCCATCAAATGGAGTCCTTTTAAAAGTTTTGAGACCCCTGCAATAGGACGACCGGTTGTGATCACGATTTTAACGTCTGCGGCTTTAGCGTCTTGAATGGCTTCAAATACAGAAGGTGTGATCTCTTTTTTTGAATTGAGAAGTGTACCGTCGATATCGATCGCAACTAATTTAATGGACATCCGTCTCTCCTGTAAAATAATCATTGGTGATATAGGAAGTGAATTCCTCTACTTGCTTACTGAAAAGTCCATTAACCTCCAGCATTTCTTTTGGGAAATAGAAGCGGTTGTCCCCATAGCGAGTTCCTGCTAAAGCAGCGACGAGTGGAGACAACTGAGACAATTCAGCGAGACTCCCATCTTTTCGGATCATCTCGATCTGGGTCCGTGGTTTTTCAAGCTCTGGTCGATAAATATCGTAAGGCAGGTCAAAATTTTGATGAATAGCTGTGTAGTAGGTTGGATTAAAGCCAACCTCTTTAATCAGTTTTTCAAGGATTGCTAAGTCTTTTCGCTTATCTTCTGTAAATAGAATCGATTTGAAGACTTTCCGATTAATATAGCGCTGAGCAAGATCAGACAGGATGGTATCCGGGCTATCCATCCAGACTTGGAAATAGGTATTCATCACACCGTCATCTAGATTTAGGTAGTCTTGAATGGTGACCTCTTCTTCAAAAAATGGAATCAAGCGAGGTGAAGTCAGTTGAAAATACTCTTTCTGATCTGGATAAATGGTTCTAGCGCGTTTGAGTAGATTTTGAAGGAGGACTTCCATGGCACGAGTAGCCGGGTGGAAGTAGACCTGCATATACATTTGGTAACGGCTGACCACGTAATCCTCGACAGCGTGCATGCCATTTTGTTGGAAGGCAATACCATTTTCAATCGGTCGAATGACACGCAAAATACGGGTCAAGTCAAATTTTCCATAGGAAGCACCCGTAAAATAGGCATCCCGCAGTAAATAATCCATCCGGTCCACATCAATTTGACTAGAAATCAATTGCACCACTTGTTTATTGGGATAGGTATGATCAATGACGCTGGCTACACGGTTTGGGAAATCAGGTGCTACCTGTAAGAGGATTTGATTGACCTCCGTCTCTGGACTGGTGATGATCAGCTGGGTCATCTTTTCATGATCGGTTCCAAAGAGTCCTTCGAAGGTATGAGAATAGGCACCATGTCCAATGTCATGAAGAAGAGCGGCTGTCATGGTCAGTAAGTTTTCATCAGAATTCCATTGCTCTGCATACTTTTCCTCAAAAATAGACAGAATACGTCTTGAAATTTCATAGGCGCCAAGACAGTGAGAAAAACGACTATGCTCCCCACCGTGGAAGGTAAAACCAGATGTCCCCAGTTGTTTGATGCGGCGTAGTCGTTGAAATTCTTTACTATTAATTAATTGATAAATGATGGGATGATCCACATGAACGTAATCATGAACGGGATCGCGAAAGACTTTTTCATTCATGGGTCTATTATAGCAAAAAAAAGCCTATTTTGCGATCTAGAGGCTAATAGGGGCAGTCAAAATGCGTAAAATTTGATAGAATAGTAAGGCAAGAAAAGAAGAGAAGGAGACAAAGATGCAGATTCGCATTCAAAATACCATTCGATTTGGAGAAGAAATGGAAATTGTTGATCAGTACTATCAAGGTGAATGGAAGGAAAAAGCAGGTTTTCAATATCTCTTGTATACCAATGAAGAAGATGAAAAGGTTGCTTTGAAATTTTCCAACGAAGAATTGGTTATGACACGCTTCTCAACACCTAAATCCATTATGCGCTTCTATAAAAATGAAGATGGTGGGGCAATCATCCCAACTCCGATGGGCATTCAGCAGTTTTTGATTACAACAGACCTCTTTCAATTAGAAGCAGGTCATTTGCAAGTCTCTTATCGCTTGTTAACTCTCGATGGAGAACAGGAATTTGCCGATTATCAATTACTGGTGGAATGGGAAGAATAATCCTCATTAAATTATTAGAGATCCCGCTTGCTTTATTCTATAAAAATGGTATAATAAAACCACTCAAGGGAGTAGCTGGCGGTTTTCCGCGATAGTGTCGTCATTACGAAATTATTTCCGGCACTATATTAAACGGCGAGACTTGTTTTTTCAAACAGGTCTCTTTTTTGTGCAAAAGAGACCTAGTAGAAAGCTATAAGGAGGAAATTATTTTGTCAAAAGAACAAAATAAAGCTTTGTTTTATACACAGAGTAAAGAAGAAGTTCTAAAGGAATTGGACTCTTCAATTGAAGGCTTGTCAACTGCTCAAGCTCAAGAACGCTTAGCGACTTATGGTCGTAATGAGTTGGAAGAGGGAGAGAAACGTGGCCTACTAGCTAAATTCCTTGATCAATTTAAGGATTTGATGATTATCATCTTGCTTGCAGCAGCGGCACTTTCTGTGATTACAGAAGGAATGGACGGTCTAACGGATGCCATTATCATCTTGGCTGTTGTAGTCTTGAATGCTGCCTTTGGGGTTTACCAAGAAGGGCAAGCAGAAGCAGCCATTGAAGCTCTGAAAAATATGTCTAGCCCGATGGCTCGTGTTCGTCGTGATGGTCATGTTATTGAGATTGACTCAAAAGAATTGGTGCCTGGGGACATCGTCTTGCTTGAAGCTGGAGATGTGGTGCCTGCCGATATGCGTTTGCTTGAAGCGGCGTCTCTTAAAATCGAAGAAGCTGCTCTTACTGGTGAGTCTGTACCGGTTGAAAAGGATATTACTCAAATGGTAGAAGCAGATGCTGGTATTGGGGACCGAGTTAATATGGGTTACCAAAACTCAAACGTAACTTACGGTCGTGGTATTGGTGTCGTGACAAACACTGGTATGTACACAGAAGTTGGTAAGATTGCAGATATGTTGGCTAATGCCGACGAGACAGAGACACCGTTGAAGCAAAGCTTGGAACAATTATCTAAGGCCTTGACTTACTTAATCATTGTGATTGCAGTGATTACCTTCTTGGTTGGTGTCTTTGTTCGTGGCGAACACCCATTAGAAGGCTTGATGGTGGCGGTTGCCCTTGCGGTTGCAGCTATTCCAGAAGGTCTCCCTGCCATTGTAACCATCGTTCTATCTTTGGGAACTACAACCCTTGCAAAACGTAATTCGATTGTCCGTAAATTGCCAGCGGTTGAAACGCTTGGTTCAACAGAAATCATTGCATCTGATAAAACAGGTACTTTGACCATGAACCAAATGACGGTTGAAAAAGTTTATACCAACGGTCAATTGCAAAGCTCGGCATCTGAAATTGCTGCTAACAACAATACGCTACGTATCATGAACTTTGCCAATGACACTAAGGTGGACCCATCTGGCAAGCTGATTGGGGATCCAACGGAGACAGCTCTTGTACAGTTTGGTTTGGACCACAACTTTGATGTTCGTGAAGTCTTGAAGGATGAGCCACGTGTGGCTGAATTGCCATTTGACTCAGACCGTAAACTCATGTCTACCATTCATAAGGAAGCAGACGGTTCTTACTTTATCGCTGTCAAGGGTGCTCCTGATCAATTGCTCAAGCGCGTGACTCGTATTGAAGTCAATGGGGAAGTTCGTCCAATCACAGAAGAGGATAAAAATGCTATCCTTGCAACCAACAAAGACTTGGCTAAACAAGCCCTTCGTGTCTTGATGATGGCTTATAAGACAAGCCATGAAATTCCAACCTTGGAATCTGAAATCGTTGAGTCTGATCTCATTTTCTCTGGTTTGGTCGGCATGATTGACCCTGAGCGCCCAGAAGCTGCAGAAGCTGTACGTGTCGCTAAAGAAGCAGGTATCCGCCCAATCATGATTACGGGTGACCACCAAGATACAGCTGAAGCTATTGCCAAACGTCTCGGAATCATCGATCCAAATGATACAGAAGACCATGTCTTCACTGGTGCTGAATTGAATGAACTCACTGATGAAGAATTCCAAAAAGTCTTCAAGCAATACTCTGTATACGCACGTGTATCACCTGAGCACAAGGTTCGCATCGTTAAAGCTTGGCAAAATGAAGGTAAGGTTGTCGCTATGACGGGTGATGGGGTCAACGATGCACCTTCACTTAAGACAGCTGACATCGGTATCGGTATGGGGATTACAGGTACAGAAGTTTCTAAAGGAGCATCTGATATGGTCCTTGCCGATGATAACTTTGCAACTATTATCGTAGCGGTTGAAGAAGGACGTAAGGTCTTCTCAAATATCCAAAAATCCATCCAATATCTCTTGTCTGCTAATATGGCTGAGGTCTTCACTATCTTCTTTGCAACCTTGTTTGGTTGGGATGTGTTGCAACCAGTGCATCTTCTCTGGATCAACTTGGTAACTGATACTTTACCAGCTATCGCCCTTGGGGTAGAGCCTGCTGAACCAGGTGTCATGACTCACAAACCTCGTGGGCGTAAGTCTAACTTCTTTGATGGTGGTGTCTTCGGAGCAATCATTTATCAAGGGATCTTCCAAACCATGCTAGTTTTAGGTGTTTATGGTTGGGCTCTTCTCTTCCCAGAGCACCAAAGTCATACTGAAATCCATGCGGATGCCCTTACCATGGCTTTTGCAACTCTCGGTTTGATCCAATTGCTCCATGCCTTTAACGTTAAGTCGGTTTACCAATCAATCTTTAAAGTGGGACTCTTTACGAACAAGACCTTTAACTGGTCTATTCCAGTTGCCTTCGTCCTCTTTGTGGTGACAATTTTGGTTCCTGGATTTAATAATCTCTTCCACGTTTCAAACTTGAGCTTGACTCAATGGATGGTTGTTGCCGTAGGAGCACTTATGATCGTGGTCCTTGTTGAGATTGTTAAAGCAGTCCAACGAGCGCTTGGAAAAGATAAAAACGCTATTTAAACAATCATGAAAAGTCATCTTCGGATGGCTTTTTTGCGGGCAAAATATACTGGGCATATTTCTTGAGGTACGTGTGGATTTTTGATAAACTAGTCAACAGTTTGAAGAAAGGAAACTTAGTTATGAAAAAGTTTTTTGCTGAAGTAATCGGCACATTTATGCTTGTCTTTATCGGGACTGGCGCAGTTGTTTTTGGAAATGGAACAGAAGGTCTGGGACATTTAGGAATAGCCTTGGCATTCGGTTTATCCATTGTTGCAGCAGCTTACTCAATTGGGACTGTTTCTGGTGCCCACTTGAACCCGGCTGTTTCGATTGCCATGTTTGTGAACAAACGCTTGTCTTCAAAGGACTTGGTTAATTATATTGCAGCTCAAGTAGTGGGGGCGGTTCTCGCATCTGCAACAGTACTCTTCCTCTTGTCAAATTCAGGTATGTCAACAGCTAGTCTTGGTGAAAATGCCCTAGCGAAGGGTGTGACTCCATTTGGCGGATTCTTGTTTGAAGTAATTGCTTCCTTTATCTTTATTTTGGTCATCATGACAGTGACATCAGCTACCAAAGGTAATGGCAAGATCGCTGGTCTTGTGATCGGTTTGAGCTTGACTTTGATTATTCTTGTTGGTTTGAACATTACAGGACTTTCTGTTAACCCAGCTCGTAGCTTGGCACCTGCCCTCTTTGTTGGTGGTGCAGCCCTTCAACAAATTTGGATCTTTATCTTGGCTCCAATTGTCGGTGGTGTTCTGGCTGCAATCGTTGCAAAAAATCTCTTGGATACAGAAGAGTAAAAAAATTGGTTGCGAAGGAACCAATTTTTTTATAGTTCAAGGATCGCCATGGCTTGAGAAAATTCATGAGCGAGCTTTTTTTTCTTGTATGCTTTAAATTCGGGGAGGTCTTTGATTCTGCGATAGCGTTTGTAGGGATCGTATCGTTTTGAAAAATCATATTCAGGAAAAGCTTCGAAAAATTGTTTGCAGAGCTCCCATTCTCGGACATAGCCTAAAGGTCTAGCATGATAGGTGATGTTGTCAATCGTTGTTGCTGGCATTCGGTGGTGGCTATGACCAAAAATCACTTCTCTGACAGGATATTGCCTAAACAGATCATGAAAGGCTTGGCTACCTAGAAAAGCATTAAAGCGTTCAAAATAAGGGTGGCGCAGGAGAAACTGACTATGAGGAACAAAGTGCATGGCGATAATCAAGGGTTGATCCACTTGCATGAGCTCTTGTTCCAGCTCTTGCAAAAGATTTTTGGTAATGGCTGGATCAGATCCCCTTCGTTGGAGGCGTCTGTCAAACCAAAACAGATTCTTGGTTTGAAGATGTTTTTGGGGAGAGACGGTAGGAACAAAGCTGTAGTCATACCAGCCCGAAAAAGCAAGAAGCGTATGATTGGAGAAGGGAATCTTTTGAAATTCAAAAGGTCTTATGGCTTCTTCTGATAGGCCCAGCATATCATGATTTCCCAAGCTAAAGGTCACAGGAAGGTGACATTGAAGTTGGTCTAAAAATTCCTGTGAGGTCTTTTCAAAGCCGTTGGCAATATCTCCTGCAATATGGAGATGTTGAATTTTTTTGTCCTTGAAAAGAGTGATCAGGGTCTCTAATTCTTCTTTGCCGAAGTTGTTCGAATCAATATGTAAATCGGACATAAAAGCTACTGTTGTCATGCTACCAGTCTAGCATAAGAGGATCTTTTTTTCTAACATTTAGGTTACAAATGAATAGAAAAAATGCTGAAAATCAGCTGGCTTGGCAGTGGTCAACTAGCAGATCCAATATTGGAAGGTGGGCAAATAGTGAAGGTTATGATATAATAGACTAGATACATAGAAAGAGGTACTTATGGACATTTCAGAAATTCGTCAAAAAATTGACGCAAATCGTGAAAAATTAGCTTCTTTCAGGGGGTCTCTTTGACTTAGAGGCATTGGAAGAAGAAATTGCCATTTTCGAAAATAAAATGACAGAACCTGATTTTTGGGATGATAATATTGCTGCGCAAAAGACATCTCAAGAATTAAATGAACTCAAGCAGACCTATGAAAATTTCCATCAAATGGTGGATCTCTTTGATGAGTCAGAAATCTTACTGGACTTTTTGGCAGAAGACGATTCGGTCAAGGAAGAATTGATCGAGAAGTTGGAGGAGCTGGATAAACGTATGACCAGCTATGAGATGACCTTACTATTGTCTGAACCTTATGACAATAATAATGCCATCTTAGAAATCCACCCAGGTTCAGGAGGAACAGAAGCTCAGGACTGGGGCGACATGCTTCTTCGGATGTATACTCGTTTTGGAAATGCTCACGGCTTTAAAGTTGAAGTCTTGGACTATCAGGCTGGAGATGAGGCTGGAATCAAGTCTGTGACCTTATCTTTTGAAGGGCCACATGCATACGGTCTTCTGAAATCTGAAATGGGGGTACACCGTTTGGTTCGAATCTCTCCATTTGACTCTGCTAAACGGCGTCATACGTCTTTTACATCTGTTGAGGTTATGCCCGAATTAGACGATACCATCGAGGTTGAAGTTCGTGATGATGATATCAAGATGGATACCTTCCGCTCTGGTGGAGCTGGTGGACAAAACGTCAACAAGGTCTCTACAGGGGTGCGCTTGACCCACATTCCGACAGGGATTGTAGTGGCATCCACCGTGGATCGAACCCAATACGGGAACCGTGATCGTGCGATGAAGATGTTGCAGGCTAAACTCTACCAATTAGAGCAAGAGAAAAAAGCAGCAGAAGTGGATTCTCTAAAAGGGGATAAAAAAGAAATCACCTGGGGAAGTCAAATCCGCTCCTATGTTTTTACCCCTTACACCATGGTTAAGGATCACCGGACCAACTACGAAGTAGCGCAGGTAGACAAGGTGATGGATGGAGATATCGATGGCTTTATCGATGCCTACCTTAAATGGCGTCTCCAATAACCTCGAGGGAATCAACCAGAAAAGAATGAAAGGAATTTCATTACATGTCAATGATTGAAATGAAAGATGTTGTCAAAAAGTATGACAACGGGACGACGGCCCTTCGCGGGGTCTCTGTCCAAATTGAACCAGGAGAATTTGCCTACATCGTAGGACCTTCTGGTGCAGGGAAGTCGACCTTTATTCGACTTTTATACCGTGAAGTCAAACACGATAAAGGAAGTTTGAAAGTAGCTGATTTTGATTTGGATAAAATCAAAAAACGCGATATTCCTATGTTGCGACGCAATGTGGGAGTGGTCTTCCAAGATTATAAATTGCTTCCAAAGAAAACCGTTTATGAAAATATTGCCTACGCTATGCAAGTTATCGGTGAGCGCCGTCGCAATATTAAAAAGCGTGTGATGGAAGTTTTGGATCTTGTCGGATTGAAACACAAGGTCCGCTCATTCCCGAATGAATTGTCCGGTGGGGAGCAACAACGGATTGCGATTGCTCGTGCGATCGTCAACAATCCGAAAGTCTTGATTGCGGATGAGCCAACGGGGAACTTGGACCCAGATAATTCATGGGAAATCATGAATCTTTTGGAGCGGATTAATCTGCAAGGGACCACAGTATTGATGGCGACCCACAATAGCCAGATTGTAAATACTTTACGTCACCGTGTCATCGCGATTGAAAATGGTCGTGTAGTGCGTGATGAAGCGGAAGGAGAGTACGGATACGATGATTAGAAGATTTTTCCGACACTTAATCGAATCGCTTAAAAGCTTGAAACGAAATGGTTGGATGACGATTGCAGCGGTCAGCTCGGTTATGATTACCCTTAGCTTGGTTGCTATTTTCGCCTCAGTTATTGCCAATACCATCAAGCTTTCAGATGATATTCAAAACAGTGTGCGGGTTGTAGTATACATGCGCAAGGATATTCAAGATCAGAGCGAGCAGATTGAAAAAGACGGTCAAACCGTGACCAATGAAAACTACCATAAGGTCTACGATGCTCTGACAGCCATGAAGCATGTTGACAAGGTTGATTTTTCTAGCAAGGAAGAGCAGTATGATAAACTGATCAAAACGGCTGGGAACAACTGGAAGATTTTTGATGGAGATGCCAATCCTCTCTATGATGCTTATTATGTAGAGACAACAGCTCCTAAATATGTAAAGCAAGTTTCGGCTGATGCCAAAAAAATTGAAGGGGTCTCTGAAGTTAAAGATGGTGGGGTCGATACCCAACGCTTGTTTGCTCTTGGAACCTTCATCCGAAACTGGGGCTTGATTGGTGTAGCTTTATTGATCTTCATCGCAGTCTTCTTGATTTCAAATACCATTCGGATTACCATCATTTCACGTAGTCGTGAGATTAAGATTATGCGACTGGTAGGAGCAAAAAATGGCTATATTCGTGCACCATTCCTTTTAGAAGGTGCTTGGATCGGTCTTTTGGGAGCCTTGGTTCCTTCAGCTTTAGTCTTCTACGTTTATAATGTTGTCTATACATCTATGAACAATAATTTGGCAGATCAAAACTTGTATCTCTATAGTCCTCATCTCTTGGTACCGATCATGGTCGGTGGCCTCTTTGGATTAGGAATTTTGATTGGAGCGATTGGTTCTTCAATCTCCATGAGACGTTTTCTTAAGATATAATAAAAAAGCAAGTTCGCACTTGCTTTTTTTGTCTACTTTTATGAGGACAGGAAGGATGATAAGGACTCTTTAGGATTGTCTAAAGAAGGGATTGAACATCTTCTCGTGACCAATAGAAGTTTCAGGGCCATGACCGGGATAGACAGTGTAGGAAGATGGAAGGGTAAAGAGCTCTTCTCTGATACTGCTAAGTAACTGTGTCGCGTTCCCTGTCGGAAGATCGGTCCGTCCGATAGTTTCGCGAAAAAGGGCATCACCGGATAGAACCAGGTGATCCTCAGGAAAGACGATAGAGACTCCTCCTGCAGAGTGGCCTGGTGTCTCCAGAACATAAAAGTGGAAATCAGCTATTTGGTAATCGGAGCGAATGTCATAAAGGAAGTCGGCCTCCTTGCATACCACATCTTCTAAATCCGCATGACGATCCAAACCAGATAAATTATCGACAGGAGAAGACAACCAACTGGCTTCTGCTGAATGGACATAAACAGGTGGGAAATGATAGGTCTGACGAACCTTTTCAAGACTCATAATGTGATCGTAATGCGTATGGGTTAAAAGAATCGCTACGATTGGTTTTCCGATGCGATCTATTTGTTTTTGAATAGTCGCCCAGTCGCTACCTGGATCGACAAGAATGAGGGAGTGTTCATTTTCAAGGTAGTAGGTGTTTTCATAAGCTACAGGATTAACAGTACGATAGATTTTCATAAGGACTCCTTTCTAGAATAGTGTATCAAATTGCAAGGAAAATAACAGGATTGAAGTCAACATGAAAGGAGAAAAAAATCTGCAGAGCTTGCTCAAACGTGATATAATTTTAAGTATTATGACAAGACAGAAACGGAAATATGCCATTGTGGATCTGGAAGCGACCAGTGCTGGAAGCAATGCTAAGATCATTCAGGTTGGGATTGTCATCATCGAAGATGGGAGGATTACGCAATCCTATGAGACGGATGTGAATCCCCATGAACGATTGGATGAGCATATCAAACAATTGACTGGCCTGACAGATGCTCGCTTGAAAAAAGCACCAGAGTTTGCACAAGTGGCAAAAGAAATTTTTGAATTAATAGAAGATGCCGTCTTTGTGGCCCATAATGTCAAATTTGATGCGAATTTATTAGCAGAAGCCCTCTTTTGGGAAGGATTTGAGCTAACGACTCCTCGGATTGATACGGTTGAATTGTCTCAAATTTTCTATCCGACTTTAGAACGCTACAATTTAGGAGCGCTTGCAGCTGAACTGGAAATTGAGTTGCACCATGCTCACTCCGCTTTAGCGGATGCTATGGCAACAGCCCAGCTACTGTTGAAATTGAGAGAGAAAATTGCGAGCTTACCGAGAGGATTGATCGAAAAACTTCTTTCGATGGCAGATTGTTTGATTTATGAATCACGACTCTTAATAGAAGATGCGCTTGAAGACAGTAGCCTTTTTTTACCAGCTCATTTAGTAGAAGTTCATGGTCTCTATCTGCGCAAGCCACAGCAGTTTTTAGAAAGTCGTCATTTGTCTGAACAGTTTGAACTCAATATGCAGCTGTTGGGAATGGAGGCTTATCCGGAGCAGAGAGAATTTGTTGCCTATATCGAGGATAGTTTGCAACAGCCACTTCCGAGTTTTATTGAAGCGCCAACGGGTATCGGGAAGACATACGCTTATCTATTAACGCTTTTGGCGAAAACCTCTAAGCGCATTCTTGTCAGTGTTCCCACTAAAATTCTTCAGGATCAAATTATGAAGAAGGAAGGAAAGACCATCCAAGATCTTTTCCAAATTCCCTTTCATAGCCTGAAAAGTCCCAAGGATTACATCCAACTCGATAAATTTTATGAGGCCTTACAGAGTGAGTCAGATAATGGGATGATCCGACGCTTTAAAATGCAACTGTTGGTTTGGCTGACGATGACAGAAACGGGAGAGCTCAGTGAAATTGGTCAACTCTATCGTCATCTTCATTTTGTAGCTGACATTTGCCACGATGGCCAATTGTCGAAACGTTCGCTTTTTTATCAGGAAGATTTTTGGCGTCTCGGCCAGGAAAAAGTGAAAACCAGCCGAGTAATTCTGACCAATCATGCCTATCTGTTAACCCGTCTAGAAGATGATAAGAGTCTACTTCAAGAATCTGTTCTGGTAGTGGATGAAGCGCAAAAACTCTTCTTTGCTTTGGAGCAGTTTTCACAGAGAGAAGAAACCTTGCAATCTCTTCTTCTAAGCTTGCAACACGCTATTGAAGAGGAAAAAGATCTGCTGCAACGGCGTTTGCTGGAAAGTATTCAATTTGAGTTAAATGCCTGCTCTAAGGAAGTTGTACAAGGAAAAACAGCGATCTTATCAGATCAAACAGTGGCAAAAATTCGACAGGATGTATCGGAATTAAAAAACGAATCTCTAGAGAATCTAAGAGAATTGTTTGATGAGCGCTACCAGATTTTTTGGATGGACAAGGAAGTGGTCGAAAGCCACCAGATTCTTCGTCTCCATGGAGGAGTGGAGGACTTGCTATCCTTTAAGGAGTTTGTGCCTGAAGAAGTTCCCGTGCTCTTTGTATCAGCGACGATCGCGATCAGTAAAAAGGTGCATTTACCTGCCCTTTTGGGATACCAAGAGCAGCAAATCTACCGGGTGCCAATAACAGTCAAACAACACCAGGAATTGTTGGTGCCGATAGATTTTCCAGATGTCGTTTCTTTATCTTCCGTGGAGTATGCAGGAGAGATTTGTCAGCTCATCGATGAACTCCTTCCTCTAAGAAAACCAATTTTTCTTTTGTTTACCTCAAAAGAATTGTTACTGGAGACGTCAAACGCATTGAAGTTTCCTCATTTGGCCCAGTATCGAAATGGCGATGCAGCTAATATTAAGCGACGATTTGACCGAGGAGAAAGCTCTATTTTATTGGGAACAGGAAGCTTCTGGGAGGGTGTCGATTTTTCCCAACAAAAAGAAGTGATTCAAATCATCACGCGCCTTCCTTTTGACAACCCCAAAGATTATATGGTTCAAAAGCTGAATACCCAACTCAGAGAACAGGGGAAAAATCCCTTTTATGACTATAGCCTTCCGGTCGCGATTTTAAGGCTCAAACAGGCTATTGGGAGAACCAGCCGTTTTCAAGACCAGGAATCGTTGGTCCTCTTATTGGATCAGCGAGTGGTGACCAAACGATATGGAAAACAAATTTTAGATGGTTTGCAGCAAGTGTTGCCCCTTCACACGACAGTGAGAGAGCGGCTTGTTGAGCAAGCAGCTGACTTTTTTGAAAGGAATTGAGAGAATGAAAAATAAAGGACTTGGACTTGCAATTGCATTTGTACTGGCTCTTTGCGCCATGTTTTTGGGAACTTTCTTTCCCATCATTGGCTCCAGTGTCTTTGCTTTGATTTTAGGAATTGTCCTCAATGAATTAGTAGATTTGCCAGAGAATTCACGACCAGGACTGAACTGGTCCGGTAAGAAATTATTGCAGTATTCGATTATCTTCATGGGATTTAGCTTGCCGATTGCGACGGTTGCCTCTACAGGCTTGTCTTCTTTGAAGATTAGTCTGCCAACGATAACAGTTGCCTTTCTTGCAGCGATGATCTTTGGGAAAGTCTTCCATCTGAAATCTCACCTACGGACCTTAATTGGGTTTGGTACAGCTATTTGTGGTGGATCTGCTATCGCAGCAGCTGCGCCGATCATTGAAGCAGACGAAGAGGAAATTGCCTTATCTATGTCAACCATCTTCTTCTTCAACATTTTGGCTGTCTTTATCTTTCCAGTATTAGGGCATGTATGGCATATGTCTAATTTTCAATTTGGCCTCTGGTCAGGAACAGCTATTAACGATACGTCATCAGTTGTAGCAGCAGCGTTTTCTTATAGTAAGGCGGCGGGTGAAATGGCGACCATTGTTAAGTTAACACGCGCCCTGATGATTGTACCAGTTTGTTTGGGCTTGATCGGTTTAAAATGGTATCGGAGCAAGCAACAAGGAAGAAACAAAGGAATGTTAAAGAAAATTATTCCTTGGTTCATCATTTGGTTTATTGTGGCTTCTATTCTTTCATCTATTGATTTGGTACCTAAAGTGGTTCTTCCTTACCTAAAGGACCTTTCTCACCTCTTTATGGCCATGGCCTTGGTCGGAATCGGAAGCAAGGTTTCTTGGAAACAGTTCCGTGCAGCAGGAGCAGCCCCTCTTTTAGTAGGGTTGATTGCTTGGTTTTGTGTAGCAGGATCTAGCTTGGTTCTACAAATGTTGTTCTATTAATTGATTTGATGATTCTCACAGAAAGGAACGTGAATGAAGAAACATCATTTTTGGACGATTCACCTGGATTATTCCATCATTGGGATTGTCTTCACCCTTCTTATGATTGGGATCTTATCTGTTTATGTAGCAGTTTCTCACGACTATCCCCAAATGGTGTGGCCTTTTTTAGGGCAGCAATTGGCCTGGATTGGTGTGGGATGCGTCATTTGCCTGATTGTGACGATTTTTAGCACGAAATTTCTTTGGAAAATCACTCCCTTTCTTTACCTGCTTGGCCTAGCCTTGATGGTTCTTCCTCTTGTGTTTTATAATCCCAACTTGGTAGCTTCAACAGGAGCTAAAAACTGGGTGGCTTATGGGAACATCACCTTATTTCAGCCCTCAGAATTTATGAAGATCCCCTTCATCCTGATGCTGTCACGCTCTATTGTCCGATTTTTGCAAAGAAATAAGGGGCGTGAGCGATTATTACGACAAGATTGGTTTTTGATTCTAGAGTTGACCATCTATACGATTCCGGTCTTTGCCTTATTGGCTCTCCAACAGGACTTGGGAACGGCCTTAGTATTCTTGGCCATTTTTGCGGGCTTAGTGCTCGTTTCAGGAGTTTCCTGGAAAATTATCTTGCCGGTCATCTTGCTTCTGGCAGGTGGATTAGCAGGCTTTCTCTTCCTCTTTCTTTCAGAAGGGGGGCGAGCTTTTCTGCACCAGCAAGTAGGGATGCCAACCTATCAGATGAACCGTATTTTAGCCTGGTTAAATCCTTTTGACTATGCACAAACCACCACCTACCAGCAGGCACAAGGACAGCTAGCTATTGCTAGTGGTGGTCTCTTTGGGCAAGGCTTTAATGTCTCCAATTTATTGGTTCCCGTACGGGAAAGCGATATGATTTTTACGGTCGTCGCAGAAGACTTTGGCTTTGTTGGAGCTCTGGTGCTGTTGATTTTATATGTGACCCTGATTTACCGCATTTTAAAAATTACCCTCCAGTCCAATAACCAATTTTATACCTATATTTCCATCGGATTTATCATGATGCTGGTCTTTCATATTTTTGAAAATGTCGGAGCAGTAACGGGTCTTCTCCCTTTGACGGGGATTCCCCTCCCCTTTATCTCACAAGGTGGATCGTCTATTATTAGTAATCTGATTGGTATTGGTCTGGTCCTCTCAATATATAATCATAGTAGCAAAAAGAAAGAGCCAGAAGAAGGGCCTCCAATCCGTAAAAAAGTAGTCCTTAAAAAGGCGCAATAGATAGAAAGAAGGAATGAAAATGAAAAAAGTAGCAACGATTTTAGCAAACGGTTTTGAAGAAATTGAAGCCTTGACCATTGTCGATGTTTTGAGACGGGCTGGGATCGACTGTGACCTTATTGGCATGGAAGAAACGGTCACAGGTTCTCACCAGATCACAGTGGAAGTCGATCGCCTCTGGAATGGGGACCTGTCAGATTATGATGGAATCTTCTTACCAGGTGGGATGCCGGGAGCTGCGAATTTGCGGGATAATTCGGAATTGATTGCAGCTCTTCAAGAAGAAAGTAGAAAAGGAAAAATCATTTCTGCGATTTGTGCAGCACCAATTGTCTTGGCGCGTGCCGGCCTCTTAAAAGATAAACACTATACGTGTTACGATGGTTTTGAAGAAGAGATTCAAGATGGACACTATCAGAAAGAAACAGTGGTGAAAGACGGTAATCTCTTGACCAGTCGTGGTCCTTCAACTGCGCTTGCCTTAGCCTATGCCTTGGTAGAACAGTTTGGAGGAGATGCCCAAAGCCTTCGTCAAGGAATGCTCTATCAAGATGTCTTTGGAGATGCTTAAAATTGCTCTTTTGGACACCATATTTTCTGGTGAAAGTTTACATTCTATGACGGAAAATGACTTCTCTATGATTTAAAATGAAATGACCGTAAAAAATGGCTAAAATCCCCCCTAAATGAGGGTTTTAGCTTATTTTTTTTGTCCATTTGTGGTATAATATTGACTATGAATTATCATGATTTTATATGGGATCTTGGTGGGACGCTATTGGATAATTACGAAACGTCCACAAATGCCTTTGTAGCGACATTGAAGGACTTTCACATCCAAGCCGATCATGATTCTGTTTATGCAGCGTTAAAAATCTCAACACAGGATGCTATCCATACCTTTGCGCCTCATATTCCTAATTTTCGTACGGAATACAAGAAAAAAGAAGCCTTAGGTTTGCAAGATCCGGTTTTATTTGATGGAGCAAAAGAGTTACTAGAAGAGATTCAAGCACATGGAGGACGTCATTTTTTGGTATCTCATCGAGATCGCCAAGTTTTGACCCTTATTGATCAGACGGGCATTGCTCCCTTCTTTACTGAGATTGTAACAGCAGACGAGGGCTTTCCTCGCAAGCCAGATCCAACCTCGATGCTCTATTTGAAAGAAAAATATGGCATTCAAGATGGTCTGGTCATTGGAGATCGTCCGATCGATATAGAAGCTGGGAAGGCGGCAGGGCTGACAACTTATTTATTTGATACCATGCCCCACTTACACCAGTTTATATTTGAATAGAAAAGGGAAATTATGACAGAGGATAAACAGCAAGAAATTCAAGCGCAAGAATATGATGCCAGTCAGATTCAGGTCTTGGAAGGACTAGAAGCCGTTCGCATGCGTCCGGGGATGTATATTGGATCTACCTCAAAAGAAGGTCTTCATCATCTGGTCTGGGAAATTGTAGATAACTCGATTGACGAAGCCTTAGCCGGTTTTGCTAGCCATATTGAAGTTTTCATTGAAAAAGACAATTCGATCACGGTTGTCGATGATGGTAGGGGAATTCCAGTGGATATCCAAGAAAAGACGGGTCGACCTGCCGTTGAAACTGTCTTTACCGTGCTCCACGCGGGAGGAAAATTCGGCGGAGGTGGCTACAAGGTTTCTGGTGGTCTTCACGGGGTAGGGTCATCTGTTGTCAATGCCCTTTCCACATCCCTCGATGTTCGCGTCTATAAAAACGGCAGTATCCATTACCAAGAGTATCGTCGTGGACAAGTTGTGGATGATTTGAAAGTCATCGGAGAGACAGACCGCACAGGAACAACCGTCCACTTTATTCCAGACCCAGAAATCTTCACGGAAACCACCGAGTATGATTTTGACAAATTAAATAAACGGATTCAAGAATTAGCTTTTTTGAATCGTGGCTTGCGTATTTCTTTGACGGATAAGCGAGAAGGCTTAGAGCAAGAAAAGCATTACCACTACGAAGGTGGGATCTCTAGTTACGTCGAATACATCAATGAAAACAAAGATGTCATCTTTGAAAAACCAATCTACACAGATGGTGAAATGGATGATATTACCGTTGAAGTAGCTATGCAATATACCACAGGCTACCATGAGACGGTCATGAGTTTTGCGAATAACATTCATACCCATGAAGGTGGGACGCATGAACAGGGCTTCCGTACAGCTCTCACTCGTGTGATCAATGATTACGCTAAGAAAAATAAACTCTTAAAAGAAAACGAAGACAATCTAACTGGGGAAGATGTTCGAGAAGGCTTAACAGCAGTGATCTCTGTTAAACATCCAAATCCACAGTTTGAAGGACAAACCAAGACAAAACTTGGAAATTCAGAAGTTGTTAAGATTACCAATCGACTCTTTAGTGATGCCTTTTCTGATTTCCTTTTGGAAAATCCACAAATCGCTAAGAAAATCGTTGAAAAAGGGATTTTAGCGGCGAAAGCTCGGGTAGCTGCTAAGCGGGCACGGGAAGTGACCCGTAAGAAATCGGGACTTGAGATTTCTAACCTGCCTGGTAAATTGGCAGACTGTTCTTCAAACAACCCACAAGAAACAGAACTCTTCATCGTCGAAGGGGATTCAGCCGGTGGATCTGCAAAATCTGGTCGAAATCGGGAATTCCAAGCGATTTTACCAATCCGTGGTAAGATCTTGAACGTTGAAAAAGCAAGTATGGATAAAATTCTAGCCAATGAAGAGATCCGTAGTTTATTTACTGCTATGGGAACTGGATTTGGTGCAGAATTTGATGTTACAAAAGCGCGTTATCAAAAATTAGTCATCATGACCGATGCCGATGTCGATGGCGCTCATATCCGAACCCTTCTATTGACCTTGATCTATCGCTATATGAAACCAGTCTTGGAAGCGGGATATGTTTATATTGCGCAACCACCAATCTATGGGGTCAAAGTCGGTAGTGAAATCAAAGAATATATCCAACCTGGTGCCAACCAAGAAGCCGAATTAGCTGCAGCTTTGGAACGCTATTCAGAAGGTCGCTCAAAACCAACCATCCAACGTTATAAAGGTCTTGGAGAAATGGATGATCACCAATTGTGGGAAACAACCATGAATCCAGAACACCGCTTGATGGCACGGGTATCAGTAGACGATGCTGCGGAAGCAGATAAGATATTTGATATGTTGATGGGGGATCGGGTGGAACCGCGTCGTGAATTCATCGAAGAAAATGCTGAATATAGTACACTCGATGTATAAAATTTACTGAACGCTTCCCATTAATGGATATTTTATGGTATAATGACAAGGATTACGTGCAAGTAATACGATGAAGGAGTTTTTATATGTCTAGTGGACTAATTGCTCTCATCTTTGTTGTAGCCCTTATCTTGATTGTCGGATATGTGGTTGCAGTAATTTTGAGAAAACGAAATGAAGCCTTACTGGCAGCACTGGAAGAACGAAAAGAAAGATTATACAACCTTCCAGTCAACGATGAAGTAGAGGCTGTAAAAAACATGCATTTGATTGGTCAAAGTCAAATTGCATTTCGTGAATGGAATCAAAAATGGGTAGATTTATCCTTGAATTCATTTGCTGATATCGAAAACAATCTCTTTGAAGCGGAAGGCTATAATAATTCTTTCCGTTTCATGAAGGCCAAACAAGCCATTGACAATATCGAAAGTCAGATCCAATTGATCGACGAAGATATCAAGGCGATTCGCAAAGCCCTTTCTGATCTTGAAGAGCAGGAACAAAAGAATAGCGGTCGTGTAGTTCATGCCTTAGATATGTTCGAGGAACTTCAAAAAGAAGTTACTTCGGACCCAGATCGTTATGGCAGTGCACTTCCTGAAATTGAAAAGCAAATTGGAAATATTCAATCTGAGTTTTCACAATTTGTCACCTTGAATTCTTCAGGTGACCCTGTTGAAGCAGCTGAAATCCTTGATACAGCTGAGAATCATATTGTGGCCTTAAAACAAATTGTTGAGCGAGTGCCAGAAATTGTCACCGCTCTTCAGTCAAAACTTCCAGACCAATTAGAGGATTTGGAAAGTGGCTACCGCAAGCTTTTGGAATCTGGCTACCACTTCACTGAAACAGATATTGAATCTCGTTTCCAACAGTTGCATGCTTCCTTGAAGAACAATATGGCAAATGTATCCGCGCTTGAATTGGACAATGCTATTTACGAAAATGAGCAAATTCAAGAGGAAATCGATGCATTGTATCACATCTTTACTCGTGAAATCGAATCACAAAAAGTCGTGAAGAAGTTAGTGAAACAACTGCCTGGCTATTTGAAACACGCAAAAGATAACAATAGCAACCTTGCAGCAGAAGTGGAACGCCTTGGTAAAACATTCGTCTTGAATGAAGCTTTCAGCCAACAGTTAAAAGAGTTGGAAGCTGAGCTATCTTCACAAGAAAATGTGGTAGAAGATGCCTTGAAAGATTCATCTGAAACACAAAAAGCTTATTCTATCGTAGAAGAAGAGTTAGAAGCTATTGAGGCTCGCTTGAAAGAAATCGAAGATGAGCAAATCAGCTTAAGCGATTCCCTTTCAAAAATTGAAAAAGACGATGCCAATGCTCGCCAAAAAGTCAACATCTATGCCAACCGTTTGCATGCCATTAAACGCTATATGGACAAGCGAAACTTGCCAGGAATCCCTCAAGAATTCTTGGAATTATTCTTCACAGCAAGCAACAATACAGAGGCTTTGATGGATGAGTTGGAAGGGGATAAAATCAACATCGAATCAACCAATCGTTTGTTAGATATTTTGACCAATGATATGAATGAATTGGAAGAAGCGACTTATCGAATTGTACAAAATGCTACTTTAACCGAGCAGTTGTTGCAATACTCAAACCGTTACCGTTCATTTGATGATCATGTGCAAGCAGCTTTTGATGAATCCCTTTATATTTTCGAAAGAGAATATGACTATGCAGCTTCCTTTAAGGTCATCTCAGATGCTTTGGAGATGGTAGAAGCTGGAGTGACAGATCGCTTTGTTACTTCGTATGAAAAAACTCGCGAGCAAATTCGCTTCTAATAACAAAAAAACGACTTTTTAGGAGGTCGTTTTTTTTATCTTCAAATGATCATTGAAACTTGAAATTTAAACCCTATTTTTGTATAGTAAGGGAGAAATAAGAAGGGAAAGCGATGAAAGAAGTAACAGGTCTCCTCGTTATGGATGTAGATGGAACCTTGATCCAACAAGAAGGAATTGATTTACTAGCTCAAGAAGCTGGCGTGGGACAAAAAGTAGCAGAGATCACGGCACAAGCAATGAATGGCGAGCTGGATTTTTCAGCATCTTTAGAGGCGCGTGTCGCTTTATTGAAGGGATTAGAGGCCTCTATTTTTCCGAAAATTATAGAGCAGATGGACGTCACACCGGGAGCTAAGATCTTAATCACGGAACTTCATCAAAGAGGTTACAAGGTTGGCCTTGTTTCAGGGGGATTTCATGAAGTCATCGATCCTATCGCGAGGTCTTTAGGAATTGATCTGGTTCGTGCTAATCGTTTGCAGACTTTTGATGGCCGTCTGACAGGGAAAGTGCTCGGAGAGATTGTGACCCCTGAAAGAAAAAAAGACTCTCTCCTGACATGGGCGAGAGAAAATCATATTCCACGAAGTCAGACGATTGCTATGGGAGATGGTGCCAATGATCTTCCCATGATTGAAACAGCCGGAATCGGGATTGCCTTTATGGCAAAGCCAATCGTAGCCGAACGAGCTCCATACCGTATTGAAACGAGCGATCTAAGCCTTGTTCTTGAAATTCTAGACCAGCATAGAAAGGAAACAGCATGCATATCCTACTAGCACCGGATTCTTTTAAAGAATCCTTATCCGCCAAACAAGTAGCAGAAGCCTTAAAAAAAGGATTTCAAGAGGCTCTACCAGATGCAACTTTTGACCTCCTTCCCATAGGGGATGGTGGCGAAGGAACCATGGAAACCCTAGCTAGTGTTCTAGATGTAACTGAGTACCAAACGCAAGTAACCGGACCATTTGGACAGCCTGTTTCAATGTCTTACTACCAAAAAGATGAGATGGCATTTTTTGAGATGGCCTCTCTTGTTGGCTTAGGCTCTATCCCAGCTGAAAAACGCAATCCACTAGAACTAGAGACACGAGGAATTGGTGAACTGATTTTGCAATTGGTTGACCAAGGGGTTAAAACGATCTGTGTGGGAATTGGTGGTTCAGCGACCAATGATGGTGGGATTGGGATGGCAGCCGGACTAGGGGTAGCCTTCTATGATGACCAAGGTCATCTGCTTCGTCCTGTAGGTGCTTCGATCGGTCGTGTGGATAGAATAGATACCAGTGCGGTTCCAAATGCTTTACAAGACATCGAGCTCCTGGTCTTAACGGATGTCACCAATCCTCTCTGTGGCAGTCAAGGAGCAACCTATATCTTTGGCGGGCAAAAGGGTTTGAATCCCCTTCTGTTTCCAGCTGTCGACCAGGCTATGCAGGATTTTTACCAGCTAGCAGATGCCCGAATTTTATCCATGGCTGGCGCCGGAGCTGGAGGTGGCATGGCAGCTGGCTTGGTCGCATTTGCGGGTGGTCAGGTTTCCTCAGGAATTGAGAAAAGTTTGGATCTAATCGACTTCGATCGTAAGGTTCAAAAAGCGGATCTGGTCGTCGTGGGAGAAGGTAGGATGGACCTCCAATCTCTGTCTGGAAAAGCTCCTGTCGGGGTAGCCAAACGAACACCAGATAAGATCCCAGTGCTTGCTATTTGTGGTAGCTTAGCGGACGATTTGCCAGCATTCCCAAGTCATCATATTGAGGCTGCCTTCTCTATTGTGCCAGGTCCTTGTAAGGTGGCAGATGCACTCACTCATGCTGAAAAAAATCTGATTTCCTGTGCCCGAAATATTGGGAACCTCTTAAAAATGAAAGCAAACAAAAGAACCAATTGAAAAGGAAATTCCTTTTCAATTGGTTCTTTCTTTAGTTAAAGAGGCGTTTCCAAAATGATTTTTTTTCAGGTGCTGTGCTCTCTTCTTTCTTTTCAAACAAATTTGGATACTGGAGGCTGATATCGGTTGGAGAAATTCCAGATGGATGATCAGTATGGATGATGAGACCAAAGGGAGAGTGGCGACAGTCATCTGAAACAATGCTTGCCACAAGACCAAGATCCTTTGTTTTTTTCAAATATTGAAGTTGGCTGCTTTCATCCAAGGCAGGCGAAATCTTGACCAATACAGGTTCAAAGCGTTCTGAAATGTTCGTAAGAATTGAAGAATAGTGCTCCAAATAGAGATTGTCCCTTGCCTCCTCCAAGGTACATGATGCAATCACACGCTCCTCATATGTCTCCAAAAATCGACGCTGTTCATCAGGATTGAACCGAGTAGGACCAGCAGCTTTTTCTAAAATCGTTTTATTAATATCTGTCATAAGTTTAGTATAGCATAAAGCGTAGCAGAAGAGTAGAAGAATGCTAAAAAATTAAATAAGAAGGGGAAATGGCAGAAAATAAGACAGTGGAACCGTTTTCTTGTTAAAAACTTCTCAATTTTCGTAGATTTCCTTGTTTTTTCTTGAAAAAATAGCCTAATTACGATATGATAGAGGAGTAAAAAATATAACTCAATAAGGAGAGTAAGAAATGTCAATTATTACTGATGTTTACGCTCGCGAAGTCCTAGACTCACGCGGTAACCCAACACTTGAAGTAGAAGTTTATACTGAATCAGGTGCTCATGGACGTGGTATGGTTCCATCAGGAGCTTCTACTGGTGAACACGAAGCAGTTGAACTTCGTGACGGTGACAAATCTCGTTACGGTGGTCTTGGTACTCAAAAAGCTGTTGACAACGTAAACAACATCATTGCTGAAGCTATCATCGGCTATGATGTACGTGATCAACAAGCTATCGACCGTGCTATGATCGCTCTTGACGGTACTCCTAACAAAGGTAAATTGGGAGCAAACGCAATCCTTGGTGTGTCTATCGCCGTTGCTCGTGCAGCTGCTGACTACCTTGAAATCCCACTTTACAGCTACCTTGGTGGATTCAACACTAAAGTTCTTCCAACTCCAATGATGAACATCATCAACGGTGGTTCTCACTCAGATGCTCCAATCGCTTTCCAAGAATTCATGATCGTACCTGCTGGTGCACCTACATTCAAAGAAGCTCTTCGTTGGGGTGCTGAAATCTTCCACGCTCTTAAGAAAATCCTTAAAGGTCGTGGTCTTGAAACAGCCGTTGGTGACGAAGGTGGATTCGCTCCTCGTTTCGACGGAACTGAAGATGGTGTAGAAACTATCATCGCTGCTATCGAAGCTGCTGGTTATGTTCCAGGTAAAGACGTATTTATCGGATTTGACTGTGCATCATCAGAATTCTACGATAAAGAACGCAAAGTTTACGATTACACTAAATTCGAAGGTGAAGGCGCTGCTGTCCGCACTGCTGCTGAACAAATCGACTACCTTGAAGAATTGGTAAACAAATACCCAATCATCACTATCGAAGATGGTATGGATGAAAACGACTGGGACGGTTGGAAAGCTCTTACTGAACGTCTTGGTGGTAAAGTTCAATTGGTTGGTGACGACTTCTTCGTAACAAACACTGACTACCTTTCACGTGGTATCGAAGAAAAATGTGCTAACTCTATCCTTATCAAAGTTAACCAAATCGGTACTCTTACTGAAACATTCGATGCTATCGAAATGGCTAAAGAAGCTGGTTACACTGCCGTTGTATCACACCGTTCAGGTGAAACTGAAGATTCAACAATCGCTGATATCGCAGTTGCAACAAACGCAGGACAAATCAAGACTGGTTCACTTTCACGTACAGACCGTATCGCTAAATACAACCAATTGCTTCGCATCGAAGATCAACTTGGTGAAGTAGCTGAATACCGTGGATTGAAATCATTCTACAACTTGAAAAAATAAGCTAGTTTACTAGACTAAAAAGATCCTTGAGTTTTCTCAAGGATCTTTTTTGCGATCAGCTCAAACAAAAACTCCTCAACTAAAGCGTTGAGGAGTCGTGTTATTAGAACAAGCCTTTGATTTTGTCCAAGGCACCGCTGACCATTTCATTTCCAGAAACAAGCCCTTTTGCTTGTTCAAGGTAGTCACCGAGGTTGTCTTTGTTGTCTTCAACAAATTTCTTTGCAGCGTCGAAATCTTTCTTTTCGATCATTTCTTTTACTTGATTAAATAAGTCCATTGGATTCATGCTTGGATCTCCTAAAATATAAGTTATGAAATCAGGCTTGCGCCTTTTTCTCATTTATTTAATCATTTTTTTAGAGCTTTGACAACTAAAACGACTTAATGAAAAACCGTACAAACTGCCTCTGGAACATAGAAGTCGTCGGATAGAAGGGTCAATTTTCCACTAGCTAGATCCCGCTTGAAGACGCTTGCGTTTGGTGAATCTTGATGGGCTGCGATCAAATAGTTTTGATCAGGACTAAGTGTGAAATCACGTGGATTGAGCCCTTGACTTGGAACAATTTCAATCAGTTCTATGCTGCCATCAGCCACAACTTTGAAGACAGCGATGGAATTGTGAGCACGGTTAGATGCATAAAGGAATTTTCCATCGGCTGAGAGCTTGATGGCTGATGCCCATTTTTGTCCCTCGTAGTCGGATGGAAGAGTAGAGACGGTTTGGAAGTGTTCGAATTCACCCATGCCGTCATAAAAGAGGACGTCGATTGTGGCATTTAATTCATTGATGAGATAAGCAGTCTTGTAGTGGGAATGAAAGACAAGGTGACGAGGTCCTGCACCTGGAGCTGTTTGGTACTGATTGATCAGGGTAAGTTTTCCTTCCTCACTGACATCATAGACATGCAAACTGTCTGTTCCTAGGTCACACGTGATCAGGTACTGATCTGGCGTAAGGTCTGCATAGTGAGCATGCGGACTTGCTTGATTGGCGTGGGGACCACTTCCTTGGTGAGTGTCCTGATCGACAAAGGACAAACGCCCATCTGCCTCTAGCTTATATACGAGAACTTGCCCTTTGTGATAGTTAGCTCCATAGACTAGTTGACGGTTTTCATCGACAGAGACATAGCAGAGTGGAGCCCCTTCTTCGACAACGTGATTGAGCGGCTGAAAATCGGCTGTAAAACTAGCGATTCCCCCTTTTCCATCTTCAGCTCCGACACTATAAAGATTGCCTTTTTTAGAAAAAGCGATATAGGTTGGATTGGGCTCAGCTACCACTAGTTCAAGATGGCTCAATGCCCCTGTTTCAGGGTCGAATTGTGCCTTGTAAATTCCTTTGGATTCTTTTTTGGTATAGGTACCGAAATAAATTGATTGAGACATAGATCACCTCGTAAGATTTGTTAGGTTTATTATATCAAAGGTCCTATTGGAAGGCAATTGCTAGTTGAAGAAGGGAGTAGTCTTTCTGATTTTACTAGTTTTTTCGTAACTTCACGCTCAAAAAATGCTAAAATAGATACATGTTGAAATGAAAAGGAGTTTTCCGTGGATAATAAAGAAAAACAGTTTAGTATGTCCTGGTTTTTTAGATGGTTTATAGACAACAAGGCTATTACCGTATTTTTAGTTACCTTGCTCTTGGGTCTGAATCTCTTGGTCTTGAGTAAGATCACCTTTATTTTTATTCCGATTTTTGAGTTTGCAGGAGCTGTCATGCTGCCAGTCATTATTTCTGGTTTGCTCTATTACTTGCTCAATCCTATTGTCGACTTTCTTGAAAGAAAAGGTCTTAAGCGGATTTATGCGATTTCCTTCGTCTTTTTCTTGATTGCAGTCCTCTTAATCTGGGGTCTGGCTGTCGTGATTCCAGCTGTCCAACGACAAGTGGTGAGTTTCTTTCATAACCTGCCAACTTATTTGGAGAAGGCCAATGCAACCATCGACGATTTTCTAGACAATCGCGTCTCTTCTGATATCAAACCCCAGTTGGATGAGATCACCAAAGAATTGTCTGCAAATATTACTACTTGGGCCAGTTCGATCTCTGGGCGGGCTGTCAATTGGGTCAGCAACTTGATCGGAGTTGCTTCGCAAGTCATCGTTGCCTTGATCATCATGCCTTTTATTGTTTTCTATCTTCTTCGGGATGGGAAAAATTTAAAAGGCCACATTGTTCGCTTCTTACCGACAAAGATTCGTAAATCGGCTGAACAAGTTCTCTCAGATGTCAATACCCAGCTCTCCAATTATGTTCGAGGGCAAATTACGGTAGCCATTGTCGTCGCCATTATGTTTATCCTCTTCTTTAAGATCATTGGCTTACGTTATGCGGTGACACTTGGGATCTCTGCAGGGATCTTGAATTTGATCCCTTACTTGGGTAGTTTCTTAGCCATGTTACCTGCTTTAGTCTTAGGCTTGGTAGCAGGACCAGAGATGTTTATCAAGGTCTTAATTGTATTTGCAGTGGAGCAAACCATTGAAGGACGTTTCGTATCTCCTTTGGTTTTGGGAAGCCAGTTAAATATCCATCCGATTACCATTTTATTTGTGCTCTTAACGTCAGGATCTATGTTTGGAATCTGGGGAGTTTTCCTTGGTATTCCGGTCTATGCATCTGCTAAGGTCGTTATTGGAGCTATCTTTGAATGGTATAAGGTCGTCAGTGGCTTGTATGAAGAACACAATGAAATAGAAGAGGAAACACAGAGTGAGTCATAGTCAACAAATGGTAGAGGCTCTTGATCAGCAAGAGCTAGAAGAAGCAGAAGTTCAATTTCAAAAGGCCTTGTTAGAAGATAGTGAAGCGCAACTATTGGATTTGGGTCAATATCTTGAAAGTATTGGTTTTTACCCTCAGGCAAAAGAGGTTTATGAACAGATTGCAGAAACCTATCCAGAAGTATATCTGAGTTTGGCAACCATCCTTGCAGAGGAAGGGCAAACGGAAGAGGCCTTTGCTTATTTAGAAGAAATTGGCCCTGAGTCTAACTGGTATGTAGCTAGTCTCTTGGTCAAGGCAGATCTCTATCAGCTGGAAGGTCTCGCAGATGTGGCGCGTGAAAAATTAGTTGAAGCAGCCAGTCTGTCTGATGATCCGATCATTCAATTAGGGCTTGCAGAAATTGATCTGGAATTGGAACGCTACCAAGAGGCTATCCAAGAGTATGCCCAGTTGGACAATCGGGAGATTTTGGAAGCGACAGGGATTTCTACCTATCAACGGATTGGTTTTGCCTATGCCAATCTTGGTAAGTTTGAAGCAGCTGTGCCCTTCTTAGAGAAAGCTCTGGAGATTGAGTTTGATGACCAGATTGCTTATGAATTGGCGACCTTATTGTCAGACCAAGAAGAATACCAAAAAGCCCTGATCTACTACAAACAAATTGACACTTTGTCGCCTGATTTTGAAGGGTATGAGTACGGGTATGCCTTGGCCTTACAGGCAGAAAATGACCGTGAAAAAGCGCTTGAAATCGCCAAACAAGGGATTGAGAAGAATCCATTTGACGCACAGTTGAAGCTTCTTGCTTCTCAGCTTTCTTATGAGCTCCACCAGCCTGAACAGGCAGAAACATATCTGTTGGAAGCTAAAGAAGTGGCAGATGATCTCGAAGAGATTGCTCTTCGCCTCACTACCCTTTATTTAGAACAGGAGCGTTTTGACGAAGTCTTAGATTGGCAAAATGAAGAAGTCGAAACGGTTGTCACACGTTGGAACATTGCCCGTACTTTGTCTGCCTTAGAGAAAACAGAAGAAGCCGTATCAGCCTACCAAGGGCTCTATGAGGACTTGAAGGACAATCCAGAATTCCTCGAAGCCTATGTGTATCTGTTGCGTGAAGCTGGCGATGTGACAAGGGCGCGTGAAGTGGCCAATCAGTATTTGGCGATCGTACCAGACGATGTGCAGATGCAAACTATCTATGATAGCCTCTAATAAAACCATATCGTGAAGTTTCGGAACAGTTTGTGGTATACTGGTAGAAGATAGAATGAGGAGAGAAAAACATGGAACCAGTGAAACTTTTTCAATACAATACCTTGGGTGCCCTAATGGCGGGTCTGTACGGGGGTTCATTTACGATTGGAGAACTCTTGGAACATGGGGATCTAGGAGTTGGAACGCTTGATTCAATTGATGGAGAGTTGATCGTATTAGATGGAAAGGCTTATCAGGCTAAGGGATCAGGCGACCATCCTGAAATTGTCGAAGTTTCTCCTGATGCCAAGGTTCCTTATGCAGCAGTTGTTCCTCACCAAGCAGAAGTGATTTTCCGTCAACGCTTTGAAATGACGGATGAGGAATTGGAAGCTCGTATTGAGTCTTATTACGATGGCGAAAATCTTTTTCGCTCCATTAAGATTCGTGGTGACTTTGTCAAGATGCATGTCCGTATGATTCCAAAATCAACACCAGAGATGAAGTTTGCAGAGGTTGCAACCCATCAGCCAGAGTATACACGGGAAAATGTCACAGGGACCATCGTCGGCTTTTGGACACCAGAAATTTTCCATGGCGTGAGTGTGGCAGGATACCATTTGCACTTTATTTCAGATGACCACACCTTTGGTGGCCATGTGATGGATTTTGTCATCTCAGAAGGGATTGTAGAGGTGGGGGCTATCGATCAGCTGGATCAACGTTTCCCAGTCCAAGACCGTCAGTACCTCTTTGCCAAATTCAATGTCGATGAGGTCAAAGAAGACATTAATAAAGCAGAATAAAAAGGTTGAGCGTCGCTCAACCTTTTAGAATGTAGACAAACTGTTCTAAGAATGCTGAAAAATAAAATGAGGTATACTTTTAGGCTCATTCAACATAGATTGAAACTTTCCGCCGTGAGAAAAGTGCTTGAAATATAATCATTTCAAGCACTCGGGAGTTTTGAGACTTTAGGCTCAAAACTAAGTCATGGAACTTCTTCGAAGTTCGCTGACGTCCGTTCTCACCTAAGGAAAGTTTCTTAAATAACATTATCTTCAACACGAAAGGTTGAGCGTTGCTCAACCTTTTATTTTTGAAATCAGTCTGTTAGTTTCATGGCTTTGATTTTTTCTTCTTCTGGGGTGACCCGCAGAGTCTTCTGGCCGGTGTAGGTGACAAAGCCGGGCTTTCCACCTGTTGGTTTATTGAGTTTCTTGGCTTCGATCATATCTACTTGGACCAAGTTTGAGAGACGGGCCTTGGAATAGTAGGCGGCCAACTCTGCGGCCTCGGTCTTCACTTCATCCGTTGGATCGAGATTTCCTGTAATGACGACATGGCTGCCTGGGATATCTTTGGCATGGAACCAGAGCTCGTCTTTTTTAGCGATCTTAAAGGTCAGTTCATCGTTTTGCAGATTATTGCGACCCACTAAAATGATGGTTTTGCCATCACTAGCCAAGTATTTTTCTGGTTTTTTCCGTTTATGGATTTTTTCTCGGTTGCGCCGTTTGATAAAGCCGGTCTGGATTAACTCTTCACGAATCTCTGCCACCTCAGCCAGGCTCGCTTGAGAAAGGGCCGTTTCAACCGTTTCAAGATAAGAAATGGTTTCCTTGGTTTCTTGAATGAGGATGGTCAAATGTTTGACGGCTTCTTTTAACTTCTGGTAGCGTTTAAAGTAGCGTTGGGCATTTTGATTGGGGGTCAGGGCCTTGTTGAGTTGGATGGTAATGGGCTCGTTGGTATAGTAATTGTCCAGGACAACCTGGTCTTGGTCGTTTGGTACCTGATGGAGGAAGGTTGTCAGTAATTCTCCTTTTTGGCGGAATTCTTCCGCATTGTCGGTCGCCGCTAACTCCGCCTCTTGCTTGGCTAATTTTTTTCGGTTCTTTTCAAGATCGTTTTCGACCTTGCGGATCAATTCACTGGCCTGTTGTTGCACCCGATCGCGCTCAGCCTTGTCTCGGTAATAGTCATCCAGTAGATCTGAAAGTGTCTCAAATGTTTGACTCGACGCATCCGCAAAGGGGATAGCCGAGAAGGATTTGGTCGTTAGGCGTGGCTCAGAAGGTGCCTCGAAAAAGGCACGGAAGGTTTTTAATTTTTCATCCGTCTCAAGTCGCTTGGCTAATTCTTGAGCCGTATCTCGCCCCAAACCTTGGAAACATTTTTGAAGGTTTTTTGGGCTTAACTCTTCCTTGTGAAGAAGGGCAAAAAGGGCTTCATCTCCAATTGTAAAAGGATTGACCGCGTCGGTTTTCGGAGGAGCTACATAGGTTGATCCAGGGAGAATGGTCCGGTAGCTATTTTGTGAGAAACCGACATGTTTAATGGCTTCGATGATTTTATTGCTGGTGCGGTCCAGGAGAATAATATTACTGTGCTTGCCCATGATTTCGATCATGAGGCTGACAGAAATGGCATCTCCAATTTCGTTTTTATTGGAGACACGGATTTCAAGAATCCGGTCGTTCTCCATTTGCTCAATCCCTTCAATGACAGCGCCTTGAAGATATTTGCGCATAACCATAATAAAGGTATTGGGAAAGGCAGGATTTTCAAAGTTGGTCTGGGTCCGTTGGATCCGTCCGAAGACAGAATGGGCAGAGAGCAAGAGTTTTTGGTTTTTTCGATTGCCTCGGATTTGGAGCACCAATTCTTGCTCGAAGGGTTGGTTAATTTTTTGAATGCGGCCACTCAAGAGTTCGGCCTTCAATTCTTGCACCATATGGTGTAAAAAAAATCCATCAAAAGACATGGGATTCCTCATCATTCTAGCGTTTATTCTAGTAAATTATATCAAAATTAGAGCGGAAATCCCAGAGAGAAGCTAGAAGCTGTTCAATAGAAAATGAAGAGAAAATGCGAACGTTTTCAAAAAAATGCAGAAAAAGTATTGACATTTTTGAAAGAAAATTTTAAAATGTAAGAAATTAGAAAAGTAGTAAATGAAAGTTTCAAGAGAGCCCACGGTTGCTGAGAGTGGGTAGCGGCAGTTTATGAAATTGGACTAATGATGAGATGAATTTGAAACAATAAAAATTCGGTTGGCACACCTTATCGTGCAACTTGTTGCTAGACAAGACAGAGATATGGGGGAGACTATCTTTTTCCCATAAGTGAGGTGGCACCGCGATGACACGTCCTCACATAGCTTTTGCTATGTGTGGGTGTGTTTTTTGTTTTAGATGAGAAGGGAGAAAAGATATGAAGAAACGATGGCGTCGCAGTCTTTAGATGATGGAAAAAAAGAAGAAAATGAAAAATAGAAGAGGTATTAAAAATGAAAAATAAACGTTTAATGGGAATTATTGGTTTGATTGCAGCTGCAGTCATTGGGACAGCGATCTATTCAGCTACAGCAGGTAAAGACAACAAGGCAGCAAGCAGCAATGAAAAGGCTAAAGTTGGGGTCTTGCAGTTGGTCAGCCACCCTTCGCTTGATTTGATCTACAAGGGGATTCAAGATGGTTTAGCTGAAGAAGGTTATGACAAGGACAAAGTGGACATTGATTTCCTTAATGCTGAAGGCGACCAAAACAAAGTTGCAACCATGAGTAAACAATTGGTAGACAAGGATAACCAAGTCTTGATTGGAATTGCAACTCCATCTGCTCAAGGTTTGGCTAGTGCAACCAAAGACAAACCAATCGTTATGGGAGCTGTCACTGATCCGGTCGGCGCAAACTTGGTCAAAGATTTGAAAAAACCAGGTGGCAATATCACTGGGGTATCTGACCATAATCCAACTGAGCAACAGTTGAAATTGATCAAAGAGTTGACTCCGAACGTGAAAACAATAGGGATCCTGTACTCAACCAGTGAGGATAATTCCAAATCTCAAGTAGAAGAATTTACAAAATTGGCTGAAAAAGCAGGTTACAAGGTGGTTCCTTATTCTGTACCTTCTACAAATGAAATTGCTTCTACCGTGTCTGTAATGTCAGGCAAAGTCGATGCTATCTGGGTTCCAATCGACAATACCATCGCTTCAGCCTTCTCAACAGTTGTCGAAGCCAACAAAACAGCTAAAAAACCAATCTTCCCAAGTGCGACAGCCATGGTCGAAGCTGGTGGTTTAGGTTCAGTCGTTGTCGACCAACACGATCTTGGAGTAGCAACTGGTAAAATGGCTGCGAAGATCTTGAAAGGTCAAAAACCTGCGGATACACCAGTTGAAATCTTTAGCCAAGGAAAATCTGTCATCAATAAAAAAGTCGCAGATGAATTAGGCATTACTATTCCAGAATCTGTCTTGAAAGATGCTGGACAAGTCATTAAATAAAAAGGAAACGAATCACAAGAATGGCAGGGGAAGTTGGCTTTGGCAGGTCTTTAAATCGTGACCTTTAAAAATGTCTACCAGTGCTCATGACCAACTATGTTACTCATGGTAGAGGAGAAAGATATGGAAGTCAAGATAACAGATCTTCATCCGACCCAACTATATTTATCAGAAAAGAAGTTACAAGCTATCCAGATGCTGGATCAGTCGGCAGACATCATCAATGTGGATCCAATTAGTGTACTTGCATTTGGAAATCGCTTCTTGATTACAGACGGGCATCACAGGGCTTATCAGGCTTTATTGGCAGGTCGGGATACGATTTCTGCTGAGTTTGATAGAGATGGTGGCGATGACTTGTATGCTCTCTATGCGCAAGCTTGCGAGGAAAGAAAGATAGACTCTGTCTTGGATTTAAAAAATCGTATCTTACCTCAAGATGAGTATGAAGCAAAATGGTATAACTGGTGTGATGGTTTTAACCAAGCAGCAACTCTTCTATTGAAAAGGAATGCAGATGAAACCGACCAGGCAAATAGATAATGCATTACGTCCTGTTCCTTCTTCTATTGAAATTAGTCTCATCTAACTTGTTTTTTAACTAAAAATCTGATAAACTAGATAGTAATTGAATAGAAATCTGCAAGACTAGTACCTCAAGGGAAGTGCGACAGGGAGAAGAGCCGTGACTGAAAGCTCTTTGCATGAAAGCTGGGTGAATTCACTTGCGCAAGGATTTAGAAATTAAGGTCTGGTTTACAGATAAAAAACGGATGGTACCGCGTGTCAACGCTCCGATTAGGAGAAGGCACGCGGTTTTTTTCTATGTCTGTAGGTGGACCATGATGGAGGAAATATGTCAACGATTGAAGAACAACTAAAAGCGCTTCGAGAAGAAACGCTGGCAGCCTTGAAGCAGATCTCTGCTGAAAATAAAAAAGAGATGCAAGAACTACGGGTCTCTGTTCTTGGGAAGAAAGGATCTCTGACGGAAATTCTTAAAGGGATGAAGGATGTCTCTGCTGAGATGCGTCCGGTTATTGGAAAACACGTCAATGAAGCCCGTGATGTCTTGACGGCTGCCTTTGAAGAATCAGCCAAACTCTTGGAAGAAAAGAAAGTCCAAGCTAAACTAGCTAGCGAAAGCATCGATGTGACCCTTCCAGGTCGTCCAGTTGCTAGTGGTTACCGTCATATTTTGACCCAAACCAGTGAAGAAATCGAAGATATCTTTATCGGGATGGGGTATCAAGTCGTTGACGGCTTTGAAGTGGAGCAAGACTATTATAACTTTGAACGGATGAATCTGCCTAAAGATCACCCAGCGCGGGATATGCAGGATACCTTCTATATCACAGAAGAAATCTTGCTTCGGACCCATACTTCACCTGTACAGGCGCGGGCTATGGATGCGCATGACTTTAGCAAGGGACCATTGAAGATGATCTCTCCAGGGCGGGTTTTCCGTCGGGATACGGATGATGCGACCCACAGCCACCAATTCCATCAAATCGAAGGCTTGGTTGTTGGGAAAAGCATTTCTATGGCCGACCTTCAAGGAACGCTTCAATTGATCGTGCAAAAGATGTTTGGTGCAGAACGTCAAATCCGTTTGCGTCCTTCTTACTTCCCATTCACTGAGCCATCTGTTGAGGTCGATGTCTCTTGCTTCAAATGTGGTGGAGCGGGATGTAACGTATGTAAGAAAACTGGTTGGATTGAAATCATGGGAGCCGGTATGGTTCACCCACGGGTCCTTGAGATGAGTGGGATTGATCCAACAATCTATTCAGGATTTGCCTTTGGACTTGGTCAAGAGCGTGTGGCCATGCTTCGTTACGGAATCAATGATATCCGTGGCTTCTATCAAGGAGATGTTCGCTTCTCAGAACAGTTTAAATAATCATGTTAGTTAGAGTAAAAATCGATCAATTAGAGACCTTACGTGACCTAGAAGTGGAAACCTATGGGGATACCTTTGGTCCCTATATTGTTGAGGAAGATTTGGAAGATTACTTCTCTACTGTGCTCTCTTTGGAGCAAATCGAGAAGGATCTGCTAGATCCAGAATCTGAAACCTATTTTGTCCTCAATGAAGATCAAGAAATCTGTGGTTTTCTCAAGATCAACTGGGGTCAGGCGCAGACCGAGCCAGTAGAGATGGATAAGTCCTTTGAGATCCAACGGATCTATGTCAAGAAGGAATGTCAAGGGGCTGGTTTCGGCAAGGAAATGTTTAGCTTTGCGCTGGATCAAGCCAAGAGTCGTGGCTTTGAGT
The DNA here is from genome assembly GCF_047465465.1 of Streptococcus parasanguinis. Lineage (GTDB taxonomy): Bacteria > Bacillota > Bacilli > Lactobacillales > Streptococcaceae > Streptococcus > Streptococcus parasanguinis_AI. The sequence goes on along the minus strand of NZ_JASGZU010000001.1, from coordinate 834,500 downwards.
GGGCTTGGCTAGGTGTATGGGAACGCAACTTTAAGGCGCAAGATTTTTACTACCGCTTTGGATTTGAACGATTTAGTGAACACCAGTATATCACCGGAGATACCGTGGATACAGACTGGTTGTTGCGCAAGCATTTGAAGGATAATCCGTAAGCTTAATTGTGGGTTCAAATTGAGAGAAAGGAATTGAGAAGATCTCACCTAGTGGGATCTTATGATCGGAATTATGTTAGTATCATATAAATGGTTAAAACAATTGGTGGACGTGGATGTGCCATCAGAAGAGTTGGCTGAAAAAATGTCAACCACAGGGATCGAGGTAGAAGGTGTGGAATCACCTGCTGCTGGTCTCTCAAAAATTGTCGTCGGTGAAGTCTTGTCTTGTGAAGATGTACCCGAAACACACTTGCATGTCTGCCAAGTTAATGTGGGTGAAGAAGAAGCGCGTCAAATCGTCTGTGGAGCACCAAATGTGCGAGCAGGCATCAAGGTGATGGTGGCTCTTCCAGGTGCTCGCATCGCAGATAATTACAAGATTAAAAAAGGGAAAATCCGTGGGTTGGAGTCGCTCGGAATGATCTGTTCACTTGGTGAATTAGGGATTTCTGACTCCGTTGTACCGAAAGAATTTGCAGATGGCATCCAAATCTTGCCTGAAACTGCTGTTCCAGGTGAGGAAGTCTTCTCCTATCTAGACTTGGATGATGAAATCATCGAGCTTTCTATCACTCCAAACCGTGCAGATGCTCTTTCGATGCGTGGGGTAGCACATGAAGTAGCAGCCATCTATGACAAGGCAGTCAACTTCAAAGAATTTACTTTAACAGAAACAGACCAAGTTGCAGCGGATGCTCTTTCTGTCAGCATCGACACAGATAAGGCTCCTTATTATGCAGCTCGTATCTTGGACAATGTAACTATCGCACCAAGTCCACAATGGTTGCAAAACCTCCTCATGAATGAAGGCATCCGTCCCATCAATAATGTGGTTGACGTGACCAACTATATCTTGCTTTACTTTGGTCAGCCTATGCATGCCTTTGACTTGGATACCTTTGAAGGAAATGACATCCGTGTACGTGAAGCGCGTGCAGGTGAGAAATTAGTGACCTTGGATGGGGAAGAGCGTGAGTTGGAAACAAGTGACCTCGTGATTACGGTTGCTGACAAACCTGTTGCCCTTGCAGGTGTCATGGGGGGAGAGGCTACAGAAATCTCTGAAAAGTCTACTCATGTAGTTCTTGAAGCTGCTGTCTTCAATGGCAAATCTATCCGTAAGACAAGTGGTCGTCTCAACCTACGCTCTGAATCATCTTCTCGCTTTGAAAAAGGGATCAACGTGGCAACCGTTAATGAAGCCCTTGATGCGGCAGCAACCATGATTGCAGAGCTTGCTGGTGCGACCGTGCGTAAGGGCATTGTTTCAGCAGGCCAGTTGGATACTTCAGATGTGGAAGTTTCTTCTACTCTTGCAGACGTGAACCGTGTCCTTGGAACAGAGCTTTCCTACGCGGATGTCGAAGATGTCTTCCGTCGTCTTGGTTTTGGCCTTTCTGGAAATGCAGAAAGCTTCACAGTCAGCGTTCCTCGTCGCCGTTGGGACATCACTATCGAAGCGGACCTCTTTGAAGAAATTGCTCGGATTTATGGTTATGACAAATTACCAGCAACCCTTCCAAAAGATGACGGGACAGCAGGTGAATTGACAGCGACTCAAAAATTGCGTCGCCAAGTTCGGACCATTGCTGAAGGTGCTGGTTTGACAGAAATCATCACCTATGCTCTGACAACTCCTGAAAAAGCAGTGGAGTTCACGACTGCGCCAAGTAACTTAACAGAGCTCATGTGGCCAATGACTGTGGATCGTTCAGTCCTCCGTCAAAATATGATCTCAGGGATCTTAGATACCGTAGCTTACAACGTCGCTCGCAAGAACAAAGATTTGGCCCTCTACGAGATCGGAAAAGTATTTGAACAGACAGGTAATCCAAAAGAAGAATTGCCAAACGAAATCAACAGCTTTGCCTTTGCTTTAACTGGCCTAGTCGCTGAAAAAGACTTCCAAACTGCAGCTGTTCCAGTTGACTTCTTCTATGCTAAGGGAATCTTGGAAGCCCTCTTTGCTCGCTTGGGTCTTGATGTGACTTATACAGCAACACAAGAAATCAAGAGTCTCCACCCAGGGCGGACAGCCTTGATCTCACTTGGTGATCAGGTGATTGGGGTCTTGGGACAAGTCCACCCTGTAACAGCTAAGGCTTATGATATCCCAGAAACCTATGTGGCAGAATTGAACTTATCTGCTATTGAAGCAGCTCTTCAACCAGCCGCAGCCTTTGTGGAAATCACTAAATTCCCAGCCGTGAGCCGTGATATCGCCCTTCTCCTCAAAGCAGAAGTGACCCACCAAGAAGTGGTTGATGCGATTCAAGCTGCTGGCGTGAAACGCTTGACAGACATCAAACTCTTTGACGTCTTCTCAGGTGAAAAACTAGGACTTGGCATGAAGTCTATGGCCTACAGTTTGACCTTCCAAAATCCAGAAGATAGCTTGACGGATGAAGAAGTCGCACGCTATATGGAAAAAATCCAAGCTTCACTTGAAGAAAAAGTCAATGCAGAAGTGCGTTAAGATATAGATCAAAACAGTTGAGACATGCTCTTAGCTGTTTTTGTTTTGTATTTAAAAAATTACAATCTTTTTACAAGCTTGTGAAAGGATTTACAAAGATCATAGAATCGTTTATAATAGAAGAATAAACATTAGTAGATTTACTGAAAAAAGGAAGGAAAATGGGGATGTTTAATATAAGAAAACCTATCTTGTCACTTGTTGGTTTATTGGCAGTAGTTAGTCTAGTTGGATGTCAACAGGCTGAGGGCAAGAAGGGAAATTCAAAGGAACTAAGCCAAGAACAAATCATCGAAAAGGGGTTAGAAGCCTTTGAACACTTGAAAAATGGCGAAATCAAACTGGAGAGTAAGATTGAGAGAAAGTTTAGTGAACCAACAAGTGATGGGAATACACACGCAGTATATACTCCGACTTTTGAAGGATCCTTTGAATTAAAACCAGTGAGGGTACGTGGACTATATACGAACAACGGTACGAGTCAAGAAGAGTATTACGATGCCTTTCATGAGTATTCTAGACCAAAAGACTCATCAGAGTGGGAAATGTTTTCTTATTCTCAAGAGAATAAACAACCTGTGGGGGTAAATCAAGAAGCCATACGCTTCTTTCAGACACAGAAAGACAAGTTTGAAGTGACCAAGAAAAAGGACCAGTATGTCTTAACCTATAAGAGTAAGGATGTAAATCATTTACTAGAACCAAATAACGCCGTGTTACAAGGCCCTGTTCCCATAGGAGTTAGTTATTTTGAAAATTCAGAAGGGAGCTACCAGATAGACCTCATCGTTTCTAAGGAGAACTTGACACCTTTAGGTGTTACTTATACTTGTACTTCTAATTCATCTTTTGCGAAAGAAAAATTAACGTGTAAAATTACCTATTCAAAACAAAATACTGGTGTCCAAGTAGAAGTACCAGAGGCTGTTGAAAAATTAGGTGGTATTTAGTTCAAAAGGAGTGAAGATATGAAACATAAAAGAAAATTATTAGTGTTTTTCTTATCTCTTCTTGCTTGTCTATTCCTTTCAGCTTGTAAATCGGCTAAAACCCCTTCAAAGGATACGACACAAGATAGTGGGAGTAAAGATGTGAAAACGTATATCCAAGCCATGAGAGATGCAAAAAACATGGAATATGTCAGTAAAATTTATCGAAAGAATCTACTTGAGGTAAAAGGTTCACAATCACTAATGTATGAAACAACCTTACGACATGGGAAAATTCAGTTTGACCCTCAAGTATATAATGAATTTTATACGAAAGATGGAGGAAATGGATCTACGACAGACAGTGATTCAGACCATTTTCGAAGTCTTGCCAATAAAATAGGTTCTACAGGATATGGGGATACCATTTTGAGACTATATTCTCCTGAAAAAGGGGTTCTGTATAAAAAAATAAAGAAGGGAGACGATAGTTGGACTTGGGATAGAGTGGAAGAAGTTACAGAACCAGCCCTGAAATATCAAAATATAAAAGATCCAGAAGTGGGACGTCATGAACTCATTTTGAAACTTTATGAAAAATATGCGGATCGATTTAAAAAAACTATCGATGGTCAGTATATCTATCTTGAATTTAAGGGAGATGTTAAGAAAGATATTGATCAAATTGGAGAATTTCAAAGTACTTTGTTAGATAGTGAGCTCTACACCAAAGCGAAAAATGAGATTCAGTCCGTCAAGTTGCACATTTATTTGTCTATGAAGAAAGACTCCTCAAATAAAGAAGAAAAATTAGTTCCTAGCGAGGCTAGGATTCAACTAGATACCAAATTGAAAAATGATAAAGGGCGAACGGTGAACAATGAAGACCATTTTGAATTTACTTATCGAGATATTAACCAGATAAAAGAAGTCAAAGCTCCCCAAGATTTTAATATCGTAGAGAATTAAATAGGAGGATAGAAAAACCATTGGTTCAATTGACCAATGGTTTTTTACGTTTCTGATTTCTGGTACACACCTATTCTTTGCTGATGGCGATGCGATTGGTGCATTTCGTCTTTGATAGGGCAGGAACACTCGCAGTCTCCGCAGGATCCTTTTCCCTTGAGGTAGGAGCGAAGACCTTGTCCAGCTAAAAAAATAAGGACGGTAATAAGAATAGTTGACATGGTAACCTCCTAGATATGAGTGGTAGATAAGTTTTTTAAGTTGATGAGTTGATCATTACTTTGCTGTGGCTTGTGGAAGATGCAGGGAACAAGGATGATGAAAATGATCAGAGCTAGCCTAGTCCTACTAGTTTAGACTTCATCGAGATTAAACACGTGTAAGATTATCTTGTAGCGACCAAAGTCATATTTCTTACTATGGAAGTCTTTTCAGATTCATAGCAGGGAGAAAAGAATCTTTAAAAGGTGCGCAAATGCGGGCCTTTTATTTCTTACCTCAAAATATCCATGTCAACCATCCTTCTATTTTTGACAAATATTTTTATTTTTTTGACAAGTATACTTGTCAAAAAGAAAAAGAAGTGTTACAATAATTTTAGTTGAAAGAAGGGGAGGTATTCTTATGGGAGCTATATGGATTCTATTTATCCCTTTTCTGGTTATCATTTATGCAAGCTCAGAAAAGAAGATAAAAAAGTTGAACAAACGTATTAAAAGATTAGAAAAACAAGTGAAAGGAAATCAAGAAATGTCTAGACTTTTAGAAGAATTAAAAGGCCAAACGGTCAAGGTGACAGTAAATGGATTTGGAACCGAATATGAGATTATAGATATCGATGAAGATTGGGTCAAATTGAGTCGTGAGACCAATAAACAACAAAGAGAAACCAAATTAGTCCGTATCGAAGATATTCAAGATATTCAACTATAAGGGGGCGAAAGCCATGATTTTAAAAAATCGACTGAAAGAGCTGAGGGCGCGCGATGGTCTCAACCAATCCGAGCTAGCCAAGCTAGCAGGTGTCTCGCGCCAGTCTATCAGTCTCTTGGAGCGGGGTGAATACACCCCTTCGGTTATCATTGCCATCACCATCGCCCAGATTTTCAGGGAACCGGTGGAAAATGTCTTTAGTCTAGTAGAGGAAGAGGAATGATTATGAAAAAGAAATATAAAGAAAGGTCAGCGCGTTACCGTTTTTGGAGAAATATAGCTATGATCCTATTAGGAGGAATCATTGGATTTTTGACAGGATTGGTTGGTTCAGATCATCCCATAGAATTTCAAAAACTTTTTGATCGAGAAATGCTCTATATAGGGTCTGCCATTTTATATCTAATCATCTTCGGAATTGCATCTACCTTCCTATTCTTGTCACGCCAGTCTCATCGGAAGATGGAGGAGACAGAGGATGATGAGGAGGCCTACCATTATGAAAGTCAAACGAGAAGAATCTATGACTTGGCTACGATTTTCAAAGGCGTTATGATTGTCCCATATCTATTAGTGATTTTCTTTTCTTGTCAAATACTAGTGTATGAAGAAAAACTATCAGGTGTTTTGGGAAAATACACCATCCCAATTGTTTTCCTTGGCTTGATCGTTCTCACTTTTGGACTGGAACATCAGTTTCGAAAAACGTTTAAACAGATTTATGGAAAGGCGATTCCACGTAATGCTAGTGGTGCAGAAGCCCGTGAATTAATGATGAGTATGATGGATGAGGAAGAAAAACAAATTTGCTATGAAGAGAACTTCGAGATTGTTTTTAAGTTAAGCAATTATGTCTTTCCAATATCCTTGATGGTGATATTCTTAGTTGGAATTATTTTCCAGACAGATATATTATTAGCCTTAGTTGTTGTATCACTGATTTATATCTATATCTTGGTCTCACAATACAAGATTACCAAACGTTATTATAAAGATTAGAGGAGTCATCCATGTTAGAAATTAGAAATTTAGAAAAAAGCTTCGGGAATAAGCAGGTTCTCTTCGGAGTAGATCTGACAGCACAACAAGGTCATATCCTTGGCTTAGTTGGGAAAAATGGTGCCGGGAAAACAACTATTTTCCACAGCATCTTGCACTTTTTGGACTACAGCGGTGAGATTCGTCTAGGTGGCAAAGCGATTACCCAAGAAACCTACAAGGAAATTGGCTATTTGCCAGAAGAACGTAGTCTCATGCCTAAACTCACGATTTTTGAGCAGGTCCGCTATTTGGCTGCATTAAAAGGAATGAGCACTGCTGAGGTCAAGGAAAAATTACCGACCTGGATGGAAAAACTCCAAGTAAAAGGGAAATTGACCGATAAAATCAAGAGTCTCTCAAAAGGGAACCAACAGAAGGTTCAACTGATCATCACCTTGATCCATGAGCCTAAATTGATCATTTTAGATGAACCCTTTAGCGGCTTGGATCCGGTCAATACAGAAGTGCTCAAGCAGGTCATCTTTGAAGAAAAAGAGCGTGGGGCAACCATTATCTTTTCTGACCACGTCATGACCAATGTCGAAGAGTTGTGTGATGATATCCTAATGATCCGTGATGGTTCGGTTGTCCTTTCAGGGCCTGTCCAAGAGGTCCGGAATAGCTATGGCAAGACTCGCCTCTTTGTCTCAAACGACTTTAGCAAAGAAGAGTTAGAAGCTCTGCCACACGTGACCAAGGTCAGCATGACCAAGCAAGGGACTTGGAAGCTGATCTTGGATGATGCATCAGCTGGTCCAGAATTATTTGACCGCTTGACCAAGGGCCACTACCTAGCAACCTTTGACCACCAAGCCCCAACTATTGATGAGATCTTTAAACTTGAATCAGGAGTAGAAGTATGAAACAGATGTTTGTCGTAATGAAAGAAACCTATATCAGACAAGTGAAATCATGGAGTTTCCTCTTCATGGTCTTCGGTCCCTTCCTCTTTTTAGGATTGAGCATTGGAATCGGTTATCTGACAGGTTCTTCTACAGATGCCAAAAACCAAGTGGCCTTGGTGACAGAAGTGCCAGCTGTCAAAGAAAGCCTCAAAGGAACCGATGGCTTGACCTTGGACTACAAAGATGAAGCAGCAGCTAAAAAAGCTATCAAGGATGAGAAAGCAGCAGCTTACCTAACGGTAGATGAAAAAGATGGGCAGCTAGAAGCCACTTATGTGGGCGACCAAGCCATGAAAACAGATTTGAAATCGCTTGTCGCTGCGAAATTAAGCCAAGTCCAACAAGGAATCAATCTAGCGCGTGCCAATCTAAGCAAAGAGCAACTGACAGCCTTGTCTCAACAGGTTTCTCTCAAAGAAAAAATTGATGAGAAAAAAGAAGGCTTGAAAATGGTGCAAACCATGGTTGCAGGTGGTTTGGGAATGTTGCTTTATATGATTTTGATCTTCTACTCTAGTATCACAGCCCAAGAAGTAGCCAGTGAAAAGGGAACTAAGATCATGGAAGTGGTCTTCTCTAGTATCAAAGCAACCGACTATTTCTTCGCACGCATGCTCGGACTCTTCGGAGTGATTTTTACCCATATTTTTGTCTATGTCGTTGGGCTAGTAGCTGTTTGGATCTTTAGAGCAGATATCCCAGTTGTCAAGGATATTCTTGCTCCAAACTCTCCAATTACCCAACACCTAGCAGAAGCGATCTCGCTTAATACCGTCTTCTTCATTATCCTTGGGATCTTTATGTATGTGGTGCTCTCTGCCTTCTTAGGCTCCACAGTTGCACGACCTGAAGATTCAGGAAAAGCGATTTCACCACTGATGATGTTAGTTATCTTTAGCTTCCTTGGGGTAACCACCTTGGGAAGTGCCGGTGACGTCTTCTTATTAAAGATTGGTTCCTACATTCCTTTCTTCTCAACCTTCTTCATGCCTTTCCGTACCATTAATGGCTATGCGACTGGTCTTGAATCTTGGGGTTCTTTAGGAATTGCGGTTCTCTTTACCATCGTGGGAACAGTGCTCATTGCCCGTATCTATGCGAGCCTGATCCTTCAGACCGATGACCTCGGACCATGGAAGACCATCAAACGTGCTCTTAGCTATCGCTAATCAAACAAGCCCTCAGATATCGCTGGGGGCTTTTTGATTGCAAATTGACTTTTGCAAGCCTTTTCACTACAATAGAACTACAGAAAAGGAGGCGGACATGAACTATATTGAGTTTGCTGAAAATGAGCGTCTGTCCACGATTGTCCTTGGGATGATGCGGATCAGCCAGATGAGTGAAGATGAGGTGGAGGCCTTAGTGGAAGCAGCCTTGTCGATTGGAATTAACACCTTTGACCTAGCGGATATCTATGGCGATGGCCAGTGTGAGGTCCTGCTGGGGAAGGTTCTCAAGCGTCGTCCGGATCTACGGAACCAGATGTGGATCCAGTCCAAGTGTGGGATTCGCAAAGATGGCTTTACCTATTTTGATTTTTCTAAGGACTATATTTTGGATTCCGTCGATGGCATCCTCGAGCGTCTGCAGATCGAGCGCTTGGATAGTCTCCTCCTTCACCGACCGGATGCCCTCATGGAACCTGAAGAGGTGGCGGAAGCTTTTGATCACTTGGAGCAAGCGGGCAAGGTTCGTCATTTTGGGGTGTCCAATCAAAATCCCATGATGATGGAATTGCTTAAGACGGCTGTCAAACAACCTCTCAAGGTCAACCAGTTGCAGTTGAGTGCCGCCTTTACACCGAGCTTTGAAGCTGGTTTTCATGTCAACATGGAAGGGCCAAAAGCAGCCGTGCGAGATGGCAGTGTCTTTGAGTATTGTCGCTTAACTGATACGGTGATTCAGGCCTGGTCTGTCCTCCAGCATGGTTATTTCAAGGGGAATTTTGTCGGCAAGGAAGAGTTTGCGGCCCTCAATCACGTCCTCAATGACTTGGCGAAAAAATACCAGGTCACTCCGACAGCTATCGCCCTTGCCTGGGTCCTCCGCTATCCTGGTAAGATGCAGGCCGTCATCGGAACGACCAAGCCCCAGCATGTCCTTGAAGCAGGAAAAGCAGCAACAGTTACTTTGACTCGCAAGGAATGGTACCAAATCTACTTGGCTGCAGGGAATGATTTGCCTTAGAATCTTGTTAGTAAACCAGATTCCACTCTTATCGGTGGTCTGGTTTTTTGTTTGGTAGTTTTCAGATTTTTCTTGACAAGTCTTTCTTTTTTATGATATTCTTTATGCAACAAGTGTTGCGCAACGGAAGTTGCGCGAAAGGAGTCTTATGCCACCCAAGGTTAAATTTAGTAAAGAGGCTATCATTGGGACCGCTTTACAATTGGTGAGAGAAGAGGGGATGGCTAGCTTGACAGCTCGAGCATTAGCGGAGAAGCTGGGAGCCACACCGAGAGTCATTTTTGGGCAATTTGCCAATATGGCTGAGTTGCAAGCAGAGGTTATTGCTGCGGCGGAGATGGTCGTGGTGGAGTATATTCGCAAGGCCTTAGAAGATGAAAAGCCTTTCCGATCTGTCGGGGTTGCTTATATCCTTTTCGCCTCAAAAGAGCCCCAACTCTTTCAATTGCTTTTCCAAAATCCTAGCAAAGATCCGATTCGTCGCTTTCAAGATTTTCTTCCCATGAAGGATCATAGTTACCAATTGGTTCTGGATTCGATCGTCGCAGACTATCCTTTGACTGTAGAGGAGGCTGGTCGCTTGTACCAGCATCTATTTATCTACTCACACGGGATGGCCTCTATGGTTGCTTCTGGTATTTATCAGTTCAGCATGGAAGAAGTGATTGGATTACTGACAGAGGTTTGTCAATCTCTCATCAAAGAAATGGTAGGAAAGAAATGATTCAACTAGAAAATGTACACAAAAGTTACGGCCAAACCAAGGTTTTAAAGGGGATTGGTTTGCAGATTCAGGACCAGGATGATGTGGTTATCCTCGGTCCTTCTGGATCGGGGAAATCAACTCTCTTAAATGTGTTATCAGGCTTAGAAAAGGTGGACGAGGGGCATATCCTCATTCAAGGACAAGATTTATCACAACTCACGGATGCTCAATTGACGGACTTTAGACGTGAGAAGATTGCTTTTATTTTCCAGCAGTATTATCTATTGCCGAATCTAACGGTTAGACAAAATGTAAAGATGGGAGCTGACCTGGCAAACAATCATGATTTTTTGCAGATCATAGAAGATTTGGGACTTGGCGATAAGCTAGACAAGTATCCAAGTGAATTGTCGGGTGGGGAACAGCAGAGAGTCTCTATTGCCCGGGCCTTGGCCAAAAAGCCCGAGATTCTTTTCTTAGATGAGCCGACGGGAGCTCTCGATGAAGAAACAGGGCGCAAGATTCTGGACTATATCTGGAAACTGAAGGAAAAGCTGGGCTTTACCCTCATCATGGTGACGCACAACCAAAATATTGCGGATATGGCCAGAACCATCATTCGCGTCAATAGTGGCAAGATTACCGAAGTTGTGACCAATGATCAGCCTCAGACTGCTTATGAGATTGGATGGTAAGCCATGTTTTCAGTAAAAGATATTCGAAAATTAGTTGTCGTCAGTATCATTGGGGCTTGTGCGGTCTTTGTGGCCAATCTCTTCTTAAATTTTTACTTGGACATCGAGCAGTTGGAGATTTCGAAAACCAATCCCATGATTCAGACCTACTATGATGCCCAGGTTTCGCTTTCTTGGATGGTGGCCATGGTCAGTGGGGTCGTCTTGTCCTTGACGTCGGTCCTTCTCATGTGTTTTTATATCAAACAATTTGTCGATGACCACAAGGAACAATTAGGGATTTTAAAGGCTTTGGGCTATAGCAATGGCCAATTGGCTAAACGATTTTGGGCCTTTGAACTTAGTTTTGGAGCTGGAGCGCTTCTTGGCTATTTTGCTTCTTTTCTTATGATGGGACATTTTTACGACTTTCGTAATGAGAAGGGGATCCTGCCAGAAATCACCATTCATTTTCATTGGCAGCTCCTGCTTGCCTTGGTGATCCTGCCAACGAGCTTCTTTATGCTTCTCGCGATTGGCTATGCTAGAAGACAATTACAAACGCCGGCACTTCGCTTATTGAAAAAGTCCCCAACCCCAATCAAGGTCCAAAGGAGAAAGCGGGCTCCTAAGAAAGAGAAAGACTTCTTAAAAGAGCTGTCCTCATCTCTGATTTGGGGGAGAAAATCGATCTTGTTTTTTGTTGTCTTTGGCTCTATGTGTTTTGCGGCCATGGTTCAATTGTCCTTTGGCTTAAGAGATTATACAGATGACATCATCCAAACCATGATGATTATGATTGGCTTGATCCTTTCTTTCTCGATTCTCTTTTTGTCATTGGGGATTGTGGTCTCAGAAAGCCGCGAAACCTTGGCTCTTATGAAGGCTTTTGGCTACACCAATCGTGAATGCCAAAGTCATATTCTCGCTCCCTATCGTTTTTGGGCTTATTTAGGATTTGTTCTTGGGACGGCTTATCAATATGGCATTATGGAAATCTTGATCGGTGTGATCAAAGATACGGTTCCTGAAAAGATTGAGCATTACTTTGATGGGAATGTGTGCTTCTGGACCTTGCTTGCTTTTGCTGTGGTTTACGAAAGCCTCTTTTATCTATCCAACAGAAAACTACAAAAACAAACCATCAAAGAAGTGCTCTTAGCTGAATAAATAAAAAAGAGAGTGGGACAGAAATTGGTAATTCGTTAGAATTCGATTTCGTCGTCCCACCTCCGCACAGTTGAGTAGGGCTGTAAAAGCTGATGAAATCAGCGTAGTAGGGCCCACTCAACCACTGCGTCTTGCTCGACAATCCAAAGACAATTGAGAGGCTAGGACTTTTGTCCCAGCCTCTTTTGCACTGAATAAACAGAAAAAATGACACTGTCTAAAAATCTTGCATTTTTTTGTAATTTAGGTTACAATGAAGACTATAAAAAATGCGTAATCCCTAGGGTCTTTCCCTCAGGGAATTTTGTGTGTTTTGACCTATTTTCGATGGAAAGAAGCTTTGCTTCTACCGCAGGAAAAAGTATGAATAACATTGGAGGTAATAATGATTCGATCCTTAATTTCCGAGATCAAAGAATTCAAGAAGCCCTCGATTTTGGCTTCCTTGTTCATGGTTTTTGAAGTCATGTTTGAGATTTCGATTCCCTTTGTCATGGCGAGTCTTTTGGACCAGGGTGTTCAACAAAGAAACATGAACAATATTTTGTTTTACGGTGGGCTCATGCTGGTCTGTGCCTTTCTCTCCCTCTTTTGTGGGATGCAGTCTGCCCGTTATGGCGCCTATGCATCGGCTGGTTTTGCCAAAAACCTTCGTCGGGCCATTTTCAAAAAGGTTCAAACCTTCTCATTTGAGAATATTGATCAGTTCTCATCAGGTGGGTTAGTCACTCGGATGATGACGGATGTGACCAATGTGCAAAATGCCTATCAAATGGTCATTCGGATCTGTGTTCGGGCACCGCTTAATTTGATCTTTGCCATTGTGGCTTGTTTCATGATCAATGCGGAAATGGCCATGATCTTTGTCTATGTGACCATCTTTTTAGCAGCTGTCTTAAGCATCATCATGAAGATTGTGTATCCGCTCTTCACAGAAGTATTTGAAGCTTATGACAATCTCAACAACAGCATTCAAGAAAACATCACCAATATGCGGGTGGTGAAGTCCTACGTTAAGGAAGCAGATGAAACGGTTAAATTCAAGAAGGCTTCGCGTTTGATTTATAACATGTTTATGAAGGCTATCCGTGTCGTTGTCTTGAGTAGCCCAGCTATGATGCTTTCCATGTATGCTTCTTTCCTTTTGATTTCTTGGATTGGAGCACATCTGATCGTTGGTGGTCAACTCTCTACTGGGAATTTGACCTCTATGTTTAGTTACACCATGACCATTCTCATGTCGCTCATGATGTTTATGATGATCTTTGTCATGTTGTCGATTTCCATGGCTTCTGTCGAGCGGATCAATGAAGTCTTAACGACCAAAACGACGATTGACTCTCCAGAAAATGGGATCAAAGAAGTCGCTGATGGATCCATCAACTTTGAGGATGTGACCTTTGCTTATACCGATGAAAATGGCGACAAGACCCATGTCTTACAAGGGATTAATCTTTCCATTCGTTCAGGGGAAGTTATTGGTATCTTGGGAGGAACAGGATCAGGGAAATCAAGCTTGGTTCAGTTGATTCCTCGTCTCTATGATGTTGAGTCTGGTCGGGTGACAGTAGCAGGCCACGATGTCAAAGAATACGATCTTGATTCCCTTCGTAAGCAAGTGGCCATGGTTCTTCAGACCAATGTCCTGTTCTCTGGTACGATTAAAGAAAATATGCGCTGGGGAAATAAGGATGCGACGGATGAAGAGATCATCGCAGCTTGTAAGATCGCCCAAGCAGATGAATTTATTCAAGATTTCAAAGAGGGTTATGACACCATGATTGAGCGTGGGGGATCCAATGTCTCAGGTGGTCAGCGCCAGCGTCTTTGTATCGCGCGTGCCCTTCTCATGAATCCCAAGATCTTGATCTTGGATGATTCGACTTCAGCGGTCGATACCAAGACGGATAGTTTGATCCGTCAAGGATTGGCAACCAGCTTGAAAGAGACCACCAAAATCATCATTGGTCAACGGATTTCCTCTATTCAAGATGCAGATCGTATTATCGTGATGAATGATGGTCAAATCGATGCGATCGGTCGTCACGAGGAATTGCTTGCGACCAATGCCATCTACCAAGAAGTATATGAAATGCAAACACAAGGGAAAGGAGAAGCAGATGAAAACTAAGAAAAAAGCAAATCTAGGCTCTATCCTTCGCCTGCTCGACTTCCTTTGGAAAAACCACAAGGTATCCTTGATTGTTTCCTTTATCTTAATCATTCTATCGTCTCTTGCGACGGTTAATGTGACAGCTTCGATTCAGTCCTTGGTCGATGTCTATGTGGAGCCCATGCTGACAAGTAATAGCCATGATTTTGGACCGCTCTTGTCCTTCTTAACACGAGTTGGTTTGATCTGTTTGATCGGGGTCCTTGCTAACTATGGCTTTACCTTGATCATGGCGACCGTTTCACAAGACTCACTTAGAAGTCTTCGAAATCAGTTGTTTGCTCGCATGCAAAAACTGCCAGTTCGTTACTTTGATACCCACCAACACGGGGACATCATGTCTATCTATACCAATGATATTGATGCTCTTCGCCAAGCGATTGAACAATCCATTCCTCAACTCTTATCCTCAGCGATTACCATCCTTGGGGTAACGATTACCATGCTGACGGTTAGTCCGCTCTTGTTCTTGATTGTTCTTGTCATGGTCATCGTCATGGTCTTTATCATCAAGGATGTCTCTGGCAAGTCAGGTCGTTACTTTGGCGCCCAACAAAAGAACTTGGGGATTGAGAACGGCTTTATTGAAGAAATGATGTCTGGTCAAAAAGTGGTCAAGGCCTTTGTGCATGAAAGCGAAAGCATTGAGGATTTTGACCGCATCAATGATCAACTCTTTGAATCCTCTTACCAAGCCAACCGCTATGCCAATGTCCTCATGCCAATTCTTGGGAACTTGGGAAATGTTTCCTTTGTTCTGACAGCCTTGATCGGGGGACTCTTTGCGCTAAACGGCGTCGGTGGTTTAACCATTGGTGGTCTTATGGCCTTTCTGCAATTGAACCGTTCCTTCACAGGTCCCATTGCCCAGGTCTCTCAACAATTGAACTTTGTCCTCATGGCCTTGGCTGGTGGAGATCGTGTCTTTGATCTCTTGGATGAAGAAGAAGAAGTCGACCAAGGAAAAGTGACGCTGGTCAATTATGAACTGGTCGATGGAGAAATGGTCGAAACTGATCAGAAAACCAACAAATGGGCTTGGAAACACCCACGTCCAAATGGAGATTACCAGCTTGTCAAGATGGTCGGAAATGTGGTCTTTGATGATGTTGATTTCTCTTATGATGGGAAGAAACAAATCCTTCATGGCATCAACTTGTACGCGGATAAGGGGCAAAAAGTGGCCTTTGTCGGAGCGACTGGTGCAGGAAAGACAACCATTACCAACTTGATCAACCGCTTCTATGACATCCAATCAGGAATGATTACTTATGATGGAATCGATATTAAATTGATTGAGAAAGATTCTCTGCGTCGTTCCCTCGGAATCGTTCTTCAAGATACCCACTTATTCACTGGTACGATTGCAGAAAACATCGCTTATGGCCGTGCTGATGCAACACGGGAAGAAATCCTTGAAGCAGCTCGGATTGCCAATGTGGATTCCTTTGTCAAGCACTTGGATCAGGGCTATGAGACAGTCTTGACAGATGATGGGGCTGGCCTATCAAATGGTCAACGACAATTGATCGCCATTGCCCGTGCAGCCCTTGCCAATGCGCCTGTCTTGATTTTGGATGAAGCGACGTCTTCGATTGACTCACGGACAGAGAAGATGGTGCAAGAAGGGATGGACCGCTTGATGGAAGGCCGGACTGTCTTCGTTATCGCCCACCGTCTATCGACGATTGTCAATTCCGATGTGATTATGGTAATGGACCACGGACGTATCATCGAGCGAGGCAACCATGCTTCCTTGATGGCAGAACGTGGCACCTATTACCGCCTCTACACCGGTGGACTTGAAATTGATTAATAATAAAAAAAGCTTGAGCGTTAGCTCAGGCTTTTTTGGCTTATTTCTCAAGTAATTCTTGGATCAAGTCTTCCATGGCAGCTGGCTCTGTTTTGGAGGAGAAGCGTTGGGCGACTTGGCCTTGTCGGTCGATGACAAATTTTGCAAAGTTCCATTCGATGCGTTTGCCCAGTGGCCCAGCTGCTTGACTTTTGAGCCAGTCATAGAGAGGAAGGGCTTCTTTACCATTGACCTTGGCTTTAGCGAATCGTGGGAAGGTGGTCTGGTAGTTGAGGCTGCAGAAACTATTGATTTCTTCTGCAGTTCCTGGTGCCTGCCCCATGAATTGGTTACAGGGAATGTCTAGGATTTCCAGCCCCTTTTCCTGGTAGCGCAGGTAGAGATCTTGCAGTCCTTGGTATTGCGGGGTCAAGCCACAGCCTGTTGCTGTATTGACCACAATGAGAACCTTACCTTGGTAGTGAGAAAGGGGAATCTCCTCCCCATTCTGGTTTTCTAAAGAAAAATCATAAATGCTGCTCATAGGTGGTATCCTTTCTGTCTCTTCAACTTTTATTGTAGCACAAATCTCCTAAAATTGGGCCAAGAGGAGCATGACTTCTTGCTTTAGTCCCTCCTGTGAAAATGATATAATAAGAAGATAACAAGCTCTCAAGAAAATGCCAAAAGGAGAACGGATCGGATGAAATTACTCTATACGGATGTTCGGACCCCCTTGACCCAGGTCCTGACACAAGAAGCCGTAGGGATAGTAGAACAGGGCAAGCGTGTGTTTTACATTGCGCCCAACTCTCTTTCCTTTGAAAAAGAAGCCAAGGTCTTGTCCTATTTAGAAGGTCAGGCTTCTTTTGCCATTACCGTCACGCGCTTTGCCCAAATGGCTCGTTATTTCATCCTGAATCAGGTTTTTGAGGAGCAACCCTTGGATGATATCGGTCTCGGCATGTTATTTTTTAAAGCTCTTTCCCACATGAAAGAGCAGGATCTCAAAGTTTACGGGGCCCTGCGTAAGGATCCTCAGTTTATCCAGCAACTGGTCCAGCTCTATCATGAATTGCAGACGGCCCAGATGGATTTTACAGATTTGGAATTGCTCGAGGAAGCTGAAAAAAGAGAGGACCTCTTGGCGATTTTTGAAGCGGTCTCTGAGATGCTGGTCAAGCACCAGTATGAATCCCAGTCCAAGATGGCCTTTTTCCTCAATCAGGTCGAAGAAGGGCAGCTGGAAGAGCAATTAAAGGATGTGGCGATCGTTGTCGATGGCTTCACGCGTTTTTCTGCGGAAGAAGAGGCCTTGATTAGTCTCCTTCATCGAAAAGGAGTGGAGATTGTCATCGGGGTCTATGCCAGTGAAAAAGCTTATCGAGCAAGCTTTAGAGAGGGAAATCTTTACCAGGCCAGTGTTGACTTTCTCCTTCAGTTGGCAAAGACATTTGAGGTACAGCCTCAGTATTGTGGGCAAGCGATCGAAGATTCCTTTAGTCGCATTAGCCGCATGCTAGAAGCGCGCTACGATTTTTCACAAGTGGAAAATGAGCTGGAGGACCAAGACCGAACAGCGGTTCAACTCTGGCAGACCAATACACAAAAAGAAGAGTTGGAATTTGTCGCCAAATCCATCCGTCAGCATCTTCACGATGGGGCTCGCTATCGGGATATTCGGGTCTTGTTAGGCGATGTGGAAGCTTATCAACTGCAACTCAAGACCATTTTTGACCAGTATCAAATTCCCTTTTACTTAGGACGAAGTGAAGCCATGGTCCACCATCCCTTGATTCAGGTCATTGAATCGCTAGGGCGGATCAAGCAGTTCAATTACCAGACGGAAGACGTCATCAACTTGTTAAAAACGGGTCTGTATAGTGATCTGACGCAAGAAGAAGTCGATGCTTTTGAGCAATACCTTCGCTTTGCGGAAGTAAAGGGTGCTACAAAATTTTACAAGCCTTTTACCAGCAATCGTCAGGGCAAGTTTAATTTGGAAGAGCTCAATACTCTCCGAGAACGCGTCGTAGAACCTCTAGCCCTCTTCTTTTCACAGCGCAAACAAAAGGTGACCCATCTCTTAACCGCCTTTACAGAGTTTCTGCAAGAGGCTCAACTTTCTCAGAATCTACAAGCTTTGATCAAGGATCTAGCCTTGGAGGAGCAGGAGCGCTATGACCAGGTCTGGAAGGCCTTTCTCCATGTCTTAGAGGAGTTGAACCTGGTCTTTGAGGACCAAGAGCTGACCGTGGATGACTTTTTGGCCCTCCTTTTATCGGGGATGCAATTGTCTCAATACCGGACAGTTCCTGCTACGGTCGATGTGGTGACGGTTCAGTCCTATGACTTGATTGAACCCTTGACAGCGCCTTATGTCTACGCGATCGGGCTGACCCAGGAGCGTTTTCCAAAGATTGCTCAGAACACCTCTCTACTCAGTGAAGAAGAGCGCCAGCAGCTCAATGAGGCCACCCAAGAAGGAGCAGAGCTCCAGGTGGTGACCAGCGAAAATCTTAAGAAAAATCGCTTTGTGGCAGTTTCACTCCTCAATGCGGCGACCAGCCAACTGGTCTTATCGGCTCCTAGCTTAGTCAATGAAATGGAAGATAGTGTCTCTCCTTACCTTGTAGAATTGGCCAAGGAACCTATTGCCATCGAGTGGACAACCAAACAAGCACAAGCTTCGAGTGATGACATTGGGACCTACCGATCCCTTTTAGCGCGCGTGATCGAACTCCATCAAGAGGAGATCACGAGTGAGTTGTCTCCTGAAGAAGCCAGCTTTTGGGGTGTGGCCGTACGGGTCTTGCGCAAGAAATTAGCCGCTGAAGGCATTCAGATTCCTCAGATTTCAACGGAATTAAAGAGCCGTCAGCTTCAGTCGGATACGCTTCAAGCGCTCTACCCTGAGGGCAAAGCCTTGACCTTATCTGCTTCTGCCTTGAATGAATACTACAAGCACCAGTATGCTTTTTATCTGCGCTATGTCTTGGGCTTACAAGAGGATGAGACCATCCGACCAGACGCTCGCAGTCATGGGAATTTCTTGCACCGAATCTTTGAAAAAGTCTTAAAAGATAGTTCCGATCAAGCTTTTGATCGGCGATTAAATGAGGCGATTCGAGAAACCAGCCAAGAAGCAGAGTTCCAGCAATTGTATGGAGAAAATGGAGAGACCGAGTTTATTCGCAACTTGCTTCTTGATACCGCGAAAACAACGGGGCGTGTCCTCGCCCAGCAAAATGGGATCGAGACCATCGGTGAGGAGACCCTCTTTGGTGGAAGTACCCACACCTCTTATCCATTGTCCGATGGCCGTCTCCTGCAGCTACGAGGCAAGGTGGACCGCATTGATCAATTGAGGGATCGGGGAGCCCTCGGAGTCGTGGACTACAAGTCCAGTCTGACGCAGTTCCACTATGACAAGTTCTTTAATGGACTAAATTCTCAATTGCCGACCTATCTTTCTGCGATTCAGGATTTGAAGGAATACCAAGAAGAACAAGGGATATTCGGAGCCATGTATTTGGAAATGGGAGATCCTGTAGTGGATCTGAAAAAGACCAAGACAATAGAGGATGCCATCAACCAAACCATGAAAAGTCAACAGTACAAGGGGCTCTTTATGGCAGATCAGGCGCCTTATCTGGGCGAGGCCTATGACAAAAACAAGGCCATGATGCTGAGTAAGGAAGAGCTGGACTTGCTCCTCTTGTACAACGCTTATCTCTATAAAACAGCAGCAGAAGGGATCCTCAAGGGGCAATTTGCCATCAATCCCTATAGTGAAAATGGGCGCAATATCGCACCATTCGTGGAGCAGTTTAAATCCATCACAGGATTTGAAGCGGATCGTCACCTAGGTCAGGCACGGTTCTTGACCAAACTAGACCAAAAAGGAATACGCGGTGAAAAGGTGAAAGCCGCTTGGATCGAGAAGATGAAGGAGGTCTTGAACAAATGATCAAACAAGCATTTTTGACAAGAGAAGAAATCAAGGCCCTCCAGGTCCAAGAGGCAGCTTCTACCAAAGAGCAAAAGCGGACGCCAGAACAGATCGATGCCATCTATAGTTCGGGGACCAATATCCTGGTGTCGGCCTCTGCTGGATCAGGAAAGACCTTTGTCATGGTGCAGCGGATACTGGATCAGATGCAGCGTGGCATTTCGATTAAGGAGCTCTTTATCTCAACCTTTACGGTCAAGGCAGCAGGGGAGCTTAAGGAGCGTTTGGAAAGTGAACTTGGAAAAGCCCTGCAAGCGAGCGATGACCCAGAGCTCAAGCAACACCTGGCCCGTCAAATCGCAGATGTCGCCACCAGCGATATCGGAACCATGGACTCTTTTACCCAAAAGGTCCTAACGCGCTATGGCTATTTGCTTGGGTTGGCACCCCAGTTTCGCATTTTACAAAACGCTAGTGAGCAACGCCTCTTACAAAATGAAGTCTTTCAGGCTGTTTTTGACCGCTATTACCAGGGGGAAAACCAAGAAGCCTTTGTGCAGATGGTCAAGAATTTCACGGGACAGCGCAAAAATTTAACCTTGTTTAAAGAACAGATCTACCAGATCTATGACTTTCTTCAGTCGACCAGTGATCCGGAGAAATGGCTGGAAGAGCATTTCCTAAAAGGTTATGAGGAGACTGATTTTGAACAGGTTGAAGGTGCTCTGATGGAGAGCATCCAGCAGGCCCTTTATGAGGCAGAAAGCTTTTTTGCCTTTCATTTGTCCAATGAGGGCCAAGCATTTGGCAAGGCCAAATATTTGGAAGCTGTCGAAGAGGTGCTCGATCAAATTGGAAGCCTGACAGGTCCCACCAATAAAGAGCAACTGACCTCTGTCCTAAAAGCAGTCGTGGCGATTAGTCGGGCTTCAAATGGGGGAGCCTTGACCAATAGAGCTCGTAAGGAAGAGTTGAAAGAGTTAGTCACGGCTTATAACCAGGATAAAACCATACATATCAACCGCCTCAGAGACTTGGAAAATCAGCTCTATCAGCTGGAATTTCAACAAACCTTCCACCAAGAAGAAGGCCCCATGCTCTCCTTGCTACGGGACTTTATCAGAGACTTTTCTCACGCTTATCTGGAACGAAAAATCCAAGAAAAGGCTTATGAATTTGGAGACATCAGTCATTTTGCGATTCAAATTTTAGAGCAATTCCCAGAGGTGAGACAAGCCTTTCAAGAGCGATACCATGAGGTCATGGTCGATGAGTACCAAGATACCAACCACACCCAAGAGCGGATGTTGGACTTGCTATCAAATGGTCACAATCGCTTCATGGTGGGGGATATCAAGCAATCCATTTACCGCTTCCGTCAGGCAGATCCACAGATTTTCAATGATAAATTTAAGGCCTACCAAGAAGAAGGGGCAAAAGGGCGGTTGATCCTCCTCAAGGAAAATTTCCGGAGTCATGTGGAAGTGTTGGATGCGACTAATGATGTCTTTCGCCATTTGATGGACGAAGAGGTAGGAGAGATTGACTACAATCAAACCCACTATCTAGTTGCAGGAAGTGACAAGCAGTTGATAGCCTTGCCACAACATCGGGCAGAATTTTTGCTCTATGATGGCAGCCAAGACCAGGAAGAAAAGGCCGAAGACGAGGAAGCTGCTTCTGGACTCGAGACGGTTTCCAAGGGAGAGATTCTCCTTGTCATCAAAGAAATTTTACGCCTCCATCGGGTGGAAAAAGTGCCTTTTAAAGACTTCACGCTCTTGACCGCGACTCGAACGCGAAATGACGCGATTCTGGAAGCCTTTGACCAGTATCGTATCCCGATTGTGGCAGATAGCGGCCAGGCGCATTATCTTGAGTCACTGGAAGTGATGGTCATGCTGGATACCTTGCGGACCATCAACAACCCTTTGCATGATTATGCCTTAGTAGCCCTCATGAAATCCCCCATGTTTGACTTTGATGAAGATGAATTGGCACGGATTTCCTTGCAGTCGCTTCCAGAGCAAAAGCAGGTGGCCTTCTACCACAAGGTCCAGTTAGCCCTTGAACAGACTGCAGAGCATGCAAATCTGATTGATACCAAGCTCCTCGCTAAAATCGAGAACTTCCTCCAGGTTTTATCTGATTGGCGGGCTGCTGCCAAGACCTCTTCGCTTTATGATTTGCTGTGGAAAATCTATGAGGATCGCTATTACTACGACTATGTTGGCGCCCTTCCAAATGGCGCCCAGCGCCAGGCCAACCTCTATGCCTTGACGCTTCGGGCCAATGATTACGAGAAAGCCAGCTTTAAGGGCTTGTCACGCTTCATTGCTATGATCGATAAGATCATTGAAAATGAACACGATTTGGCCAGCGTCCCTCTGGCGGCACCAAAAGATGCCGTCCAGCTCATGACCGTCCATAAGAGTAAAGGGCTGGAATTCAAGTATGTCTTTATTCTCAATATGGACAAGGCCTTTAACCGTAAGGATCAATCGGGGCCAATCATTCTCAGTCGTCAAAAAGGGATTGGATTTAAATATGTTGCGACCCTGCCGGTTGAGACAGAAAATCCAGCTGCTCCAGAATCCATTCGCCTGCAGATCGAAACGCCTTGCTACCAACGCAATGTGGAAGAAACAAAATTGGCCACGATTTCTGAGCAGATGCGTCTTCTTTATGTCGCCATGACACGGGCTGAGCTCAAGCTCTATCTGGTCGGAAAAGGTCGCGAGGACAAACTGCGCGATACCGATTGGGGGACTAGTCGCAATGGCAAATTGGATCCTGAAAAAAGAAAAGAATGGACCTCTTATCAGGACTGGCTCTTTGCTATTCAAGATGTGTTTACCAAGAATACTCTGGCCTATGACACGCGTTTTGTGACAGATGAAGACCTGACACCAGACCAGCTGGAACCACTAGAGAAGGAGAAGGATTCCCGCTTCGATCAGCTCAAGGATGTCCGCCAGTCAGAGGATATTCGTCGGGCCTTGGATATCTTGGAAAATGTTGATCGGCTCAATCAGCTCTATGCTCCGGCCATTCATTTACCAAGTGTCCGTACCCCTAGTCAGATCAAGAAATTCTACGAGCCGGTCATGGATGCCAATGGCGTCCAGATCATGGATGCAAAGAGTGTGACGCCTGACTTTGAGCTACCAACTTTTGGTCAAGAAAAATCCGTGACAGGAGCCCAAGTCGGTAGTGCCGTCCATGAACTCATGCAGCGCGTGCCTCTTGAAGAAGAAATCACGCTAGATACACTGCGTCAAGCCTTGGAGCAAGTCCAAGCAGAGCCAGCAGTCAAAGCCCGTATTAAGCTAGAGGCCATCCTTGCTTTCTATGAGACACCTTTGGGGACCTTGCTTCAAAAAGAAGCCTCTCGAGTCCGTCGCGAAGCTCCCTTTGCCATGCTGAAGAAAGACCCAGCCAGTGGTGAGGACTTTGTCGTGCGGGGGATCTTGGATGGTTATTTGGTGCTAGAAGACCGGATCCTACTTTTTGATTACAAGACGGATCACTACAAGGTCCCTAGTCAATTGGTCAAACGCTACCGGGATCAGCTCGATCTCTATGCAGAAGCTCTTCGTCGTTCTTATGGCAAAGAGCAAGTAGAAAAATACCTCGTGCTTCTAGGTGGCCCTCATCTAGAAGTGGTGAAAGTGGAGTAAACCATGGCAATTGCACAGGAAAATATCGAACGCATCCAAAGAATGGAAAGCTATTTGAATGACTATGCTAAGACTTTGGAAGATACAAAAAAAGCAGTGGATCGACTAAGAGAGCATCAAGAAAGCTATATCCAACTGCGCGATTATTATAGTAGTCAGACCTATTTTGATGATTTGGACTTGTCTAATCAAGCTGACTTTCCAGCAGATCTTCCTTGTGGTGTCTTATCCGAAGATGCTGTCTATGATTTGTTAGACGAGCATTTTCAGATGGGAGTGGAACTCTTGGAGATCGCAACGAAGATGATCAAAGAACGGTGAAATTTCAATCTAAAATCTCCGGTTTCCCGGGGCTTTTAGATTGAAGACAAACGTCATCATAGAAACTTTCCTTAGGTGAGTACGGACGTCAGCGAACTTCGAAGAAGTTCCATGACTTAGTTTTGAACCTAAAGTTTCAAAACTACCGAGTGCTAGAAACAATCGTGTTTCTAGCACTTTTCTCACGGCGGAAAGTTTCAGTATATGTTTGAATAAGCATAATATATATCATTCTAATTCTTTTAGCATTACTTGTGTTAGCATATCGTGACAAACCCTACCAGTAAAAGAAAATTTTCCAAAATGGACTTTTTCTTCAGCAAAAAAAGCTCCGGTTTCCCGGAGCTTTTTGAATGATTAGTGTGAGACACGGCGACGTGCTGCTTTTTTGCGGTTTTCTTCGATGAAAGCTGCTTTTTGTTCTTCTGGTTCGATTACTTTTTTCTTGAACGTGTAAACTGCACCTGCGACAGCAGCAACTGTACCAGCAACACCAGTAACAAAACCTTTACCAAATCCTTTAGCCATGAGAATTTCTCCTTTTCTGAACTTTAAATATTTATGTTATAATATATGGTAACGAAAAAACGTGAATTTTGCAAGGAAAAACGATGAAAACCAAGATAATTGTGATTGTGGGACCGACTGCTGTTGGGAAAACTTCTCTTGCGATCGATTTGGCGCAAGCCCTCAATGGTGAAATTATCAGTGGCGATAGTCAACAAGTCTATCGCAAGCTAGATATTGGAACAGCCAAGGCGACACCAGAAGAGCAAGCTGCAGCTCCCCATCATTTGATCGATGTACGGGAGGTGACCGAGTCTTACTCGGCTTTTGATTTTGTAAGAGAAGCTAAGGCTGCGATTGAGGATATCACAGCTCGAGGCAAGCTTCCTATCATTGCAGGTGGGACGGGTCTTTACATCCAAAGTCTGCTCGAAGGTTATCATCTAGGTGGTGAAGTTCCTCATGAAGAGATTCTGGCCTATCGCGCTCAATTGGACTTGCTGTCGGATGAAGACTTGTACCAAAGAGTGGCGGAGCAAGGACTTGTGATTCCTCAGCTCAATCGCCGTCGGGCCATGCGGGCTCTTGAAATTGCGCATTTTGGGAAAGACCTAGCAAACGAAGAGACGGACTATGAACCCTATCTGATCTGTCTAGATGATGAACGCTCCTTGATCTATGATCGCATCAATCGTCGAGTAGATCGCATGCTAGAGGAGGGCTTACTGGATGAAGCTCGCTGGCTCTATGACCATTACCCAGATGTGCAAGCCAGTAAAGGCATTGGCTACAAGGAACTCTTTCCCTACTTTAAGGGGGAGCAAAGCCTTGATGAAGCCAGTGAGACCCTCAAGCGCAACACCCGGCGTTTTGCCAAACGGCAGCTGACCTGGTTTCGAAATCGAATGGAAGTGACCTTTTACGCCATTTCTGCCCCCCACTTCAAGGAGCAGGTTCTTGCAGATGTAAAGGAGTTTTTACAATATGATTGAAACAGAAAAGAAACAAGAACGCATCCTATTGGTCGGTGTGGAACTTCAAGGCATGGACAATTTTGATATGTCGATGGAGGAGTTGGCCAGCCTAGCTAAAACAGCCGGTGGAGATGTCCGGGGCTCTTATACACAAAAACGGGAGAAATACGACACCAAGACCTTTGTCGGCTCAGGAAAACTAGAAGAAATTGCTCAGATGGTCGAAGCAGATGAGATTACGACAGTGGTGGTCAATAACTGCCTGACACCTCGTCAAAATGTCAACTTAGAAGAAATCCTTGGGGTTAAGGTCATTGACCGGATGCAGCTGATTCTAGATATCTTTGCCATGCGGGCTAGGAGTCATGAAGGGAAGTTGCAGGTGCACTTGGCCCAGCTCAAATACCTCTTGCCACGCCTTGTCGGTCAAGGGATCATGCTCAGCCGTCAGGCTGGGGGAATTGGTTCTCGTGGTCCAGGGGAAAGTCAGTTGGAGTTGAATCGCCGGAGCGTTCGCAATCAAATCACCGATATCGAACGCCAGCTCAAGGCTGTTGAAAAGAACCGGGAAACCCTTCGTGAAAAACGCATGGAATCACCAGTCTTTAAGATCGGTTTGATCGGCTATACCAATGCAGGGAAGTCGACCATTATGAATAAATTGACTAGTAAGAGCCAGTATGAAGCTGATGAACTCTTTGCAACCTTGGATGCCACAACCAAGAGCATCCACCTAACAGGCAATCTGCAAGTGACTCTGACCGATACGGTTGGCTTTATTCAGGACTTGCCGACAGAGTTGGTATCGAGCTTTAAGTCGACTTTGGAGGAAAGTAAGAATGTGGATCTTTTGGTCCATGTCATCGATGCTTCTGATCCTAATCATGAAGAGCATGAAAAGACCGTGCTCTCTATCATGAAAGATTTAGATATGCTGGAGATTCCTCGCTTGACCCTCTACAACAAAGCGGATAAAGTAGCGGACTTTACCCCAACCCAGACACCTTTTAGCCTGATTTCAGCTCGCTCTGAGACAGCTCGAGAGGATCTGCAGGCTTTGTTCCTAGAAAAACTGAGAGAACTCTTTGTTCCCTTTACTATTCGCGTTCCCTTTTCAAAATCCTATCGGACACATGACTTAGAGACGGTCGCGATCATTGACCAGCGCGAATTGGAAGAGGATGTCGAGGTCATTCAAGGCTATATCGCAGAGAAAAATAAGTGGAAGTTGGAAGAATTTTATGACGGATTACGTTGATTTAGCAATAAAATATGGGGGCTATACTAGCCTCGATCGAGTCTATCTGACCAATCTTTTAAGCACCATCCCTGAGGAATTGCGGCTCCGTGTGATTACACCTCCCCCAAGTGTGATCAACGCTTATTTCGCTGAGCTCTACCAAAAGAAGAGCCCCAAGGAGGCCATGGATTATTTCTTGGACTTGAGCCGAGCATTTGACTTATTCACAGTTCAGCAAAGCTTTGATGAACAAAAACCTTTTATCCGCCTCAACTTATCAGGTCAGTCTTATGGCTTGGCCTATGTAAATGAAGAGATAGCCTGTGTCTTTGCTGAACATCCAGCGGCGGAAATCACCCCTTCGATTTTATTCGAAATCGCAGAGATTTTTCCGCATTGTTTAGTCTTTGAAAAAGATGGCAAGATCTGTCTGCAAGAGGCCGGCCCAGAAGTGGTGACCAAAACCGAAGCCCTCACAGCCCTGACGGACTTGATGACTTTGGAAGATGGACGCTTGAAACTGTCAGGTTATAACCAGGAGGAGCTGCTTGAGCAGGCTCAAGCCTATCCTTTCAACCTTTCGTTCCGTTCAGAGAACCGGACGGCCATGATTTATATAGATAGAAAGTAGACAATGGACATTCAATTTTTAGGAACGGGAGCTGGGCAACCCTCAAAAGCCCGGAATGTATCGAGCCTAGCGCTCAAATTACTAGATGAGATCAATGAAGTCTGGCTCTTTGATTGTGGCGAGGCGACACAGAATCAAATTTTAGAAACGACCATTCGTCCGCGAAAGGTTAGCAAAATCTTTATTACTCACTTACATGGCGACCATATTTTTGGTTTGCCAGGATTCCTATCTAGTCGGGCCTTTCAGGCCAATGAAGAGCAGACGGATCTGGATATTTATGGTCCAGCTGGCATCAAATCATTTGTCATGACCAGTCTTCGCGTATCGGGTTCTCGCCTGCCTTACCGCATCCATTTTCATGAATTCGATGAAAACTCTCTAGGAAAAATTTTAGAAACCGATAAATTTACGGTTTATACGGAAGCTTTGGACCACACCATTTTCTGTGTAGGTTACCGGATTATGCAGAAGGACCTCGAAGGAACACTGGATGCAGAGAAGTTGAAGGCGGCAGGAGTTCCTTTTGGACCGCTCTTTGGGAAAGTCAAAAATGGGCAAGACGTCACCCTGGAAGATGGCACTAAGATCATTGCAGCCGACTATATTTCAGCCCCTCGACCTGGTAAGATTATCACGATTCTAGGAGATACCAGAAAGACAAATGCCAGTGTCCGCCTTGGAGTCAATGCGGATGTCTTGGTCCATGAGTCCACCTATGGCAAAGGAGATGAGAAGATTGCTAAGAAACACGGCCACTCGACCAATATGCAGGCGGCAGAAGTAGCGCGTGAAGCTGGCGCCAAACGCCTTCTTTTGAACCATATCAGTGCCCGCTTTTTATCAAAAGACATCAGTCAATTGCGCAAGGATGCGTCCAGCATTTTTGAAAATGTCTATGTCGTCAAAGATTTGGAAGAAGTGGAGATCTAAGATGCGAACCATCATCATCACAGGAGCAAGTGGAGGCTTGGCACAGGAAATGGTCAAGCTCCTCCCTGAAGACCGGCTGATTCTCTTAGGCAGAAATCAAGAAAAACTGGAAAAACTCTATGCCAATCATCCTCAAACCGAGTGCATCGGGCTTGATATCACAGACTCCTCAGCTGTTCAACAGCTAGTCGAAGAGCTCTATCAGCGCTACGGACAGATCGATATCTTGGTCAACAATGCTGGCTATGGGATTTTTGAAGAGTTTGACCAGATTACCAATGAGCAGATTCATGCCATGTTTGAGGTCAATACCTTTGCCCTCATGCAGTTTTCACGTTTGATGGGTGCGCACATGAAGGAAGCAGGCAAGGGGCACATCGTCAACATCGTCAGCATGGCGGGGCTCGTTGCAACAGCCAAATCAAGCCTTTATTCAGCTACTAAGTTTGCGGCCATTGGCTTCTCCAATGCCCTGCGGTTAGAACTGATGCACTTTGGTGTCCATGTGACGACGGTCAATCCAGGCCCCATTCGGACCACTTTCTTTGATCAGGCAGACCCAGACGGAAGCTATGTCAAAGCTGTGGACCGCTACATTTTGGAACCAGACTTTGTGGCTAAGAAGATTGTGAAGAACTTTGGAAAAGCAAAACGCGAGCTCAATTTGCCTTGGCTTTTGAACCTGACCCACAAGCTCTATACCCTTTTCCCACGCATCTCGGACAAGCTAGCTAGCAAGATGTTCAATTTCAAATAGGAGGAGATCGATGGCCGCAAATATTCAAGCCTATTTAGAAAACCTCCGCCAACCTTGGGGATAGATCTATTATGATATCCTTTTTGAACAATTAAAAGACATCAAGGGAAAACGGGTGCTTGATTTTGGCAGTGGCTTTGGACTGGTGGCCAACCACCTAGCGAAAGACAATGAGGTCCTTGCTGTGGAGCCAAACGAGGAAATGGTGGCCTTGCGGGCCCAGGACCATCCCTACCAGCAACTCGTTGGGAGTCTGGACCAAATAGAGAGCTTTGAAGATGCCAGCTTTGATGTCATCCTCTGTCACAATGTCTTGGAGTATGTAGAGGATCGCAAGGTGGTTCTCAAGGCATTCACCCGTCTCTTGAAACCAGGAGGCCTGCTCTCTATCGTCAAGCACAATGAGGTTGGCCGCGTCCTGCAGACCGTCGTCTTTGAAAATGATACTCAGAAGGCGCTTGATCTCTTAGCCGGTCAAGACCTGGAAACCCACTCCATGGGCTTGGCACAGGCCTATGATCTAGATAGAGCAGTAGACGATCTAGCCCTCGAAGTTCAGGACTACCAAGGGATCCGTGTCTTTTATGCCTTGCAGGACAATCGCTTCAAGGGCCAAGAAGGCTGGCGAGAGTCTATGCTCAAGATGGAGCTATCTGTTTGCCAAGAGTCCCCTTACCGGGATATGGCCTTCTTCCAGCACTATAGGTTAAAAAGGAGTTAAGATGTTAGATTATAAAAAAGAAATTCCAGCGATGACAGACCTACTCGCACTCTACGGCTCGGTTGGTTGGACCAATTATACCAACAACCCAGCTATGTTGGAAGAAGCTGTCAAAGCCAGTCTCTGGCAGTTAGCCGTCTATGATGAGGACGAGCTCGTCGCCTACATTCGCTTAGTAGGAGATGGCCACTCTGTCCTTTTGGTCCAGGACCTCTTGGTGCGACCAGATTACCAGCGTCAAGGTATCGGAAGGAAACTCTTAACAGAGGCTTTAGCGACCTTCCCTACTGTCTATCAACGGCTCCTCGTCACTGAACGTAGCGAGAAAAATCTAGCCTTTTACCAATCCCTGGGCTTTGTTGAATTGTCAGAGCAAGCCTGTACAGGGATGATTTATATGAAATAGAGAGTGGGACAGAAATCGGTCATTCGTTAGAATTCGATTTCGTCGTCCCGCCTCCGCAAAGTTGAGTAGGGCAGTAAAAGCTGATGAAATCAGCCTAGTAGAGCCCACTCAACCACTGCGTCTTGCTCGACAATCCAAAGACAATTGAGAGGCTAGGGCTTTTGTCCCAGCCTCTTATCTATTTGACTGACAAAAGAGGGAGTTGATGATAAAATGAGAATGAGATCGGGAGGAGATAAGATGAAGAAAAATATAAAACGATGCCTGTTAGTTGGGGGGATACTATTCCCCTTATTATTTAGTGCATGTCATCAAGGAAGTACAGAAAAAAAGGATTCATCGAATAAGAATCTATCGAAGAAAACGGTTCGAGAAGACATCCATTTTGATAAAACTGGACCAGCTGCATCATTCGATTGGAATGCCAAGAGTGGTAATAAATACAGAACATTTGATCATGATCCTTCATATATGAGATCAGCTCCGAGTGACGGGATTTCTAAATATAGTGTGCAACAAAATGAAGCTCCTCTCGATGAAGAGGGAAAAGTTCAAAAAGCTTTGCAAGTAGTTGAAGCAATTTACATTGATCAAGATGAAATGGACACAGTAGTCAAGGCTAGTGGAGTAATGAGTCAGGAAGAAATGTATAACCGGATCTGGAAGGACTATATTGTTCCTAAAATAGAAGAAAGTAATAGGACCTTTGATTCAAATACTTATTTTGAGTATCTAGGAGAAAAATATCCACTCAAAATCTATGGTCCCATGTATTTAAAATTAATGACCAATGCTCTCCCCACTGAAAGGAGTTACGAATTAAAGGGATATGCAGTTAAGGGGAATAAGGTAGTCCTAAAAATTCAAACACCAGTCTATAGTCCAAATCAATTACCAAGAGGAAAAGGGTACAGATCGAGTGTTGATCCCAATAATCCAAATGAGACCATGTATGCTTGGTTAGATGAACTACACCAGAACTATGCTGAAAAAGACAACCGAGGAGACCATCTTTCTTATATAATGCTTTCTAGCATCTTACAACATTTAGTTAAGGAAAATTTTAATGCGCGTTTTTCAACCGGTAGTATGAGTGGTAGTACGGAAATGACGATCGAAATGGAGGTGACCAACCAAGGTCAAGTCCAAATTGATACTAAAAATTTGGCACTCTTGTTACAAATTCCTCAACAAATGCAGAAAGCTAATCAATCTGGAGGTGGAAATGATAATAGTATCTTTTGGCCCATCATTACTGATAGCGTCACTGATGAAGGAAAGGTAAGTGAAAAGCTAAAAGATTTTAACCCACAAAATCCAGTCAAAAAATATGCAATTGGAGAGCCAGTCGTTTTCGGAAATGGAATAGTCGTAACGTTGGATAGTGTACTTGAAGAACCGAACCTAGATATCCAAGACGATCAAGAATTTGTTGATAAAAATAAAAATCAACACAAAATCATTGTTCAGTTTACCATTTCAAATCCAACTCATCTAACCGTTGCAAATGCCCCTGATTATAGCAATGTCGAACTCTATGACGGCCATGGAACAGAATCTCATATGTTAACGAGTACGTTAAATTATGATCAACCACATGTTTTTGAAGCAGGAGAATCTGGTATATATAAAATTAACTATTTAACAGATGGAGATGGACCATTTACAGTTGTTTATGGTGATGCAAAATGGGTCATTCCAAAATAAAGAAGAATCCTAATCTTTAGTCAGCTTATTGTAAATGTTAGTTAGTTTAAAAAATTATAAGAAGCTTCAGTTATCAATGATTTATTAAAAAATTTATTCATATGTGGTTGGAAAAGTCGGAAGACTTTTAAAGAAAAATGACGAACAAATAAGGTAAAAGAAGCGTACAGAAAGTAGAAAAGAGAGAATGAAGAAGGTTTTTAAATCAATTAAGTTTTGGATATTTATATTACTCGTTACCTTGGCAGGCGGCTGGTTCATCCAATATGAAATTCATAAGCGTGATATATCACAATTTGTAACTTGGAAACCTCGTCCAAATATTGTTGATTCCCAATTTATTGCAGGTGGGAAAGCAGTAGCCATTCAATGGGATAATAAAGAGGAAGTGGATGAAGCGCTGGAAGCATATTCGTATAATTCAAAAGTTAAAGTAGAATGGTTTATAAATGGTGGAAATAGTGAACGGTACATTGCACAAGAAAGTTACAAATTAAAATCTGACCCACGTCTCTATTTTCAATATTATATTCGTGGTAATCAAGTTCCTTACCTAACTACAAATAAAGCACAAAAGGGAGAGTACTGGCTCATTGATGTCTATGATACCAAGGACAAGCGCTTAGTGAAGAAAACATATGATGTTTTTAAGATAGTACGAGATATGAATAAGAATTATATCCCCTTATCTGTTAAAGTTTCTTCTATGTTGTTGGATACAGATGATGGAGAAACATACATTCCGATTGATATTCTTGTCGATAAGAAAGACAAATATATTGTAGAACCTGGAAATATCTATGTACAAACAGAGTATCAATCTCGTATAGGGTTAATGAATGTTAAGGATGGAAAGTTCGCTTGGAAAACCTCATCAGGCAAAGGTTATGAACAAGTTCAAAAAGAAAATCGAGAAAGCGACAAAGACTTGCATCCATTTGAATACAATTTTGAAAGAGGACAATTGCAGCTCCAACATTCACGTTTGTTATTTACAGATCGTAGTGATGAGACTAAGGACATCCCATTGAAAACACTCTATCCGAAAGTATATTCGATTTTAAGCAAAGGGAATAATCCAACTACTGTAAAATGGGGTGAAGAATATACAAAAGGGGAGAATGCCTACCTATACTTTCTCGGACCAGAAGATCTCAACTTTGATATTTCATTTTTGGAACTGCTTTATAAAGTTCCAGAGCAGCGTTCAGGTGGATGGTACGATGTCCTACAGTATCATAAGATACCAGCAGAATTTTCAAAAGATGGCCAAGAACATCTCGCGAATAATAAAAAGGAGTTTTTCCAATATTTTAAAAAGGAATTAAATCAAAGTAAGGATACTACAGAGTTCTCATTATTGCGACGCTTGTATGAAGTACAGAACTACGTGGTCTCTAGAGATTTTGGCCAGTCCTTCGGTAACCTTACCATACCAGCTGAGTATACTAAAGATGGGAAGGTTCATGTCGTTCAAAATGATAAAGAATTCTTCAAATATATGGATTTAGAGAAAATTCCTAATAAAAAGATGAAAGAAGATATTAAAAAAATGTTCTCATATGCTGTAAAAAATTAATCGATTAGGTCGAATTTAGCAAGGAGGTCAGGCTATGAAGCCCAACTATTTCAAACTATTCGCAGGAATTCCACTTATTCTTTGTTGCCTCCTTCTTTCCAGTTGTAAGATCATGAAACCGAGTGATTATAAAAAAGCGAAGGAAGTTGTCAGCAGTGAGCTTGCTAAGGTTGGTCTGCATGGGAATGTCAAAATTAATCGTCTTTCCTGGCAAGCTTTAGAAATTCCAGGTTATAATGTCGATTTTACTTATTCGGAGAAAACCTATGACGGTCAAACCGTACCTCTTGAGGTGCATGCTTTCTTACAAAATGACTGGTCTGATCCCTATGGACAAACCACTCCAAGTTATAAAGAAGTTTTTACAGAGCAGAAGGCAGTACAGAAAAAAGAGGCCCAACTACTGGATAAGCTTAAAAAGCAGGATCTAGGCCTGACGCTCTCTTATTTTCATTTTCTTTCCAATGTTGATTCTTCTTATCAAAAGGAGGCTGCAGAAGAATTGGAAGAACTGGCGGCTCAAAATAGGCAAGAAGGAAAGAACGATTTTGCGGGTTATTACCAGATTCCGTACGCCACCCTTATTCAAAAGGGGATGGTTCGTATGATGATCTCAGTAGAAGACGATCAAGCCATCCAAGAAAAGGATTTAAAAGCTGCCGCTAAAAAGTTGGATGCTAGTGTTCTTCCAGATGGTGACTATGATTTCTATTATCTGGATTTCAAGAATAAAGATCATGAATCCATTTCCTATCATTTCAAAGTCAAAGATGGACAGGTTGTGAAATTGGATCAGTAAAAATGGTAAAACAGGAAAAACGACAGCTCAGGATGAAGGTCCCTGAGCTGTTTTTGTTATCTATTAAAGAAAAATAGGATAAAAAAGAGAACCTTTCGGTTCTCTCTATTTGTTTCAACTTCTATGAATGAGAGTAGAAGTTTCTTCGTTAGGGGGTTGATAGAAGTAAGGACTGTTCCTAATGATACGATTAGTTATCAGTCAATTTCCGTTTGATTCCAACAGCACCTGCTAAGACAAGAATTCCTGAGAAGACAAGTCCAGATGCAACAACTTCACCTGTATTTGGAAGAAGCGGTTTGCGACGTCCACCATTGTTTCCACCATTTGAACCTGGCGCATTTGGTGTCGTTGTGGTACCAGAATGACTAGGTTTATTTGGATTTTCTGTTGTAGTTGAAGAAGTCTTAGGTTCTACAGTTGTAGTCGTAGTTGTTGTTTCTTCCTCACTACTATTGTGGTTTTCTGGCTCTTCTGGTGTTGTAGTCGTAGTTGAAGTAGTCGTAGGTTCATCGGTAGTCGTTACTGTAGTCTTAGGCTCTTCAGAAGTAGTTGAAGTAGTCTTAGGCTCATCAGTAGTTGTTACCGTAGTTGTGGGCTCTTGAGTCGTAGTAGTTGTAGTTGTAGGCTCTTGAGTCGTAGTGGTTGTGGTTGTAGACTCTTGGGTCGTAGTGGTTGTGGTTGTAGACTCTTGGGTCGTAGTGGTTGTAGTTGTAGGCTCTTGAGTCGTAGTAGTTGTAGTTGTAGGCTCTTGAGTCGTAGTAGTTGTGGTTGTAGGCTCTTGAGTCGTAGTAGTTGTAGTTGTAGGCTCTTGAGTCGTAGTAGTTGTGGTTGTAGGCTCTTGAGTCGTAGTAGTTGTGGTTGTAGGCTCTTGAGTCGTAGTAGTTGTGGTTGTAGTAGTCGTAGTTGTTGTCGTAGTTGTAGTTGGTTTATTTGATGTGTTGACCACTTTAATCACGTTGTCATCATCAATTTTCTCAACTTTAGAAGTGTAACCTTCTGGAGTGTTAGTTTCCACTACTGAGTACTCAATCTTCTTACCGTCTTTGATACCTGGCAATTTCGTAAATTCTGCTTTCCAGCCAGAAGCTTTTGTAAGGGTTTGTGTTAACCCATCCAAGGCTTTCCCGTCCGCATACAATTGAACCGTGATATCTTTACGGTCAGCTTCCTCATCACCAACCCATTCTTTTTGAACAGTGACAGTTTTATCACCGCTCACCCAGAAGTTCAATTCAGTGTTGTTCCAGAAGGCTGGGTCAGTTTGAGGTGTTGTGATTTCATCAGCTGTCAATGTAGCATTGTTGTCAACGCGAATGGTTGTCTTAGGAATTAATGTTTGGTATTCAACGATCAATTCATCGCTAGATGCTGTTTTAAAGACATCACTGACATCTGATAAATTCACGGTAAATCCATTGCCGTCCGCATCGAATTTAACATGTTTCCAGAAGTCCCAACCAGAAGCCACCACTTGTCCACCTTTTCTTAAAGTGAAGGATGGTTTCAAGTAAGTTCCCACAAAGAATTCATTTGCAGCGTGGTTTGCGGCAGGAGCAAAAGTGATTTTTGAGTAATCGACTGCTGGAGCTTGGATTTTATCTGATACAACAGGGTTTGTGATGGCTTGTTTCTTACCATCCCCGTTGATACGGATGAACCATTTTGTCAGATAGTAGTCATCTCCAACATTCAACCATGCATAGTTTTCAGAAGCGTCTAGTTTGAATTGCTTAGCTACATAGTCACCAGTAAGGTTGTACTTGTTCAAAACAGATTCAAATACGCCAGGTCCATCAGGACGAGTGATGACAACTGATTCTGAACCTACTTTAGAAGTGGCAGTCTTGTTTCCAGGATTTCCTGGAGTGCTATCCCATTCTGCTTTGTATGAGAAACCACCCTTCACATTTTGGTTCATGGATTCGATTGCTTTTTTAAAGGTAAAAGTAATCTTTTTGTTTGTCATCGAAATGGTTGCGACTTCAGCTCCATTTGCTTGGAGTGATTGAGTTGCAACTTCAGTGATATTGACACCTTCTGGAGCATCAATAGTAAACGTATCACCGTCTTTAACTGATTTACCAGTTAAATCCCAGTCAAATGAAAAGATAACTTTTTGTCCACTTGCTTGGGCCTTTAAGTTGGTGACGGTTGGTGAAACAGTGGCTGCACTTACGGGTTTGATCACAGACAAGCCCAAGGCTACCACGCCGATGATAGCTACAAATGCAACTATCTTTTTATAAAGAGATTTCAATTGGCCTCATTTCCTTTCTTCTGCCTGCCCTTTCCGAGGCTTTTCTATATAGTGATATATCCCAAAATAGAAAGGCTTCTAATTTCTACTCCATGAAACCAGCTGCCTCAGTTTAGGATAGATCGATGAATTATATGCTCCTCTTTATGCATTAAAAGAAAACAAACCCACCGACAAAATCAGCTCAAACCCTCTAACTACGTTTGTTTAGATAGAAAAACAAGGGAAATGACAAGCGTCATAATGTTAAAGTGATAATAAACGTTGCAAATTTTAACAGAATAATCATCCCATTGCATATTTAAAAGATTATTATCAACATTATTATATTCTTTTAGTGTGATAAGTCAAGTTAAATGCAACAAAAATAAGGCAAAATGTTGATTTTGGTTTTTGTATAAGTCGACCTTTTATTTCCCGCCATTTTAGCCTTTCATGATATAATATTCAGATAAGAAAAAGAGGAGACCAAAAGCTAGATGATCACTTCAAAATACGATTGGCAGTTAGCTTCGCCAAGTGCAGATGAGGCCTTTTTAGCCCTTGCTAAAAAAGCAGGCCTAGAAGCGTCCGTAGCAACCTTACTGTATGAGCGTGGCATTCAGACCAAAGAGGATTTAGAAGACTTTTTAGAACCCAAGTTAGAAAACCTTCACGACCCTTATTTGCTCCATGATATGGACAAGGCTGTGGAGCGCATTCGACGGGCCATCGAAGATTACGAGCAGATCCTCATCTATGGAGACTATGACGCGGACGGGATGACTTCGGCCTCTATTATGAAGGAAACCTTGGAGCAGATGGGAGCAGAGGTGCAAGTCTACCTACCCAACCGCTTCACAGACGGCTATGGACCCAACGAGAGTGTCTACAAGTACTTTATCGAGCAACAAGGCATTTCTTTGATTGTCACGGTGGACAATGGTGTCGCGGGCAATCAAGCCATCGCTATGGCTAAGGAAATGGGAGTGGATGTCATCGTGACGGACCACCACTCTATGCCTGAGGACTTGCCGGATGCTTATGCGATCATCCATCCAGAGCATCCAGATGCGGCCTATCCTTTCCATTATCTAGCAGGCTGTGGTGTGGCCTTTAAGTTGGCCTGTGCCCTCCTAGAGGAAGTACCGGTTGATCTTTTAGATTTGGTCGCGATCGGGACCATCGCTGACATGGTGAGCCTGACAGATGAAAATCGAATTCTGGTCAAATACGGCCTGGGGGTTCTCCAACATACCCAGCGCATGGGCTTGCAAGAGCTCTTGGAGATCGCTGGGATTCGTCCAGAGGATATTAATGAAGAAACAATTGGCTTTCAGATCGCCCCTCGTCTCAATGCCCTTGGTCGCCTCGATGACCCAAATCCAGCCATCGAACTACTGACTGGTTTTGACGATGAAGAAGCGCACGAGATTGCTCTCATGATTCATCAAAAGAATGAAGAACGAAAAGAGATCGTCCAAAGCATCTACGACGAAGCTAAAACCATGGTAGATCCGAGCTTGTCCGCCCAGGTCTTGGCTAAAGAAGGCTGGAATCCGGGAGTGCTTGGCATTGTCGCTGGTCGTCTCCTAGAAGAACTTCACCAGCCGGTCGTTGTTTTAAGTATCGAGGATGGACGAGCTAAAGGAAGCGCTCGGAGTCCTGAGTCGGTCAATATCTTTGAGGCTCTCGATCCTTACCGGTCACTTTTTGTCGCCTTTGGAGGACATGCCGGTGCAGCAGGGATGACACTCGAGGTGGACCAACTTCCTGCCCTATCTCAGGCCCTTACGGATTACATTAGAGAGAAAGAGATTGATCTCAGTAGCAAGTCTAGCTTAGCCATCGATGAGGAACTGCATCTAACAGAACTAACGCTTGAAACCTTGAAAAGCTTTGAACGCTTGAGTCCTTTTGGCATGGACAATAAAAAGCCCGTCTTTCTGGTCCGTAATTTCAAGGTAGAAGGAGCGCGCTCGATGGGAGCTGGCAATGCCCACTTGAAACTCAAAATTTCTCAAGAAGATGCGACCTTTGAGGTGGTTGCCTTTGGCTTGGGTAGCTTAGAGGCGGAGTTTGCCCAGGCGCAAGACCTTGAGCTAGCTGTGCAATTATCAGTCAACCAATGGAATGGCCAAACAACTCTGCAGCTCATGCTGGTTGATGCGCGTGTGGATGGTGTGCAGCTCTTTAATATCCGCTCCAAAAATGCCAGTCTCCCCGCAGGTGTTCCGGTTCTTGATTTTACCAAAGACCTGCCAGATCTGACAGGCGCTTCCGCTGTAGTGGTTGGAAATATCCCTGAGGATTTAGAGTCCTTACGGCAAATTTTCCAAGAGCATGATTTTCAGGCTGTCTATTTCAAAAATGAGATCCCCAAAGCCTATTATCTGACAGGGTACGGGAGCAGGGACCAGTATGCCAAGCTCTATAAGACCATCTACCAATACCCTGAGTTCGATGTCCGCTACAAACTGAAAGACCTAGCAGCCTATCTCAAGATCCAGCAGATCCTCTTGGTCAAAATGATCCAGATCTTCCAAGAGCTGGGCTTTGTGACCATTGAAAATGGCATCATGAAGGTCAATAAAGAAGCAGAAAAACGGGAAATCGCTGAAAGCACCATCTACCAAAACCTCAAACAAACCGTGAAAGAGCAGGAGTTGATGGCCCTTGGGACGGTTCGTGAAATCTATGACTATCTGACAGGACAGGCCTTATGAAAAAACACCTAAAACAGTTTCTCTGGCTCACTCCCATCCTGCTATTTGCTCTTTATTGGTTGGGAATCTACCTGAGTCTCAAAAACCCCATGGAGGAGATCGTTTACTCTGAAAATGGTGGATTGATGCGCTATATCACAGTGAATCGATTTACTCAGTCGATTGGCAACTTAAGTCCTTGGAAGGAAGATGAAGGATTTCAAATCTACCCCTATTCTAAAGGAATTGTCGGTGGAAACGAAGAACTGTCCGTGCTGATGTTTAGGGAAACTCCCAACTGGACCTATATGTATGATCTTGAACTACAAAAAGGTGTGACTCTTGGTTTTATATATAAATACAACTCGTCTAAAAAGCTGTTTTTCCAGGAAGAGATTTACCTTTCTAAAGAAGATACTACCTACAAAGGCCAGCAACTCCTTGATCAACTTGCCACCTATGGCAAAGACCGTACTTGGTTGAAAAAGAAAAGTAAGAAAGTTGTCGAGCAGTATATTCTTGGTACTTGGTTTAGGAATGGTAGTTCCCGTTATTCCTTGAAAAACTTGGGGGATCTGAAAATCGAGTACAATAAATTGATAGAAGAGTAGTAAGTTTTTTTGGAATCCAATCCCACATCATTTTTCGGATGTGGGATTTTTGCTTTTGACGCGGGGAGCTTGGGAAAATGATTTGGCAAAAATGATGCAAGTTAGTAGAATTCATGGTATAATGGAATGTAAAAATTTTTTATGAAAGAAAGTTAACCATGAATTTAAAAGATTACATTGCAAGCATTGAAAACTATCCACAAGAAGGGATTACCTTCCGTGATATCAGCCCTTTAATGGCGGATGGCAATGCTTATAGTTATGCGGTTCGTGAAATCGTTCAATACGCAACCGATAAGAAGATCGATATGATCGTCGGTCCTGAAGCGCGTGGGTTCATCGTTGGATGTCCGGTCGCTTTTGAATTGGGAATTGGATTTGCACCTGTTCGTAAGCCTGGTAAGTTGCCACGTGAAGTCATCTCTGCTGACTACGAAAAAGAATACGGTGTCGATACCCTCTGCATGCACGCAGATGCTATCAAACCAGGTCAACGTGTTCTCATCGTTGATGACCTTTTGGCGACTGGTGGTACGGTGAAAGCAACCATCGAAATGATCGAAAAACTCGGTGGGGTCGTTGCAGGGTGTGCCTTCTTGATCGAGTTGGATGAATTGAAAGGTCGCGAAGCGATCGGAGATTACGACTACAAAGTTTTGATGCATTACTAATATAGTCTAATACTATAACTGGCTACAGAAAAACCATAATTGAAAACTATAAGCTCCTATCATATAATGTTAGTTAAGAACTTGTAAGATGGGAGCTTTTTATGCCAATTACTCTAGATAAAAAATTACCAGCAGTCGATATCCTTCGTTCAGAAAATATTTTTGTCATGGATGATGTTCGGGCGACTCACCAGGATATTCGGCCCATGAATGTTCTCATTCTTAATCTGATGCCGACCAAGGTTGCGACAGAAACCCAGCTCTTACGGCTCCTTGCTAACACGCCCTTGCAGATCAATGTAGATTTCCTCTACATGGCGAGCCATGAGTCTAAAAATACAGCGGCAGAGCATTTGGAGAGCTTCTATAAGACTTTTGAGGATATCAAGGATAATTACTATGACGGCTTGATTGTGACAGGGGCGCCTGTCGAAAAGATGGACTTTGAGGAAGTGGACTACTGGGAAGAATTGACCCAGGTTTTTGAATGGTCCAAGCGTCATGTCTTTTCGACCTTGCACCTTTGTTGGGGAGCCCAGGCTGGACTGTACCACCGTTACGGGATTCAAAAAGTAGAACTCTGTGACAAGCTATCCGGTATCTATGACCAAGCAGTGGTGCGTCCCGATAGTCTTCTTATGAGAGGCTTTGACGATCGCTTCCTTGCCCCTCATTCTCGCTATACGGATATTCCTTTGAAGGAAGTCCTTGAAAAGAGCAATCTTCAAGTGATCGCTCAAGGAAATGAAGTTGGCCTTTCCATCATTGCCAGTCCAGATATGCGTGAGGTCTATAGCTTTGGCCATCTGGAATATGATCGCGATACGCTGGCTAAGGAATACAACCGAGATGTCAAGGCAGGCTTGGATCCGGATATCCCTAAGAATTACTTTGATGGGGATGATGCCAGTACAGAGCCTCGCATTCGCTGGAATCTAGCTGCGACAACCTTCTTTAGTAATTGGATCAACTATGCGGTTTATCAAGAAACACCTTACCGCTTGGAAGAATTGGAAAAAGATATTTCATTTTATGGTTACCTATAAAGGGGAATTATGACATATTCACAAGCATTTAAGTATGGCAACTTGGTTCTTCCAAGTGCCTTGCTTTTTCATTATCATGAATTGTTTGACCAAGCAGATGACTACTTGGTTTGGCAGTTTTTCTTCCTTCAAAATACGACAGGTCAAGAGACCTTGACTCCCAATCAGATTGCTAGTCATCTGGGAAAAACGGTGACAGAGGTCAATCGGATTATGTCCAATTTGACCACCAAGGGACTTCTTCAATATCGGACCATTGAACTCAATGGCGAGATTGAAGCCATCTTTGATGCGACCATTGCCCTGGAACGCTTGGATGAAATTTTAGAGGCTCAGACACAAGGGAAGACACAGAGTGCTCCTGCTAAGGGAAATGTCATCAAGGACTTGGTGGAAACCTTCCAACAGGAGCTTGGACGACTCTTGACACCTTTTGAGATTGAAGACCTGACCAAGACCGTGCGCGAGGATCAGACAGATCCAGATGTGATCAAGGCAGCGCTACGAGAAGCTGTCTTTAATGGCAAGCCTCACTGGAAATATATCCAGGCCATTTTGCGAAACTGGCGCAGTGAAGGTATCAACAGCCTGGTCCAAGTAGAGGCGAAACTACAAGAACGCGAGCAAGCCAACCCACGCAATGTGACGGTTTCAGACGATTTCTTGAAGGCCATGGATTTGTGGAAGGATTAAAAAAAACTGAGAGTGGGACAGAAATCGGTAATTCGTTAGAATTCGATTTCGTCGTCCCACCTCCGCACAGTTGAGTAGGGCTGTAAGAGCTGATGAAATCAGCGTAGTAGAGGCCACTCAACCACTGCGTCTTGCTCGACAATCCAAAAATAATTGAGAGGCTAGGACTTTTGTCCCAGCCTCATTTTTTCGTTTATAAATAGTCCGCGTAGGCTTTTGCTAGTTTGGTAAGGAGTTCTTGTTTTTCCTCCTCACTAGCAAAGGAAGCCTGGATGGCATCGATATTGTGTTGGTAAAAGTCAGTTTCCTTGGTTTGAAAATGCTGATGATAGAGGGCGTATTCCTTGGTGAGGTCGGTATCAGATACAGTCCGGTTATCGGTATTGATACTGATCCGAGCTCCGGCCGCCTTCATTTTCAAATAAGGGAAATCTTCTATAGTCGGTGCTGCTTTTGTTTGTAGGTTGCTGGTCAAGCAGAGTTCACCAGTGACCCCATTTTCAATAAAGGATTGGAGTAAGGCTGGTTCATGAGATAGAGCCGTCACGTGGCCATTGCGTTTGATGCCAAATGCAATCGATTGGGCAACAAAGTGTGGGCAATGACACTCACCTGCATGAAGCGTCATAGGACGATGGTAACTCTTGACTTGCTCAATTAGAGGTCGAATATCTTCTGGAGAGTAGTTGTGCTCATCCCCGGCAAAGTCAAAACCAACAAAATCCTGATAACTAACTTGGTTGGCTTCTGCAAGAATGCGAGAGGTGACTTCTTGATCGGACTGGCGCATTCCACAGACCAAGGCTTTTGCAACAATGCCAAATTCCTCCTGGGCTTGGCGTAGACCATCGCAGACTGCATCGATAGTTTCTGGGACGGTGAGCCCTTGGTCCATGGACAATTCTGGTGCAAAACGAACTTCGATGTAGACGACATTTTCGAGAGCAGCTTGCTTGGCCACATCGTAAGCAGCAAGCGTCAAGGCTTCCTTAGTTTGAAGGAGGGGCCGAATGTAGTCAAATGCCTCCAAATAGTCCAAAAGATTCTCACAGTGGGCAGGCGCAGTGACATGGTGCTTGAGCTCCTCATCGCTAGCAGGTAGGTCAATATTGGCCATAGCTGCCAGCTGGCGAATGATTGGAAGCGATAAGGAACCGTCTAAGTGACAGTGAAGTTCTGTCTTTGCCAAACTATGAAAATCGATCGTGGACATGGTTTTCTCCTTAAAATTGTATTTTTTCTATACTATCATTTTGGCAAAAAAAGTCAAGTAGCCTTCGCGTAGCAGATCTTTGAAAGGGAGGCCGATATTTGATATGCTAAGAGTAGCGAAATAAAGGAGAAGAAAGATGTCAGACTATCAATTACCAGAAGTATGGAAAGCACCGAGCCAAATGGGAGGAGCCTGGGGTGGCTTGAACCAACCAACAGCAGGTGCCCGCTTTGAACAAACCCTTCCAAAAGGCGACCAGCATTTCCAACTCTATACCCTTCCAACACCCAATGGGATCAAGGCCACCATTATGCTGGAGGAATTGAAAGATCTGGGAGTGGATGCAGGCTATGACGCTTATCGGATCAAGATTGGTGAGGGAGATCAGTTTGGTAGTGACTTTGTAGCCATCAATCCCAATTCGAAAATTCCAGCCATGTTGGATCAATCAGGCGATCAAGCTATTCGTGTCTTTGAATCAGCTAATATTCTCTTGTATCTAGCTGAGAAATTTGGCAAATTAATCCCGACTGATCCGTCTAAACGGACAGAGGTGCTCAACTGGCTCTTCTGGCAGACAGGTGCAGCACCATTCTTAGGGGGAGGCTTTGGTCATTTCTTCCACTATGCACCAGAGAAAATCGAGTATGCCATCAACCGCTTTGCCATGGAAGCCAAACGGCAATTGGACCTATTGGACAAGGAACTTGCCACTAAACCTTATATCGCAGGGGATGACTATACCATTGCAGATATTGCCATCTGGTCTTGGTATGGCCGTCTAGCCCAAGACAAGGTCTGGGACCGTGCAGGGATTTTCCTAAATGTGAAGGAATACAAGCATCTGCAAGCTTGGACAGAGAAAATTGCCAATCGCC
This sequence comes from Streptococcus parasanguinis, assembly GCF_047465465.1. GTDB lineage: Bacteria > Bacillota > Bacilli > Lactobacillales > Streptococcaceae > Streptococcus > Streptococcus parasanguinis_AI. The sequence goes on along the minus strand of NZ_JASGZU010000001.1, from coordinate 790,121 downwards.
CAGCTGTGAAACGTGGCTTGGAAGTAGAATATAAGGAAATTGATGCATAATGAAAAGGCGCCGTTGCGCCTTTTTTTAATGGTGCAAACATGGTATACTAAAGGGTGGAATAAAAGTTTAGAAAGTAGCACATGGAATTTACAAAATTATCAAATCGCTTGGACTTGGTGGCTAGCTTCGTCCCTGCTGGAGCGCGTCTGTTGGACGTGGGGAGTGACCATGCTTATCTCCCAATCGCCCTCTTACAAGAAGGCAAGATTGAGGCTGCCATTGCAGGGGAAGTGGTAGAGGGGCCTTATCAGTCTGCCCTCCAAAATGTTGCGGATAATGGCTTAGAAGACAAGATTGAAGTCCGTCTAGCCAATGGCTTGGCTGCCTTTGAACCAACAGACGGTATTTCCTGTATCACCATTGCTGGCATGGGAGGACGCTTGATTGCAGACATCCTAGCCGCAGGTCTAGAAAAATTAGCCAGTGTCTCTCGCTTGGTCCTCCAACCCAATAATCGGGAAGATGAACTGCGGGCTTGGTTAGTCGACAATGATTTCCGCATTGTTGATGAAGCCATCTTGGAAGAAAATGAGAAGTTCTATGAGATCCTCGTGGTGGAACAGGGTTATCAAGAGTTGTCAGCCAAGGAACTACGCTTTGGTCCCCATTTGATGCAGGAACAAGCTCCAGCGTTTGTCCAAAAGTGGTCCAAGGAAGTGGAGAAATTAGCCTTTGCCTTGGAGCAGGTACCAGTTGAGAATCAATCTGCCAGAGCATCGTTAGAAGAGCGCATCGCTCACATCAAGGAGGTCCTAAATGCTAGCAAGTGAAGTCATTAAACGCTATGAAGCCTACTGTCCTCAGGAGCTTTCCATGGAGGGAGATGTCCGTGGGCTACAGGTCGGTACGCTGCAAAAAGACATCCATAAGGTCATGGTGGCCCTAGATATCCGCGAGCAGACGGTGGCTGAAGCTATCGCCCATGGGGTGGACTTGATCATCGTCAAGCACGCGCCTATTTTCCGTCCGATTAAGGATCTGGTAGCCGATCGGGCCCAAAATCAGATTTATATCGATTTGATCAAGCATGATATAGCAGTCTACGTCAGCCATACTAATATTGACATTGTCCCAGATGGTCTCAACGATTGGTTCTGCCAGCTCTTGGACATTGAAGATACAGAACCCCTCAGTATGACGGGAGAAGGGCTCGGAATTGGTCGCATCGGTCGGGTAGCTACTCAAACCTTTGGACAGTTGGCTAGCAAGGTTAAAGAAACCTTTGGCTTAGATGCTTTGCGCATAGTCAGTTATGACCAGGCAGATTTGGAACGGGTTATCAAGCATGTCGCTATCTGTGGAGGAAGTGGCCAGTCCTTTTACAAGGATGCTCTCGCTAAGGGAGCAGAGGTCTATATCACAGGAGATATTTACTACCACACGGCTCAGGACATGCTGAGCGATGGCCTCTTGGCCTTGGACCCAGGTCACCATATCGAAGTTCTCTTTGTGTCAAAATTAGTAGAAAAGCTCAATCAGTGGAAGGCTGAGGAAGCCTGGGAGATTGAAGTGATTGGCAGTCAAGCCAGCACCAATCCTTTTTACCATATCTAAGGGGTCATGATGAAAGTTGCCATTATCGGTGCAGGGATCGTGGGATCCACTGCCGCCTATTATTTATCCAAAGAAGCACAAGTGGATGTGACCGTCTATGACCATGGAGTCGGCCAAGCAACCAAGGCGGCTGCTGGCATTATCAGTCCCTGGTTTTCCAAGCGGAGAAATAAAGCCTGGTATCGCCTGGCTCGTCTGGGAGCAGATTTTTACCAAGAATTTGTAGAAGACCTGGACAAGGACGGTATTCATACAGATTTTTACCAGCAGACGGGTGTCTATCTTCTCAAGAAAAAGGAGGAGAAATTAGACGAACTCTATCAGTTGGCGCTGAGCCGTCGGGAGGAATCTCCCTTAATCGGGGACTTGGCGATTTTGACTAAGGAAGAAGTAGCCCAGCAATTCCCAGGTCTACAAGGCTTTGAGAATCTCCTTTATGCATCAGGTGGTGCTCATGTAGAAGGAGCTCTTCTGACGGAAACGCTTCTTCAGGCAAGTGGGGCAAGAGTAATCAAGGAAGAGGTTGCTCTCTCAGTCTCAAGTGATGGCTATCAGATTGCAGGTGAAAGCTATGACCAAGTTATCCTGGCAACAGGAGCCTGGTTGGGGCAGGTACTTGAGCCACTCGGCTACCAGGTTGATGTCCGTCCGCAAAAGGGGCAACTACGGGATTATCAGCTAGACCGAGATACTGATGACTTTCCTGTGGTCATGCCAGAAGGAGAGCTGGATATCATTCCCTTCCAGCAAGGCAAGATCAGTATGGGAGCCACTCATGAAAATGAGATGGGCTTTGACCTGACAGTGGATCAGGCTTTGCTCAATCAGATGGAAACAGAAGCTTTGGCCTACTATCCAGAACTAGCTCAAGCAGAAGTTATCGGGGAGCGCGTGGGAACACGGGCCTACACCAGTGACTTTTCACCATTCTGGGGAGCTGTTCCTGATCAAGCAGGCCTCTATGTCGCCAGTGGACTTGGTTCGTCTGGCCTCACCACAGGTCCCCTCATTGGTTGGCATCTAGCTCAACTAGTGGTAGGAGGAAACCTGCGCTTAGATCCAGCGGATTATCCAGTTGAACAATATGTGAAGAAGTAGGCTGGGACAAAAGTCCTAGCCTCTCAATTATTTTTGGATTGTCGATCAAGACGCAGTGGTTGAGTGGGCTCTACTACGCTGATTTCATCAGCTTTTACAGCCCTACTCAACTGTGCGGAGGTGGGACGACGAAATCGAATTCTAACGAATTACCGATTTCTGTCCCACTCTCTTTTTTTCGAAAGACCTTTCTTAATTGGGCTAAAAATAGTAGAATAGAACAAGTGAGTCAACAAGAAAATGGGAGTTGTTATGAATTGGTTTCAATCGCAATCCGTGGTCTTGCATGCCTTTCTCGCAGGATTGTTTACATGGGGCTGTACCATTGTCGGGTCAGCCATCGTCTTTTTCTTCAAGCATATTAGTCGCAAATTACTGGACATCATGATGGGATTTGCGGCAGGGGTCATGATTGCGGCGTCATTTTGGTCGCTCTTGCAACCGTCTATTGAGTATGCGGAAAAATCATATGGGAGCCTGGCTTGGTTGCCAGCTGCGATCGGTTTTCTAGCTGGAGGATTTTTCCTCCGCTTGATCGACGCTATCGTCCCTCACCTTCATATGACGAAGGAGATTGAAGAGGCTGAGAGTATCCATACGCCGCGGGAGAAGAAGTTGTCTAAAACAACCCTTCTCTTTCTCGCCATTACCATCCACAATTTCCCAGAAGGCTTGGCAGTCGGAGTGGCCTTTGGAGCTCTGGCTAGCAATCCAAGTCCAGAAGCCTTTATCGGGGCGGTTGGTTTGGCTATCGGGATTGGCTTGCAAAATATCCCAGAAGGGGCTGCCCTTTCTATTCCGATTCGGACTGATGGCAAATCCCGACTCAATGCCTTTTATTGGGGATCTATGTCAGCCATCGTCGAGCCCATCGGAGCCCTCCTAGGAGCTGTGGCAGTCCTATCCATGACAGCCATCTTGCCTTATGCCCTTTCTTTTGCGGCAGGGGCGATGATCTTCGTAGTGATTGAAGAGTTGATCCCAGATTCCCAGACAAATGGCAACACAGACGTTGCGACCCTTGGTCTCATGGTTGGCTTTGTCATTATGATGATCCTAGACGTCGCTTTGGGATAACCTGTCATCACCTTGTAACACAAATGCAAGGTGACTTTTTTATATAAACATGATAAAATAAGGGTAATGACTACGTAGAAAGGCCTACCATTATGAAAGGTATTATTTTAGCAGGGGGCTCAGGAACTCGCTTGTATCCATTGACACGTGCGGCTTCTAAACAGTTGATGCCCATTTATGACAAACCAATGATCTACTATCCGCTGTCAACCCTTATGTTGGCAGGGATCAAAGATATCCTGATCATCTCGACTCCTCAAGACCTTCCTCGTTTTGAAGAGCTTCTTGGAGATGGCTCTGAGCTAGGAATTTCTCTCTCTTATGCAGAGCAACCAAGTCCAGATGGTTTGGCGCAAGCCTTCATCATCGGGGAAGACTTTATCGGTGACGATCATGTTGCCCTCATCCTTGGGGACAATATCTTCCACGGAAACGGCTTAACCAAGATGTTGCAACGGGCAGAAGCGAAGGAAAAAGGAGCGACTGTCTTTGGTTACCAAGTTAAAGATCCAGAACGCTTTGGTGTGGTAGAGTTTGATGCGGATATGAATGCCATCTCTATCGAAGAAAAACCAGAACATCCGAAATCAAACTTTGCGGTGACTGGTCTTTACTTCTATGACAATGATGTAGTAGAGATTGCCAAAAACATCAAACCAAGTCCTCGTGGAGAGCTCGAAATCACCGATGTCAACAAGGCATATTTGGAGCGTGGAGATCTCTCTGTCGAGCTCATGGGCCGTGGCTTTGCTTGGTTGGATACAGGAACTCATGAAAGTCTCTTGCAGGCTTCTCAATATATCGAGACTGTTCAACGTCTTCAGAATGTCCAAGTAGCTAACCTTGAGGAAATCGCCTATCGTATGGGCTATATTACTAAAGAGCAAGTCTATGAATTGGCTCAACCTCTGAAGAAAAACGAATACGGACAATATTTGCTCCGTTTGATTGGAGAAGCTTAATGACAGAACAATTTTTCGAGAAAGAATTAGCAGCCCGCAAGATTGAAGCGATTCCTGGTTTGTTGGAGTTTGATATTCCAGTTCGTGGGGACAACCGTGGTTGGTTCAAGGAAAACTTCCAAAAAGAGAAGATGCTTCCTCTTGGTTTTCCAGAAAGCTTCTTTGCGGAAGGCAAGTTGCAAAACAATGTGTCTTTCTCTCGCAAGCATGTCTTGCGTGGTTTGCATGCAGAACCTTGGGATAAGTACATCTCTGTAGCAGATGAAGGAAAGGTTCTCGGTACTTGGGTAGACCTTCGTGAAGGTGAGACCTTTGGGAACACCTACCAAACTGTGATCGATGCTTCTAAAGGAATTTTTGTCCCTCGTGGCGTTGCCAATGGATTCCAAGTTTTGACGGATAAAGTGGCTTATACTTACTTAGTCAATGACTACTGGGCATTGGAGCTCAAGCCAAAATATGCATTTGTTAATTACGCAGACCCAAGCCTAGACATCCAATGGGAAAACTTGGAAGAAGCAGAAGTTTCAGAAGCTGACAAGAATCACCCATTACTCAAAGACGTTAAACCCCTCAAACCAGAGGATTTGTAAAAATGAACCTTGCATAGCAGTATCGCGACTGCAAGGAACAATCAAAACTAAAAACTATTTGGAGAAAAAATGTCAGAATACAAAAATATCATCGTAACCGGTGGCGCTGGTTTCATCGGTTCAAACTTCGTACACTATGTCTACAACAATCATCCAGATGTACATGTGACTGTCCTTGACAAACTCACTTACGCTGGTAACCGTGCTAACATTGAAGAAATCCTTGGGGATCGTGTTGAATTGGTTGTGGGTGACATTGCTGACGCAGCCTTGGTGGACCAATTAGCTGCTAAGGCAGATGCGATTGTTCACTATGCGGCTGAAAGCCACAATGACAACTCCTTGAACGACCCATCACCATTTATCCACACCAACTTCATTGGTACCTACACACTTTTGGAAGCGGCTCGCAAGTACGATATTCGTTTCCACCACGTGTCAACAGACGAAGTCTATGGGGACCTTCCATTGCGTGAAGATCTTCCTGGACATGGGGAAGGTCCTGGTGAAAAATTCACTGCTGAAACCAAATACAACCCATCATCCCCTTATTCATCAACCAAGGCTGCTTCAGACTTGATTGTGAAGGCTTGGGTTCGTTCCTTCGGTGTTAAGGCAACCATTTCAAACTGTTCAAACAACTATGGTCCATACCAACACATCGAGAAGTTCATCCCACGTCAAATCACCAATATCTTGTCTGGTATCAAACCAAAACTATATGGTGAAGGGAAGAACGTTCGTGACTGGATCCACACCAACGACCACTCAACTGGTGTTTGGGCCATCCTTACCAAGGGCCGTATCGGTGAAACTTACTTGATCGGTGCTGACGGTGAAAAGAACAACAAGGAAGTGCTTGAACTCATCCTTGAAAAAATGGGTCAACCAAAAGATGCTTACGACCGTGTAACAGACCGTGCTGGTCACGATTTGCGTTACGCCATTGATTCAACAAAATTGCGTGAAGAATTGGGTTGGAAACCACAATTCACAAACTTCGAAGCAGGTTTGGAAGACACTATCAAGTGGTATACAGACCACCAAGATTGGTGGAAGGCTGAAAAAGAAGCTGTAGAAGCCAACTACGCGAAAACACAAAAAGTTTTGAAATAAGGAAGAAGGTCCAAGTGGGAAATCGCTTGGACTTTTTCAGATATTTTTCTGAAAATCAAAAAATTAACCATTGATTTGTGGTATAATATGGTTAGTTTTTAGGATAAATCAATAAGGGGGATATGATGAATCAAAAAGATTGGGTTGAATACTTTGAAGCGGTCAATGGTCGTAAGCCAAGTATGCAAGAATTTCAAGAAGCGCGTGAAAAAGGGGAGTTTGTCGTAGAGCGAAAAGAAGCGCCGACTCCAGCAACTGAGGCACCAGCTCCAGCAACTGAAGCGCAGGCTCCTATTCAGGAAGCACCTGTTGCACCTAGCGCATCTCTTTCACAAGAGCAGACAGCTTTTGTCCAACCGCAGCCATCGGCGAAAACTTTGCAACCTGTTCCAAGACCAAAAAAATTGACATATACTTTCAATAAACAACCCCAAATTGGGGCCGCAGTTGCGGGACTTGTCGCAGTGATTTCCTTTGCTTGGTTCTTTTTCTTTTCAGGTGGACCAAGTCTAGATGGTGTTTGGTTGAGAAATACGGATTCAAGTCCGGTCACTTATGAACTAAGTGGAAAGAAACAAAGAGTCAATGGTGGCGAGACCATCAAAAAGGTTCTCAAGGGCAATGAAGCGAAAAAAGAATTTAATACCGCACTTTCTTTGTTAAATGCGACTGACTTGCATTCACTTGCGGATGTCGATAAGAAATTTAACCTGAAAACGACAGAAATAGTTGTTATTAAATCTGGTGGGAACACACGCTATAATTTGCTCCAAAAAGACGGAAGCAATATTATTTTAAGAAATGATTTATTCGACTTGAAAACTTATAAATCATACGAAGGAAACTTTGAAGAAAATTTGGTCTATCACAAGGTTGAAACACCAAAGGCCATGGTTGGAAAATGGAAGAATGTGACAGAAGGGGATAATACAACTGTTCAGATTTCAGATCATGGAATTATTAGTGATAAGTATTACGATAGCAAGGCTTACGCATTCTATTCTCTAGCTGATTCAGAAAAGTATGATGGAGACACGACTTCTAAAGAAGAGATCGAACACACATTTGAAGTAATTCAAGAAGCGGTGAAATCAGAAGGCTATCAAGTGAAGAGCGCTAAGGAAGTCTATATACAAGCTAATTCAAATTATTGTTTCGTACCTGTCAACGGTGGAAAAAATATACTCGTCCTACGTGGTGGTAATGAATTTGCCGCAAAATTAGAAAAAGTAAAATAATCAAAGGACCGCAAGGTCCTTTTTGTTTCCAAACTTCTTACTGAAAAACTATTCATGTCTAGGCAAAAATATGGTAAAATGGATAAGATGTGTCTGAGATGTCTATTTCTTCTCAGACGACTACAGGTAATGGAGTAGAAAATGCAAAATAGACCTATTATTATTGGTGTTACTGGTGGTTCTGGTGGTGGAAAGACCAGTGTGTCTCGTGCCATTTTGGCTAATTTCCCGAATGAAAAGATTGCCATGATTGAGCATGATTCTTATTACAAGGACCAGAGTCATTTGACCTTTGAGGAGCGGATCAAGACCAACTATGACCATCCTTTTGCCTTTGATACGGACTTGATGATTGCGCAGATCAATGAACTCTTGGAGGGTCGTCCGGTAGATATCCCAACCTATGACTATGCAGAGCATACACGCAGTAGCAAAACCTATCGTCAGGAGCCCCAAGATGTTTTCATCGTGGAAGGAATCTTAGTCCTTGAAGACAAGCGCCTTCGAGACTTGATGGACATCAAGATCTTTGTGGATACGGATGATGATGTTCGGATCATTCGCCGGATCAAACGCGATATGGAGGAGCGTGGACGGAGTCTCGATAGTGTTATTGAGCAGTACCTTGGAGTGGTAAAACCCATGTACCACCAGTTCATCGAGCCAACCAAGCGCTATGCCGATGTGATTATTCCTGAGGGCGTAACCAATACGGTTGCGATTGACTTGATCACAACCAAGATTGAAAAAATCCTCAACGAAGCGCGTGAAGGAAAATAAAAATAGGGAGAAAGAGGGAAATCGATCTCCAATCCAATAACAATAGTTGGAATTACGGAATGTCGCAGTAGTTGGTGAGACTCGTCATTCGCCTAAATGCTCGAAAGAGTTCTCAATCAATGTTGCGGGGGTGGTACCAGAAATGTTTTTAACGTTCTGTACTACTCCCTCTTTTTCCTAGGGAGAATGGAAATGAAAAGGGAGTTTCATTCGCGAACCAAGGCGTTCGCTTGTTTATTGACCATGTGTGCTGGTTTTTCAGATGCTTATACCTTTATCTGTCGGGGTGGGACCTTGGCGGCAGGCCAGACAGGGAATGTGGTCTTTCTATCGGTTGGTTTGATTGGCCAGCAGATCTCAGATGTAGAAGTAAAGTTAGCGACCATGTTGGCCTTTATGCTGGGGATCTTTTTAATGACGGTTTTGCGTCGCTTGATTGACAATTCAGTTTGGCGCCTCAGTACCTTAGTACCCTTTATCCTCACAACCTTGGTAACGGGATTTTTGCCAGCATCGGTAAAAAATGTCTTCATCGTGCCTTTTTTTGGCCTGAGTTTGGGAATCGTAGCGACCTCTTTTGGAGAAGTGGATGGCTACGCCTACAACCACTCTTTTATGACGGGAAATCTCAAGAAAACCATGGTAGCTTATGGGAATTTTGTCAGAGAAAAGGATAAGAAATTCCTTTGGGAAGCTATCTTTATGACCTGCTTGATCGGGAGTTTCGTCTTTGGGGCCATTTTTTCGACCTACTTGATTCAGTTTTATGGATTAGAGACCATTTGGCTAGTGTCCATCATCTTGACTATCTTTTTAATCTACCGGGCCATTCAATATTTTGAAGTCTTTCACTTCAATCGGCTGCATGAATAGATAAAGGTATCATAAAAAACTTTCCTTAGGTGAGTGCGGACGTCAGCGAACTTCTTTTAAGAAGTTCCATGACTAATTATTGAGCCTAAGGTCTCAATAATTCCGTGTGCCTGAAGCAGTTAAGCTTCAGGCACTTTTCTCACAGCGGAAAGTTTAGTAATTCTTGATCAATTTAAATTAATGAGACCTCGATTTTATCTCTTTTCAGAATCGCTTAACTTATTTTACTAAAAATTAGTTTATCTATATTCCAGAGGCTGGGACAAAAGTCCTAGCCTCTCAATTGTTTTTGGATTGTCAAGCAAGACGCAGTGGTTGAGTGGGCTCTACTACGCTGATTTCATCAGCTTTTACAGCCCTACTCAACTGTGCAGAGGTGGGACGACGAAATCGAATTCTAACGAATTACCGATTTCTGTCCCACTCTCTTTTCTTTCGCTGTTTGAAGCTTAATTTTTGGGCAAAGATTTGGTATAATGGAAGGTATGAAACATTCGGAAAAAGAATCACAATACCAGCTCTTGCTGGCTCAGTTAGACGCTCTCTTAACAGGAGAAAGCAATGCCTTGGCTAATTTGTCCAATGCCAGTGCTCTCTTAAATCAAGCCCTGCCTCGTTCGGTCTTTGCAGGTTTTTATTTGTATGACCAAACGGAATTGATCTTGGGACCTTTTCAGGGAGGTGTTTCTTGTGTCCATATCGCTCTTGGAAAGGGTGTCTGTGGAGAAGCAGCTCAAAAGCAGGAAACCATCATTGTCGATGATGTGCGCCAGCATGCCAACTATATTTCCTGTGATAGTCGGGCTATGAGTGAGATTGTGGTGCCTATGGTCAAGGACGGTCAGCTCCTTGGGGTTTTAGACCTGGATTCGGAGTGTGTCTCTGACTACGATCAGCTGGATCAGGAGTATTTAGAAAAGTTTGTCGCTCTCTTGATCGATAAGACAAACTGGGACTTTAAGATGTTTGGGGTTAAGAACTAATGTATCAAGCTTTATATCGGAAATACCGTAGCCAGACCTTTGGCCAATTGGTCGGCCAGCAAGTAGTGGCACGGACATTGAGACAGGCCGTTGAGCAGGAGAAGATCAGCCATGCCTATCTCTTTTCGGGTCCTCGTGGTACTGGGAAAACCAGTGTGGCCAAGATCTTTGCTAAGGCTATGAACTGTCCTAATCAAGTCAATGGGGAACCTTGTAACGACTGCTATATCTGTGAATCCATTACCAATGGGAGCCTGGAAGATGTCATCGAGATCGATGCGGCCTCCAACAATGGGGTGGATGAGATTCGAGATATTCGCGACAAATCCACCTATGCTCCAAGTCTAGCCAAGCACAAGGTCTACATTATTGATGAGGTCCATATGCTCTCAACAGGGGCCTTTAATGCCTTGTTGAAGACGTTGGAAGAGCCAACGGAAAACGTTGTCTTTATCCTTGCAACAACGGAGTTACACAAAATTCCAGCCACCATTCTGTCACGGGTGCAACGCTTTGAATTCAAATCCATCAAACTGCCGAATATCGTTCACCATTTGGAAAGCATCTTAGCTACAGAAGGTATTGCCTATGAAGCAGATGCTGTTCAGATCATAGCCCGGCGCGCTGAAGGTGGGATGCGGGATGCCTTGTCCATTTTGGACCAAGCCCTGAGTCTGACTGCGGGTAGTGAGTTGACGACAGCGATCGCAGAAGAGATCACCGGTTCCATCAGTCTAGCTGCGCTCGATCAGTACGTGGCTGCCATACTGGCTCATGATGCGACAGCGGCGCTGGACCAGCTGGCGATTATCTTTGATAACGGTAAGAATATGGCCCGCTTTGTCACGGACTTACTTCAATACCTGAGAGATCTCTTGATTGTTCAGACAGGCGGAGAAAACACTCACGCTAGTGACTTGTTTGCGGCGAATCTTGAAGCCGATCAAGCCCGTCTTTTTGCCCTGATTGACCAGGCGACGACTAGTCTAGCGGATATCAAAAATAGTCTGCAACCGCGAATTTACACTGAAATGATGACCATTAAATTGGCTGAAAATACGGGCCAAGCTACTAACTCAGTAGCAGTGGAGGTTCCTTCTAATGTGCTAGCTCAGCTGGAAGACTTGAAGAAGGAAGTCGCTCAACTCAAGCAACAGTTAGCGCAATCAGGTAGTAGTCTTCCTGCTTCAAAACCGGCAGTAACTCGTCCAACCAAGTCGAGCAAGGGCTACCGTGCAGATCGAAACAAGGTCAATGCCATTTTACAAGAGGCGGTTGAAAACCCAGAGTTGGCACGGACCAACTTGATCCGTCTTCAGAACGCTTGGGGGGAAATCATCGAGAGCTTGGCAGGTGCGGATAAGGCCCTCTTAATCGGATCTCAGCCGGTCGCTGCCAATGAAAATCACGCTATTTTAGCCTTTGAGTCTGCCTTTAATGCTGAACAGACTATGAAGCGGGACAACCTCAATACCATGTTTGGAAATATCCTCAGCAATGCTGCTGGCTTCTCGCCAGAGATTTTAGCGGTTTCGATGGAAGAATGGACCCAAATCCGGGCAGAGTTTTCGGCTAAGGCGCGTGGGCAAAAAGCGGAAGTGGTAGAAGAAGAGGAAAGTGTCATTCCTGAGGAATTTCACTTTTTATCCGATAAAATCACTCTGCAAGACGATTAATACATGAATTTTTTACTGAATCATGGTAAAATAATTTTATGAATAGAAAACAATTTGCAGTGATAGCAGTCTTTACTGCTATGGAGACTTATTTTTTCAATGAAGCGACCATGGCGGGTCAAATGCTCTTTGCATGTTTTTGGGCCCTCTTGATCTTACGCAATCTCCAGACGGCCTATATGGTGGAGAAAATTGCTAGTGCCATTGAAAAAGAAATCAGAAAGAAAAGAAAATAAAACCTTTGAAAAGAAATCCTTTTTCAAAGGTTTTTTTCTTGTTTAAAAGGCTTCTTGGCATTGCTTGCGGTAATCTCCTGGGGAGAGGCCGACCTTCTGTTTAAAAGCCTTTGTAAAGTAGGAGTAGTTGTCATAGCCCACCTGGAGGGCAACTTGGTAAATAGGGGTATCGCTTTGCGATAGCATCTCTTTTGCGGCGGCCATCCGTTTATCAGTGATGTATTTCACCAGGGTTTCGCCGGTATCGCGCTTAAACACCCGTGCTAGATGATCTGGACTAAGAAATACCATCTCTGCCAGCTTGGTGCGACTGATATCCTCCTTGTAATGGTGGTCGATGTAGTCGGTGATCCGCTGGATGAGATTAGATTGGTGTTCTAGATCAATCACATAATGGCGAGCAGAGCTCCAGTAATCCCCAATATAGGCTTCAAAAGCTTCGATAGCATGAAACCGCCGTTCGAAGAGAAATTGATGGTGTTTGTTTTGAAATAACTTGTGGGCGAGAATGCCGTTCTTGTCCAGATAAATCCCAATTTGCTGGGTCCAGTCTAGCTGGAGTTCACTCAGAGCTGAGAGCGGGATGCGATCTTGATTCTCTAAGCTATGGATGATTTGGAGGAGCTGTTCTGTCTCTAGCTGATTTGTAAAAGTGAGCGATGTCCGATGAGCAGGCTTTTGAGGTTGTGGAGCCAAAGAAGCATAGGATTGGATACTGTCCCAATGGAAGACTTGTTCCTCACTGTATTGGCAGAGTTGCAGAGCCTTCATCAAGAGCGTCTCAAGGGAAATAGCGTCTGAATAGAGAAGGATAGAGGATCGGTCTAAGTCTTGCTGGATCTTCTGCTGGATAGCTTTTAAGAAGTCTGCACACTCTGTAGTCTGATTCTTTTTGAAGAGGCAGAGGTAGCGATCGGTCTGGCTTTCGATTTTACTGAGGGCGCAGTAGTGGATAGGGAAATCCAGGGAGAGCTCCTTGATACAATGGCGGAGCTGCAAGCGCCAAGAAGGGACGCTGGGGTGAAAGTCTTCTTCAACTAAGTGGAGAGTGATGAGGACTAAGAGGTAGTCTTCATGTGGTTTGGGGCTATAGCCTAGTTTTGTTACTTCTTGAAGGAGCTGTTCTGCTTGAGATGGACGCGGTTTTCGCAAGTAGTCATGCCAAAACTCAGCTTCTTTTTGCCCTTGCTGGGCTAATTGGGTCGCACTCTTGTGGCGCTTGATCTTATTGAGGGCTTTTTGAATGATAAATTCTAAGCGGTCGGGGTCAATCGGTTTGAGGTAGTATTCAAAACTTTGGAGTTCAATGGCTTTTTGGGCATAATTGAAATCAGCATAATTGGTGAGGAAGATCGTTTGAATGTCATATTTTTCTGACCGGACCCAGGCTAGGAGATCTAACCCACTGCCTTGTGGCATCTCGATATCACTGATCATGAGGGCAATCGGGTGACTTTGAATGATGGCTTGGGCTTGGCTCAGACTGGAGGCAGTATATACCTGCTCAATGCCCAAGGCTTCCCAATGGATGGTTTCCTGTAGGGCTTTAATGATAAAACGATCATCGTCAACGAGTAGGATATTCATGTGTGTCTCCTTTGTAGGGTTCATAAGGAAGGCTCAGTTGGATGCGTGCCCCTCCCTGGGTTCCATTTGAAAATTGAAGCATGTAGTGATCTGGATAGAGGAGATCTAGTCGTTCCCGTGCATTGGTCAAACCAATGTGGTGGCCATCTTCTGTGACTAAGGATTTTTTCTCTGCTAGATCTTGTAAGATAGCGGAGCTAAAACCAGGACCATTATCCTGAAGGCAAATGGCAAGGTGTTGGTTTGCTTCTTCATGAATAGAAAGCTGGATGTGGAAGGAATCTTGGAAAGAAAAGCCGTGTTTGATGGCATTTTCCACAAAGGTTTGTAACAGCAGAGGGGGAATAGCCGCATCTTTCAGACCAGGATCCCAGTCCAGATCAAAGTGGATGCTGTCCCCATAGCGGATTTTCTGGATTTCTAGGTAATTTCGGATATGTTGGATTTCATCTGCTAAGCGATTGAAATCTTGATTGGCTTGAAAGAGGTGACGCAAGTAGTTGGAAGTCACCTTGGTCAATTCCTCGATTTCCTTATAGTCCTTGGTCTGGAGCATGCTGTGAATCATGGAAAGCATGTTGAGATAAAAATGGGGTCGGATTTGATTTTTGAGGTAATTGAGTTCAACTTTTTTGAGATTGAGTTGCGCGTGGTAGGCTCGAATTTGAAGGTCTTTCATATGGATCAGGACCTGATTGAGCTTGTGATTGGCCTGATCGATCTCTAAGATCCCTTGGTCTTCGATCACATCTAGCTTGGTGGAAGCAGCGTCTAGCTGAGAAAGGCGTTGGGTGAGTCGTTTCATCGGTTGGATCATCCGTTGACGAATATAAAGGATCAGAATGGTAGAGAGAACGGCGATGATCAAAGGGACCAAGGAGAGAAGGGTTTCAAGTACGATATTTGTACGGAAAACGTCCCCGTAATCGACCGTCACATACAGATCAAAAGGCAGGTGGGTTTGATTGCTACCGGCTTGAATAACGGAATCTGTAGCATGGATCTGATTGGGGCGTTCGATGGATAAGCGCCCTTTTTTTCCAATATTGAGCTTTTGCAAGGGTCTTAAAATATCCTGGGTAGAAATGATGGCATAGATAGCCTTGCCCTTGTAATGAAGGGATTTCAAGAGATAATCATGCTGGTTCAGGCTGATTCGTTGCCATTTTTGACGGGTCTTGTCTGTTTCTTTGTCATAGGTTTTAAGATGATCTTTCAATTGTACATAGTCCAGGTAGGGCAGTTGAAGACTGGAAGCGTTGAAAAAATGTGGGATATCTTTTGTCTCTATGAAAAAGGTAATGGGGCTATCCATCTGGTACTGAAACTCCGTGAAATCAATCCGCAGTTTTTTTAGATTTTCATGAAAATTTGTGAAATCAAGCGGAGTATTGAGCTCTGTCAAATAGTCGTTGTGACTAATGGTACTGTACATAAAACGCTCAACGGAGTGAAGCTCTGTATTTAAGGAATCCGCATAGATATGAATCGAGTCCTCTAAATGGAGCATATTTTGGTGTTTAATAAAATTTCGGCTAATCCCACCAATCAAAAGGTTGATCAAGGTATTGACAACTAAGAGGAGAAAGAGTAGGCGCGAAAAAAATTGAATCGAGTGATCTCGTGTACTTCTGTGAATAGCTTTCATAATGAGCACCTCACATATATTATAGCACTATTTGAAAACGGATTCATGAACAAAACCGATATTAAAGTAAAAAAAATCGGGAAAGTGCATGTTTTTGTGTGGAGAAAACGGAAAAGTGAATGAAGATGCACGAAAAAGTTCTATAAAGATGGAAAGGATTCCTATAAAATAGAGGAGAAAGAAAAGGAGGGCCTTATGAAAAGCGAAGTAAATGCGAAGCAGAGCAAATTTAAGAAAAATATTCCTTTATATGTGCTTCTCCTGCCATCGATTATTTTATTGATTTTATTTGCCTATATCCCTATGGCGGGTCTAGTCATCGCTTTTAAAGATTACTCTCCCGCTACTGGGATATTTGGAAGTCCTTGGGCTGGTCTCAAGTATTTTAACCAGTTCTTCTCATCCTTCCAATTTGCAACAACCATGAAGAATACCTTGAAAATTTCTATTTACAGTATTCTGGTTGGTTTTCCATTGCCGATTGTTCTAGCTATTATTTGCAACCAGATTCGTGTGGGCAAGTTCAAAAAAATCTTTCAAGTAACAACTTATTTGCCTCATTTTATCTCGACCATGGTCATGTGTGGGATGATTATTCTCTTTCTCTCTCCAAGTAGTGGACTGTTAGCCAATGTCCTCAAATTGGTCGGCTTAAAGATGCCTGCCCTCTTATCCAAACCGGGTAGCTTTGCAGGTGTCTATGTCTGGAGCGATGTTTGGCAACATATCGGTTGGGATAGTATCATCTATCTAGCCGCTCTATCGGCCATTGATCCGACCTTTTATGAGGCGGCGACTATGGACGGGGCGAGTCGATTGCAAAAGATCCGTCATATTGACTTACCCTTACTGTTACCAACGGCGATGATTCTCTTGATTCTCAGAGCAGGAAGCCTACTCAGTGTTGGTTTTGAAAAGGTCTTGCTCTTGCAAAATCCACTTAATCTGGCAGGAAGTGAAATCATTTCGACCTATGTCTACAAAGTGGGGATGATTAATTTCCAATATAGTTATTCGACAGCGATCGGTCTCTTTAATACCTTGGTCAACTTGATCATCTTACTGTCGGTCAACTGGTTTGCGAAACGCTATACCAAGACAGGATTGTTCTAGAAAGGAGGAGAAATTGTGAAATTGTTTCAACATGCGAGAAAGACCAAGTCAGAAATTCTCTTTGATGTTTTTATCTATGGTCTAGCGATTTGCTTGATTCTCTTGATTGTCTACCCTTTGTGGTTTGTTATCATTGCCTCCTTTAGTAATCCGTCTGATGTGGCAACTGGTAAGGTTTGGTTTATCCCGAGGGAATGGCGACTAGATGGCTATCAACGCTTGATTGAACAGCCTTTGTTTCTAAAGAGCTATCTCAACACTATCCTCTACACGGTTGTTGGGACCATCGTTGCCCTGGTCATTAATATCCCAGCTGGTTACGCCTTGTCGCGAAAGGACCTCTTTGCTAAGAAATGGGTCAGTGTCTTCTTTATCGTTCCCATGTTTGTCTCTGGGGGCTTGATTCCCATTTATTTGACAGTGAAACAATTGGGATTGGTCGACACCTTCTGGGTAATGGTTGTACCGTTTGCAGTATCTCCTTACAATATTGTTGTAGCTCGGACTTTCTTTAACAATAGTATTCCAGAAGGGATGTGGGAAGCTGCCCAGATCGATGGGTGCGGAACCATTCATTACTTCAGAAAGATCGTGCTCCCCTTGTCCAAGGCTATTATTGCCGTTATTGGACTTTGGACAGCAGTAGGGATCTGGAATTCTTGGTTCAATGCTCTGATTTATTTGACCAATGAAAATCTTCAACCCCTGCAACTGATCCTGCGCCGTCTCTTAATTAGTAATCAAATGTTGCAATCGCAAGCAACAGGGGAGGTAGCTTCTGACCTCCGTATTAAGGCTGATATGATGAAATATGCAGCCATCGTTATCTCAACAGCACCGATTATGATGCTGTATCCATTCGTCCAAAAATACTTTAATCAAGGTGTCATGATAGGGGCCTTGAAAGAATAGGAGAAGATCATGAAAAACAGGAAATTTGCCTATCTGCTCCTGGGAGCAGCTGCTTTAGCTGGATTGACGGCTTGTGGAGCTTCCACAAATAAATCAAGCAATGACAAGAATGATGGAAACACCTTCAAAATCACGACCGTTCGTTGGTCGGATTGGGGGGAAGACTATCACAAAGGTTTTCTAGATGATTCAGCCAAGGAATCAGGTATCAAGATCAAATGGGATACCATGGTAGCTGCAGACTGGTCTGATAAGAAATCTGTTCTTGTTGCCAGTGGAGATTTACCAGACGCTTTCTTGGGATCCAATGCCTTCACGGATTCTGAAATCGCTCAGAACCAAAATATGTTCATTCCATTGGAAGATTTGATCAAGGATAATATGCCAAACTTGAACAAGGCCTTTGAAAAAGAACCGAAATTAAAAGCCATGGTGACCAACCCAGATGGTCATATTTACAGCCTACCTAAGAAATTGCCAATGCGGCCAATCGTCGGCAACCAGCTCTTTATTAATAAGAAATGGTTGGACAACCTTGGCTTGAAGATGCCGGAAACCTATGATGAATTGGTGACTGTTTTACAAGCCTTCAAGGACAAGGATGCTAATGGCAATGGCGATGTCAATGATGAAATTCCATTTGGCTCTGGTAACTTTGATCCGACCTTCTCTTATATCTTGCCATTCAACAACCGTCTGGGTGGAGATAATACCTATGAAATGTCCGTCAAAGATGGCAAACCGGTCTACCTCCGGACGGAAGAAAGTTATAAACAAGGAATAGCGGCGATGCATGAAGCCTACAAGAAAGGCTTGATCGACCCTGAACTCTTTACAGAAGATACCTCCATGTCTGTTGCCAAACGGATGGACAAGGGAGTGGCACGTGTCGGTGTATCAAGTGGTTGGACAGCAGATGCAACCTTCGGCCAACATGCCAGCGAATATGCTCCTCTTCCAGCATTGAAAGGCCCTGATGGCAAACAATATGTCATTTCTGACCCAGATCATTTGAACTATGGACGCAATGAAATCTTGATCACGAATAAGTGCAAGGACCCTGCAAAATTGCTCAAATGGTTGGATAAATTCTACACGGATGATGCCAGCATTCAAAACTTCTATGGATCCTTTGGCATTGCGACTGAAAAAGATGGTGACAAGTACAAGGTTTTGGCTCCAAAAGATGGTAAATCTGCCGATGAATGGGCTTGGATCAATTCCCTTCGTGACTTTGGACCAAAATATGTGTCAGATGATATCAATAGTCATGTCGACATCGACCAAACGCAAGGTGATGGCCTCAAATTGAAGATGGACAAAGAATTGAAACAGTACGCTTTGCCAGCATATCCAAATGTCATCTACTCTCAAGAAGAATTGAACAAATTGTCCTCTATTTATGTCGATATCAACTCCTATGTTACCCAACAAGCTTCTAAATGGGTAGTCGAAGGGGGCGTCGAAAAGGATTGGGACGATTACAAAGCAACCTTGAAGAAGATGGGCATTGATGACTTTATGAAGATTCAACAGGATGCCTATGATCGTTACCAAAAAGAAGTGAAGTAACAGGAGTCTAAATGGATTCAAGTAAGTAACTCAGGGGCCTAAAGCCCCTGAGTGCTTCCTTGGAGGAAGTAGCAGAAATTGAGATGAAGAACAAGGAGAAGAAGATGCAAAAATTATTTTCATTGGATGGACGCTTGGTCAAGACCTTGACCCGGTTGACAGACATCATTATCTTGAACACCTTGTTTATCGTTTGCTGCCTTCCAATTTTCACGATCGGTGCATCGCTTACCGCTTTAGCAACCATGTGGCACCGCTTGTTGAAAGGGGAAGATACGGATCTCGTCTTTCATTTTTTCCGTCTCTTTCGCGCTAATTTCAAGCAAGCGACGGTGATTTGGCTGACTTGCCTAGGCTTATCATCCCTTCTTTATTTGGATTACTGTCTTTTTTCAAATACGGCCTTCTTAAGTGAGTATGGGATTTGGATCTTGCTTCCCTTTATCGTCCTTCTATGTGGAGGGATGACCTTGATCTTCCCTTATATTGGCCTCTTTGAAGACCCTACAAGAAAGGTCTGTTTGAATAGTTTCCTCATTGCTCTCTTAAATCCTATTCAAACCATCTTTCTTATCTTCTTCAATCTGGCAGTAGTTTATATCAGTCTTAGTAGTCCTGAACGGTTGCTGACTGCTATTTATCTCTTTACCTTTGGTGGTTTCGCTCTTTGGAGCTTCTTGAATGTCCGACTGACCGATCAGATCTTTGCAAGGATCCAAGAAGGAGGAATCTTTGAAAAATAAAGTCAAGCAAGTGGGACGTATGTTTTACTGATATTATTTAAATCGAATAAAGTTTCCTAGAAAATCTAGGAAACTTTTTCTATTTCATAAACATTTCACATTTCTTTTCTATAATAACTATAACAAATGATGAAAGCGTCCACATGGCATTGCCGTGGACCTTGAAATGGAGGGTGAGTTCATGCTCTTACAACAGGCGATCGCCTATATTTCTCGAAAAAGAACGAGGAATCTGGTCCTCTTTCTAATTCTCCTCTTGATCCTCTCTTGCTTGTATTTCTGTTTTTCACTGATGCAAGTAGGAGGAAGGCTGGAGGACCATATCAAACAGTCGGCTGGGACCAGCTTTGCCCTGACCAGTAAGCAGGGGGCTACTCCCTTTGCTCTGAAAGAAGCTGAAAAGGTGCAGCAGCTAGCTGGAGTTGGATCTATGGTTCCTCAATATGAAAGTCCCGTTCGCATTCTTGATAAAGAAGCGGTGACGGGACAGCAGTCGGTGGAGCGAGACGATTTGGGGCAGGAAGCCAAGCAAGCGCTAGGCGCTGTCTTTACCCAGAAGACAGACCAGCACTTGGATTTCCGCAGTGGTAGTTTCCAACTGGTGCAAGGCAAGCACTTATCCGACAAGGCTCGCGGCCAGATCTTGATCCACCAAGAGTTGGCTAAGAAGAACAAGCTAAAGGTCGGAGATTCCTTGACCTTATCCAGCTTTCAGATGGGAGAGACTCCTGCCAAAGAGCAAACCTTTAAAATCGTTGGGATCTTTTCGGGTAAGAAACAGGAAAAATTCACAGGGATGACCTCTGATCTGAGTGAGAATCAAGTCTACCTCCCTTATGAGGATGCGACTAAGCTTCTTGGTCTCAGTCAGCAAGAAGTGACCCAGGTCACCTTTGGGGTCAAAGATCCTGAGAAAATCGATGCCCTCTTGAAGCAAGTCAAAAACTTGGATCTGGATTGGCAGTCTCTCCGCGTGGTCGAAGATCGCAAGGCTTTTGACCAGATGAAAGAATCCTCTCAGACCCTAGAAGGCCTGGTACGGATCATGATGATCGTCCTTCTGGTGACGGGAGCCGGTGCCCTATCTCTCTTACTGAGTCTCTGGACACGAGAGCGGATCCATGAAATCGGCGTCCTCTTATCCATTGGGAAGAGCAAGGGCCGGATTTTTGGACAGTTCCTCTTAGAAGTGGTGCTGGTATCCTTATTAGCACTGATCCCGGCCTTTCTCATCGGGCGGATGATCAGCCATCGTTTCTTAGAGCAATTTGTCGGACAGACTGGTCAACAGCAGACTCTAGACTTGCTTCATCAAATCCCTCAAGGCCTTTCCTTAGGAATCGCCTATGCTAGCCTCTTGTGCTTGATCCTTCTGTCGCTCGGTGTAACGACCAGCATGATCTGGCGCAAGACCCCAAAAGAAATATTAACAAAAATGAGTTAAGGAGAAATGACATCTATGTTAGAACTCAAACATGTATCCTATAGTTACCAAAGCTACCAAGAAGAGATCTTCTCAGACGTGAACTATCAGTTCAAAAATGGGACTTTTTACAGCATTATCGGTCAGTCTGGAGCAGGAAAATCAACCCTCCTCTCCCTCTTGGCTGGTCTAGACAATCCCAAGAAGGGGCAGGTTCTCTTTGATGGGGAGGACATCCAGACCAAAGGGGCTAGCTACCACCGCAAGCATCATGTTTCCTTGGTCTTTCAGAATTACAATTTGATTGATTATTTGACGCCACTGGAAAATGTCCGTTTGGTCAACAAACAAGCTGGGAAAGAGATTCTCTTGGAATTGGGATTGGACGAAACGCAAATCAAACGCAATGTCCTGCAACTATCCGGAGGGCAGCAACAGCGGGTGGCCATAGCGCGTGCGCTTGTTTCAGAAGCACCTGTCATCTTGGCAGATGAGCCGACAGGAAACCTTGACGAACAGACAGCCGGTGACATCATTGCCATTTTGAAGAAGTTGGCCAAGGAACGTCAAAAATGTGTCATCGTCGTCACCCACAGCAAGGAAGTGGCGGAGGCCTCCGATGTGGTCTTGGAATTGAGTCGCCGTAGCCTCGTTGAGAAGAGCAAGTAAGGAGGGAATGCTATGTTGCGCAATGCTTTTGCTTATATCACACGGAAATGGCCCAAGTCTCTCTTGCTCTTTGCCATCATTCTCCTCATGGGGACCTTGAGCTTGATCGGACTCTCTATGAAGGGGGCGACCCAAAAAGCTTCATCGGAAAGCCTGGGATCCATCACCAATAGCTTCTCCATGCAGATCAATCGCAGGACCAATCCGGGAACCCCTCGGGGAGCTGGGAATCTCAGAGGAGAAGATATCGAAAAAATCAGCCAGGTAGAGGGGATCACCTCCTCCATCAAGCGGATCAATGCCATCGCAGATATCCTAGACCACGAGATCATTGAGACTGAAGAAACCCTGCAAAATCAATCTCCAGAGCGGGCCAAGCACTTCAAGAATACCCTGATGGTGACAGGGGTCAATGACTCTTCAAAAGAAGATAAATTTGTCTCTGGAGCCTACAAGCTGGTCCAAGGAGAGCACCTGACAGACAAGGACAAAAACCAAATCCTCATGCACGAAGATTTGGCGAAAAAGAATGGTCTCAAGGTGGGCGATAAGGTGCGTCTCAAGTCCAATCTCTACGACGCTGACAATGAAAAAGGGGCCAATGAAACTGTCGAAGTAACCATTAAGGGTCTGTTCTCAGGGAAGAACCAAGCTCCTCTAACTTACGCCCAAGAATTGTATGAAGATACCCTCATTTCTGACCTAGATACAGCTGCCAAGCTCTATGGCAATACTGTTCAAACAGCTACCTATGAGGATGCGACCTTCTTTGCCAAGGGGGATCAGGACCTCGATAAATTGATCGAAAAAATCAAAGCCTTGGATATCCCATGGAATTACTATGACCTAGTCAAGAGCTCTTCCAACTACCCAGCCTTGCAAAAATCCATCAGCAGCATGTTCCAAGTGGCGGACTACTTGTTTATCGGCAGCCTCATCTTTGCTAGCTTGCTTCTCACCCTTCTCCTCGTCTTGTGGCTCAATGCCCGTCGCAGAGAAGTGGGTATCTTGCTGGCTTTAGGACTCTCCAAGGTGCAGATTGCGGGGCAATTCGTGGCAGAATTGGTCATGATTTCCATCCCAGCCTTCCTCCTCTCCTATGGAGTCGCAGGCCTTCTTGCCAAAGGAGTCGGAGATACGGTGCTTAAGAACGTAACCAGTGGCATTGCCAAACAAATGGCTCAAGAATCCTCTGCAGCCAACCTTGGTGGAGGAGCTGAGGCAGAAAGCTTCAGTAAGACCCTGACTGATATCCATATGGATATCCAACCGAGCCAATTGTTGGTGATTGTCTTGGTCGGTGGGTTGCTCTTGATCCTGGTATCTATCCTTTCTTCTCAATGGCTCTTGCATAAGAAACCAAAGGAACTCTTGGTGGATGTTGAATAAGAGATTGTTTCCTAAAATAGAAATAGGGTATAATAGGAGGTAGAAGAAGTTCTTAGATAAAGGAAAGTGTATGAAGATACTAATCGTAGAAGATGAAGTCCTGATTCGCGAAGGGATGAGCGACTATCTCATGGAATGTGGCTATGAGGTTTTTGAAGCAGGTGATGGGCAGGAGGCTCTGGACCTCTTTCACAGAGAAGCGCCAGATCTGGTCTTGCTGGATATCCAGCTCCCTATCCTCAATGGCTTGGAAGTTCTCAAGACCATCCGGAAGACCAGCTCAGTCCCTGTCCTCATGCTGACGGCCTTCCATGACGAGGACTATAAGTTGACAGCTTTTGGAGAGTTGGCAGATGGCTATCTGGAAAAACCCTTCTCCTTGTCCCTCTTGAAGGTCCGAATCGAAGCTATTTTTAAAAAGCTTCAACCTTCCCGGGTCTTCACCTATGGAGAGGCACGGGTGGATTTTGAGAGCTACACAGCCAGCCTAGCAGGCCAAGCCATTTCCATGAATGCCAAGGAGTTGGAAATCTTGGAATACTTGCTCCAGCATGAGGGCAAGGCCCGAACCCGCTCTCAGATCCTCGATGCCGTCTGGAAGGAGACAGAGGAGATTCCTTTTGATCGGGTGATCGATGTCTATATCAAGGAACTACGAAAAAAACTGGAGCTGGACTGTATCGTTACGGTACGCAATGTCGGCTATAAATTGGAGAGACCATGACCAAACGGAGTATCTTTGCAAAAATCTTTCTGATCACCTTTGCCCTTTTTAGTAGCTTAGTCATTCTTCTACATGCTTCGGTTTACTTTATTTTTCCATCGACCTATATCGAGTCCCAGCGCCAGACGATTTTGAAGAAATCGCAAGCTCTGGCTAAGAGTTTCCAGGGCCAGGAAGAAGGGACCATTGAGTCGGTCATCGACCTTTATTCCAAGACCAATGATATCAAGGTGTCTATCAAAGGAAAGCAAAAACAAAATGCCCTAGAGGTCAAGGATGACCTGCTCGTGAACCCTGATAGCCAGAACAATTCCCTGGTCATTGAAGAGCGAAAGATTCAGACGAAAGAGGGGAAGGACTTGACCTTGCAATTCTTAGCGACTATCGATTCGCAAAAGGAAGCGCGGGACATCAGTCTGGGCTTTCTTCCCTATAGTCTCCTTGCTTCCTTTGTTCTGTCGTTGATTGCCTCCTATCTCTATGCCCGCATGATTTCCGCTCCGATCCTTGAGATCAAGCAGATGACCAAGCGGATGAAGCGCTTGGATCGGACAGCTAGTCTTCCCATTCATTCGCAGGATGAGATTGGCGTTCTCAAGCAACAGATCAACGACCTCTATCACCATCTTTTAGAGGTGATCGACAATCTAGAGCAGCAGAAACAGGAAAATCTGAAGTTGGAGCAGATGAAGGTGGAATTCCTACGGGGAGCTTCGCATGAGCTCAAGACGCCTCTGGCCAGCTTGAAGATTATCCTAGAAAATATGCGGGATAAGATCGGTCGCTACAAGGACCGGGACCGCTATCTGTCGGTCTCCCTCAATATCGTCGATGAGATGAACCAGATCGTCCTAGAAATCCTGTCCCTGTCCTCTGTCCAAGAATTGGCCGGAGACAAGGAGTGGATCCAGCTGGATCAGGTCTTAGAGCAGATCCTCGACCAGTACAAGGTCTTGGCTCAATCCCGCGCGCTCACGATTGACAACCAAATTCCTGACAAAGCAGTTTATATGGACCCAGCCATTCTGAAATTGGTCCTCTCAAATGTCATTAGTAATGCCGTCAAACATTCGGATGCCGGTGGAGAGATCCAGCTCCGGCTCGAAGAAGAAGGGACGCACTTGGCTGTTGAAAATACCAGTCAGGAAATGATAGAGACCGCTGAGATGCCAATGACCGCTAGCCGCCAGAAGAAGGAAGGTGGCTTGGGACTCTTCGTGGTCCAACATTTGCTAGACCATGAAGAACTGACCTATCAATTTGATAAAACGGCTATGGGCTTACGCTTCCGTATGGAACTGCCCAAGGAGCCACAAGAATAAAAAGAGGCTGGGACAAAAGTCCTAGCCTCTCAATTATTTTTGGATTGTTGAGCAAGACGCAGTGGTTGAGTGGGCTCTACTACGCTGATTTCATCAGCTTTTACAGCCCTACTCAACTGTGCGGAGGTGGGACGACGAAATCGAATTCTAACGAATTACCGATTTCTGTCCCACTCTCTTGTATTTAATCAACCTTTTCTACCTTTAGTAACTGGCCGTGTTTTAATTCATAAATGGTATCCACATAGGTCAGGATAGAGCGGTCATGGGTCACCATGATGGCGCTCTTGTTTTTGGATTTGACTTCTTTTTGGATCAATTGAGCGATTTCTTGCCCTCGATCTGGGTCTAGGCTAGCCGTTGGTTCATCGGCCAAAATGACCTGTGGATTTCCGATGAAGGCGCGAGCGATGGCTGCCCGTTGTTTTTGCCCACCGGACATCTGATTAGGATATTGGTGGTAACAAGCTTCGATGCCAAGATCTGCCAACAAGGCTTTGACTTCCTCTTGGCGTTTTTTCTTGTCCTTTTCCCCTTTTAATTTGGCCACCAGTTCTAACTGATCACCGATTTTCATATAGGAGAGGAGCTGGTGGTCTTGGAAGATAAAGCCGAGTAATTCCAGCCGTTTTTGCGTCCATTGGCCTTGGTTGAGACCAGTCAAGTCTTGGCCTGCGATGCGAATCCGCCCCTCATCCGCTGATAAAAGCAAGCCAGCGATGGCCAAAAGCGTGGATTTACCAGATCCTGAAGGGCCCAAGATGGCGACGAATTCGTTGGGTTCGACGCTTAAATTCAGCTGGTTGAGGACATGGTGCATCTGGCTACCATCGGCGTAGGATTTTCTGATATTTTCTAATTCGATAATGGCCATCTTATTCTCCATTTCCACCAATGACTTCGATTGGATCTACTTTTTTGATTTTGACAAGGGACAAGGCACCACACAAAATAGAGGTCAGGATAAAGCTAACCGAGATGGTGAGATTGTCCTTCAGGGTCATAAAGGAAGGGACGCTATTGGGTAAAAATGGCGCCATTATGGTTGCCAAGCCAAGTCCCAGCAGCACTCCGATGAGGGAGATAATGGTGAGCTGGGATAGTTGGACATAGGTAATCTGGCTCATGGACATGCCAATGGCCTTCAAGACGCCGAACTGTTTCAACTTCTGCAGGGTGAGGATATAGAAGAAAACCCCAAGGATAGCAGAAGAAGCGAGTAAGAGCACCCACGTGATCATCCGTAGCGTCAGGTTTTGAGCCTTGTAGCCAGGGATTTTATCGATCACCTGCTTCTTATCCGCCACCATTAAGTTGCTGGCTAGATCACTAGAAGGGATGTTTTTCTTGGTCACAAGGGTTTGGGCTTGCCATTGATAGCTTGGATCTGTTTTTTGCCGCATGCCTGTGTAGGTTTCCGAGCTGATAAAGCCAATCTCGCTGTAGCCGTATTTGGCATTTTTCGCGAAGGCCACGACCTTGAGTTTTTGCTTAGAGGTTTTATCGATCACGCGATCGCCGACTTGGATTCCCTCATCCTCTTTGAAAGAACTGTCCAAAATGACCTCGTTTTTCTTTAAGTCGGAGATCTTGAGGTCTGTATCTTCCATGATTGGATTGAGGATTTCTTCTTCATTGTGATCGGTCGCGAAGTAGGTGATATCCAGAGTGTTGGAATCCTCTGATTTTGAGACGGTTGCCCGCTGGATGGACAAACCCGAATAGTCCATCCCCTCTATCTTTTGGACCTCATCTAAATCTTTCTCCGTAATGGTTGAAAAGGGGATAATCCCTTCTGAATCCGTAGAAAGGATGTAGTGCAGCGACCCATAGTTATCGATTTGAGCCGATACCGAACGGCCCAGTCCATTTGTCAGCCCGGACAAGAACACCACCATAAACATGAGAATGGTAATGAGGAGCTCAATCAGGATAAACTTCTTGGGTTGGTATTTAATTTCATTCCATGCGATTTTCATATTCGTTCTCCTTTTAGCACGGAGGTGCTCAAGTAGCTTGGCACCTAAACATACTCTACCATCATACCATAAGTGGAGGGATAATAGGGGGATGGTGTTTGGTAGAGTATGAAAGGATCGGATTTGTTTACTGTGTTCAATTTGATTCTCAATTATTAATTGTTAATGAATACAAAAATAAATCTGCTATAGACAAAAAAAGCCTTGATTTCAAGGCTTTTCCTGTTGATTTAGAGCCCCCTGCATGGATTTGGAAAGGACTTTCATATTGAGAATAATTAATAATGTTGAAATTTAATTGAATTTCGGAAGGCGCTTTTAGGTATTTTCAATGTCATGATTTAAAAGTAGGGCAAAAAACATACTGAATTGAACTGTTTAGTAGCTTAAATATATCATGGCGCTATCAAAAAAGTTAATTTTATAGAGTTTGTTGGAATAGTTACTGAGTTTTTTGTTTAATATCCAAACTTTATTATTATATCATGAAAATAATTAGAAAAACAGACTTGTATTATTTTGAAATTTGTATATGATGAAGGTGTAAGAACGAGAAAATAGCCTGTTAGAAAGGGTAATGAAAGAATTAATCAGGCTATATAAAATTGGTGATTGGTATTCAATGTTGTAAAACAAGAAAGGAAAAGGTAAAAAATGCAAATACATAAAAAAATTTTTATAGTAGCGCTGGTTTTATCCATTTGTATCTCACTTTATTTTCTTATCAATCCGTCTAATATTCTCACCTTTCCGATTTTTGTGAGTGAATTTGATGACACCACATTTAAATATTACATGTTTGTGAAGATTGGAATTGTATTATTATTTATCAAATTCTTACTGGATATATGCTTAGAGTATATCAAGAATTGGTTTAAAAAGTTTTGATAATTCTTTACACAAAAGAGTCTGAGACAGCGTTTTGTCCCAGACTCTTTTTTGAGTTGTGAGCTCTGTTTTATAGATTCCACTGCTTGAGGGAGATTTCTCCGCTATTGAGCCAGATTTCTTCTTGCTTGTCTAATTGGACCAAGAGTTGGCCGGTATCAGAGATGTCTTTGGCGAGGCCTTGATAGGTCTGTTGGTTCTGCTCAAAAGTGACAGTTCGTCCTAGGACCAGGGAGCGCTCTTTGTAGAGGTAGACCAGTTCATCGACATCTGTTTGGAAGAATTCCTTCCAGATCTCACTGATGAGGTCATTGCGGGTGATGGGACAAGGCCCTTCAAATAAGGAACCTGCCTTACTTTCTAGCTCTTCTGGGAAAGTAGGAATGGCTAAATTGAGACCGACTCCGATAATGACATCCGTGACGAGACCAGTCTCAATAGACGTGATTGCTTCGGTTAAGATTCCCCCAATTTTTTTATGGCGATAGTAAATATCATTGACCCACTTGATATCGATATCGATCAGGGTCAGGTTTTTAATGGCCTTGTAGATGGCTCCAGCTACCATGAGGGTATATGGGGGGAGCTCCGCAGGGGGTAATTGTGGCTTGAGATGAAGGGACATGTAGATGCCCCCTTGATCAGGGCAGTAGTAGTCACGACCAAAGCGGCCCTTTCCTGCGGATTGCGAATTGGCCAGGTAGAGCGCCTTGCCTTCTTGATGGCTTTCTATGCCTAATTTTGCGTCCAATTGGGTAGAATGACATTCTTCATTCAAAGTAACGGTCAACTGGGTATTGCTTGCGATGACTTCAGGAAGAAGAATATCGCCTGAGACCAGTCTATAGCCCTTCTTTTTTAGGGATTCGATGACGACCCCATCTTTTTCCAGGCGCTGAATGGCCTTCCAGATGGAGGTGCGGGAAACACCTAGTTCTTGCGCCAGCTGCTCCCCGTTGACATAATCATCTGCCTGAGAAAGGGTTTGAAAGAGGATTTCGTGTGTTTTCATAAGACTAAGACCTCCTAGCGACTGCTGTCTCGAATCGTCAGTTTGGTGGCTAATTTGACCATGCAGGGAACACTTGGTTGACTCCCTTGAAAGGTTTGCCGCAACATCTGAATGGCTTGCTTGCCCATTTCTTCTGTGTAGACGGTCACTGTAGAGAGGGCCGGAAAGACATACTTGGCGATGGAGGTATCATTGAAGGAAATGAGACTGACGCGATCAGGCACAGCGATTTGGTGCTCCTGAAGGGACCGAAGGGCCCCAACAGCTATGGCATCACTGGCCATGAAAAAGGCAGTTGGCAAGTCGTCGCCCAGTGCTTGAATCAGCTGCTCCATCATCTGATAGCCTGACTCAGTTGAGAACTGACCGACAGCGACAAAGCGCTCCTCATAAAGCCCTTTTTCCGTGAGAAACTGTTGAAAGACTCGTTGACGAGGATCCATCTGAAGCGGTGTCGCATCTGCTGTCTCTTCTTGACCAACCAAGAGTCCGATCTCCTTGTGATGATGCTCAAGGAAATGCTCGAGAGCGGTGATAACAGAATCTTCTAAATCTGTCGTCACGCAAGAATGCCCCAGATAGAGGGTATTGCTATCGACAAAGATCAGGGGTTTGTCGTAGCTTTCTAGATCTTGAATGGTCTTGGGACTGAATTTCCCAAGAGCAATAATGCCGTCTGCCTCCTGAATCAAAGACCAATCGTCCTTGTTGAAGATACGAAAGATCTCATAGCCTAATTCCTGGGCTTGTTTCTCCAAGCCCATCCGAATGGCATAGTAGTAGAGGTCCTCTAATTCTTCTTCGCGCGTGTACCATTCAAAGATGACGATTTTAAGAGAGTCTTCGACTGGTTGAGGCGCTGTTTTGCGGCTCTTCTTTTGGTAATGCAGGTCCTCAGCGATGCGAAGAATCCGACTGCGCGTGTCTTCGCCAACCGATAAGGTCGCATCCTGGTTGAGAACGCGAGAGACCGTTGCCTGAGAAACGCCTGCTTTTTCCGCAATGTCTTTAATCGTTGCCATAGTTCATCCTTTATTGATTTCTACTTCCAGTATACTCTAAAAACTAGTAAAAAGAAATAAAATTTTACTAAATTTTATGTTTGCTGCGATATTGGCTAGGAGTCAGTTGGCTATAGGCCTTAAAAGCCTTTGAAAAATAGAGGGGATCCGAAAAGCCCACCGAGTAAGCTACAATCTTAATGCTTTCGTCTGTGTTGGTCAGTAACTGCTGGGCACGCTGCATGCGGACCGAGTGCAAGAATTCCTTGGGAGAGATCTGGTGAAACTCCTTAAAGATAGTTGTCAGATAGGAGCGATGGACATTGAGGTCATCAGCGATCTCTTGAATACTTAGATGCTCTTTATTGTAATGCGTCTCAATCACATGCTTGCAGGTCAGATAGAGCTGATAGGTGGGAGATGGATGGCTCCGATGGATATCGGGAGCCACTTCACTGATGAGAAAGAGCAGTTCATATATCTGCGAGAGAAGGTGGAGTTGGTAGTGCGAGGTCATCTTAGATGCCTCTGCCTTGTGGACGAGTCGCTCCATAAACTGGCCGATCTTTTCTGTTTCCACCTCTGTTTTCTTCAGAAAACCTTTTTCATGCAGGGTTGAAAAACGCATGAAATCACTCACCTTGGTACCACTGATGCCAATCCAGTAGTAGGACCAAGGTTCTTCTTCATCTGCCTTGTAGTATGTCACTTTATTTTTGGGGAGAAGGAAGAGATCCCCTGCTTCTAGGTGGATTTCTTTATTATTGAAGCGGAAGACACCTTTTCCCTTGGTGATATAATGCAGAACAAAATTATCCCGAACGCTAGGGCCAAATTCATAGTTCTTCGGGCAATCTTCGTAGCCATAAAAATCAAGGGCTAGGTCAATGGTATCGGTTTGGTATTCAGAAAAGACTAACATCGGTAAACCTCCTACCTAACATTTTACCATATATGTCCAACAAAATTCTATTTTAGTAAGCGTTTACATCAAGTAAAATAAAGACATGCTAAAAAAGAAAGTTATTGGAACTGAAATTAAAAATACATAGTGATATTTTTTCGGGTCCAATGGAGGAAGATATGGCAATTCGTATCGAACAAAATTTGTTCTATGTAGAAAGTAAGGGACTGAGCCTGATCCTTGAAAATCGAGATGGCTACCTAATGCTCAAGCATCTGGGACGTCCGATCCCGTCTTATCATTTTTCCAATACGGTGCATGAGAAGGATCATGCTTTCTCTGGAAATCCAACACCTGACAATCGGACCTTCAGCTTGGATACCCAGCGTCAGATTTTAGGACAGCACGGGCTTGGAGATTTTCGAAAGCCGTCTATTCAAATCCAGCACGGTGCCACAGAGGTGACGGATTTCCTCTATGTCGGAGCCAATATCTACTCTGGTAGTGTCGAGGCGAATGGTCTTCCCAATCCCCATACAGTAGATAGCGCTGAAACCTTGGCCTTGGTTTTTGAAGATGATCAAGCGGCCCTTCGGTTAACCCTCTATTACACGGCTTACGAGGATCGGGCAACCATCACCAGCTTTTTAAAGATTGAAAACTGGAGTGATGAAACCGTCGTGATCCACAAGGCCCTCAGTGTGTTGGCCGATGTCCCAGCAGGTGACTATGATGTCATCACCCTTCAAGGGGCTTATGCGAGAGAAAAAACAGTCCGCCGTCAGCAAGTAGAGCAAGGAATCTTCTCCATCAGCTCCAACCGTGGTGCTTCTGGACACGCGCAGACCCCAGCCCTCATTCTAGCAGATCATGAAGTGACCGAAGATGCCGGTTCTGCCCTTACCTTCCAACTGCTCTACAGTGGAAATTTTGAAGGATTTGTTCAAAAGAATCAACTCAATGAAGTTCGCGTTGGATTGGGAATCAATCCAGAAAACTTTGCCTGGGAGTTGGCACCGAATCAGAGCTTTGATACGCCGGTAGCCATGATCAGCTACTCACATAAGGGATTGACCGGCCTCAGTCAAGAAAGTCAAGCATTTGTCCAAGACCATATCATTCCTAGCCCCTTTGCTCATAAAGAACGTCCAATTCTGATCAACAACTGGGAAGCAACCTACTTTGATTTCAAGAAAGAAAAATTATTGGAGCTGGCAGATGAGGCTCAAAAAGTGGGAATCGAACTCTTTGTTCTTGATGATGGCTGGTTTGGCAATCGCTATGATGATAATCGGGCCCTTGGTGACTGGACTGTCAATGAAGAAAAATTGGGAGGAAGCCTTGCAGAACTGATACAAGGCATCCATGACAAGGGACTTCAATTTGGCCTTTGGGTGGAGCCAGAAATGATTTCTGTTGATAGCGACCTCTATCGGGCTCATCCGGACTGGGCTATTCAAGTCCCAGGCTACGAACACACCTATTCACGGAATCAACTAGTGCTCGATTTCGCAAATAAAGAAGTGGTTTCTTATATCAAGCAGGTCTTGGATGACTTACTTGGAAAGCATGAGATCGACTATATCAAATGGGATATGAACCGGAATATCACCAAACTTGGAAATGGTAAAACCTACCTTGAAACCAAGATGCAATCCCATGCGTATATCTTGGGTCTCTATGAAGTGGTTTCATACTTAACAGAGAAGTACGAGAACATCCTCTTTGAGTCCTGCTCCGGAGGTGGTGGTCGCAATGACCTCGGTATGATGCGTTACTTCCCTCAGGTCTGGGCAAGTGACAATACGGATGCCATTGCCAGACTTCCGATCCAGTATGGTTCTAGCTACCTCTATCCTACCATTTCTATGGGGGCTCACGTATCAGCGGTTCCAAATCACCAGATGGGAAGGATGACACCGCTTGAAACGCGTGGTGATGTGGCCATGATGGGAAATCTGGGCTATGAATTGGATTTAACCAGTCTTCCGCAAGAAGAGTTGGATAGTATCGCAGCACAAGTCGCTCATTACAAAACGATTCGACCACTTGTTCAATTCGGAAAACACTACCGCTTGATCAATCCAAGCCAAGGTAGCAATCAAGCAGCCGTCCAGTTCACTTATCAAGACCGCACAGTTGTAACCTATGTACGGGTCTTATCAACGGTGGAGGAGATCGAGCCGACCCTATACCTCAAAGGATTGGAAGAAGATGCGCTCTATCGCTTAGAAGGGACGGACCAAGTCTATTCAGGAGCTGAGCTCATGTATGCCGGCTTAACCGTCGTTCTTCCTCAGGGAGATTTCCTCAGCAAACAATATGTTTTTGTCAAAAAATAAAAGGAGACAGCCAAATGAAATGGTATAAAAAAATCGGACTTCTTGCGACAACAGGCCTAGCCTTGTTTGGGCTCGGTGCTTGCTCCAACGATGGAAAATCTGCGGATGGCACAGTGACCATCGAGTATTTCAACCAGAAAAAAGAAATGACCAAAACCTTGGAAGAAATCGCGCGTGATTTTGAAAAGGAAAATCCAAAGGTTAAGGTCAAAGTTGTCAATGTACCAAATGGTGGTGAAGTATTGAAAACACGTGTCCTCGCAGGAGATGTGCCAGATGTGGTCAATATTTACCCACAGTCTATCGAACTGCAAGAATGGGCAAAAGCGGGTGTCTTCGAAGATTTGAGCAATAAAGACTATCTCAAACGCGTGAAAAATGGCTATGCAGAAAAATATGCCGTAAACGGAAAAGTCTACAACGTTCCTTTCACAGCCAATGCTTACGGAATCTACTACAACAAAGATAAATTCGAAGAATTGGGCTTGAAGGTTCCTGAAACTTGGGACGAATTTGAACAGTTGGTAAAAGACATCGTTGCCAAAGGACAAACTCCATTTGGGATTGCAGGAGCAGATGCTTGGACCCTCAATGGTTACAATCAATTGGCCTTTGCGACAGCAGCAGGTGGAGGAAAAGAAGCCAACCAATACCTTCGTTATTCTAAGCCAAATTCCATTAAATTGTCTGATCCGATTATGAAGGATGACATCAAGGTCATGGATATCCTTCGTATTAAAGGATCTAAGCAAAAGAACTGGGAAGGCGCTGGCTACACAGATGTTATTGGTGCCTTCGCGCGTGGAGATGTCCTCATGACACCAAATGGGTCTTGGGCCATCACCGCGATCAATGAACAAAAACCGAAATTTAAGATTGGGACCTTCATGATTCCAGGGAAAGAAAAAGGACAAAGCTTAACCGTTGGTGCGGGAGACTTAGCATGGTCTATCTCAGCTACTACCAAACATCCAAAAGAAGCCAATGCCTTTGTGGAATACATGACCCGTCCAGAAGTCATGCAAAAGTACTATGATGTGGACGGATCTCCAACAGCGATCGAAGGGGTCAAACAAGCAGGAGAGGATTCACCGCTTGCTGGGATGACCAAATATGCCTTTACGGATCGTCACTTGGTGTGGTTGCAACAATACTGGACCAGTGAAGCAGACTTCCATACCTTGACGATGAACTATGTCTTGACAGGTGATAAACAAGGAATGGTCAATGATTTGAATGCCTTCTTTAACCCGATGAAAGCGGATGTGGATTAGGAGTAGAGAGACAATGAAAAAAGTATTACAAAAATATTGGGCATGGGCTTTTGTGGTCATTCCCCTCTTATTACAAGCAATTTTCTTCTATGTGCCAATGTTCCAAGGAGCCTTTTACAGTTTTACTAACTGGACAGGTTTGACCTATAACTACAAGTTTGTTGGCTTGAACAACTTTAAGCTCCTCTTTATGGATCCAAAATTCATGAATGCGATTGGATTTACCGCGATCATCACCATTGCCATGGTGGTTGGTGAGATTGCACTTGGGATCTTCATTGCGCGTGTCTTGAACTCTAAAATCAAAGGCCAAACCTTCTTCCGTGCTTGGTTCTTCTTCCCAGCTGTTTTGTCTGGCTTGACAGTGGCGTTGATCTTCAAACAAGTCTTCAACTACGGTCTACCAGCGATTGGGAATGCCCTTCATATTGAGTTTCTCCAAACTAGTCTTTTAGGGACTAAGTGGGGAGCAATCTTTGCGGCTGTCTTTGTCCTTCTTTGGCAAGGGGTGGCTATGCCTATCATTATCTTCCTAGCTGGTCTGCAATCCATTCCAACTGAGATTAAAGAAGCAGCCAGAATCGATGGTGCAACGAGCAAGCAAGTCTTCTGGAATGTTGAATTGCCTTACTTACTACCAAGTATCTCTATGGTCTTTATCCTAGCCCTAAAAGGTGGGCTGACTGCCTTTGACCAAGTCTTTGCCATGACCGGTGGTGGTCCAAACAATGCCACAACCTCACTTGGGCTCTTGGTTTATAACTATGCCTTTAAAAACAACCAATTCGGTTATGCCAATGCCATTGCCGTAATCTTGTTCTTCTTGATTGTAGTGATTTCGATCATCCAATTGAGAGTATCTAAGAAATTTGAAATTTAAGAGGAGAAGCACGATGAAACAAGATGAAAGAAAAGCCATGATTGGCAAATACATTCTATTGATTCTAGGATCGGTTCTAATTTTAGTGCCACTCCTTGCCACCCTCTTTAGTTCCTTCAAACCCACCAAGGATATCGTAGACAATTTCTTTGGCTTTCCAACCAACTTCACATGGGACAACTTTAGCCGTCTCTTAGCGGATGGGATCGGAGGCTATTATTGGAACTCTGTCGTCATCACTGTCTTGTCTTTACTTGCAGTAATGATCGTTATCCCCATGGCAGCCTACTCCATCGCTCGTAATATGAGTAAGAGAAAAGCTTTTACCATCATGTACACCCTCTTGATCCTTGGGATTTTCGTACCTTTCCAAGTCATCATGATTCCGATTACGGTTATGATGAGTAAACTCGGTTTGGCTAACACCTTTGGTTTGATCTTGCTCTACTTGACCTATGCGATTCCACAGACCCTCTTTCTCTATGTCGGCTATATCAAAATCTCAATCCCAGAAAGTCTGGATGAAGCAGCTGAGATCGATGGGGCTAATAAATTTACAACCTATTTCCGCATCATCTTCCCAATGATGAAACCCATGCATGCGACAACCATGATCATCAATGCCCTTTGGTTCTGGAATGACTTTATGTTGCCACTCCTCGTCTTGAACCGAGATTCCAAAATGTGGACTTTGCCTTTGTTCCAATACAACTACGCAGGCCAATATTTCAACGACTACGGACCAAGCTTTGCCTCTTACGTGGTCGGCATTATCAGTATCACCATTGTCTATCTCTTCTTCCAACGCCATATCATCGCAGGAATGAGCAACGGCGCAGTGAAATAATAAGATACAAAGGGACGATTCAGCTTGCTGATTTCAATCGTATCCTAGAAAGCAATTCTAAAATAGAAAAACTCAAGAAAGCCAGGTCTCTTCAGACTTGGCTTTCAAATAAAGAAAAGGAGACCATTATGTCGATTCAAAATAAAACCATGTTAATTACTTACTCAGACAGCTTGGGAAATAACCTCAAGGACCTCTATGAAAATCTGGAGAAATATTTTGGAGATGCAGTCGGTGGAGTTCACCTCTTGCCATTTTTCCCATCAACCGGTGACCGTGGCTTTGCGCCTGTGGACTATGACCAAGTGGATCCAGCCTTTGGAGATTGGGAAGATGTCAAACGCTTGGGCGACAAGTACTATCTTATGTTTGACTTTATGATCAATCATATTTCTCGTCAATCTAAGTATTATAAAGACTACCAAGAAAAGCACGACCAAAGTGCCTACAAGGATCTTTTCCTCAACTGGGACAAGTTCTGGCCGGAGAATCGTCCTACTCAAGCGGATGTGGACTTGATTTATAAGCGCAAGGATCGAGCTCCCAAGCAAGAAATTACCTTTGCGGATGGGACAACTGAGCATCTCTGGAATACCTTCGGGGAAGAGCAGATTGACCTGGACGTGACCAAGGAAGTGACCATGGACTTTATACGCAAGACCATCGAACATTTGTCGAGCAATGGTTGTGACCTCATTCGCCTAGATGCCTTTGCCTATGCAGTCAAGAAGTTGGATACCAATGATTTCTTCGTGGAGCCAGACATTTGGGACTTGTTGGATAAGGTGCGCGATATGGCAGCCAGCTACGGTGCTGAGCTCTTGCCAGAGATTCATGAACACTATTCTATCCAATTTAAGATTGCTGATCACGACTATTATGTCTATGACTTTGCCCTTCCAATGGTGACCCTCTATACCCTCTATAGCTCAAAAGTGGAGCGCCTTGCTAAGTGGTTGAAGATGAGTCCGATGAAGCAATTCACGACACTCGACACCCATGACGGGATTGGCGTGGTCGATGTCAAGGATATCTTGACAGATGAAGAGATCGACTATGCTTCAAATGAGCTCTACAAGGTAGGAGCAAATGTGAAACGCAAATATTCAACAGCAGAGTACAACAACTTGGACATCTACCAAATCAATTCGACCTACTATTCAGCGCTTGGAGATGACGATGGCAAGTATTTCCTAGCCCGCTTGATTCAAGCCTTTGCGCCAGGCATTCCACAAGTCTATTATGTTGGATTCCTAGCAGGGAAGAATGATTTGGAACTCTTAGAAAACACTAAGGAAGGCCGCAATATCAATCGTCATTACTACAGCAATGAAGAAATTGCTCAAGAAGTAGAGCGTGCAGTTGTGAAATCCCTTCTCAAGCTCTTTAGTTTCCGGAACAACTCGCAAGCTTTTGACCTAGAAGGAAGCATTGAAGTGGAAACACCAGATGAACATACCATTGTCATCACGCGCCAAAACAAGGACCAGACCGCCACAGCAGTAGCCCGAATCAATCTTGCTGACGGGACTTACCAAGTGACAGAAAACGGTCAAGACATTGTGTTTTAAAAAAATAGGAATGAACTAAAGGATAAGTGAAAAATCGCTTATCCTATTTTTCATTTCAAAAATTGCAACCGTTTACAAAACTATAAAACAATGGTACAATATCTATTGAAAGAAAGGAGGTCGCTTTATGAAAAAAATCATGTATCCATCTGCGGCCCTATTAGCGGCTTTTGCTCTATTGTCCGTCCAAACAGCAAAAGCAGACACAGCTCAAGCACCGGATCAAGCCAATGAACCGGCGGCAACAGTCGAAGAGGTGTTGGCTTCTCCAGCACCAGAAACCTCCACAGAAAATCAGGAAGGGGTAGCAGAACCGTCAACTGTGACTGATCGTGAAGCAGTCCCGGCAGCTTCCCCAACGGAAACAACAACGGAGAAGGCATCTCCTGAAGTGG
This sequence comes from Streptococcus parasanguinis, assembly GCF_047465465.1. GTDB lineage: Bacteria > Bacillota > Bacilli > Lactobacillales > Streptococcaceae > Streptococcus > Streptococcus parasanguinis_AI. The sequence goes on along the minus strand of NZ_JASGZU010000001.1, from coordinate 751,689 downwards.
AAAAACTGCTTGAAGACATGCCTCTCAAGCAAAAGGTTACGCAAATGATCATGCCGGACTTCCGTAAGTGGCAGGAGGCAGGTCAGGAGTCACCACAAGATCTTACTAAGGTCAATGCTGAAGTGGCAGAAGCTATTGATAAATATGATTTTGGAGGTGTCATTCTTTTCGCTGAAAACGTCAAAGAAACCAAGCAGACCCTAGCTCTGACCCAAGATATGCAAAAGGCAGCGATTGAAAACAAGGCCAATAACGGGAAGATTCCGCTATTGTTAGCGATTGACCAAGAAGGGGGGATCGTCTATCGCTTGGGTACGGGTACAGCTCTCCCCGGAAATATGGCGATCGGAGCGACCAATGATCCTAAACTAGCTAAAGAGGCCGGTCAAATCATCGGACGTGAACTTTCTGCACTAGGTTTGAATGTGGATTTCGCACCTGTATTGGATACCAATAACAATCCTCAAAACCCTGTCATTGGGCTTCGTTCCTTCTCCTCTGATCCAAACCGGGTTGCTTACTTAGGAATTCCAATGATGAAAGGGATTCAAGACTACAATGTCGCTGTAGCTGCTAAGCATTTCCCAGGTCATGGAGATACAGCGGTCGATTCCCATACAGGTCTCCCATTGGTGGATAAATCTCTTACCGAACTTGAAAAATTGGAACTCCTTCCATTCAAAAAAGCCATGGATGCTGGCGTAGACCTCTTGATGACGGCCCATATCCAATACCCACAAATTGAAAAAGATCAGGTTGTGTCAAAAGAAACTGGTGAGAAAATCTATGTCCCAGCGACACTCTCTGATGATATTTTAACGGGTTTGGTACGGAAGAAATACGGCTATAAGGGCGTGATTGTTTCTGATGCCATGGGAATGGATGCTATCGCTAAGAACTTCGGTGAAGTCGAAGCTGTAAAAATGGCCATCAAGGCTGGAGTTGATTTGGTCTTGATGCCAACGACCCTTCGCAGTAAAACCGATTTAAGCAAGATTGATACCATTGTCAATGCAGTGGTAGACGCAGTGCAAACGGGTGACATCTCAGAAGAACGTTTAAATGAGTCGGTTCGTCGGATCCTCACCCTCAAAGAAAAACGTGGGGTCCTGAATTTTGATCCGAGTGCTCGGACGCCTGAAAAAGCAGAAGAAGCAGTCGGCTCTACCCTTAATCGTGATTTGGAACGCAAGATTGCGGCAGCAGCGGTGACGGTTGTAAAAAATGAAGACCATACCTTACCATTTAAGGTGCAAAAAGGAGATCATGTCCTCCTCCTAGGAGCGTTTGAAAATGAAGTCCCTGGACTAAATTTGGGCATGCGTCGCTTAATCGCGGATGGGGTGCTTCCAAAAGATACCTCCTTTGTGGCCAAGAACTTCACCAAAGAATCCACCCTTGATAGTCTAAAAGAAGACCTCGAAAAAGCCACTCATATCGTAGTGATTTCAGAGATCGGTTATGAAGGGCAACTGGATAAAGATTTCTGGCGAACCAAGATCCCAACTGAAATCGTCCATTATGCTAACACCAACCATAAGAAGGCAGCTGTCCTTTCCATCTCGAAACCTTATGATGTAGCCAACTATCCAGCAGCCAAAGCTATTCTAGCAGTCTATGGAAATAAGGGAATGGATCCGACAGAATCCCTCAAACCAGACAATGCCTTCGGTCCTAATATTCCTGCAGGAGTGGAAGTCATCTTCAATGGCAAGGAACACCTAGGTACCTTACCGGTGGATATTCCAAAAATTGTAGATGGAAAAATGTCGGGAACAGAGTATGCTTACCGTATTGGTCATGGTCTCTTCTATCCAGCACCTGCTCCATTACCAACACCATTACCAACACCAGAAGCCCAAGACCCAACTTCACCAGTTCTAGATCCAACCCATCAGACAAAACCAGTAGTAGTTGGAAACACAGAGACACAGGCCCTTCTTAGCAAGCAAGAAAACGCAAGCTCTCTTGATGGTTCACAGGTTCGTCCGGTCTCTGTGTCACATGACACTGCTCAGGCTCCTGCAAGTGTATCCGCTAGTCCTGCTTCATCGGTATTGCCAAAAACCGGGCAAACCGAGAACCTCCTAGCCCTTATGGGTGTCAGCCTCTTAACCTTCCTTGGATCTTTTGTCTATCCAAGAAAGAAACACTAAGGAATGAAGAATCTCAATTGGGTCACTCCCAATTGAGATTTTTTGGTAAAATTTTACTAAAATTAACTCAAAATAGAAAAGTATAAGAGATTGAAGTAGGGCGGAAAAGCTCTATTGTAAGCTTTTTAAAGACAATATAAAAAATAAATAAAATTTTACTAAAAATACTTGAAGTTATCCTTTTAATCGTTTATAATACAAGTATAAAAACGTTTACAAAACTAAAAGGAGTTTCTCATGACTACATCAATCACGTCTCAAGATCTACAAGAAAAGTTTCAGGCTGTCTTTGGCGAGAAGGCTGACCGTACCTTCTTTTCACCAGGACGGATTAATTTGATCGGTGAACACACAGACTACAACGGAGGGCATGTCTTCCCAGCAGCCATTACGCTTGGTACCTACGGGGCAGCAAGAAAGCGTGAGGATAAGGTCTTGCGTTTCTTCTCAGGAAATTTTGAAGACAAGGGGATCATTGAAGTTCCGCTTGAAAACCTCCACTTTGAAAAAGAGCACAACTGGACCAATTATCCAAAAGGCGTGCTCCACTTCTTGCAAGAAGCTGGTCACATCATTGATAGTGGTATGGACGTCTATGTCTACGGCAATATTCCAAATGGATCTGGTCTTTCATCTTCAGCTTCGCTTGAGCTCTTGATTGGTGTCATCGCTGAGAAACTATATGATCTTCAGTTGGACCGTCTAGATCTGGTCAAGATCGGCAAACAAACCGAAAATCACTTCATCGGAGTCAACTCTGGGATCATGGATCAATTTGCCATCGGTATGGGAGCTGACCAACGGGCAATCTATCTTGATACTAATACACTAGAATATGATCTGGTACCGCTGGATCTCAAAGACAATGTTGTGGTGATCATGAATACCAACAAACGCCGGGAATTAGCGGATTCCAAATACAATGAACGGCGTGCGGAATGTGAAACAGCCGTCTCTGAACTCCAAGAAAAACTAGACATCCAAACCTTAGGGGAATTGGATCTCTGGTCCTTTGATGCATACAGCTACTTGATCAAGGATGAAAATCGCATCAAACGAGCTCGTCATGCAGTTCTTGAAAACCAACGGACCCTCCAAGCACGCAAGGCACTTGAAGCAGGTGACTTGGAAGGCTTTGGCCGTCTCATGAATGCTTCCCACGTTTCTTTGGAGCATGACTACGAAGTGACTGGTCTAGAATTGGATACCTTGGTGCATACAGCTTGGGAACAAGACGGCGTTTTGGGCGCTCGTATGACCGGAGCAGGTTTTGGTGGTTGTGCCATTGCCCTCGTAAACAAAGATAAGGTTGAAGCATTTAAAGATGCTGTCGGCAAACGCTATGAAGAAGTCGTTGGCTATGCGCCAAGCTTCTATATTGCAGAAGTTGCGGCAGGAACACGGGTGCTTGATTAAAAAGGAGATAGGATGACAGAACAGGTATTAGATGCATTTGTCACAGCGGTCATTAACGTCAGTGACTACGAAGAGATGGATCGGATCTATCTAAAAAATCGCGTTATGAGTCGCGTCGGAGAAGAAGGCCTAGACGCTCCAGCTCATATGGCAGACTTGATTGCACTAAAAGATCAACTGGTGGAGATTGCGCTTGCGAATAATAAGATCCAAGACAGCATGGCCGCCAAGGACAGCTTGGGTGCAGAGTTGATGGATTGGATCACCCCCAGCCCTAGTCAGGTCAACCATCGTTTCTGGGAGACTTACCGTCAGTCCAAGGAAGACGCGATTGCGGATTTCTATGCTCTCTCTAAGCGCAATGATTACATCAAGGTCAAAGCCATTGCGCAGAATATTGCTTTTGAAGCAGAGACTCCCTATGGCTCTCTTGAAATCACCATCAATCTGTCAAAACCTGAAAAAGATCCTAAAGACATTGCAGCGGCCAAACTTGCCAAAGCCAGTCATTATCCAGCCTGCCAATTGTGCTTTGAAAATGAAGGCTATCAAGGACGCCTAGACCATCCAGCTCGGGCCAATCACCGGATTATTCGCTTTGACATGGACGGCCATGATTGGGGCTTCCAGTATTCCCCTTATGCCTACTTCAATGAACACTGCATTTTCCTCGATAACCAGCATGTTCCCATGGCCATTAGCCGCAAGACCTTTGAGCGACTCTTGACCATTGTCGAGACTTTCCCAGGCTATTTTGCAGGGTCTAATGCAGATCTGCCCATTGTAGGGGGATCTATCCTGACTCATGACCATTACCAAGGCGGACGCCACACCTTCCCTATGGAGCTGGCAGAGATTGACCAAACCTTTACCATTCCTGGCTTCGAAGAGATTCAAGTGGGCATCGTTCGTTGGCCAATGTCAGTCTTGCGTCTGCAGTCAGATAACAAGGAAGAGCTGATTAACTTGGCAGATCATATCTTAGAAAGCTGGCGAGGTTACTCGGATCCAGCTGTGCAAGTCTTAGCCACATCTGACGGTCAACCTCATCATACCATTACCCCCATTGCACGGATTCGTGATGGCCATTATGTACTGGACTTGGTGCTCCGTGACAACCAAACCTCACCAGAGCATCCAGATGGTATCTATCACCCACATGCGGATGTGCAACACATCAAAAAAGAAAATATCGGCCTGATCGAAGTCATGGGTCTAGCCATTTTGCCTCCTCGTCTCAAAGAAGAGCTCAAGCAGGTTCAAGACTATCTACTTGGACGTGAAAACACTGTAGCTACCTACCACCAAGAATGGGCAGATGACTTGAAAGCTACTCACCCATCCATCATAGACGAAGCAGAGGCAGAAGCTATTGTTCGTGAATCAGTTGGTCAAATCTTTGCGCGCGTGCTGGAAGATGCCGGTGTCTACAAGCGAACAGCAGAAGGCCAAGCAGCCTTTGGACGCTTTGTCGCGACACTTTAAGTGTGGAGAAGAGGCAGAAATTTGGTACAATAAGAGAGAAGATAAAGAAGCGAAAGGAAAACAAATGGCAATACTCGTACTCGGAGGAGCTGGCTATATCGGTTCCCACATGGTAGACCGTTTGGTCAATGAAGGACAGGAAAAAGTCGTCGTGGTCGATAGCCTGGTCACAGGCCACCGTGCAGCGGTGCATCCAGATGCCGTCTTTTACCAAGGAGACCTAGCGGATCAAGACTTTATGCGCACGGTTTTTAAGGAACATGCAGATATCGATGCGGTCATCCACTTTGCGGCCTACTCACTAGTCGCGGAATCTATGGCAGATCCATTGAAATATTTTGACAACAATACAGCTGGCATGGTCAAACTCTTGGAAGTCATGCATGAATGTGGGATGCACTACATCGTCTTTTCTTCAACCGCTGCCACCTACGGTATTCCAGAAGAGATTCCGATTCTTGAAACCACTCCACAAAAACCAATCAACCCTTATGGCGAAAGCAAGCTCATGATGGAAACCATTATGCGCTGGGCCGATCAAGCCTACGGCATCAAGTATGTGCCTCTTCGTTACTTTAATGTAGCGGGTGCTAAGCCAGATGGATCGATCGGAGAAGACCACGGACCAGAGACCCACCTCTTGCCAATCGTCTTACAAGTAGCCCAAGGCAAACGCGAGAAGATCTCTATTTTTGGGGATGACTACAAGACACCAGATGGCACCAATGTCCGGGATTATGTCCATCCATTTGACTTGGCAGATGCCCATCTGCTTGCCGTGGAGTATCTCCGAAATGGCAACCCATCGACCGCCTTTAATCTGGGTTCATCGACTGGATTCTCCAATCTTCAAATCGTTGAAGCAGCTCGCAAGGTGACGGGACATCCGATTCCACTTGAGATTGCTGATCGCAGACCAGGAGATCCAGATACCCTGATCGCATCCTCTGAGAAGGCGCGTGCAATTCTCGGCTGGCAACCAAAATTTGATAATATCGAGACCATCATCCAAACAGCCTGGGCTTGGCATTCCAGCCACCCAGATGGCTACAATGATCGATAAGGAGGGACTGCGAACATCATTTTTGAGGCTTTTCTAATAACATCTAAAACGACAGTTGATCTTGCTAAATGACTCGTTTCAGACGTCAGTCATTTCCCTAACCATCATAAAAAAGTGAGGTATTCAAAATGAATAAAACCACAAAAATGTTAGCCGTCTTCTTGACAGCGGGTCTTCTTTTAGCTGGTTGTGGACAAAAAGAGAGTACGAAATCTACTAGTCCATCGTCCACTAAAGCGACCAGTAAAGCAACAAGCAAATCATCTGCTAAAGAAAAGAAAAAAGAGTCATCAACTGATGAAAGCAAAAAAGAGGATGCACTAGCAGGTGCACAAAAAACCGTTCTCGAAACGAGTGATGAAGCAGGTAAGTCAACCATCACCTTGTATTACAAGGGAGATACCTTGTTATTACAAGAAAAAGTTGATGATTACGACGTCTCAAAAGTGCCTGGTGAGAACCCTCTTGAAACCATGAAAGAAGCCGTTGCTAAGAGCCAAGAAAAATTCAAAGATCTGATGGGCCATGGATTTGAACTGACATCAGAATACAAAGACGGAATCTTTTATATTCGCAATACTATTGATTACACAAAAATCGATTTTAATAAATTAAAAGAAATCGTCCCAGGCTTTAATCCGCTAGATGACAAAACAGTTAGTTATTCAGTAACGAAAGACAGTCTTATCAAGGGCGGAATGGTAGAAAAATAAACAAAATAGAGAGCAGCATAGTTTGCTGCTCTTTTTTGTTTTGGTATGAATTCATGGGCATATTTTGGTAAAATAGGATTTAAACAAAAGTGAGTTTAAAGAAATTTAACTTAACTGTAGTATGAAAAAATAGCAGTAGTTAATGAGGTTTTTCTAATGATGAACAGTAGTATGAAAGAGACTTTTTTAGAAGCGATCGATCATTTGTTGTCTATCATTGACAAATATAATATTAAAAATATTGGTCCACAAGTGGATGAGCTACATATTTTGAAAGAATATGTAAATACTAATAAAGAAATGAGTTTAAGAGATAAATTGACAATTTACCAAGCCCTTTTTCCACCACATGGGGGACTTTCTGATATTTACTATTGGAATAATGATGTTGAATTAAGCAAACAGATTAATGAGACTATTACCGAATTAAAAATGGTTATTGCTAATTATTTATTGGAACGTGAAATCTTTTGAAGGCTAAGCTGGAACAAGATTCTGGTTGAGTAAAGAACATGCAGATATCATTGAAAAGGTATCTGATGGAGATAAGTATAAAATGAAACCAACAAGACTACAATGGGAAGATGTTATCCAATTTGAAGAGGTAAACTTACGATCGTGAATATATTTTACGAAATATAGAAGAAAGCAAACTTGCGAGATAATTCAGTAACTTTGACCAATATTTGGCGAAGGAGAAATTCCAGAAAACCTTGATGGGTATGGAACCGATGGACTGTCAAAGCTATCTTCAATGGCATGAATATGCTGAGTCAGGGCTAACAGTTCAAGAGCGTGTAAAACTGTTAGCTTGGACAGGCCTATTAATTCAAAATTATTTGCAAAAAGAGAATGCAGGACGTGCCTTGACACATACTGCAACAACGACGGCAATGACAGCAGTAGGAGTGTCCAGTTTAGATGCTGGGGTATTTGGAGTGGCTACAGCATTTGGTACAGAGGTTACCATGGTTTTTGCTTCATCCATAGCGCTTGGAACAACTCCTGTAGGCTGGTCTATTGTGGCGGGTATTGGGGTTGGTCTGGTAGTTGACTATGCTTACGACAATAACTTTTTAGGAATCAAAGATATAGCTAATGACATGGGAGATAGTCTTAATAAAGGAATCAAAAACGTTGGTAATGCTATCGATTCAGGTTTTAAATCAATTCAGAAAGTATTTGGGTGGTAAATGTGAAAATTAATTTTAGAGGATTAGATGTTGCTTATTTTGATGTGTTAGAGATGGGAGAGAAAAAGTATGTTCTCGATTCCAACTCCACGACACCAAAGAGTTATTATTGGGGACTTTCCCCTGAAACTCTTGAAGTGGATTTGATAGAACTTGATAGTCAGAATAAAAATTTTGACAAAAGAATTAATATGGGTCCTTCAGGAATGAGTATGGTAGGTGGTTTTTTTGGCCTTCTTTTGTATAGAGTAGCAACATCAATTTTTAGATATTATGATATTAGTCATAATCTGTATTTAAAAGTATCTTTATTTCTTATATCTATTTTGGTAGCTTATATTGTCTATCAAAGTATTTTAATGAAATCGAGGAAGGAGATTTCAAGTCGTTTATCGCAGGAAAAGAAGAGGTTTAAAATAGTCTTTCAGAATAATAAGAAAAAAAGACAATTCCATGCCTATCTGTTTATTCTTTTACATAGCCATTTATATGGGAGAAGATGATGGAACAGAAGCTGCCATTCTAGTGTTGAATGGTATGTTGGCTTATGTATTTATTTGGATTGAATCTGGCGCTATTCCATTGATTTATGATTATAACAAGAAATACTTAGAATTTAAAGAACTGAAAGAGGTATAAAATGAAACCAACAAAACTAGAATGGGAAGATGTTATCCAATTTGAAGAAGTTGAAGGATATGGGAAATCTATCTGGAAAAATGAGGATAAATATTATTTAGTTTCAGAAGAGGGAACTGTGGCTTCTTGGTTAGTAGTCTATGAATTACCCCAAGAATTATTCTCCCTATTAGATAGTGGAGAAAGATCGCTACTCGAAATATCTTGGAAGATTAAGCACGATCGTTGGCCACCGACGGAAGAAGAAAAGAAAGCTAGTGAGAAACAATTTATATTAAAAGGCTTAACTCCTTTAATAGCTAATCCTAAGAGTTGGGAATTATTTACTCAGGAAGAGCTTGAAAGATTAATTCCGCTTGCTGAACAGAAATGGATTGACTGGAGAGGCAAGCTTCCAGATGATTATGTATCGCCATTGAAATAGCTTGTAAGGATTTAGGCAAGTTCCTGTTTTCACTTTAAGTGGACTAAATGAATCGCAAAATATTGACAGAATTCCAATGATGAAAAGAACGTATTCTATAGTCGCTTTTGAAAATGAGCAAATAGTTCAGATGCTGCTCTTGAAGTTTACTGATCCAAAATTTCAATCCCTGTCGAATTTTTTAAATTCGGAAGTTCATAATTTTTATCTGGATGTTCGCGAAGCTTTGGAGAATGTCATTTCTGGAAGTATGGAAGAGTACGCTTTTGATGGAAATTTATTGGGGATTGAAGTTGGAAAAGAAATCACAGAAGTTTACTTCCAATTTGAGGAAGAACTTTTAGGTGAACCTTGCTTTATTCCTACGAATGTACTGTATAAATTGGTTCTAGAGTGGAAAGAAATGGAAGAAAGAATGAAAAGAGGGGAAGATATTTTTCCAGTGACTTTAGAGGATTGATGTTGAAATAATTCCCCGAATAATGGAGAAGTGATGAACAATAAAGAAGTAAAAGATTTATTTTATAAAGTCCCTGAAGAGGTTGATTATGCAGATATATTGGAAGATGTTGATCTAGAGGATGTTCCTGAAGAAACGATTCAAAAGTTGACTTCATTATTGGACAGTGATGATGACTATTTACGCTATCAAGCCTCTAGATTATTGACCATTTGGGGGATCAGAGAAGGCTTTGATGTCTTGACTCAGATGTACAGTCAAGGGCAATTAGAGTGGATGATTTCGCATCGTCTGTATGGCTATGATGATACCAATCGGATTTTTCTATATGATATCGTAAATTATTGGGCGAGCCGGTATGATTTGGGCGAAGAGAAGATGGCTAGAGGAGAAATTTGTCCTTATGTTTGTAAAATCATCGAACAGGCTGAGACTGGATATTATGATATTTCAAAAATATATCGCTTGGTTAGTGAGGAACATTATACGGAATACATCCCCTACTTGAAACACTTCCTTGCAACCATCTTGGACAAACCTGAGGATAATTATTGGCGAATTCATGATACCTTGAAGCTATTCCTCAAGGTAGATTCTGACTATGTGACACAGTTATTAAAAGAAAAGAACAAATCATTAGGAGATTTTGGAATCGAGGATAAAGGTGAAAGACATTAAATTTTATAAAGTAAATGATGATTATGGTTTTATGTCCAATTTTGCTCCCTACCCTTTTTCAGATGGAAGCAATATCTGGCCAACATCAGAGCATTATTTTCAAGCGCAAAAGTTTTTAGTGCCCCAAATTCAAGAAAAAATTCGTCAGATAGCATCTCCAATGGATGCTGCCTTAGAGGGACGCAATCGTCAAAATCCCTTGAGACCAGATTGGGAAGAGGTCAAAGATGAGGTGATGCTCCAGGCACTTCGAATGAAATTTAGCCAAAATCCAGAAATTGCAAAGGGATTGGTCGCAACAGGAGATGCCATCCTCATCGAACATACACGAAATGACGACTACTGGGCTGATGGGGGAGATGGTTCTGGGAAGAACAAGCTAGGCCTTCTCCTAATGCAAGTACGAGAAGAGTTGAAAAACGCTACCCTGTAAGCTCTCTCCTCTAGCTATTCCATTTAACAGTCTGGGTTTGGTATAACAGTCAACTAGATAGTTACAATGATCAACAGGAGATATTCCTGAAGGTGTAATGTAAGATATTAGTGAAAAGATCGGAGAACATACATGGAATATAGTAAATTAGGCTGGGAAGATGTTAGTAAATTTGAAGAAATAAAAGGGTATGGACAACATATTTGGCAATATCAAGAGAAATATTTTTTTGTTACAGATGAAGGAGGAATAGCTGAACAACGGGTAGTCTATGAATTACCATTAGAACTATTTCAATTATTAAAATCTGGAGAAAAGACACTAGTAGAAATTCATTTTAGGTTAAAAAATGACTGTTGGCCACCGACGGAAGAAGAAAAGAACGAAATAAGAAAAGATAGAGCTAGAGAAAAGCCAATTGTGCTAATTTCCAATCGGAAAAATCAGTTGCTTTTTAGTAAGAAAGAACTTGAAATACTTATTCCCCAAGCCGAACAACAATGGATAGAATCAATGGGGAAACTTCCAAATGATTATGTATCACCACTTAAGTAAGGAATGTATAAATGAAACCAACAAAACTGCAATGGGAAGATGTTACCCAATTTGAGGAAATTGAAGGATATTGAAAATCCATTTGGAAAAATGAGGACAAATATTATTTAGTTTTAGAAGAAGGTACCGTAGCTTCTTGGTTAGTAATCTATGAACTCCCACAAGAATTATTTGCCTTACTAGAGAGTGGTGAGAAAACGCTACGCGAAGTATCTTGGAAGATTCAGAATGATCGTTGGCCACCAACGGAAGAAGAAAAGAGGGCTAGTGAGAAACGATTCATAGAAGAGAGTCCCACATCATTAATTGATATACCTGAAACTAGAAAGTTATTTAGTCAGGAAGAACTTGAAAGATTAATTCCGATTGCTGAGCAAATGTGGATTGACTGGAGAGGCAAGCTTCCAGATGATTATGTATCACCATTGAAATAGCTTGTAAGGAATTTGTTTAGACACCGTTAGTTGTGGACAAGTTTCTTTTTTTAATTTAGGTGCACTAAATGAATCGCTCCCAAAATGTGTTGAAAATATTGACAGAATTCCACAATTAGACTGGATAGTGGATATAGGAATTGTACCAAGTTAAGGTTTTGAACTATGAAAAACAAATATATGAAGTATGCAGACAAATTACAAGATTTAATTGACTTAGAATATCCAAGTCAGAAGTTATACCCGGGAATTATACAGGATATATATAACTTAACTAAGTGTATAAAAAGAGGAGAAAATATCGGTGACATTAGTTTTTTTAGTTTAGCAAGAAGATTTGTAGATGAAACTATGGATTATAAAAGCGAAATTTTAGTAGTCTTAAAACAATTAGAGAAAGAGTTAAAAAAAGAAAATTGATGGACAATATATTAATTGATTTGATAACGAATCTAAGAATTTGTTATGATAAAAGTACAGAGATACAATTATTTAAAGAATGATTACAGACAAAATTTTTGTGCCCTATCAGTATTGATGATCACCAACTATTAATACAAAGAGCGGATAATGTTCATGAAATATAGTAAACTAGGCTGGGAAGAAGTTAGTAAGTTTGAGGAAATAAAAGGTTATGGACAACATATTTGGCGACATCATGAGAAATATTTTTTTGTTACAGATGAAGGGGGAATAGCTGAACAGAGGGTAGTCTATGAATTACCATTAGAACTATTTCAATCACCCTACCAAGTTTTTCTGAGTTACTTGAAAAGTCTAACTTAATTTGACAATTTAGGCAATAAAGAAATCCTAGACAAGCTTTTGAGCTATTCAGAAGACTTGAAATACCACTATAATCTCTATCAGCTCTTGCTTTTTCACCTTCAGAATAAGGAACCAGAGAAATTTTTTGGACTCATTGAAGACAATATAAAGAAGGTTCATTCTCTTTTTCAGACTGTCTTTAAAACATTTCTAAAGGACAAAGGGAAAATCATCAATGACCTTCAGTTATCCTATTCCAACGCTAAATTGGAAGCGACTAATAATCTCATCAAACTTATCAAACGCAATGCCTTTGGTTTTTGGAACTTTGAAAACTTCAAGAAGCGAATTTTCATCGCTCTGAATATCAAAAAAGAAAGGACGAAATTTGTCCTTTCTCGAGCTTAGCTTTTCTTCAACCCACTACAGTTGACAAAGAGTCGTAGATTTTAGGTATTTACCTTGTCTACTTAAGAGGTATCATATCATCGAGATAAAGGTGATTTGTTTGTTCCTAAGAATGAGGTTTTAGGTTTGACTTGTGGCAACTTCTGGAAAAAGCTTGTCTAGGATTTTTGGAGTGATAGCTTGTCCAGGACCTTCAGCACAATAGGTGTGAATATACATAGCGGGATTGAAGTTGAGCTCGATACAAGTGCAATGAGGTTTTTCCTTGCTAGCAGGCTGAGTTTTATCTGGAATGATGAGGTCAACCCCGCAAGCCCAGGCCCCCATGCTAGTTGCCATAGCTGCTGCCAATTCTTGGTAAGAGGAATCTATTGTCTCAGTGACATCAATAGAGTCACCACCCGTAGAGATGTTGGAGTTACGGCGGAGATTGACCTTTTTCCCTTCTGGGAGAATATCATCAGGTGCATAACCTTGCTGAGTCAACATCAATTGTTCGATGTCTCCTAGCTTAATGATTTCCAGAGGTGAGCGGTGGTCACGGCCTCGCAATGGATTGGCATTTTTCTGAGCGACTAATTCACGAATGGTGTGTTTGCCATCACCGACAACATTAGCAGCGACACGAAGGAGGACAGACTCACAACGCCCGTCCAGAATGAAGAAACGGTATTCGGTTCCTGGGATAAATTCTTCAACAAGAACAGCTGTATCTTCTGCAAAGGCAATCTCGAGAGCTTTCTTATAGTTATCAAGGCTGGCAGGCTCTTGGAAAATGGAAATGCCCAGACCGAAGTTGGTTGATTTTGGTTTAACCACAATTTGCTTGCCCTTGATAAGAGGATAGTAGGCTAGACCTTGTTCTAGACTGGTAAATTCGTCGCCGGCAGGGACAGGGAAGCCAGCATCAGCCAGGATTTTTTTGGTCACGGTTTTATTAGCCATGGCAAGAGGAACTACATAGTTGTCTTTTGAGGTCATGTTACCATTTTTGACGTACTCAACATGATCTTTATGCCAGAGTTTAAGGAATTGATCCTGCTCATCTAGGATTTCAAAATGAAGCCCTTTTTGAATGGCATCAAAGAGCAGCATCTGGGTAGAAAGTTCCATCTCCTCATAACCCTTAAGGGCATAGTGGGCAGTCCAGTCGTAATCATGATAGGCAAGCGCCTTGTCAAGGGCAAAGTCAGAAAGGGACTTGTCTTTGATATGAGGAAGAAGTTGAGCAGCTAGTGTCTGACTGGAATCTGCAAAGGCATCTTTAACTTGTTTGACCAGACCTTGATGATAGTCACCAAGCCCAAAATGTTGCACCAGTTGGTCTAGAGCTGTCGTAATGTTCTGAGTTTCAGCTTCAGAAGGTAGAGGTTCTAAAGGATGAGAGAGGGCAATTTTTTCATTCAGCGCGTGACCTTGAGCCAGAGCCTGATCAACATTTTCAGGGGCATCCAGCCAGAGGAAGGCTAGAAGGAGTAGGTGTACGGTATCCATGGTAGTTTGGCTAATACCGATACGCTCAAAGGGGTTGAGGTCGAAGTTACGGAATTCCAGGTAGGTGATTCCCTTGTCAAGGAAGGAGCGATTAACCTTTTGTCCACGGAAACGAACAGCCGAGTAAAATTCCTTTTCCGCAATCAAATCACCTTGTTCGATATAGTTTTCGATGGCAGAGACATAGTTTTCTAGGCTTGCAAAAGATACTTGTATTTCTTCCTTATTGACATAACCATGGTCGCTGTTTCGGAAGGAACGCACGAGTTCAGGCACTTCTTGGTCGAAGAAGCCTTGCTCAGCAACAGGTGCAGCACCAAAGAGATAGGTAATCACCCAACGATAGCGCAAATAGTTCTGAGCCAGCTTAAGATAGAGGGCGTTTTTGAAAGCGATTATATCAATCTGGTCACTTTCTTGGAATAGGGCTTCAACAAAATCTTTCCCTAGTTCCATATTATAGTGGATACCTGAGATAGCTTGTAGTTTAGTTCCGTATTTTTCGGCCAGGTAGTTACGATAGTGGCGTTCAAATTCATTTTCCAGTTGGGCAACTTGGATTTCTTGGGCGTTGATACGAGGAGGCATGGACAAGGGCCAGAGAAGTTCATCTTTACTGATGGAACGTCCAGCTACATCGGTAATGGCTCCAAGAAATCGACGAGCCTCAGTGGTAGATTTAGCAACTGGTGTGATGAGTTCCATCTGAAACTCACAAAAATCTGTTTGAATATAAGGGTGGAAACTTCGAGCTCCTAGGCAGGAAGGGTGAGGCGTATGTGCTAATTTTCCCTGTCTATCGACACGAAGACTTTCGCGTTCAATTCCAAAGTTAGCTTGAAGGATAGGGCTAGTAGGCTCCAGCTTTTGAAGCAGTTGATTTATAGTCATAGAGTCACCTTTTCATCTAATGTTAGTGATAGTCTATTATAAATAGGAGAAGAAAACAACTTTCCGCTACGGTTAAGGGGAATTTCCGAATGTTTCAGATAAGAATTCTTAAAACCAGTTGTTTTTTAGCTCTATTATATGCAAAAATTGTAAAACACCCACTGATTTTTATGTAAAATGTTGTTTCTCTTGGAATTTAAATCAAATTAGCCTATACTAATGACGTATATATGAGAACGAAAGAATCCCTAGGGTCGGCACTGCACCCATAAAATGAGACACAAGAAAACACTCCTGTTGAATTCTGGTAAACTAGAAACAGGGGTGTTTTGTTATGGTCAAAAAGTATATTCATTAGAAACTAAGCAGCCTGTATCGAAATGAAGAAGGCAGGCAAATCAAATAAAGTTATCATGGATACCCTCAGCATCAAAAATGCTAGTCAGGTCAAGAACTGGTTGCGATGGTATTAGAATGATGAATTGTACCGTTTCTACCAACCCGTGGGGAAACAATATACTTATGGTAAAGGGATGAAACAGTTATCTGAAGTGGAACAGTTACGTTTGCAGGTAGAATTACTAAAAAAGTATCAGAGCTTGATAAAAGAATCGACAAAGTAAGTCTTATCAAGCTAGTAGAAGAGTATAAGAAAACGTGTCCTGTATCTATTATTTTAGAATGTTTCGGCGTCAAACGCTCCACCTTTTATCGCTGGAAACAGGAGTGTAAGAATTCTCAGAAAAGAGGCGAATAGCAGATAATGGCTGTATCGAATGGTTTCACTCTGTTCTCAAGTCTGAAACCTTCTATCTCCATAAGTGGAGAAACATAACTGAGGTAGTATAACAGATATTGTCAAAAATTACATCATATTTTATCCTGATGATTATGTATCACCATTGAAATAGCCTGCGTCGAACTTGTTTAGACACCGTTAGTTGTGGACAAGTTTCTTTTTTTAATTTAGGTGCACTAAATGAATCTCTCCCAAAATGTGTTGAAAATATAAATAGAACTCTGGCTTTCTCCTAATGCAAGTACGGGAAGAGTTGAAAAACGCTAACCTGTAATCTCTCCTCTAGCTATTCCACCTATTTCATGCTAGAATAAAGAAAAACACATTTGGAGGCATTATGAATCAGACAGTGACTTATTTGCAGGAATTGACAGCCATTCCTTCACCGACCGGTTTTACACGTGAGATCGCAGACTATTTGGTCAAAACCATTGAAGGCTTTGGGTATGAAGTGACTCGGACTGCTAAGGGAGGCGTGAATGTGACCGTTCCTGGTGTGATCACAGACAAGCAACGCTACGTCACAGCCCATGTGGATACCTTGGGGGCTATTGTCCGCGCTGTGAAAGCAGATGGTCGCCTCAAGCTAGACCGTATCGGTGGTTTCCCTTGGAATATGATTGAAGGGGAAAATTGTACAGTCCATGTAGCCAATACAGGAAAGACCCATTCGGGGACAATTTTGGTCCATCAGACTTCTTGCCATGTCTACAAGGATGCTGGAACTGTCGAGCGGACCCAGGACAATATGGAAGTCCGTCTGGATGAAAAAGTGACCAATGAAAAAGAAACCCGTGCTCTTGGCATTGAAGTGGGTGATTTTGTCAGCTTTGATCCACGGACCATTGTGACAGATACCGGCTTTATTAAATCTCGTCACTTAGATGACAAGGTGAGTGCGGCGATTCTCTTGAATCTTCTGCGCGTCTACAAGGAAGAGAATATTCAATTGCCAGTAACGACTACCTTTGCCTTTTCAGTCTTTGAAGAAGTGGGGCATGGAGCTAATTCTAGTATCCCGTCTGAAGTGGTAGAGTACTTGGCAGTGGATATGGGGGCTATGGGAGATGACCAAGCGACGGATGAATACACGGTATCCATCTGTGTCAAAGATGCTTCAGGACCGTATCACTACGAATTCCGTCAGCATTTGGTATCCTTGGCAAAAGCCCAAGAAATCCCTTATAAGTTGGATATCTATCCTTTCTATGGATCAGATGCCTCTGCAGCCATGAGTGCTGGAGCAGAAGTCAAACACGCTCTTCTCGGGGCAGGAATCGAATCTAGCCACTCATATGAGCGGACCCACTTGGATTCTGTAGTCGCAACAGAGCGCATGGTCGATGCCTACCTCAAGAGCGAATTAGTAGATTAAAAATAACAACTATATTACGTAGTGGTTTAGACTGAAGAGAGAGTTGTTTTAGAAACTTTCCTTAGGTGAGTACGGACGTCAGCGAACTTCTACGAAGTTCCATGACTTAGTTTTGAACCTAATGTTTCAAAACTCCCGAGTGCCTGAAACAAATGTGTTTCAGGCACCTATCTCACAGCGGAAAGTTTCGTTATACTTTTGTTTGGGTCTAAAATCAATTATTTCAATTATTATAAATCGCTATGTCACTTGATTTTAAAAGGATTTGATTCTATTCAGAACTACTCTCCGGAGTAGTTTTTTTCATAAACTAAAATTTTCTGAAAATTCCTTTTCTTCTGAAAATCTTTGTGGTATAATCTTAAAATAAACTTAAAATTTCTTAAGGAGTTTTACATGAAAAAAGAAATGTCATTGCACTTGCGGGAGTTGCCCTCCTTTCAGCAGGTATCCTAGCAGCTTGTTCTGGAGGTTCTAAATCATCTAGCTCAAGCAACGGCCAAAAATTCTCATATGTCTATGAGACGGAACCTGAAAACTTGAACTATATCACATCTGGTAAAGCAGCAACCCACGATATCACAGGAAACTTGATTGATGGCTTGTTTGAAAATGACAAATACGGTAACTTGATTCCATCTCTTGCAAAAGATTGGACGGTTTCCCAAGATGGCTTGACTTATACTTATAAACTTCGTGATGATGCTAAATGGTATGATTCAGAAGGCGAAGAGTATGCGGATGTCACGGCTAAAGATTTCGTCACAGGGATCAAATATGCGGCTGATAACAAATCAGAAATGCTCTACATCATCCAAGATTCTATCAAAGGCTTGAATGACTACGTCAGCGGTAAAAATAAAGATTTCTCAGCTGTAGGAGTAAAAGCAGTTGATGATCATACCCTTCAAATCACTTTGAACCAACCAGAATCTTTCTGGAACTCTAAATTGACACTTGGGATCACTTTCCCTGTCAACGAAAAATTCGTAAAATCAAAAGGGGATAAATTCGCTCAAGCAAGTGATACTAGCTCCCTTCTTTACAATGGTCCTTACATCTTGAAGAGCTTTACTTCAAAATCTTCTATCGAAATGACTAAGAATGAAAATTACTGGGATAAAGACAAGGTCTACGTCTCAGATGTAAAATTGGAATTCTACGATGGACAAGACCAAAGTAAATTAGCGAAATCATTCGGTGAAAATGCTCTTAGCTTGGCAAAACTCTTCCCAACTGGATCTGGTTACTCAGAGCAAGCCAAAGAATTTAAAGACGAAATCACCTACACTCCTCAAGATGCTGCTTCTTATGTCATTGGTACCAACATCGACCGTCAATCTTACAAACACACAGCTAAGAAGACCGACGAAGAAAAACAATCTACTAAGAAAGCCCTCTTGAACAAGGACTTCCGTCAAGCGATCAGCTTTGCCTTCAACCGTGAAGCTTATGCTGCTCAATTGAACGGAAAAGACGGAGCAAGCAAGATCATCCGTAACCTCTACATTCCACCAACATTTGTCCAAGCTGATGGCAAGACCTTCGGTGAAATGGTGAAAACACAATTGGATACCTATGGAGATGAGTGGAAATCTACTAAACTAGATGATGGTCAAAACGGTCTCTTCGATGCGAAGAAAGCGAAGGAAGAATTTGCAAAAGCGAAGACTGCCTTGGAAGCAGAAGGTGTGAAATTCCCAATTCACATCGATATGCCTGTGGACCAAACCACTCCATCAAGAGTTCAACGGGTGCAATCTTTCAAACAATCAGTTGAAGAAGCGCTTGGTAAAGAAAATGTCGTCATCGATATCCAAATGCTTTCGAAAGAAGACCTTCAAAATGTGACCCTCTTTGCGCCAAATGCGGCTGGCGAAGACTGGGATCTCTCTGATAATGTTGGATGGAGCCCTGACTACCAAGACCCATCAACTTACATGGATATCTTGAAAGCTTCATCTGGTGAAAATACTAAGACTTTCCTTGGATTTGACCCAAGTGGAAACAATGAAGCAGCTAAAAAAGTTGGTCTGTACGACTTTGAAAAGATGATCAAGGATGCTGGTGCAGAAACACAAGACGTCAACAAACGCTATGAAAAATATGCGGCTGCGCAAGCTTGGTTGACTGATAGCGCCCTTGTTATGCCAACTTCTTCATCAACAGGACGTCCATTCTTGACACGTATCGAACCATTCTCAGCTCCATTTGCATGGACTGGTGGTAAAGGAAAAGACCACGTGATCTACAAAGGAATGAAACTCCAAGACAAAGCTGTGACAAGTGCTGATTACAACAAAGCCCTTGAAAAATGGCAAAAAGAACAAGCAGAGTCAAATAAAAAAGCACAAGAAGATCTTAAGAAGCACGTTAAATAAGGATCGATAACCGAGGCTGATGCCTCGGTTTTTTTGTGGATCAGATGAATATCTGTTTGATATTAAAACGCTTACATAGTATAATGGGAGTGTTGATTACAAAAAGTTAGGAGACTGACATGAAAAAGAAAACAATGGTTTCCATTGTCGCATCGAGCTTACTGCTCGCGCCGATGGTTTTGCACCAAGTAGTAGCAGCAGATGAGCAGACAGAAGAGTTAGCCCCATCGACAGAAGTGGTCCATGCTCCATCTACTGAAGCAACACCGACAGCAAGCGACACAAGCACTAGCTCTAGTGAAGAAGGGATAAGCTCAAGTGAGGCCTCGTTGGTTCGGGCAGCAGTTGTAAATCAAGTTGCTCCTTCATCAGTGGAACTTTCAAGACAAAGTGGTCCAACCGTCCCAGTAGCAAGTCCAGCAGCAACAAACAGGGAAGCTGCACCTCAATCCACTCCTACTTCAGAAGCACTGGCAACAAGTCAGGATTTGGCAAAGGTCACAGGTTCGACCCTTGCAGCGGATCAGACCTCTAAAGAGTTGACAGTGCAAGATGCTGTTAATGGCTTGCTTCAATGGGCAGCAACAGATCCTAGCCAATTGGGGCAAAATCAAGCAGATCGGGAACGCTTTGCCAAAAGTTTAGGTTTGATTGAAACAT
Organism: Streptococcus parasanguinis; assembly: GCF_047465465.1. Classification (GTDB taxonomy): domain Bacteria; phylum Bacillota; class Bacilli; order Lactobacillales; family Streptococcaceae; genus Streptococcus; species Streptococcus parasanguinis_AI. The sequence continues at coordinate 731,264 of NZ_JASGZU010000001.1, read as the reverse complement.
CAGAAGATCTGACTCGTAAGGTCAGTCAGCCAGAATTGGCCAAGATGTACGAAACAGCTAAGAAACTCTATGATGCCTACCGGGCTGAAAAGAAAACTCCTCTCTTTTTAAATGGTCGTGCCCAGCCGATTTTCCCTTATACGACGGGAGAAAAAGCAGACCAAGACTACAAATATGAGGACAGTCAAATTGTGCGCTTCCCAGTCTATGTCGAAACGGACTACGATACCGATGCAGATGGCAAGCCTGACTTGGTCAAAGCCATTGTTCAATTACCAAAAGCAGTCGCTCAAGGGGATTTTAAGGCAGCAACCATTCTGGAAGCGCGTCCTTACGTAGCGGGAACCTTGGATGAAAACTATGTGACTCTTGAAAGTCTGGGCTTGCCGACAGATGGATCCTACGACATGAAGAAGTTGCGGGAGCAACCAGCTAAACGCCAAGCAGTCGCCAGTGAAACAACAGTAGAAGCAGCAAAAAAAGCCAAAGCATCGGATTGGTACTACTACAGTCCCTACGAGTATATCTATGACTACGAAGATCTCAACTGGTACGACTATTTCTTGGTCAGAGGCTATGCCTTTATCTCTAGCGCCGGACTTGGTACCAAGGGATCAGAAGGATTTAACACGACAGGGTCTGACCTCGAAATCAATGCCTTCAAGAATATCATCGAATGGGTCAATGGCAAACGCAAGGCCTACACCGATAAGACTAGCAATGTCGAAATCAAGGCAGACTGGGCAAGTGGCAATGTCGCAATGACCGGTCTGTCCTGGGCTGGAACCACAACCTTTGGTGTGGCAGCGACTGGCGTAGAAGGCCTAAAGACCATCGTTCCAGCAGCAGGGATTGCCTCTTGGTATGATTATTTCAATAGCCAAGGAACCCAGTTTGGCAATGCACCTTATAGTGACCTTTCATGGCTCTCCCTCTACGTTAGCACGCGGATGCTGGACCAAGACGACTGGGCAGGGATTTGGCAAAACTATTCTAACTACATCAACCAATTGAACAAAGACCAGTACGCCCATGATCGTAACTACAGTGATGTCTGGAAGGAGCGGGATTATACCCTTCATCCGGAAAATCTCAAGACCAGCGCCCTGATCGTCCATGGCTTGAATGATGACAATGTCAAGACCAAGCACTTTGAACTTATGTACTATGCCCTCAAGAAAGCAGGACAAGATGTCAAGCTCTATCTTCACCAAGGAGATCACGTCTACCCAGCGGCTATGTCAAGGGGATACGGCATCACCGCCAATGGTCAAGATTTTTATGATTTGCTCAATACCTGGTTGACCCACTACCTCTATGGCGTGGACAATCACGTCGAAAGTTTGCCAGCAGTTCTAGCTCAAAACAACTATGATCCAAGTAAGTGGACCAGCTATGATAACTGGAAGAGCAGTCAACGTCTCTTCTTACATGCAAGTTCGAAACGGCTAGAAGAAACCATTTCTAGTGACTATGTAGCTGCGGGTGTTGAGATCGCTAACCGTAATGAAACTGTCAGCAAAGCCTCCTCTAAGGCTAATCTGACCTTTGTTTCTGATGTTACTGAGGACACTACGATTAAGGGCCATATTCCCGTTCATTTCAAGGCAGCTCTAGCCAAGGGTCAAGGAAAGAATTTCCAAATCAACGCCCTCTTGGTAGACGTGGCAGATGAGGACTTTGACGTTGTGGGAAATGGTAGCGTCAAGCAAGATAAAACAGCAGACGCTTTCTGGATGGGAAGCAATTTAAGCAACTTATCTGTAGCCGAATACGAAACTATCAAGACCAAGTACAAGGTGATTGCTAAAGGGTGGATCAACCTTGCCAACCCTGAGTCTGGCTACGATTCAGCAAGTTCACGAGCTAGTATCGAGCCAAAAGTTGGGGAATACCATGATTATACGGTCTATCTCCAACCAAATCTCTATACGGTTAAGAAAGGTCACAAGTTAGCCCTAGTCTTTAACACCTATGACCCATCTGATTTAACGGTGGAGCATCCATATGAAGTAACCTTTAAGACAGATTCTATCCAGGCTGCGATTCCAATTGTCGAAAAGACCCGCGCCCAAAAGGCAGTCTATGTGCCAAGTGCAGGCGATACAGACTATGCAAACTTGCCAGAAATAGAAGGAGCTGCTCTAGTAGCACCAGAAGTACACGACAAGGAGGAATATATCCTTCCAACCCCAGAACATCTTGTCCAACCAAGCCAAACTCTTCCTGAAAAAGATGAACAGATGCAAACAGGATCATCTAGGCAAGAGAACCCTGTTATTACACTAGCTGTATCCTATGGACATCAATTTGTTTCACAAGGATTGGCAGAAGATCCTCAAGAAGTGACACCTGCAGGAGGAGAGCAAGCAGATCCTACGCTTCCTCAAACAGGGAGCAAAGACCATGCTCTGGGTCTCTTAGGGGTGATCAGCCTTACAGCTTCTAGTCTCATCTTTTGGCGCAAAAAGAGAGAAGATGCCTAAGGAGTCCCCGTAGCAAATATTTCTAAAATGACATCTTTTAGTGTAAAATAAAAGTAGAAATGCAGAATCAGTAGTCACTACTGAAAAAGGAGGAAATATGGCACACGTAATCACAGATGCAACTTTTGAACAAGAAACCAGCCAAGGCCTTGTCTTGATTGACTTTTGGGCAACTTGGTGCGGTCCATGCCGCATGCAAGCTCCAATCTTGGATCAGTTGGCAGAAGAAGTACATGAAGATGATTTGAAAATCTGTAAGATGGATGTCGATGAAAATCCAAATACAGCGCGTCAATTCGGTATCATGTCGATCCCAACTCTTCTCTTTAAAAAAGATGGACAAGTTGTCAAACAAGTGGCTGGAGTTCATACGAAAGCCCAATTGAAAGAAATCATTGCAGAATTGAGCTAAAAAGAAGACTCGTTTTCCAAACTGGAAAACGAGTTTTTTGATGCTCTTTATTTCTTTCAAATAGACGCGATACCCATTGACAGCGCTTTCTTATAGTGCTAAAATGAAGCTGTATTTCCTATAAAATTTTTACAGGAAAAAATTCTCCTAGGAAGATGTAGATCCTAGGAGAACATTACATATAAAGGTTATTGCCCCTCTGTATTTTGGGCTACCCAGACACTGACGGAGCGCTCTGCCACTGGGAATTCGGCAGTACCGTCTTCTTGGACTTGGACGGTTTCGTTACAATTTTCTAGGACATCATAGTAGGTGAGACCTGCGTAGGATGAGCCGATCTCCATGATTTTTGTAGCAGCTTGGTTATTGGAAATCAAGCAGGCGATTGGTGCTGATTCTTCTGAACCTGAACGTGTCCAACCAATGCAATTAGGATCATCGAAGTAGTCCGTTTGTTCCCCATAGGCCAGATCTTTACGAACCCATAAGAGGCGATCGAGAACCTCTTGGAAACTTTCTTGCGCAAATTTGCCCTCGATCCCGTAGTAGTCTCCATAGAAGACACAAGGCAAACCAGCTTCACGAAGTAAGATCAAGGCATAGGCTGCAGGCTTAAACCATTCTTCAATGGTAGATTCCAAGGCTTGTCCTCGTTGGGTATCATGGTTGTCCACAAAGGTCACGGCCTCTTCAGGATGATTGAGCGCCAGTGTTCCATCAAAAATAGTTCGAAGGTCGAAATTTTCACCCTCTTGACTAGCTCTGAAGAGATTTTGGTGGAGGGCCACATCGATCAAGTCGTATAAGTAGTCAATGCTTTCCAAGTATTCATCATTGGTCTCTTTATCCCCATTCCAAAATTCACCAAAGACGTAGAAATCTTCTCCATATTTTTTGGTGATATTGTGGATGAAATTCTTCATAAAGAAGGAGTCGATGTGTTTGACCGCATCCAGACGGAAGCCTTCTACACCAGTCGTTTCGATAAACCATTCAGCCCATTGGTCGAGATTTTCTACAACTTCGGGATGTTTGAAATCGATATCGGCGTACATGAGGTAATCGTAGTTTCCGTTTTCCTTGTCTACCAGATCTCCATGAGCCCAACCTTTGTTGTCCCCTTGGATTTGGTAGATCCCACTTTTATTACGTGAAGCATCGTAATCCGTACCGGTGAAATGGTACCAATGCCAGTGAAAGTCATTATAGGCGCCATTTCGGCCATCAAAGGTGAATTTAGTCCATCCTTGAATGGTGAAGGGCTCAGTGAGAACCTTGTTTCGATCCATGGGATCGACCTCAACAACCTCGAATTCCTCTAAGCCATCGGCAGCAGCCTTATGGTTGAGAACGACATCGGCCATTGGTTGAATCCCTGCATCTTTGAGGGCTTGAATGGCTTGAAGATAATCATCTTTGAAGCCATATTTGGTGCGAACCGTTCCTTTTTGGTCAAACTCGCCCAAATCAAAGAGGTCATAGACTCCGTACCCAACGTCATTGTTAGAAGTAGCTTTAAAAGCAGGCGGCATCCAGACTTTACGAATACCCAAGTCTGCTAAGTGTTGCGCCTCTTCAGCAAGACGCGTCCAGTGGTTCCCATCAGCGGGCAAATACCACTCAAAATATTGCATTAAGGTTTGATTTTCCATCGTTATTTCTTCTTTCATGTGAATGTCCCTATTTTACCAAAAATAGTTGGATGCCACAAACGTTTGCGCTGGAAGCAAGCCCTTTCTAAAAAAGAAATCGCATACATGAAAGAAATGAAGTGAGATTATAAAAAAATAGAGTCGGGTCCCGCTAGGACTGACTTTGAAAATGGTGAAAGGAGACCATTTTATGAAAAAAACAACTCTTGTTTCTCTACTCGTTGCAGGTTTACTGATTAGTCCTGCTGTACTCGCCCAGCATGTGCAAGCAGACCAAGTAAGCAGCACAACTACTGAGGAGACGGTGACTCCTTCTACGGCAAGTTCTGAAGTTACTGAAACAGTGACCTCAACACAAGGAGACACTATAGAAACCGTACAGCCTGCAAAAGTGGAAGAGGTTTCAGAAACTAACCAATCAACCGCTCCGACAACTACTCCGACGACTGAGCTACATGAAGAACCTGCGTCAAGTCCAGCGGTAGTGAGCGCCCCAACTGTTGAGCCCACTCTAGCCAATCAGCCAAGCCCTGTGCCTGCGACGCCTTCTGTTCGTAGTCAAGAGGAGCGCGCGATTCCAAAAGTAAGCCAAGGAGACTTGGCTGAAATTACTGGTGCAACTGTAACCGACCAGGATCGTGAAAAAGAAGTCACTGTGACGGAGGCAGTCAATCAACTATTGAACTGGGCTTCAACCAAGGAAAATCAAGTCGGATCTACTGATAAAGACCGATTAGCTTTTGCCAAGAGCCTTGGAATGGTTAAGGAAGGAGTGGAGGGTTCTGCTCCAGTTACTAATCTCACTTCGATGGTTGATGTAGCCAAACAGCTCAGAGCAGCTTACCGAGCTGACAAGAAGACACCTCTCTTTTTGAATGGCAAAGCACAACCTATTTTCCCATTTACGCCAGGAGACGATCCGGAGCATTACTCCTATGATAAGAGTGACATCGTCCGCTATATTGTCTATGTGGAAACCGATTATGATACGGATGGAGACGGCAAGCCTGACTTGGTCAAGACCTTCGTGCAGGTGCCAAAAGCTGCTGTCAATGGGGACTATAAGGCAGCCAGCATCTTTGAAGCCAGCCCATATGTAACAGGAACAACAGAAGAGCGTACCTTAGAGGGAATTGGTCTCAAAGAAGGTGGTAACTTCGATATGGCCAAGCTCTATGAAAAACCTGCCAAACGCCAAGCAACCAAGACTGTTACGACAGAAGAAGTAGCCAAAGCGACCGATCCAAAGGATTGGTACTATGTCAATCCGCGTGAAAGCTCTGAAGATTATACGCATTATGATTATGAAAATCTTAACTGGTACAATTATTTCTTAGTTCGTGGTTATGCAGTGGTGACCAGCAGTGGTTTGGGCTCAAAAGGATCAGACGGGATCAATACGACTGGCTCTGACCTTGAAGTCGCTGCTTATAAAAATATCGTTGAATGGCTCAATGGCAAACGCAAAGCCTACTCTGATAAGACTAGCAACCATGAAGTCAAGGCAGACTGGTCCAACGGAAACGTCGCCATGACTGGTTTGTCTTGGGCAGGTACGACAACATTTGGCGTAGCTTCTACTGGTGTTGAAGGGCTCAAGACCATTGTGCCAGCTGCAGGGATTGCTAGTTGGTATGACCATTTCAACAGCCAAGGATCTCCTCTTGATACCGGAGCTTCCAATGACCTATCTTGGCTGTCTGTCTATACCTCAGGCCGAATCCTTGATAAGGAAGATTGGGACAAGATCAAGGATTACTATGCAGCCTATATCACCAAGCTCAATGAGCTCCAACACAAGGATGGTCATAATTATAATGAAGAATATGCCAAACGCGACTACACCTTAAATGCAAGCAACTTAAAGGCGGCCCCTCTCATTATCCAAGGGCTCAATGATGACAATGTCAAACCAAAACATTTTGAACTCATGCTGGAAGCCTATAAGAAGGCGGGGATTGATCCCAAGGTCTTGCTCCACCAGGGCAATCACATCTATCCATCTACTCGTTGGTCAGGGACAGAAGTCGCAGGCCAAGCCTTTAATGACCTGATGAATCTCTGGTATAGCCATTACCTCTACGGTATTGAAAATGGGATTGAAAACCTTCCACAAGTAACAGCTCAGGACAATCTAGATCCAAGTAAATGGCGTCGTTTTGATAAATGGGATACCAATAATGCCATCTCTGCTCGAATCTACTCAAAACGGGAGGATGTGACAGTAACTGGTGATTACTATGGTACGGGAAACAACTGGACTACACGTAACCAAGATGCAGCCTTCCATTCCTCAGAAGTAGCGGCTTCCTATGCAGCACCTGTCGACCAAGATGTCACCATCAAAGGCCATATTCCTGTGCATTTTAGCGCTGCTTTTGTCAAGGGAGACAAAAATCATGCCCATGTCAGTGCGACCTTGATGGATGTCTCAGACGAAGACTTTGATGTGGTCAAAGAAGAAATCACCTATGACAAAGACGGTTATAGCACACGCACATTGGACAAAGAAACGATCGATGAGACAGGCTACTGGAATGGTAGCAACCTTGAAACCTTGCCTCTCAAACGTTACAAGACCCACAAGGTTAAGAGTGTGGTGATTGCGCGTGGTTGGATGAATCTGGCCAATCCAGCATCTCGCTATGACTCAGCAAGTTCTAGTCATTCTATTGATCTGAAAGAAAATGAATATCATGATTACACCATGTATCTGCAACCAAATCTCTATACAGTAAAAAAAGGCCACCGACTGGTTTTGAGTTTGCACACCTATGATCCAGATTACATCTATTTTGCAGATCCTTATGAAGTGTCCTTCAAGACAGATTCTATTTCTGCAACGATTCCAATCGTAGAAGACAGTCGGTCTCTCTTGTTCCGTTATCAACCAAGTGAAAAAGATACAGAGTATGCGTCATTGGCAGATCGGATCTTGCCAATTGCAACCATTCAACCAAAAGTAGATCCTGAACAAGACCCAAGTCCAGTAGATCAAGCGGAAAAACCAATTGTTCCAAGTAATCCAATGACGCCAACCAATCCAGCTATTTCTGAAATTCCTCAAAAACCAAGCCACGGTCGAGATCCGATGGACTTCCGTAAGGAACAAAAAGAAGAAACTGCACAAGAATTGGCTCAAAGAGCTGATAAAGATAAGATAGAAGTGACAAGCCAACCAAGCCTTCCAAAAACAGGTCAAGCAACAAGCTCTTGGACTCTCTTTGGCTTCCTAGGACTCATGCTCACCAGCCTTTTGTCACTTGGCAAAGCTCACAAAGATGAATAGTAGAAAAGAAGGATGGAGAGAAAGTGAAAACCACCAATAGAGAGAGCATCGAAACGATTTTTTCCGAAGCCTTGGCGATTCCAAGCTTCACCAATACTGAGACCGAGCAAGGAATCGAAGCCTACCTGGATCAACGGATTGGACAAATCCCCTATTTCAAGGAACACCCGGACCATTTTGGGCGCTATCAGGTGCCACAGGATCACTTGCATCGGTCGGTCAATTGGGCCCTGGTTGATAAGGGAAAGAAAAAAACAGTTATCCTTTTCCACCACCATGATACAGTTGATCTAGAAGACTATGGAAATTTGGCAGAGATCGCGCTCGATTCTGATAAAGTAGCAGAAGCTTTGAAAAGACTGGACAGTCGACCTGATATGCAGGAAGATTTAGCTTCTGGGGAATGGAAATTTGGCAGAGGGTCTTGCGATATGAAAGCAGCATTGGCCCTTCAATTGGGGGTTCTGGAAGCCTATGCGACAGATCCCGTGGAAGGTCAGGTCAATCTGCTCTATCTCTCTGTTGGAGATGAGGAATCCTATTCACGTGGGATGCGTGGAGCTTTGGGCCTCCTCACAGATTTGCAGGAGAAGTTTGATCTGAATTATGTATTAGCAGTGGATTCAGAACCCTTTGAATCAGAGGTAGGAAAAGAAAAGGTCCTTCACATTGGCACAGTCGGCAAACTCATGCCGGTCGTTGTGGCACAAGGTGTCTTGTCCCATATGAAGGAGCCCCTTAAAGGGATCAATGCCTTGTCACTCTTAGTGGCCATCGCAAGCCAGCTAGATCTTCATCCCGATCTGGCAGATCAGGCGCTGGGAGAAACGTCTCCCCTTCCTTCTTGGTCCTATCTCAGAGATTTGAAGGACCAGTACGATGTATCGACCGTGCTCTATGCGGCTGGTTATTTCAGTGTTCTGCATTTGAAGAAAACACCCCAAGAGCTCCTACAGCGGATTTATGAGCTTAGTCAGGAGGCCTTGGATGCCTTTTACAAGAAGTATGAGCACTTGCAGGATCAGGCTGGCCAAGACCATATGATTGCAAGGCCAAGAGTCATCACCTATCAAGAACTAGAGGAACGATGCCAAGCCATAGAAGGTTACCAAGCCTTTAGGGAAGCTTCTAACCAAAAAGCGGAATACGATTTTCGTAATGGGACCAGCTACCAGAGCCTTGCAATCCAGCAAATCCAGCGACTCCTAGAGTTTCTCGGAGATAAGGATCCCATGGTGGTTATTGGTTTTGCGCCCCCCTATTATCCTTCCATGAACTGCCGCTTTTTGGACAATACCGATCTCAATATCGTGTCCCTCATCACTGATTACCGCGAGTATCTGGACACAAGAGGTTACCTCTTAAAAGTCGAAGAATACTTTATGGGGATTAACGACACCAGTTATTGTGCCTTGGAAAAGGATGTGGCCTCTTATCAAGTCGTCTTGGATAGCCTAGCCACACCAGCCCAGGTCTATGATCTGGATCTGGAAAAAATTGCCCAAATTCAGGTTCCAGCGGTCAATCTAGGCCCTTGGGGCAAAGAATTGCATAAGCGAGGAGAGCGGGTCTACAAAGAAGACTTCTTAGAGACCATTCCAAACTATCTGCTAGAATTGCTCTACCATTTCGATGATCGCTTATCAACAGAATAAGAAAAAACGGTCCCAATGAGGATCCATTAGGGAGTTAACATGATTACATTTCACGGAGTTACCAAAGATTACGATGGGCACATTGCCCTCAACCACTTGGATCTGACCATCGAAGATGGACAAATTGTCGGCTTGATTGGCCACAACGGAGCTGGAAAGTCAACGACGATTAAGAGCCTGGTCAGTGTCATCACCCCAACTACTGGATCAATTGAAGTGGATGGTCAGGACCTCTATAGCCATCGGCTGGCGATCAAAAAGAAGATCGGTTATGTAGCGGATTCACCAGATCTTTTCTTGCGCCTCACAGCCAATGAATTCTGGGAGTTGGTTGCGACCTCTTATGATATGAGTCAGAAAGACTGTGATCAACGCTTGGAAGAGCTTCTTACGATCTTTGATTTTCAGAGCCACCGCTATGAAGTGATTGAATCCTTTTCACATGGGATGCGCCAGAAGGTCTTTGTCATTGCAGCCCTCTTGTCGGATCCAGATATCTGGGTCTTGGACGAACCCATGACCGGTTTGGATCCACAGGCTTCTTACGATTTAAAACAAATGATGCGCCAACATGCGGATCGCGGCAAGACGGTTATTTTCTCTACCCACGTATTAGAAGTGGCCGAACAACTCTGTGATAAGATCGCCATTCTCAAAAAAGGTAATCTCATCTTCTATGGGACGATCGAGGAATTGAAGGGCCAACATCCCGAACAAAGTCTGGAAAGTATCTATCTCAGCCTAGCGGGGCGGAAGGAAGAAGGTGGCGATCATGCGTCTTAAGATCATCCAACAGCTGGTCAATGTCAATATCATCTATGCTAGTCAGCCGGCCCAGATCGCAAAATTACGCGCCAAACAGGCTAAAAAACCGGACGTCAAACTCAATGTTGCCCGCAGATCGGTGCTCAACTACCTCTTTTTAGGATTGGTCTATTTCCTCATATTTGGCTTGCTCTTTAGTATCTATGATTTTGTCCATCAGCCAGCCTTCTTTGTCAATATGGTGGCCCTCTTTTCCTTGATGACCATTTCCCAAGGCTTTATGAGTTTTTACAATGTCTTTTATGAAAGCAAGGACCTCCAGTTTTACCGGCCCTATGCTTTCTCAGATGCGGAAGTCATTGCTGGAAAAAGTATCTCGGTCATCCTGACCCTTCTCATGGCTATCCTTCCATTGATCAGCTATTTTTTGATCCTGCCTGTCCAAGCAGGCGGCTTCAATCCGTTAGGGATCCTGCTAGGCCTCTTTTGTGCCGTGATTCTCTTAGGCGTTCTCTTTTTAGCGACGATTTTACTAGCTCATTTGATCACTAAGACCCTTTTTTTCAAAAAACACACGACCCTGGTCTCCAACATCATGGTCGGAATTGGTTCTCTTCTGAGCCTAGGAGCTTATCTCTATCTGAATCTAGTCCAAACCCATCGGGTAGAGGTGTCGGGTGGAGCGGATATTCCCATTCTATTTCCACCTTTTACAGCCTTTCATCAGTTTATCCTCCATCCTTTTGATGGTGGAGCGATCCTTGGCCTTCTGGGCTGGATAGCGGTGCTTTTGGTCTTGATCGGCCTGGTTCGCAAAATCGTGATCCCACAATTCTATGATGCAGCCCTTGCGGTTGCGACCAACCAAACCGTCAAAGAGCGCGTGAAAGCCATCCATGTGGGCCAGAAAGACTCCTTTAGACAGTTTGTCATTCAGTATCATCGCAGACTCTTGAGCGATGGAACCCTTATGGTGCAAGTCCTATTGATGATGAGTATTCTGCCATATATTTTCCTCCTCAGTGGAGCAGCAGGAGCATCAAAAAATATAGGAGGCCTCAGTCCTTACTTGACACCCCAGTATCTGGTACCACTGACCCTTGTTGCCATCTTGATCGGTGTTTTCAATAGTTTTGGAGGCTTGACCAGTATCGGTATTTCGCTAGAGCGCGAAAACTTTGAATACTTGAGATCCCTCCCTGTTGATTTCAAACGCTATCTCTTTATGAAGTTTTGGTTGCTCTATCTGGTGCAATCCATCCTTCCTGTCATTCTTCTAGTTGGCGTTTGTCTCTATTTTGGCGTCCATCCCTTGGCTATCCTTGCCATGTTACTGATCTGGGTTGTAACGACCATTCCGATCTGCATCCGAGACTATGTCAAAGATTTTCAGAACTTTAGCACCAATTGGACCAATATCACAGAGTTGATGACCCGTCATCGTGGGAATGCAGTTCTTCAGTCTATCCTCTTGATTGTCTTTCTCTTTGTGATGTTTCTCCTGATCATTGTCAGCTTCATTTGGACCTATCATTCCGTCAGCACCCTGCTGGCTGTGATCCTTTATAGTGTCATCCTGCTAATCGGAGCTGGGATCAGCTATACCATTTACCGCAAAAAAATCCGTACCCTCTACCAAGAGATCGGAGAATAAAAAAAGAGAGTGGGACAGAAATCGGTCATTCGTTAGAATTCAATTTCGTCGTCCCACCTCCGCACAGTTGAGTAGGGCTGTAAAGCTGATGAAATCAGTGTAGTAGAGCCCACTCAACCACTGCGTCTTGCTCGACAATCCAAAAACAAATGAGAGGCTAGGACTTTTGTCCTAGCCTCTTTTTAGTGGTAACTTAAATTTCATACCCCATGAGGAGGCCGCCTTCTTCGGCGTAGAAACTACAAAGTCCAGAAGTAGGAAGGACTTCGATCATTGCATGGGCAAATTTTTCACGAACCAATGCAGAGAATTGCTCAATAAATTTTTCATTGTTGCGGTGGGCGATGGTGATATGACCGCCAGCATAACCCGCCTTGATCAATTCATCAAAAGCAGCTTTGATCGCTTTCTTTTGGCCCCGTGCTTTTTGAAGCAGCTCAAGGGTACCCGTCTTACTAGCTTCCCCGACCATACGGATATTGAGGAGTCCGACAACAGTCCCGATCAATTTGCTGAGACGCCCATTTTTGACCAGATTATCAACCTTGGCCAAAACAAAGAGCAACTTCGTCTTAGACTGGTAGGTCGTGATCACATCGACTACTTGATCAAAATCGAGGCCTTCAGCGACCAACTGATTGAGCTTGCGAACGATCAGGTCCACCTCACCCCCAGCTGACAAGCTATTAATGACGTGGATATTGGTATTCGGATGCTCTTCTAGATAAATCTTCTTGGCCACCTCAGCACTATTGTAGCTACCTGAAAGGGTTCCAGTGATGGTCACAACGACGATATTTTCAGCTCCTTCAAAGGACTTCATATAATCATCGGGACTCGGACAGGCAGACTTAGAAGCAGTCGTAGTCGCATACATCTCTTCCATCATCTGATCGATATTGAGTTGGACATCATCTGTGTAGATAGTTTCTCCCACTTGGATGGTCAGTGGGACACTGACAAACTCCGTATCTGGTGCCAGGTTGTCCAAAGAGCGGTAGTCACAGCCTGAATCCGCAATAATTTTCCATTTCATCAGTTCATACCTCATAATTGTATAAAAATGTACATTGACAAGTAGTTTGTCTTCTTTTACAATTATATCATGAAGTACCATGCTATCCAAGCAGATAACATCAGGTGAGACAGATAGAAAGTAAATGTTATGGCAGAAAGAAAAATATCCGAGAAATCCTTGGAAAATCTCAAACGATTTAACCAAGAAAACAATGCGATTACACGAGAATCCATCGAAATCTCTCTCCTGCAACTATTGGAGAAAAAAGATCTGAAAAAGATCACCATCTCTGAGCTGGTTCAGCGTGCTGGGGTCTCTCGCGCGGCCTTTTACCGCAATTATGGATCAAAAGAAGAGATTCTTGAGTCTATCTTTCAATCTAGTATCGCAAAAATTACCAAGTCTTTAGATGGCTACAACCTCAAGACAGATCTCTACCAAGTCTGGGTCTATCTTTTTAAGGAAGTTAAGAAAGAAGCTAAGATTATCAGCCTGGCCATTGATTACAATTTTGAACGGCTCTTGACCAAGGCAGTCTATGACTTTTTAGAAAAACGAAATGGCAGCTCATCAAATGGCGCTGGCAGCTACCTCAATTCCTTCTGGAGCTCAGCCATTGTCTCTGTCATCTCCAAATGGATCAAGGATGGCATGAAGATTCCCGCTGAGAAAATCGCGACCCTAGGCCTGCCCCTCTTTCCACAAAAGAAGAAGTAAACACCACCGAGAGGTGGTTTTTTTCTTGCAACTATTACCAACTAGTGAGGAAGTTGCCCCAGTCGCAAAATTTCGGTATCATGGTAGGAGTTAACTAGGAGAGTGGAGGTTGAAATGAAACGAGTGAATAAGAAAATAATAGGAGTGCTAGTCCTTTTAGTAAGTATAGGATCTTTCTACTTGTTGAAGCAAGTTCAAAAGCATGGAAAAACGAGTCAGCAAGAAACCAAGCAGAAATATATAGATGCGAAAACTCAGAAACCTAGAATTCATCTTTTTGATGACAATAAATTTGTATTTGTTGCGCAAAAAGATGGGATAGGTGGGATAGCATTTGGTCAAGATTATATTTCGGTTTTGGATGTCCATCAAAAAGAGATCAATCAAAGTATGATTGATAGAGAGAAAAATGGTTCACCTAAAATTGCAAAAGATGAGTATTTTAATATTATTTCTTATGATTTAAATGCTACTGGATTTCCAAGTAAAAAGACGGAAGTATATCAATTATTAGGGAAAAAAGAGTATCGAGGTGCGTACGATATCAGTCAGTATTATGCAGATAACAAGGATTACATACCGGTAACTTTGTATAAAGTTGGAAATAATGATAGTAGAAAAATCATAGTTGATATTACGAATCAAAAAATTGAAGACCTTGAAAATTTTGAGGATTATGGTAAATCACTTTTTTCTGCCACTGAACAGGAAATGTCTAAGGGGAATGTTTATAATAACATTCGGCAAGCTATGAAAGAAAAGTACCATTTGAAATTCACAGCTGGTTATATTGATACCTCACTTTCAAAAGAAGATCGTGAAAAGATAGATATTTCCAATACAAATTTTGCACAAGACTATCCGGAAATGGCTAAGGATATAAAGAATTTAGCTCGTTTATATATGAGACCTAAGCAGTTTTCAACCAAAGAGTGGTTTGATACAGTTCTTCATTGGTTTGCGCCAAAGGGACAGGACGTGTTAGAGGTCTATGCGACGGATCCAAAGACCGGTGAGAAAACACAAATAAAATCCTACGATGAACTGCAGGCTTGGTCTACTAATCATCCAGAGTAGTGTGTGAAAGAAACAATATGAAAAGAAAAAGTTACGTTGAAAATATTAAAAATAAAAATGAGTAAACAAATGGAATTAAAATTTAAAAATTCAAATATGACCTGTATTCAGATTGTCCAGATAGATCAAGAATCGAAAAAGTATATCATGGATACGAGTACAATGAGTCCTAAGAGTTACTACTGGGGAATTAAAACAGATACGATTATAGTGGATATGGTGGAGATTGAAAAGAATAATACCCAGTTCGAAATCAAACCTACAACACCTATCAGTACGACAATGGCAGCCATCATTGTCCAACCAATTGTCAAAGTTGGTTATGATGTTCTAAAGCGGCTTTTTATTCAAAACAATCTTAGTGAGCAAGTATTATTAAAGTTATTACTCTTTGCAATTTCTATGCTGATTTCTTATTTTGCTATTCTGATTTCATTAAAGTTGGCCCATAAAAAAGCAGATAAATGGATTCCTAAAAACAGCCGTAAATACACAGTTACCTTTACAACTATTAAGAAAAGTAACGGAGGAGTATATCCTTTAGTTGGAGCAATTTTCATTTGTTTACTTTTCTTTCTTGGTTTGAATAATGGAACAGAAGGAGCTTTTTTGGTAATCAATGGAATCGTATCCTTATTCTTTTTCATGTTTACTCTAGGAAGTTACCCAATTGCTCTTCCCTACAAGCAAGGTCAAATTATTCTTGAAAAAATAGAAGAACAGTAGACGTTTTGTGATATCGTAGAAGTTACTTAATTGGCAAATAACATTAATTCAGAAAGTGATCAAATAAAATAAATGGCAGTTAATTTTAAAGCCTTGGATGTCTATTATTTTGGCATCCTTGAAATGGATGGAAAAAGGTATGTTTTAGATTCAAATTCGTTGACCTCTAAAAGTTACTATTGGGGATTTGCTCCTAAGGAGTTCAAGTTGGATATCATAGAGTTAGAGGATTCAAATAGAAACTTTGATAAAAAAATTAAAATGGCTCCTTAAGGTAGCCATTCGTTAGCGGTAAGTCTTGGAATTGGACTTAGTTTGGTCCTCAATAGAATCTGGGCTGGAATTTTTAGATATTATAGCATTAGTCAGAATCTCCATTTAAAAATCCTATTTTTTTTATTGTCAATTCTGCTAGCTTTTGTTATTTATAGATTCATCCTCTGGAGATCACGAAAAGAAATTGCCAGACGCCTTACACCCAATCGTCCAAAATATAAGATCGTCTTTCGAAATGTAAAGAAGCAGCGCCAATTTCATGCTTATGTTTTTCTTGTTCCAATTTTTATTGTGTTTGGAATCTATATGAAAATTCATAATGGTACTGAAGCTGGTTTACTTTTTGTCAATGGAATGTTGGCTTATCTTTATATTTGGATCGAATCAGGTAGTATTCCACTGGAATATGCCTATAGAAAGGGACGGATTGAATTTGAGAGACTGGAAGCAGTGGATGAGGATAAATCTGTTTACAAAGAAAATTAGAAGGAACTATGCATGCTAAAAAAAGCAAAAATAGAACAATTATCAAAAATTAATCTTCGTTACCGGATCTTACAAATGGATGGTGAGTCTTATTTAGTCGATGCCGATCGTCCCTTTCTCATTAGCTATTTCTTTCCATGGATTTTAAGCTTCATCCCTCATCGTGCCTATCCTTTAACTAAGGAAGAAGTGCAGACTCTAGCTCCCTCGGATCTTTCTAAAGTTCTCAATAAAAAGGGTACTCGGAAGAAAGGTTTTGCTTCAGCTTTTGGTATGGGTACAACTGCCGTGCTGTTATCGAAGGCCTTTCCTGTTGAAAAATATCTTTATTTTACTTCACATGTGCTAAATTTTGGAATGTTGGCTCTAGTTTTTAGCCTTGTAATAGGGATTCGGATATGGACAAGCATTCGGAAACCAATGCCCAACATTGTAAATAGCAACCACCCTATAAAGATATACCTCGTCGCAAATGATAGAAAGCATAGATTATTATCAATGATAGCTCCAACTTTTTTTGCTGGGTTGGTTGTATTTTCATCTTGTGCAATATTTAGTAATATTGCACAAAACTTTATCCTTCATATAGCTTTGTTGGTATTTTTATCGCTGTTTGTGTTTTCTGGTAATGTGCTATTTTTTTCACCAGTGGTGGATTACAAAGTGAACATAAAATCTCTTAGAAAGGATCTGTTTAAATCGTGAAAATGACAAAGAAAAAAATGGTGCTTGCTTTACTAGTTTTGTTCTCGCTCATTGCTGGTATTTGGCTCTATATACGCTTTTCAACTGAGAGTTATTATAAACAATTTACTGATTATAGTGGAAAAGCGAAAATTGATGACTATGAGATGATTGCGGATGGTGCAGGCATTATCACTCACTGGAAATCAACCGATCCCAAGGAAGATCGGTTGATGAGGGAATATGGGTCTTATTATTATTTTGATCCTATCAGAGTCGGTTCAAAGCACATTTTGCATATGAATGTGAAATTTAGAGAAAATTTTTACTATCGTACAACTCCTCCAGAAAAGGATGAATATTGGACTGTTAGTGTCTACAAGGTTAATGGTGAACGATTGAAAGAAGAGAAAGAGCTTGATTTGTTTAAAGTTGTAGAACAATTTGATCCGGATTATATTCCTACAGAATTAGGCTCAGTATATTCATGGAATGGACGTGAGTTAGTTTCCTTACAAATTCGCAGTACCAAAGATAACTCAGTTCGAAAAATGATGTACTTGAATCTAGACACTCGTAAACTTGAAAGAAATGAGACCTTAGAGAATGATCACCAAAGAAAACCGATTCCAGATTTCAATGTACCAATTGATCGTGAGAAGAGCAGTATTGAAGAATTGAAATTTTTTAAAAATTGGTTTTCGATTGATCCCAAGGATCTCTCAAAAACGCAATTTAAGAAGTCTTCGAAGGCCTATAAACTCTTAAATCAAAAAGATACGAAAGTCATAGTAATAAAACCCCAGAATAGTGCGGATCAATATGCAAGAAGTATTGCTGTATTTGAACTCTTTATGAAGAAGGGTGTGAATCTCTATCAAGATGTCACGATTCCAGCTGAGCTATCAAGAGATGGGCAGACCCATACTACGCAGACAAAAGAAGAATTTGATCACTATTACGATCTAGAAAAGGCTCATAAGGTGTATAATGAGATTGATTGAAGTAAGAAAGACAAAGGACAAGAACGATGATCGAAGAACGAATCCAAGCTGCTAAGCAGTATGTTAAAACCTTATTTGCTGATCGAGCGGATGGCCATGATGTGGAGCATACTCTCCGCGTCTATACCAATGCTATGAGAATCGCACAAGCAGAAGGTCCATGTGATCTGGAGATAGTGGGCTTGTCAGCTCTTCTTCATGATGCTGCTGATGATAAATTGTTTCAAACAGAGAATAATGCGAATGCTCGCATGTTTCTAGAAGAGATCGGTATTCCTCAAGACCAAATCGACCAGATTTGTCGGGTTATCAATGCTGTTTCTTTCAGTAAAAATCGTGGTAAACATCCAGAAACCTTAGAAGGCAAGATTGTCCAGGATGCGGACCGCCTAGATGCGATAGGAGCTGTAGGAATTGCGCGAACTTTTTCCTATGGTGGCCACAAAGGGAGGTCTCTCACTGATACTGTCCAACATTTCTATGACAAGTTGCTCCTCTTAAAAGATGAAATGAACACGGAGACTGCAAAGCAAATAGCAGAAAGTCGCCATCAATTTTTAATCACCTTTCTAAAAGAACTAGAGAAGGAACTCTAACAAAAGAGAGTGGGACAGAAATCGGTAATTCGTTAGAATTCGATTTCGTCGTCCCACCTCCGCACAGTTGAGTAGGGCTGTAAAAGCTGATGAAATCAGCGTAGTAGAGCCCACTCAACCACTGCGTCTTACTCGACAATCCAAAAATAATTGAGAGGCTAGGACTTTTGTCCCAGCCTCTTTCTTTAATCTTGAATCATAGCTAAAAGATCCTCTCCTGTAGTGGTTGGAAGGATCCGGACTCGTTTGAGGGAATAGAGTCCATCAGCGGAGCTGGCTAGTCCATTTTTAGTGGTGAGGCCTAGTTTGTAGTCAGCTTTCTTGGCTTGGTCGATCGTGACCTGGCTGTAGCGACCGGATGGGTAGACGATAACGCTGGTATTTTGATCCAGCACCTTATCTAGCAGGCGTTTAGAAGCAACTAGCTCATTCTTTTGGGTCTCAAGACTGGAATTGGCTAGGTCTGGATGATTGACCGTATGGCTTTCAAAGGTCAAGCCAGCACTTTTCATCTCTTTGATTTGGTCAAAGGTCAGGACATTTTCTTTTTCCTTTTGGGTAAAGTCCGTGATGATATTATTGGTGGCGGTCATCTTGTACTTCTTAAGAAGCGGATAGACGATAGTATAGAAATCTTCGACGCCATCATCAAAGGTCAGCCAGACAAATTTCTTTCCTTTGGGTACTTCGTTCTTGACGAGGATGCGATAGGCTTCCTCTGGCGTCAATGTGTAGTAGCCCGCATTTTTCAGGGCCTTTAGTTGGCTTTCAAAGGTTTCTGGATCGACAATCAGATTGGCATTGGCAGCTTCAGACTCGGCCATATTGTGCACGGAGTGGTACATGAGGATGGGCAGTTTGACCGGCTTTTTCACCCGAGTCCACTCGATAGAGGAGCTACCTTCTTCGAGAGAACGCGTCATGGCAGTGCCACTTGTATTTCCGTCACTGGGTTGAGTGATCCGCTTGATCAGAAGAAAGCTACAAATAAAGATACAGACCAGTAGGAGGGCATTGATTCCAAGTAGGGCTTTGATTTTTTTAGGTACTCTTCGTTTACTCATAGTGTCACCGTTTTCATTATTTTCTTTATTGTACCACAAATTCTAGGTTCTTTTCCAGAACTTGCTACAGGCAGATCCTGTCATGAAAATTCAGAATTTTTAAGGCAATTGGCTGTCAAACGCTCAAGTTTTTGTTATAATGGAGCTACTATAGAAAATTCAAGGAGTCAATAGGATGTCTGTTAAGATTGCCTTACTAGGATTTGGTACTGTTGCAAGTGGCGTACCATTTTTATTAAAAGAAAACCATGAAAAAATCACCCAGGCAGCTCAAGATGAAATCGAGATCGCCAAGGTCTTGGTTCGAGATGATGCTGAGAAGGAAAAATTACAAGCTGCTGGTCATGACTACAACTTTGTGACCAATGTCGATGAGATCATTGAAGACAAGGACATTGCCATCGTGGTTGAATTGATGGGTCGTATCGAGCCAGCTAAGACCTTTATCACCCGTGCTCTTGAAGCAGGGAAGCACGTGGTTTCTGCTAACAAAGACCTTCTTGCCGTTCATGGAAGCGAGTTGCTAGAGATTGCTCAAAAACACAAAGTGGCTCTTTATTATGAAGCTGCCGTAGCTGGTGGGATCCCAATCCTTCGGACCTTGGTGAATTCCCTTGCTTCCGACAAGGTGACCAAAGTGCTCGGGGTGGTCAATGGAACATCTAACTTCATGATGACCAAAATGGTCGAAGAAGGCTGGACTTATGAGGATGCTTTAGCAGAAGCGCAACGTCTTGGTTACGCTGAAAGTGATCCAACCAACGACGTTGAAGGAATCGATGCTGCATACAAGATGGTGATCTTGAGCCAGTTCGCTTTTGGGATGAATATCCAATTTGACCAAGTAGGTCACAAAGGAATTAGCCAGATCACTCCTCAAGATGTATCGGTTGCTCAAAGCCTTGGATATGTCATTAAGCTGGTCGGATCTATCGTTGAAACAGAGTCAGGGATCGCAGCAGAAGTGACACCAACCTTCCTTCCAAAACAACATCCACTCGCAGGAGTGAATGATGTCATGAATGCGGTCTATGTGGAATCCATCGGTATTGGTGAGTCTATGTACTACGGACCAGGTGCTGGTCAAAAACCAACTGCGACAAGTGTCGTAGCCGACCTCGTCCGCATTGTCCGTCGTCTAAAAGAAGGAACGATCGGTAAAGCCTTCAATGAATACAGTCGCCCTCTTCAATTGGCTAAGCCAGAAGACGTGAAGAACAATTATTACTTCTCAATCAAGGCACCAGATGCGACTGGTCAAATCTTGCGTCTTGCGGAAATCTTTAATGCAGAAGGAGCTTCCTTCAAGCAAATCCTTCAAGAAGACTCAGATGGTCACTATGCAAGTGTTGTCATCATTACTCACCAAGTTAACCAAACTCAATTCAAGAACTTGGTTGAAAAATTGGATTCAGAGGCGAATTTCGAACTCTTGAATACCTTTAAAGTCTTGGGAGAATAAGCATGAAAATTATTGTTCCAGCAACCAGTGCCAATGTAGGGCCAGGATTTGATTCTGTTGGGATTGCCGTGACTCGCTATTTGACCATTGAAGTCCTTGAACCAGCAGATGCTTGGTTTATTGAGCATGATCTTGGAGCAGGGATTCCGACAGATGAGAAAAACCTTTTGCTCTCAACAGCTCTTTCTATCTCAACTGATATGCAACCCCATCGGATCAAGATGACTAGTGAAGTGCCTTTGGCGCGTGGTCTTGGATCTTCTAGCTCGGTCATTGTCGCAGGGATTGAATTGGCCAACCAATTAGCCAACCTCCAGCTATCAGACGCTGAGAAATTACGCATCGCGACCGAGATCGAAGGTCATCCGGATAATGTAGCTCCAGCTATCTTTGGGAATATGGTCATTGCGAGCTACATCGGTGAAGATGTCCAATATGTCACGGCTGACTTCCCAAGCTGTGACCTTGTGGCCTTTGTACCGAGCTACCAATTGAAGACCAGTGATAGTCGGAATGTCCTACCGAAAGAATGGTCTTATAAGGAAGCTGTTGCAGCCAGTAGCGTAGCCAATGTCGCTATCGCAGCTCTCCTCAAGGGAGATTTGCTGACGGCTGGTCGCTCCATCGAGTCTGATCATTTCCACGAACGCTACCGTCAATCTCTTGTCAAAGAGTTTCCTCAGGTCAAAGAAGTCGCCCATGCGCATGGGGCTTACGCCACCTATCTGTCGGGAGCAGGCCCAACGATCATGAACCTCTTAGCGCCAGAGCATGCAGCAGCCTTTGTTGCAGCTCTCGAAAAACTCGGGCTAGATGGTCAGATTTTCCAACTTAAAATTGACACATTTGGCGTTCGTGTTGAGAATTAAACCCGAATGTAACACAAATGAAAGAAGGATGTATACGAATGTATATGTCCTTTTTGCTTCTCCTATGGTAGAATGGGAACAGTATGGGGAAAAGCTCAAGCTTTCCTGAAAATCTAGGGGGAAACATGAAACCAGAATATTTATATAGTATTGCTACCGATCTTGGTCTGCAATTTGATGGCGAAGCTCGTGTGATGTATGGAGAGCGTGAAGGCTTCTTGTTGGTCATTGAAGGCGCTCAAACCAAGAATGTATTTACCATTTCACTCAGTGTGAAACAAGGTTCCGAAGGAGACTTGATCGAAGATAGTGAAATTCTTTGGAATGAATTAAAAGAACAATCAAAAGCCATTAATGCTATCTCTTCTGATGGTTACTTGACCTCGATCGTTGTCAAGGGTGGAATGACCAAAGGGAAGGCTGTCGAAACCTTATGGACAGCTATCCAAGATATTGTTGATTTCTTGCTCAACCACCAATTTGTGCAAGTGAATGCGGAAACGGGTGAGGAAGGACCAATCGGTCTGTATCAAATTGGAGATGCGATCTTTTTAATCGACGATGCAACCTTTAGAGCCTACCAAGCCGAAGTGCAAGATACAGTTGAGGCTTATGAAGCGCGGGAAGAGAATTTCCTTTTAGGGATTGTAGGCGCTGTGATCGGTGTGATCATCGGTGGAGCAGTTGCCCTCTTGGTAGCGCGTCTTGGCTATGTGTCTGTTTTAGCAGGGGCTGCCCTCGGTTATTGTACTATCAAAGGTTATGAGATCCTTGGTAAGAAATTGACTAAAAAAGGTGTGGTAGTTTCAGCTATTTTGATGGTCTTGACGGTCTTTTTGGTCAACCAATTAGATTATACTTTGGCGCTCATGAGTGAACTGGATTTGCCATTTGATATGTCCTGGACGCTTCTTAATGAAGCGACATTCTCAGGGGACGTCCCAGATAAATTTTACTTGAATCTAGGATTGCTAGCTGTCTTCACTCTTGGTGGTGCTTGGATTTCGGTCAAATCAGCTCTGGATGGACAGAAGAATCGTGCCATCGCTCGTAAAATTGCATAGTGAATGATAAAAGGAAGGCCTGAATATTATAGGTCTTCTTTTGTTTTTTAGGGTCGAAAAATAGTCAAAAATTTGGTATAATAGTTTGTATTTTATAGAGAGAGAACAGACAGAAAGATGAATGAAAAAATAAATCAAATTCTTGAAGGAATTGATATCCGTTTTCAAGAAGCTTTAAAACATTATACCTTTACAAAGGTAGGTGGGAATGCAGAATTTTTAGCTTTTCCTCGCAACCAATACGAATTAAAACGCATCGTCCAATTTGCCAACCAAGAGCAAATCCCATGGATGGTCCTGGGCAATGCGTCCAATATCATTGTCCGAGATGGGGGCATTCCGGGATTTGTCATTATGTTTGATCGCTTGCGTGACATCAGTGTGGATGGGTATGTGATCGAAGCAGAGGCAGGAGCTAAACTCATCGACACCACTCATGTGGCCTTGCACCATAGTTTGAAAGGCTTCGAGTTTGCTAGTGGCATTCCAGGCAGTGTCGGTGGTGCTGTCTTTATGAATGCGGGAGCCTATGGGGGAGAGATCGCTCATGTCCTAGTATCCTGTAAGGTCTTGACCAAAGACGGAGAGATCGAAACTCTGTCAGCGAGTGAACTAGCTTTTGGCTACCGTCATTCTAAGATTCAAGAGACAGGTGCTGTTGTTATCTCTGCCAAATTTGCTTTGTCACCAGGCAATCACGAGGCGATCAAGCAGGAGATGGAGCGTTTGACCCATCTTCGTCAGCTGAAACAACCCCTTGAATACCCTTCTTGTGGATCTGTCTTTAAGCGTCCAGTGGGCCATTTCGCTGGTCAATTAATTAGCGAGGCAGGCTTAAAAGGCTATCGAATCGGTGGTGTTGAAGTCTCTGAAAAGCATGCTGGCTTTATGGTCAATGTGGACAATGGAACAGCTAAGGACTACGAAGACCTGATCGCCCATGTCATTGAAGCAGTCGAGGCTCATTCAGGTGTTCGTTTAGAACCAGAAGTTCGTATTATCGGTCAAACCTAAGAACGTTAGTATTGAAGAACAATTGATAGTGTAAACATCGATAGCATCAGTCGGAAAGGGGGTGAGTGCCTATCGATACCGTAAATAGGTGGGGCAGTCTAGTAAGTCCCCGAGAGGTATTGGTGGCTTGACAGGTTTTCCTGTCAGCCGCTGCGTTTTCGTTTGAAAAGCAGTTTGGTAATCGTAGTAAAGAAGGAATTTATGTGAATTGAAAAAACCAATTATTGAGTTTAAAAATGTTACAAAGGTCTTTGAAGATAGCGGAACCGTTGTCCTAAAGGATATCAATTTTGAATTGGAAGAAGGGAAGTTCTATACCCTGCTCGGTGCATCTGGATCAGGAAAATCAACTATCCTTAATATTATTGCCGGTCTTTTAGATGCTAGCTCTGGAGATGTCTACCTTGATGGGGAACGGATCAATGATGTCCCTACTAACAAGCGGGATGTCCACACCGTCTTTCAGTCCTATGCCCTGTTTCCGCATATGACAGTCTTTGAAAATGTGGCTTTTCCCCTTCGTTTGAAAAAGCTGGACAAGGCTGAGATTGAACGCCGGGTTTCAGAAGTATTGAAAATGGTCCAGTTAGCAGGATTTGAAAAACGCTCGATCCAAAAATTATCGGGTGGTCAACGCCAGCGGGTAGCTATTGCACGGGCTATTATCAATGAACCACGAGTGGTCCTTTTAGATGAGCCTTTGTCTGCACTTGACTTGAAACTTCGGACAGACATGCAGTATGAGTTGCGAGAATTGCAACAACGCTTAGGCATTACCTTTGTCTTTGTTACCCACGACCAAGAAGAAGCCCTTGCCATGAGCGACTGGATCTTTGTCATGAATGAAGGAGAGATCGTCCAATCTGGTACACCAGTTGATATCTATGATGAACCGATCAACCACTTTGTAGCGACCTTTATCGGGGAGTCCAACATCCTAGATGGTCGCATGATCGAGGACTACTTGGTTGAGTTCAATGGCAAACGCTTTGAAGCGGTCGACGGGGGAATGCGTCCAAATGAACCAGTTGAAGTCGTCATTCGTCCAGAAGACTTGCGCATCACTCTTCCTGAAGAAGGCAAGCTCCAAGTAAAGGTGGACACCCAGCTCTTCCGTGGTGTGCATTACGAGATCATCGCCTATGATGATTTGGAAAATGAGTGGATGATTCACTCTACTCGTAAGGCTATCGTGGGAGAAGTCATCGGGCTAGACTTTGAACCAGAAGATATCCACGTTATGCGTCTCAATGAAACCGAAGAAGAATTCGATGCGCGGATCGAAGAGTACGTTGAAGTAGAAGAGCAAGAAGCTGGTTTGATTAATGCCATTGAGGAGGAAAGAGATGAAGAAAACAACCTCTAATCTATTTATCCTCCCCTATTTCTTGTGGATTTTTCTCTTTGTCTTGGCTCCTGTAGTCATGATCATCTTTCAATCGTTTTTTAACGTTGAAGGGCAGTTTTCACTTGAAAACTACAAAGAGTTCTTTACTTCGCAAAATCTGACCTATTTAAAGATGAGCTTTAATTCGGTCCTTTATGCCGGAATCGTCACCTTGGTGACGCTCTTGATCTCCTACCCGACTGCTTACTTTTTGACGCTGCTCAAACACCGGCAGTTGTGGTTGATGTTGATCGTCTTGCCAACCTGGGTCAATCTCTTGCTCAAGGCCTATGCCTTTATCGGAATCTTTGGTCAAGACGGCTCTATTAATAGCTTTTTGAGCTTTCTCGGAGTCGCGCCCCAGCAGATCCTCTTTACCGATTTCTCCTTTATCTTTGTAGCTAGCTACATCGAGTTGCCTTTCATGATTTTGCCGATCTTTAATGTCTTAGATGATTTAGATCCAAACTTGATCAATGCCAGCTATGATTTAGGAGCCAATCGTTGGGATACCTTCCGTCATGTGGTCTTCCCCTTGTCCATGAATGGAGTCCGCTCAGGTGTGCAGTCTGTCTTTATTCCTACTCTGAGCCTCTTCATGTTGACACGGATGATCGGTGGAAACCGCGTCATTACCTTAGGGACTGCGATTGAACAGCACTTCTTGACAACACAAAACTGGGGAATGGGTTCTACCATCGGAGTTGTTCTGATCCTTGCTATGCTCTTTACCATGTGGGCAACTAGAGAAAGGAGAGAACGATGAAAAAAGTATCTCATTTCTATCTAGGTTTCGTCTTTCTGATTCTCTATCTTCCCATCTTCTATTTGATCTTTTATGCCTTCAATAAAGGGGGAGATATGAATGCCTTCACAGGCTTCACGCTTGAGCATTTCAATGAATTGTTCGCAGATAGTCGCCTGATGCTGATCTTATCAGAGACCTTCCTCTTGGCCTTCTTGTCAGCCTTGATTGCGACAGTGATTGGAACCTTTGGAGCCATTTATATCTACCAATCGAAGAAGAAGTTAGAAGGTCCTTTGCTCTCCATTAATAATATTCTCATGGTAGCGCCAGATGTTATGATCGGGGCCAGCTTCTTGATTCTCTTTACGACGGTGAAGTACCAGCTAGGTTTCTTATCTGTTCTGGCTAGTCACGTGGCCTTCTCGATTCCCATTGTGGTCTTGATGGTCTTGCCACGACTCAAGGAAATGAACCGGGATATGGTCAATGCGGCCTATGACTTGGGAGCTACCCAAGTGCAAATGCTCAAAGAGATCATGTTGCCTTATCTGACACCAGCCATTATTGCTGGCTACTTTATGGCCTTTACCTATTCGCTTGATGACTTTGCCGTGACCTTCTTTGTAACCGGAAATGGCTTTACAACCTTGTCTGTAGAGATCTACTCACGTGCGCGTCAAGGGATTTCTCTCAGTATCAATGCCTTGTCCGCCCTTGTCTTTCTCTTTAGTGTGCTCTTGGTCATCGGTTATTACTTTATTACCCGTGAAAAGGAGGAAGCAGCATGAAAAAACTTTATTCATTCCTAACTGGGATTGTCCTTGTCATTCTGGTCCTCTGGGGAATTAGCCACCAGATCGAAGCGAGCATGAATACCAAGAATAGTGACAAGTTGGTCATCTACAACTGGGGAGATTATATCGATCCAGAATTGCTAACGGAATTCACAAAAGAGACAGGGATTCAGGTGCAATATGATACCTTTGATTCCAACGAAGCCATGTATACTAAGATCAAGCAGGGGGGCACGACCTACGATATTGCCATTCCGAGTGAATACATGATTGCCAAGATGATGGATGAGCATTTGGTTGAAAAATTGGATCAATCCAAGATCAAAGGGATGGAAAATATTGATCCAAAACTGTTGAACCAATCGTTTGATCCGGGCAACCAATATTCCGTTCCTTATTTCTGGGGTACCTTGGGGATCGTCTACAATACCAAGATGGTCAAAGAAGCTCCGGAACATTGGTCTGATCTCTGGCGAGAAGAGTACAAAAATGACATCATGATGTACGATGGTGCGCGTGAGGTCATGGGAATTGGTCTCAATACCTTGGGCTATAGTCTCAATGAAAAAGATCCCAAGAAATTGCAAGAGGCAGTAGATAAACTCTACACCTTGACACCAAATATCAAAGCTTTGGTGGCCGATGAGATGAAAGGCTATATGATCCAAAACAATGCAGCTATTGGGGTTACTTTCTCAGGAGAAGCCAGCCAAATGCTGGATGCCAATAAGGATCTTCGCTATGTCGTCCCAACTGAAGCCAGCAACCTTTGGTTTGATAACATTGTCATTCCAAAAACTGTGAAAAATAAAGAAGCAGCATATGCCTTTATTAACTTCATGCTTCGTCCTAAAAATGCGTTGAAAAATGCTCTTTATGTCGGCTACTCAACGCCAAATAAAAAAGCCAAAGCCATGTTGCCAAAAGAAATCCAAAATGATCAAGCCTTCTATCCAAGCGATGAAACACTGGACCATTTGGAAGTCTATCAACAATTAGGCAAGAAATTGCTTGGAGTCTATAACGATCTTTACCTTCAGGTCAAAATGTATCGAAAATAACACAAAAGGAACCTCCGGGTTCCTTTTTGATTACCTTTAAAAAGCTCTAACTAGTGACTTAGATTGAGATTCAAATGAAAGATGCTATAATAGTAAGGAAAGTGACCGCCTATTTAGTCATGAAAGGAAGGATTGGAGAAGATTAAATGAAGAGACGTGTGGAACTATTTTTGATCATTTTGTTACCGATACTAGGACTGGTTTTTCTTGGAGGAAAAATCATGACCCTGACCAAAAGACCCGAACAGAAGGTAACAGCCTCATCCTCAAAGAAAGTTGTACAAAAATCAAAAGAAGAAATAAAAAAAGAACAAGTAGCATACCTCAAAGAACACGAGCAGGAAATTGTTGATTATGTGAAGGCTCAAAATTCAAAAATTGAGTCAGTTCAGATTGATTGGACTGATGTGAGATGGAGTGATGGAGGATTCTTGTTTCCTGATTATTCTATTGAAGTTTATGGAACAGTAAATCATATTGAAAATTCTGGATGGAGCGCCTCTATGCCGATAAATGATGACGATTCAATTGATTTGAAAAAAATTTCCATATTTAACCATATAACCATCGGTGAAGAAATATTGGAGTAGTAGTTTTTTTGAACTATGTTGAAATTTAAGGATAAATTATGAAGAAACATACTAAAATTATTTTGCTAACAGTAACATCAATAGTTGCTTTATTTAGTATCGAAGGATGCACTATAAAATCAAAAGAGCAAACAAAACAAGCCTCAATTGCAACTTCTTCGACAAGCAAGGAAGATAAAGAAGCGACAAAGCAAAATCAAATCACCTATTTGAAAGAACATGAGCAAGAAATGACAGCCTATGTGAAAGCTCATAATGCCAACATTCATCAGGTGTCTTATGACTGGGACAGTATTAAAACAGTTGTAGGAGGTAATGGAACACCTCAGGGAGGTGACGAAATACTATTAGTTTATGGTTATGCCAATGGTAGTGATCTAACAAATTTTAGCCTGAATTTTACGTTAGACGAAAATAAGATTCCTAGGATAGATTCAATTGGTTCTGATAGTTTATATCGAGTAGAAAAGAATTGATTTATCCGTTAGACAATTAGAGATGCAATAGAAGAATAACCTTTGAACGAAAAAATTATGAGAAAACAAATAAATAATCTGATGATCGCACTTGCTTTCATTTCAACACTTGGATGTCTAGTAGGATGTGTGAAGCAAGAACGTGAAAAGAGCAGACAAGAGAAAATTGTCGCATCCTCATCAATTAAAGAAGGCAAAGAAGCCATTAAACAAAAACAGCTCGCTTATCTGAAAGAACACGAGCAAGAAATCGTCGATTTTGTGAAGGTTCAAAATCCAAAAGTTGAATCCGTCCAGATTGATTGGAACAGTATGCAAATTGAAGAGTCTGGAAATGGAACGCCTCAGGGTGGTGGATACAATTTATCTATTTCTGGTCAGATTAATCAATTAGCAAACACAAAATTTTCAGTTGATTTTTACCTAGATGATCAAAATAGCCTACCAACTATTAAAAAAATGGGGATGCTTAATGATATTTATATCGAGGAAAATGGTGGTTGGAAAATTTTTTCCTGAGTAAATAGAAGTATTAGTGTTAGGAGGAAAATGAAAAGAAAAATGAAATTTATTCTTAAGTTAATAGCTTTAATGCTTGTTTTCACAAGAATTGGAGGTTGTAGTGTAAATCAAAAAGCCCATACGAAACAAGTACAAACTACCACCTCTTCCTCCACCAAAGAAAATGCAGAAACTGTCACACAAAAGCAAGTAAACTTTTTAAAAAAACACGAGTCCGAAATTACGAACTACATAAAGTCGAATGATCCAAAAGTTGTTCGGGTCAAGTATAACTGGGATAGCGTGAAAGTAGGAGATAGTGGTGCTTTTACGGAATCTGGATTTGACATCCGTTTAAAGGTCTATGGGGCAAATGATAAGGAACTCAATGGCTATTCATTCTTTATTGTCCCAAAACCAAATGTTGAGAATCCAATTTCAATTGATTCAATCTCTGGTTCAAATTTTCCTTAATATAATCAACAGATCATTCTACCTATTAAGAGGAAAGAATTTCAAGAATACTTGAGCTACGAGTTCATAATAGAATCAGAAATAACAGGTGGAAATTTTAGAGAATAAAACTGTACAGAATGATAGGGGGACTTATGAAAAGTCGAAAAATTATGATGATGGTTGCTTCAATTGTAGCGCTCCTAAGTATAGGAGGGTGTACCGTGAAACAGAAAGAAGATACGAAGCAAGAGAAAACGAATCTTTCTTCATCTACGAAAGACCTGAAGGAAGAGAAGGAAGCTATAAAGAAAGAACAACTGGACTATCTAAAAGAACACGAACAGAAGGTCATTGATTTAGTCAAAGCACAAAATTCAAAAGTTGAATCCGTTCAGATTGATTGGGATCAGACACAATGGAGTGATGGTGGACTGACAACTCCTGAATATTATATGAATGTTTATGGAGGTATAAATCATATTGAAGAATCGAGTTGGGGAGTAGATATCCCAATTAATGAGGACAATACATTAAATTTAGATGAGATGTATATAGGATCCGACATTAGAATAGGGGGGAGATTACTTGAGTAATTGGCATTTGAGAAGTTTTGACAATCTATATGGTTCATTAGCTGAATCAACTTATCGTGATAGGCCCATGAACTTTCCATATAAACAATTGGATCAAATCCAGGAAGATCACTCAACGCTCAAATGGGAGTACGACAACGAGATCGATGCTTTCTATAAACATCAGAAAAAATGGAATCAGAAGCTAAAAAAATCAGTAAGGTTGTCCTTACTGATTTTTTAGTTTGTTCCGGATGATGCTGTATCTGCGCCACTGTCTG
Organism: Streptococcus parasanguinis; assembly: GCF_047465465.1. Lineage (GTDB taxonomy): Bacteria > Bacillota > Bacilli > Lactobacillales > Streptococcaceae > Streptococcus > Streptococcus parasanguinis_AI. Next base: position 700,428 of record NZ_JASGZU010000001.1, on the reverse strand, counting down.
TTGCGGTGGAACCTTGATCTTGTGCGGCAGATGAACTGTTTTCTGTAGCGGATGAGCTATCGGTTTCTTTTTGTGAACTAGCATCTGTATTGCTTGAATCGGTTTGCGTATTGGTATTAGCATCTGTATTGGTAGCGCTTGAGTCAGATCCCTTATCGTGGACCACGACGACGCTGGTGCTACTAGATGGTTTATCTTCTGTTTTTTGATTGTCTTTATTAAGCAGGCTTATAATCGTAAAAGAAGTGACGATAATCCCTAAAAGACTGGCAATCGTGGCGACAACTGTTTGAAATAGTGACAGGCCTTGTTTGACTTTTTCACCACGTGAGGGTCTAGAATCTGTAGTATCCTCAGGTTTTTGGTTTTTGTTGCTTCTTGAATATTGTGACATGTTCATTCTCTTTCTATCAAAAATTGTTTTTTAACACTTTCTTATTATAAGTCATTTTCTGAAAAATGTCTAAAAAGAACTGAATTTTATGAAGTGATTTAACTTCATCTCTCTTTATCAAATCCTTGTCCCAAGCGGTTAGAAATGATAAAATAGAAGTTACGTAAAAAGAAAGTGATGGATGCGTAGGACATGATTTATTTTGACAATTCAGCAACGACCAAACCCTATCCAGAGGCCCTTGCGACCTATACAGAAGTGGCCACTCGGATTTGGGGGAACCCTTCTAGTTTGCACAATTTAGGTAGTCAAGCGACTCGTATTTTAGAGGCTTCTAGAAAACAGATTGCAGAGTTAATTGGCAAGAAAGCTGAAGAAATTTACTTCACGTCTGGTGGGACAGAAGGGGACAACTGGATCCTCAAGGGTGTCGCCTTTGAGAAAGCTCCTTATGGCAAGCATATCATTGTCTCTGACATCGAGCATCCCGCTATCAAGGAGTCCGCTGCTTGGTTAAAGACGCAGGGATTCGAAGTGGATTATGCTCCAGTGGATGCGCGTGGCTTTGTCAAAGTGGATGCCTTGGCTAGTCTTCTCCGTCCAGATACGACCTTGGTCTCTGTCATGGCCGTCAACAATGAGATTGGCTCCATCCAGCCCATCCATGAAATTGCGGCTCTCCTTGAGGATCGCCCAACGATTAGTTTCCATGTCGATGCTGTTCAAGCTTTAGCCAAGGTAGCAACAGAAGTTTATCTATCAGAGCGCGTGGACTTTGCGACCTTCTCTAGTCACAAATTCCATGGCCTTCGTGGAGTTGGTCTTGTCTACATCAAAGAAGGCAAAAAGATCGCACCCCTCTTAACGGGTGGAGGTCAAGAAAAAGAAATGCGCTCGACAACTGAGAACGTGGCAGGTATCGCAGCAACCGCAAAAGCCCTACGCTTAGCTATGGAAAACCAAGAAGTTTTTGCCAGCAAGACCCAGCAGATGAAAGAAGTGATCCGCAAAGAATTGGCCAACTATCCAGATGTCACAATCTTTTCTGGTGAGGATCACTTTGCCCCTCACATCTTGACTTTTGGGATCAAGGGAGTTCGTGGTGAAGTAGTGGTCCATGCCTTTGAAGAGTTTGATATTTATATCTCGACGACCAGTGCCTGCTCGTCCAAGGCTGGAAAACCAGCTGGTACCTTGATTGCCATGGGAGTGGACAAGAGTGTTGCACAGACAGCAGTTCGCCTCAGTCTTGATATTGAAAATGACATGAGCCAAGTCGAGCAATTCTTGACCAAGTTCAAACTGATTTACGAACAAACACGAAAAGTACGTTAATTTTAGAAGGAAATCAATATGACCTTAACCTATTCAGAAATTATGATTCGCTATGGAGAGCTTTCTACTAAAGGGAAGAACCGCATGCGTTTCATCAATAAACTTCGCAATAATATCCAAGATGTTTTATCTATTTATCCGGCTGTCAAAGTGACAGCGGACCGCGATCGAGCCCATGCTTATCTACATGGGACGGATTATGAGCCGGTGGCAGAATCCCTCAAGCAAGTTTTTGGAATCCAAAATTTTTCACCTGTTTACAAGATTGAAAAATCAGTACCAGCCTTAAAAGCGGCAGTGCAAGAGATTATGAAGGAGATTTACAAGGACGGCTTGACCTTTAAAATCTCAAGTAAGCGTAGCGATCACACTTTTGAACTCGATAGCCGTGAGCTCAATCAAACTCTAGGTGGCGCTGTCTTTGAAGCGATCCCAACGATCCAGGCACAGATGAAAAAGCCAGATATCAATCTGCAAGTCGAAATCCGAGAAGAAGCAGCCTACATCTCTTATGAAACCATTAAGGGAGCCGGTGGCCTTCCTGTTGGGACTTCTGGCAAAGGCATGCTCATGCTATCTGGTGGGATCGACTCTCCAGTAGCTGGTTACCTGGCCTTAAAGCGTGGTGTGGATATCGAAGCGGTCCACTTTGCGAGCCCACCTTATACCAGCCCAGGTGCCTTGAAAAAAGCCCATGACTTAACACGGAAGTTGACCAAGTTTGGGGGCAATATCCAATTTATCGAGGTGCCCTTCACAGAGATCCAAGAGGAAATCAAGGCAAAAGCGCCAGAAGCTTACCTCATGACCCTGACCCGCCGCTTTATGATGCGCATTACAGACCGCATTCGCGAGGTTCGTGGTGGTTTGGTCATTATCAATGGTGAAAGCTTGGGACAAGTGGCTAGCCAAACCTTAGAGAGTATGCAGGCCATCAATGCAGTGACCAATACGCCAGTTATCCGTCCAGTGGTAACCATGGACAAGTTGGAAATCATCGATATTGCCCAAGAGATTGATACCTTTGAAATCTCCATCCAACCGTTTGAAGACTGTTGTACCATCTTTGCACCAGATCGTCCAAAGACGAATCCGAAACTCAAAAATGCGGAGCAGTATGAGCAACGGTTGGATGTGGAAGCTTTGGTCGAGCGTGCTGTGTCAGGCATCGTCGTAACGGAAATCACACCAAAAGCAGAAAAAGATGAGGTCGATGACCTGATCGAGGATTTGCTATAGGGGAGACTGGGAGTATCCAGCCTCTTTTTCTACTCAAATCTAAAGGAGACAAAATGAAAAAAATTATCGTATTAATGACAAGTTTGCTTCTGTTGACAGGCTGTGTCAAAGTATCGTTTACTGGACCGAAAAAAGAAGAGAAGACTAGCCAATCAAGCAGTAGAAAAAAAGAACCCCTCACATTTGTCAGGGCCGAGCAGTATAAAGACCAGGACAACGAAGTCTTGGAAGCGTCCGAAAAATTTATCAAGGAACATCCAACGCTTGGAGAAGCTGGAAAATTATTTGTCTTTTTCCCAGGATATACCTTTGGAAATGAGGAAAACCGCTTCGCCTTGTTCTTTATTGTGAATCGTACCACCACCACCATCGATCGTGATGGATCCTTTGTCCTGAATTTGGAATATGATGGAGAGCCACTTTTTAAAGATGTCACAGTTGACTATGAAGTGAGCGAATCGGGTGTGTTAAAACCCAATACTGCTGCAGCGATTCCGATAAAAATTACTAAGGAACAAGAAGAAAAAATGAAGGGGATGAACGATTCGTCTAAAGCCAAAATGAGCTTCAATGACTTTAAATTTAAGGATAAGTAGATGAAAGCCGGTTTTGAATGCGATCTTAAACTATAAGATACAAAAAATAGATTTTTCAAAGAAAATTCGCTTTCAAAGCGCAAAAATACTTGTCTTTGTTTGATAGAAGTGATATACTTAGAGAGTTGACTATGCACATGCCTGTGCAACCGCTCGAACATCGTCGCTCATTTCCATGAGAGTAAGTGGTTCGTCCCACGATGCTAGGCGAGTCTTCACAAAAATACGGGGAAACCCAAAAATACATAGGAGGTGCATAATGAGCACATACGCAATCATTAAAACTGGCGGAAAACAAGTTAAAGTTGAAGTTGGTCAAGCAGTCTACGTTGAAAAATTGAACGTTGAAGCTGGTCAAGAAGTTACATTTAACGAAGTTGTTCTTGTTGGTGGTGAAAACACTGTTGTCGGAACTCCACTTGTTTCAGGAGCTACTGTTGTTGGAACTGTTGAAAAACAAGGAAAACAAAAGAAAGTTGTTACTTACAAGTACAAACCTAAAAAAGGTAGCCACCGTAAACAAGGTCACCGTCAACCTTACACTAAAGTTGTCATCAACGCTATCAACGCTTAATTTTTAGGAGAACACATGATACAAGCAGTCTTTGAACGAGCCGAAGATGGCGAGCTGAGGAGTGCAGAAATCACTGGGCACGCTGGAAGCGGTGAATATGGCTTTGATGTCGTGTGTGCATCGGTTTCGACTCTAGCCATTAACTTTGTCAACTCTGTTGAGAAATTTGCAGGCTACGAACCGGATCTAGAATTAAACGAAGAAGAAGGTGGCTTTCTTCGGGTCACAATCCCGACAGATATTCCACCACATCAAAGAGAAATGACCCAACTATTCTTTGAATCATTTTTCTTAGGGATGGCAAACTTATCGGAGAACTCTTCAGAGTTCGTCCAAACAAGAGTTATCACAGAAAACTAACATGGAGGAAAACAATTATGTTGAAATTGAATCTTGCTAACTTGCAACTTTTCGCCCACAAAAAAGGTGGAGGTTCTACATCAAACGGACGTGATTCACAAGCAAAACGTCTTGGAGCTAAAGCAGCTGATGGACAAACTGTAACAGGTGGATCTATCCTTTACCGTCAACGCGGTACACACATCTACCCAGGTGTGAACGTTGGACGTGGTGGAGACGATACTTTGTTCGCAAAAGTTGAAGGCGTAGTACGCTTCGAACGTAAAGGTCGCGATAAAAAACAAGTTTCTGTTTACCCAATCGCAAAATAAAAAGGTTTTCTAAACCTTTTTGTCCCGAGCCTTGATCCAAAGGTGAGGAAGCTAGAAATAGCAAAATTAAAGCTTTCTGATTTATCAGAAGGCTTTTTTCTTTTATTTATTTAAAAATATCATGTTTACTCCTGTTAATATAATGTTTGAATTTGTGTTTTTTGAAAAATGTAGTATAATAGAGACAAATATAGTAGGAATGGAAGTAGTACCATGAAAGATAGCAGACATGTTGAAATTCTTCAGGAACTGGATCGAAAAAGTGTGGTATCAGTCAAAGAACTCAAGGAACTCTTTGGGGTGACAGACATGACCATTCGTCGCGATCTGATCGATCTTGAAAAACAAGGTCTTTTAGTTCGTGTACATGGTGGAGCCCACAAAAAAGTAAAAGATAGCTTGTTAGAGGCTTCTCACAGTGAGAAAAATCTCATCAATATTGATGAGAAACGAACCATTGCAAAAAAATGTGCAGACTTGATCGAAAATGGGGATACCGTCTTTATTGGGTCTGGTACGACAACAGATTTTATCGGCGACTATTTAGAAGGAAAGGAAATCAGTATCGTCACCAATTCCCTCCCCATTTTTGAAAAGCTAAAGGATTTTCCAAATTATGACTTGATCTTAGTTGGTGGTCGCTACCGGGTGAAGACACAAACTTTTGTCGGTCAATTTGCCAATAAACTCTTGAAAGAAATCAAGGTTTCTAAAGCTTTCATCGGGGTCAATGGCATCGATGGGCATCATGTTTCCACAGCCAATGAAGAAGAAGGAAATGGTAATGCCATTATTCTAAACAATGCAATTGAGAAATATGTGGTTGCCGATAACAGTAAGTTTGATAGCTATTCTTTCTATAGTTTCTATCGAGTGGAAGATCTGAATGCCATTATTACTGATGATAGTATTCCAAAGAAGATCAAAGACAAATACGGATTGTATACGAAAATCATATAGAACAAAGTGGTCTCAAAAAAGAGACCACTTTTTACTGATTTAATGATGTTGGAAAATGACGGATAGAAAGCGCTTTAGAGTGATATACAAACAAAATTAAACAAATTTAGACAAAAAATGATTGACACTCAATCAATATAGTGATATACTGAAGCTATAAAATAAATAGTTAGATAAGGAGGTGGCAACAATGGGATTAAATCAACTCTTTAACAAAGATCTTGTATTTTGCCTACATGCCAAGGATCAAACAGATCTCTTTGAGCAGGTAGCAAGCTTATTGGAAGAGCGACAGATTGTGACACCAACCTATCGTTCCGCTTTGATTGAGCGTGAAAAGTCTTTCCCGACTGGATTAGACATGGAATTTCTTGGTAAGGACTTACCAAATGTGGCGATCCCGCATACAGACATTGTCCATAATCTCACTGAGAATGTGGTCGTGGTTCGTTTGGATCAACCCGTAACTTTCCATAATATGATTGCTCCAGATAAGGAAGTTCAAGTTTCACTCTTATTCTTTATTATCAATAATACGAGCTCAAGCCAAACCAATATTTTGGCCCAGCTGATGGATTTCTTTACATCCAATGGAAATCTCGAAGCTCTATCAAAATTAGATAGTGAAGATAAGCTTTATCAATACATTACGGAAACTATTTCCTAAAACATTCGTAAATATTTATAATGGAGGACATCCAAATGATTAAAATTTTAGCTGCCTGTGGTGCAGGTGTTAACTCTAGCCACCAAATTAAGAATGCGTTGGAAGAAGAGTTGTCAAACCGTGGTTATGATGTGCGTTGTGACGCTGTCATGGTCAAAGACGTCAATGAAGATTTGATTTCTGGTTATGACATCTTTACTCCAATTGCTGCTACTGATTTGGGATTCGATCCTGGTATTCCAGTGGTAGAAGCGGGACCAATTTTATTCCGTATTCCTGCAATGAGTGCGCCAGTCTTTGATAACATCGAAGCTGCCATTAAAGAACATGGATTAAGTTAATATTTTTTTAAACAAGTTTGTAAGCGTTATCCAATGATAAAATTGGGAACACTTTCTGCTGTAAATTACAAAAAATTCATAAATCGGGAGGATTTATTATGAATGGAATTATAGATTTTGCCAATAAATTTTTCAAACCCATCCTAGACATGGGTGGTCCGATCATCATGTTAATCATTTTGACGGTTTTGGCCCTCTTGTTTGGAGTGAAATTCTCTAAAGCCCTTGAAGGTGGTATTAAACTTGCCATCGCCCTTACTGGTATCGGTGCAATCATCGGTATGCTTAATACGGCTTTCTCAGCATCTCTTGCAAAATTTGTTGAGAATACAGGTATCCAATTGACTATTACTGACGTTGGTTGGGCTCCACTTGCAACCATCACATGGGGTTCTGCTTGGACGCTCTACTTCTTGTTGGTGATGCTGATTGTCAACATCGTGATGTTGCTAATTAAGAAAACTGACACACTTGATGTCGACATTTTCGATATTTGGCACTTGTCAATCACTGGTCTTTTGATTAAATGGTATGCCGATAAAAATGGTGTTAGTGCAGGGGTATCCCTCTTCGTTGCAACACTTGCCGTTGTCCTTGTAGGGGTTATGAAAATCATCAACTCAGACTTGATGAAACCAACATTTGATGATTTGTTGAATGCACCAAGTTCATCACCTATGACATCTACTCACATGAACTACATGATGAACCCAATCATCATGGTCTTGGATAAAATCTTTGACAAATTCTTCCCAGGTCTTGATAAATACGACTTCGACGCTGCTAAATTGAACAAGAAGATCGGTTTCTGGGGATCTAAATTCTTTATCGGTTTCCTACTTGGTATCGTCATCGGTATCATGGGTACTCCACAACCAGTTGCTGGTGTTGTTGATGCTGACAAATGGGAATTGGTTATTAAAGGTTGGTTGAGCCTTGGTTTGACTGCCGGTGTCTGCTTGGAATTGTTCTCATTGATCGGTTCTTGGTTCATCGCAGCAGTAGAACCATTGTCACAAGGTATTACAAACGTTGCTACTAAACGTCTTCAAGGACGTAAATTCAACATCGGTTTGGACTGGCCATTTATCGCTGGTCGTGCTGAAATCTGGGCTTGTGCCAACGTACTTGCACCAATCATGTTGATCGAAGCAGTGCTTCTTTCTAAAGTCGGAAATGGTATCTTGCCACTTGCAGGGATCATCGCTATGGGTGTAACTCCAGCCTTGTTGGTTGTAACACGCGGTAAATTGATCCGTATGATCATCTTCGGAAGCCTTCTCTTGCCACTCTTCCTTCTTTCAGGTACATTGATTGCACCATTTGCAACTCAATTGGCTAAGAGTGTTGATGCCTTCCCTAAAGGGGTAGCTTCTACTCAATTGATCACTCACTCAACTCTTGAAGGACCAGTTGAAAAATTGCTCGGTTGGACAATCGGTAACGCAACAACTGGTGATATCAAAGCTATCCTTGGTGTAGTTGTCTTCTTGGCATTCTATATCGGAATCTTCGCTTGGTACAGAAAACAAATGATCAAACGTAACGAAGAATATGCTGCAAATGCAAAATAATCGTTCCATGTAGTTTGAAAACTGACACCATATCTTTTCTAGATATGGTGTTTTTATTTTTAAAAAATGTTCGAAAATAAACAATTTAATGTTGACTTTCGTTCGAAATAGGTGTAATATAATATCAAAAGTAAGAAAATGTTTCTTTGTGAAAAATTAACAACAGGGATATTTGCTGAAACAAACAAAAGGAGGACAGGACATGTCTATTGTAATTGGTGCAGATGCTGCAGGATTAAGATTAAAAGATCTCGTGAAAGAATTTCTTGTAAAAGAAAACTTCGATGTTGTAGATGTAACCGCTGAAGGTCAAGATTTTGTAGATGTGACACTTGCAGTTGCGAGCGAAGTGAACAAAAACGATCAAAATCTTGGAATCGTGATTGATGCTTATGGAGCTGGTCCATTTATGGTTGCGACTAAAATCAAAGGAATGGTGGCAGCAGAAGTTTCAGATGAACGTTCTGCTTATATGACACGTGGACACAACAATTCTCGAATGATTACCATGGGGGCTGAAATTGTTGGGGATGAATTGGCGAAAAACATTGCCAAAGGCTTCGTCAATGGTAAATACGACGGTGGCCGTCACCAAATCCGTGTAGATATGTTGAATAAGATGTGCTAATGAGAGGAGAATTCAAATGAGAATTGCAATTGGTTGTGATCACATTGTGACAAATGAAAAAATGGCTGTTTCTGATTTTTTGAAATCAAAAGGATACGAAGTGCTCGACTTTGGGACTTATGACCATACACGTACCCACTATCCAATCTTTGGTAAGAAAGTCGGTGAAGCCGTAGCAAGTGGCCAAGCAGATCTTGGTGTTTGTATCTGTGGTACTGGTGTTGGGATTAACAATGCTGTTAACAAAGTACCTGGTATCCGTTCTGCCTTGGTACGCGATATGACAACTGCTCTTTATGCAAAAGAAGAATTGAACGCGAATGTCATCGGGTTTGGGGGTAAAATTACTGGTGAATTGCTCATGTGCGATATCATTGAAGCATTCATCCACGCTGAATACAAACCAACTGAAGAAAATAAAAAATTGATCGCTAAGATCCAACATGTTGAAACCCATAATGCTCATCAAGCGGATGCTGATTTCTTTACAGAATTCCTTGAAAAATGGGACCGTGGTGAATACCACGACTAAGAGGTGACGTATGATATTAACGGTCACGATGAACCCTTCGATTGATATTTCTTATCCTTTGGATGTACTCCAGTTGGATACAGTCAATCGTGTAGCTGAGGTGAGTAAGACAGCTGGTGGAAAAGGTCTCAATGTTACCCGTGTACTTTCTGAGATAAAGGATCCAGTGGCAACGACTGGCCTACTTGGTGGTCGGACGGGGCAATTCATTCTCGATCATTTAGGAGAAGGGATAGAGGAACGTTTCTTTGAAATTGCTGGAGATACACGTAATTGTATCGCCATCCTTCACGAAGGCAAGCAAACAGAAATCTTAGAAAAAGGTCCAACCATTTCTGAGAAAGAAGGCCAAGACTTTCTCGACCATTATCGTCACTTGGTTGAACAAGTAGAGGTTGTTGCCATCTCTGGAAGTCTTCCTGCTGGTTTACCAGTGGACTACTATGCTAGCCTTGTTAAGATTGCAAGGGAAGCTGGGAAACCAGTCGTACTTGATTGCTCGGGAGCTTCTTTAGAAGCTGCCATTCAAGCAGCTGTCAAGCCTACGGTCATTAAACCAAACAATGAAGAATTATCACAGTTGTTAGGAAAAGAAGTGAGTAAGAATGTGGAAGACTTAAAAGAAGTTCTTCAGGATTCTCTCTTTGATGGCATCGAATGGGTGATTGTCTCCCTTGGTGCAAATGGCGCTTTCGCTAAGCATGGGGATGTCTTCTATAAGGTAGATATTCCTAAGATCGATGTCGTCAATCCAGTCGGATCTGGTGATTCGACTGTTGCAGGGATTGCATCTGGTCTCTATCATCATGAGAGTGACGCAGACTTGCTCAAGAAAGCAAATGTTCTTGGAATGTTAAATGCACAAGAAGCACAAACAGGACATGTCAACATGGGGCACTATGATGCCTTGTATCAACAATTAATCGTAAAAGAGGTATAAAATGGTATTAACAGAACAAAAACGCAACTATTTGGAACGTCTTAGTACAAAAGACGGTGTCATTTCAGCTTTGGCCTTCGACCAACGTGGGGCTTTGAAACGCTTGATGGCCAAATACCAAGACACAGAACCAACAGTAGCACAAATGGAAGAATTAAAAGTCCTTGTAGCTGATGAATTGACAAAATATGCTTCATCTATGTTATTGGACCCAGAATATGGTCTACCTGCTACAAAAGCCTTGGACAAAGATGCAGGACTCTTGCTCGCATACGAAAAGACAGGCTACGATACGTCTAGCACCAAACGCTTGCCTGACTGCTTGAACCTTTGGTCAGCAAAACGCATCAAAGAACAAGGCGCAGATGCTGTGAAATTCTTGCTCTACTATGATGTAGACAGTGCAGACGAACTCAACCAAGAAAAACAAGCTTATATCGAACGCATCGGTTCAGAATGCGCTGCAGAGGACATTCCATTCTTCCTTGAAATCTTGGCTTATGATGAAGGAATTGCGGATGCAACCTCTGCTGAATATGCAAAAGTGAAACCTCGTAAGGTGATTGAGGCTATGAAAGTCTTCTCAGATCCTCGTTTCAATATCGATGTCTTAAAAGTCGAAGTTCCAGTTAATGTGAACTTCGTGGAAGGATTTGGAGAAGGAGAAGTTGTCTATAGTCGTGAAGAAGCAGCTGCCTTCTTCAAAGAACAAGAAGAAGCGACCAACCTTCCATACATCTACCTCAGTGCCGGTGTATCAGCTAAGCTCTTCCAAGAAACTCTTGTCTTTGCCCACGAATCAGGTGCAAACTTCAATGGTGTTCTTTGTGGACGTGCAACATGGGCTGGATCAGTTGAAGCTTATATCAAAGACGGAGAAGCAGCTGCTCGTGAATGGCTTCGTACAGAAGGTCGACAAAATATTGAAGAATTAAATGACGTTTTGGCTAAAGTAGCGACACCTTGGACAGAACGCGTATAAGATTCAAATGATGATTGCCTCCTAAAGCAACAGTTAGAGAGTGGGACAGAAATCGGTCATTCGTTAGAATTCGATTTCGTCGTCCCACCTCCGCACAGTTGAGTAGGGCTGTAAAAGCTGATGAAATCAGCGTAGTAGAGCCCACTCAACCACTGCGTCTTGCTCGACAATCCAAAGCTGATTGAGAGGCTAGGACTTTTGTCCCAGCCTCTTCATTATTTTAAGGCCTTGTTTCTTTTTTATAAAAAAATGTTTAAAAATTTTCGCTGTAAGGGTTTACAAAATAAAAAGCTTATGATAGAATAAGTTTATAAGTTGAATAGCAGTGAGCGTTACTAAGTTAGATTAGGCGTGACCACAAGTAGATGAACAATTAGTGTATGCTAGTTTTTTCAGTTGCTTCGTGGTCATTTTTATTTGCTTTTAACAAATTTTACAAAGGAGAGCCTCATGTATCGTATTATCCATCCAATGAACAATAATGTTGCTTTGGTTCAAAATGAACTACAACAAGAGTTGATTGTTATTGGGAGTGGGATTGCTTTTGGGAAAAAGAAAAATGATCTAGTAGCTGATGATAAGGTAGAAAAAGTATTTCGTTTAAATACGGATGAGTCAAGAGAAAACTTTATGGCCCTTCTAAAGGATGTTCCTCTTGATTTCATTACAACCACTTATGAAGTGATTGATACCTTGTCTAAGAAATATGCCTATCCTGTTCAAGAATATATCTATGTGACATTAACAGATCACATCTTTTGTTCTTACCAGGCAGTTCATCAGGGAAGATATAAACACAGTGACCTTCCTGATGCGTCTGCTATGCATCCGATTCCCTATAAAATCGCAAAAGAAGCGATTGAGATCTTTCGAAAGCGGCTCTTGGATCAATTTCCTGACGATGAAGTAAATCGCATTGCTTATCATTTCATTAATGCACAAGGGGAAATGATTCATGAGCAAGATCCAGATGTCCAGGACCGACAAGTTATTTTGAAAGCTGTAGAAGAAAAACTAGCTCAAAATGGCTTGAAACGGAAAGAAGAAAACAGTCATTTCTATGATCGCTTTATGATCCATCTCAATTATTTCCTAGATTCGCTAGATAAGGGAAGAGAAGATCCAGAAGGTTTGAGCGAGATGGAACAACTGATTCAGCTAAGTTATCCAAAGGCTTATGAGATTAGTCATCAAATCTACCAAACCATCGCTGAACAGACAGGAGCCAAGATATCTCCTAATGAAAAAGTCTATTTAGCCCTTCATATTCAACGTCTATTATAAAAATTTTCAAAAGGTATCATAAGGAGGAACCAACATGAATAAAGAAGAAGTCCAATTACTTGGGTTTGAAATTGTCGCTTATGCCGGTGACGCTCGATCAAAATTAGTGGAAGCCTTAAAAGTTGCTGAAAATGGTGATTTTGCTAAAGCAGAATCCTTAGTAGAAGAAGCAGGGTCCTGTATCGCTGAGGCTCACAAATCTCAAACGACCATGCTAGCGCATGAAGCAGCAGGAGAAGAAATCCCCTATAGCATTACCATGATGCATGGTCAAGACCATCTCATGACAACGATCCTATTAAAAGACGTGATTCACCATCTGATTGAACTATATAAAAGAGGAGCGAAATAATGAATAAACTGATTGAACTGATTGAAAAAGGGAAACCTTTCTTTGAAAAGATTTCTCGAAACAAATATTTGCGAGCGATTCGGGATGGCTTTATTGCAGGGATGCCTGTAATCTTATTCTCATCTATCTTCATCCTAATTGCGTATGTACCAAACGCTTGGGGATTCCATTGGTCTAAAGATATTGAAACTTTCTTGATGACTCCATATAGCTATTCTATGGGCATCTTGGCCTTCTTCGTTGGTGGGACAACGGCTAAGGCTTTGACTGATTCAATGAACCGTGACCTCCCAGCAACCAACCAAATCAACTTCATTTCTACAATGTTGGCTTCTATGGTTGGCTTCTTGCTCATGGCTGCTGAACCTGCTAAAGATGGCGGATTCTTAACAGCATTCATGGGGACTAAAGGGTTGTTAACAGCCTTTATTGCTGCATTCATTACTGTTAATGTTTACAAAGTCTGTGTGAAAAACAATGTGACCATCCGCATGCCGGACGAGGTTCCACCAAATATTTCACAAGTATTTAAAGACTTGATTCCATTTACATTATCAGTTGTACTCTTGTATGCACTTGAATTAGTTGTTAAAGCAAGCCTTCATGTAACGGTTGCTGAATCAATCGGTACTCTTCTTGCTCCTCTATTCTCTGCTGCTGATGGTTACCTTGGAATTACAATCATCTTTGGTGCCTTCGCCTTCTTCTGGTTCGTAGGGATTCATGGTCCTTCAATCGTTGAACCAGCTATCGCAGCGATTACTTATGCAAATGCCGAAGTAAACTTGAACTTGATTCAACAAGGAATGCACGCTGATAAGATCCTTACTTCAGGTACTCAAATGTTTATCGTTACTATGGGTGGTACTGGTGCGACTCTTGTCGTTCCATTCATGTTCATGTGGTTAACGAAATCAAAACGGAACCGTGCAATTGGACGTGCATCTGTAGTTCCAACATTCTTTGGTGTTAACGAACCAATCTTGTTCGGTGCTCCATTGGTATTGAACCCAATCTTCTTTGTTCCATTTATCTTTGCTCCAATTGCAAACGTATGGATCTTCAAATTCTTTGTTGATACCTTGGGAATGAACTCATTTACTTCTAACCTACCATGGACAACTCCTGGACCTCTGGGTATTGTTCTTGGTACGAACTTCCAAGTACTTTCATTCATCCTTGCTGCACTTCTTGTTGTAGTAGACGTGATCATTTACTACCCATTCGTTAAAGTTTACGATGAACAAATTCTTGAAGAAGAACGTTCAGGTAAATCAAACGATAGCTTGAAAGAAAAAGTTGCTGCAAACTTTAACACTGCTAAAGCAGATGCTATTCTTGAAAAAGCTGGTGTTGAAGGTGAACCAGTTCAAAACAATATCACAAAAGAAACTAACGTATTGGTTCTTTGTGCCGGTGGTGGAACTAGTGGACTTCTTGCCAACGCTTTGAATAAAGCTGCTGCAGAATACAATGTTCCTGTGAAGGCTGCTGCTGGTGGTTACGGTGCTCACCGTGAAATGTTGCCAGAATTTGACCTTGTTATTCTTGCTCCTCAAGTAGCTTCAAACTATGAAGATATGAAGGCTGAAACAGATAAACTTGGAATCAAATTGGCTAAGACTGAAGGAGCTCAATACATCAAGTTGACTCGTGATGGTAAAGGCGCTCTTGCATTCGTTCAAGAACAATTTCAATAATAAATACATTTACTGTTGATTAAAGTGAGATGGAGAAGGATTGCTCACTTACTCCTCTCCATCTTGCTTTATTTTTATTTTATGATTGAGAAGGGGAAACTTATGTCAAAAACATTACCTAAAGATTTTATTTTCGGTGGCGCAACAGCAGCTTACCAGGCAGAAGGTGCGACTCATACTGACGGAAAAGGACCAGTTGCATGGGATAAATATTTAGCAGACAACTATTGGTATACTGCTGAACCAGCGAGTGATTTCTACCATAAATATCCAGTAGACTTACAGTTGGCGGAAGAATATGGCGTAAACGGAATTCGTATTTCTATTGCTTGGTCACGTATTTTCCCAACTGGCTATGGTGAAGTCAATCCAAAAGGGGTAGAATTCTATCATAAGTTATTTGCAGAATGTCATAAACGTCATGTAGAACCATTCGTAACTCTTCACCACTTTGATACTCCTGAAGCTCTTCACTCAAATGGAGACTTCTTAAATCGTGAAAATATCGAACACTTTGTAGATTATGCTGCTTTCTGTTTTGAAGAATTCCCAGAAGTCAACTATTGGACAACCTTTAATGAAATTGGCCCAATCGGTGATGGTCAATACTTAGTCGGTAAATTCCCACCAGGTATTCAGTATGACCTTGCCAAAGTTTTCCAATCACACCACAATATGATGGTTTCTCATGCACGTGCTGTGAAATTGTACAAAGACAAAGGCTATAAAGGTGAAATCGGGGTTGTTCACGCCCTTCCAACTAAGTATCCATTGGATCCTAAAAATCCAGCTGACGTTCGGGCTGCTGAGTTGGAAGATATCATCCACAACAAATTTATCTTGGATGCAACCTACCTTGGACACTATTCAGATGCAACCATGGAAGGTGTAAACCACATTCTTTCAGTTAATGGTGGTAGCTTGGATCTTCGTGACGAAGACTTTGCAGCGCTTGAAGCAGCTAAAGATTTGAACGACTTCCTTGGAATTAACTACTACATGAGTGATTGGATGGAAGCATTTGATGGTGAAACTGAAATCATCCACAACGGTAAAGGGGAAAAAGGAAGCTCTAAGTACCAAATTAAAGGTGTTGGTCGTCGTGTAGCTCCTGATTATGTACCTCGCACTGACTGGGACTGGATCATCTACCCTCAAGGCTTGTATGACCAAATCATGCGCGTCAAGAAAGACTATCCAAACTACAAGAAAATCTATATCACAGAAAACGGACTTGGATACAAAGATGAATTTGTGGACAACACTGTTTACGATGATGGCCGTATTGATTATGTGAAACAACACTTGGAAGTATTGTCTGATGCGATTGCCGATGGTGCAAACGTAAAAGGATACTTCATCTGGTCATTGATGGACGTCTTCTCATGGTCTAATGGTTATGAAAAACGTTACGGACTCTTCTACGTTGATTTTGATACACAAGAACGCTATCCTAAGAAATCTGCACATTGGTACAAGAAATTAGCTGAAACTCAAGTAATTGAATAAGTATCAACTGGAACTGTTTTAGTTCCAGTTTTTTTATTTTCACTTGATGAAGGTTTCTTAAACCCATCTCTTCTTTCAGCCCCTAATTTATGGTATAATAGATCGATACTGTAATAAGGAAAATAGAATGAATATACAACAATTACGATATGTAGTGGCGATTGCCAATAGTGGTACTTTTCGTGAAGCTGCTGAAAAAATGTATGTGAGTCAGCCGAGCTTGTCCATATCCGTCAGAGATCTGGAAAAAGAATTGGGCTTTAAGATTTTTCGTCGGACCAGTTCGGGGACTTTTTTGACCCGTCGGGGAATGGAATTTTATGAAAAAGCGCAGGATGTGGTCAAAGGGTTTGATATTTTTCAAAATCAATATGCCAGTCCTGAAGAAGAGAAGAAAGAATTCTCTATTTCTAGTCAACACTATGACTTTTTGCCGCCTTTGATGACGGAATTCTCGATTCGTTATCCGGAAAATAAAAACTTCCGCATCTTTGAGTCAACGACGGTCCAAATTTTGGATGAAGTGGCTCAAGGGCATAGTGAGTTAGGGATTATTTATCTCAACCGTCAAAATACCAAGGGAATTATGCAACGGGTTGATAAATTAGGACTTGAAGTGGTGGATTTGATTCCTTTTCAGACTCATATTTACCTTCGCAAGGGACACCCTCTGGCTAAGAAGAAAAAACTGGTCATGGAAGATCTAGCTCAGTTGCCAACTGTTCGCTTTACCCAAGAAAAAGATGAGTACCTCTATTATTCAGAGAACTTTGTCGATACCAGCTCGAGCTCACAAATGTTCAATGTGACCGACCGGGCTACCTTGAATGGAATCTTGGAACGGACAGATGCTTATGCGACGGGATCAGGCTTTTTGGATAGCCAGTCAGTGAATGGCATTACCGTGATTCCTTTGGAAGACAACCTGGACAATAAAATGGTCTATGTCAAACGCGAAGAGATGGATCTCTCTCCTGTAGCAGAGAAGTTTGTCGAGGTCATGGTAGAATATTTTGATCAAAAGAGGTAAGAAATGAAGAGAAAAACAATGGTCCCAGTAGCGATTGTCCTTTTGGTCCTACTGGATCAGCTGGTCAAATGGTATGTGGTGAAGAACATTCCACTGGGTGTCGTCAAGTCTTTTATTCCCCATGTGGTCAGCCTGACCTATCTTCAAAACACAGGTGCAGCTTTTTCGCTTCTTGAAAATCAGCAATGGTTCTTTACCCTCATCACGCTAGTCGTGATGGTGGGGGCCTTTTACTATCTTTATAAGCACCTCAAGGGGTCGCTTTGGATGGTGACGGGCTTGACCTTGGTGATTGCAGGTGGCTTGGGGAATTTTATCGATCGCCTGCGTCAGGGCTTTGTGGTCGATATGTTCCACCTGGATTTTATGAATTTTGCCATTTTTAATGTAGCAGATAGTTATTTGACAGTTGGAGTTTTCTTGCTCCTGATCCTGATGTTGAAAGAGGAAACGCATGGAAATTAAAATCGAAGTAGCCGGTGCGCGACTGGATAAGACTTTGGCGGATTTGACTCCCTTGTCACGGGCTGTGGCCAATGAGCAGATCAAAGAAGGAAAAGTTCTGGTCAATGGGGCTGTAAAAAAAGCCAAGTACACGGTCAAAGAAGGGGACATCATCCAGTATGAAGTCCCAGAAGTGGAAGAGGTCAGCTATGAAGCAGAAGATCTGCCCTTAGACATCGTCTATGAGGACCAAGATGTTGTGGTGGTCAATAAACCTCAAGGCATGGTTGTTCACCCAAGTGCGGGTCATACCAGTGGGACCTTGGTCAATGCGCTCTTATACCATGTCAAGGACCTTTCAGGGATCAATGGGGAATTGCGTCCAGGGATCGTCCACCGGATTGATAAAGACACGTCAGGCCTCCTGATGGTCGCAAAAAATGACCAAGCTCACGTCGCCTTAGCAGAGGAACTAAAAGACAAAAAATCACTACGGAAGTATTGGGCCATTGTTCATGGCAACCTTCCGAACGATCGGGGAATGATTGAAGCACCAATTGGTCGCAGTGAAAAGGACCGGAAAAAACAAGCAGTGACGGCTAAAGGAAAACCTGCAGTGACCCGTTTTCAAGTCTTGGAACGCTTTGGAAATTACACCTTGGTAGAGTTGCAACTGGAGACCGGTCGCACCCACCAAATTCGGGTGCACATGGCCTATATCGGCCATCCAGTGGCTGGAGATCCAGCTTATGGTCCTAAGAAGACACTCAAAGGGAAAGGACAGTTTCTGCATGCGCGGACACTCGGCTTTACTCACCCTCGCACAGGAGAGACTTTGGAATTTACTGCAGAAGTGCCAGCGATCTTTGAGAAAACGCTGGAAGACCTTCGAAAAGGATAATGAAGAATGGGAGTGGGACAGAAATCGGTAATTCGTTAGAATTCGATTTCGTTGTCCCACCTCCGCACAGTTGAGTAGGGCTGTAAAAGCTGATGAAATCAGCGTAGTAGAGCCCACTCAACCACTGCGTCATACTATTATTACTATCAAACATTGAGAGCTGGACAGTTTTTGTCCAGCCTCACTTTCATTACATACGAAATAAATAGTATTAGAAAGAATCATAGCGATGAAAGCAAAACGAATCGTCTTTAAAGTAGGGACCTCGTCTTTGACCAATCCAGACGGGAGTCTCTCCAGACAGAAGGTCAAGGTCATTACCCAGCAGTTGGCCCTCTTACACGAATCGGGCCATGAGTTGATCTTGGTCTCATCAGGGGCGGTTGCTGCAGGGTTTGGTGCCCTTGGTTTTAAGAAACGGCCGACTAAGGTGGCAGACAAGCAAGCCTCTGCGGCAGTTGGTCAAGGTTTATTGATGGAAGAATATACCTCTAATCTTCTTTTACGCAATATTGTTTCTGCACAGATTTTATTAACCCAGGATGACTTTGCGGATCAACGTCGCTATAAGAATGCCCACCAGGCCCTTTCTGTCTTACTCAACCGTGGGGCGATTCCGATTATCAATGAAAATGATACGGTCTCTATCGCTGAGCTAAAAGTTGGTGACAATGATACCTTGAGTGCGCAGGTTGCGGCCATGGCCCAAGCGGATCTTTTGGTGCTGTTGACGGATGTCGATGGCCTCTATACAGCCAATCCTTCTCAGGATCCAACAGCCAAGCGTTTGGAGCGGATCGAGCACATTTCTCGCGAGATGATCGAGATGGCTGGAGGTGCGGGTAGTAGCAATGGAACTGGCGGTATGCTGACCAAACTCAAGGCAGCGACCCTGGCGACAGAGTCTGGGGTTCCTGTCTATATTTGCTCATCTCTCAAGCCTGATGCCTTGATCGAAGCGGCGCAAGAGCAAGCAGATGGCAGTTACTTCCTTGCAGAGGACAAGGGTTTAAAAACCCAGAAGCAATGGCTAGCCTTTTATGCAGAAAGTAAAGGAGCTCTTTGGGTGGATGCTGGAGCGGCTGAGGCCTTGTTGCAATATGGAAAGAGCTTATTAATTTCGGGTGTGACTAAGGCAGAAGGGGATTTTTCTTATCAAGACATCGTCAGCGTCTATCATCAAGAGTCAGGACAATTACTAGGGAAAGGGAAAGTTCGTCTCGGCCAGTCGGCTGTGCGCGATATGCTCCAATCTAAAAAAGCCAAGGGAATCCTCATCCACCGGGATGATTGGATCTCGGTAACTCCTGAGATTGACTTACTCTTTACAGAATTCTAAAGGAAAATGTATGGAAACAACACAAGAACAATTTGCCTTAGCGGGATCGGCTAAGAAAAGCATCAATACGGCCAGTACAGCTCTTAAAAATCAGGCCTTAGAAGCTATGGCCAGCCAGCTTCTGAAAGCGACGGAAGCCATTTTAGCAGCCAATCAAATCGATATGGAAGCGGCACGCGGGAAGATCTCTGAAGTCATGCTAGATCGTCTATTTCTTGATCAAGAGCGGATTGAAGGGATGGCAGAAGGGATCCGTGCTTTAATCGATCTGCCAGATCCGATTGGGGAAGTGCTGGATACTGAAGTTTTGGAAAATGGCCTTGAAATCCAGAAAGTTCGAGTCGCTATGGGCGTCATTGGGATCATTTATGAAAGCCGTCCAAATGTAACGTCAGACGCTGCAGCGCTTGCCATCAAGAGTGGAAATGCAGTGGTTCTTCGTACTGGAAAGGATGCCTTTCATTCTGCCCAAGCGATCGTGACCGCACTCAAGGCTGGATTGGAAGAAGTCGGACTCAATCCAGACCTTCTCCAATTGATCCAAGATACGAGTCGAGCTTCCAGCCTTGCTATGATGAAGGCTAAGGGCTATCTAGATTTGCTCATTCCACGTGGTGGTGCTGGATTGATCCAAGCGGTGGTTGAAAATGCCATTGTCCCCGTGATCGAGACAGGAACTGGAATTGTTCATGTCTATGTGGACAAGGAGGCTGACTTCCAGAAAGCCCTAGCGATTATTGAAAATGCCAAGACCAGTCGCCCCTCTGTCTGCAACGCTATGGAGGTCTTGTTGGTCGATCGAGCGATCGCGTCTGATTTCTTGCCTTTGGTCAAAGAGCGCTTAGTGGATGCACGAGAAAGATCCGTTGAGTTGCGCCTAGATGAGCAAGCACAGGCCATCATTTCGGGAACAGCAGCACAGGAGCAGGATTTTGATACCGAATTTTTAGATTATATATTAGCAGTCAAGGTCGTTGATGGAGTTGAGGAAGCGGTGGACCACATAGAAGCCCACAGCACCCATCATTCGGATGCCATTGTGACTGAAAATCCTGAGACAGCCGCTTATTTTACAAAGCAAGTAGATTCAGCAGCCGTTTATGTCAATGCGTCTACACGCTTTACAGATGGGGGTCAATTTGGCCTAGGTTGTGAAATGGGGATCTCGACGCAGAAACTCCATGCGCGTGGACCAATGGGACTGCGGGAGATGACTAGTTACAAGTATATCGTCAGTGGAAATGGTCAAGTGAGGTAAGTCATGAAAGTAGCATTTATCGGTCTTGGAAATATGGGAGCTAGTCTGGCCAAAGCGGTCGCAAAAGAAGTGGCTAGCACAGACCTGCTCTTGGTCAATCGTTCCCCACAAAAGGTGGAAGAGTTTATCAGCCAGTATGGGGGAACGGCGTCTGATCTTGAACAAGTCTTTCAAGAGGCGGAGGTCATCTTTTTAGGTGTCAAACCCTATCAACTCAGCCCTTTACTTGAAGAGTACCAGGTCATTTTGGGCCAACGTTCCAATCTCCTGTTGGTTTCTATGGCAGCAGGTCTGGAACTGGAGCAAATGTCAAGTGTAGTTAAAAATGAGCGGGTGGGTCTCATCCGCATCATGCCTAATACACCAGTAGCCATTGGTCAAGGTGTCATCAGTTTGGCCCGCTCCCAAGCAGTAACAGACCAGCAGATAGCGCAAGTCAACCAGCTCTTATCAGGAGCAGGGGCCCTCTACGAAATTGAAGAAAAATTGATGGATCCTGCAACGGCTGTCGCAGGCTGTGGACCAGCCTTTGTCTATCAGATGATTGAAGCCATGGCAGATGCAGGAGTAAGCTTGGGACTTTCACGAGAGCAAGCCTTGAAGATGGCTGCCGAGACCTTCCACGGCGCTAGTCAAATGGTCCTAGAGACAGGCGAACATCCAGCCCGCTTGCGAGATGCAGTTTGTAGCCCAGGTGGCTCTACCATCGCAGGAGTCAATCGCCTGGAACAAGTCGGCTTACGGGGCGACATTATTGCAGGAGTGGAAGCAGCCTATAAACGCACTCAAGAATTAGGACAAGAGACGAAAGAATGAGAATCGAAATGGGTCAACCTGTTTCGGTTTTTTTTCTTATTTTGAGCCATCTTTGCCCCTATTTTTACCATCAGTTTTAAGCCATTTTATGGTATAATTAAAGGTATGCATACAAAACCAACGTCCGCTTATGTCCACATCCCATTTTGTACCCAGATTTGTTTTTATTGTGATTTTTCGAAGGTCTTTATCAAGAACCAACCGGTCGATGCTTATCTAGATCATTTGATCCAAGAATTTCGTCGGGAAGAAATCACAAACCTACGGACTCTCTATATTGGGGGTGGGACACCGACAGCTCTAACTGCGGATCAGCTAGCCTATCTGCTCAAGGAGCTGACCAAGTCGCTTGATCTGTCTCAGATGGAAGAGCTGACGATCGAGGTCAATCCTGGTGATTTGGATCCGGATAAGATTGCGGTCTTGAAGGATTCGCCAGTTAATCGGGTTTCATTGGGCGTGCAGACCTTTGATAATCGCTTGCTCAAGAAGATCGGTCGGAGCCATCAAGAGCAGGATATTTATGACAATATCGACCGTCTGAAGCTGGCTGGTTTTGACAATATTTCGATCGACCTCATCTATGCGCTTCCGACACAAACCATGGACCAGGTCAAAGAGAATGTTGCGAAGGCTCGTGCCCTTGACATTCCCCACATGAGTCTTTATAGCTTGATTCTGGAGAATCACACAGTCTTTATGAATCGCATGAGACGGGGCAAGCTTCCTCTACCAAAAGAGGAGTTGGAAGCAGAGATGTTTGAATACATTATTCAGGAGTTGGAGCGAGCGGGCTTTGAGCATTACGAAATTTCTAATTTCTCCAAGCCTGGTTTTGAAAGTCGACACAATCTCATGTATTGGGACAATGCTGAGTATTATGGTCTGGGAGCTGGTGCATCCGGCTATGTCGATGGGATTCGCTACAAGAATCATGGCCCCATTCGTCACTATATGCAAGCTGTCGAAGAGGGAAATGCGCGTGTCCAAGAAGAGCATCTGACTCAGACAGAAATGATGGAGGAAGAGATGTTTCTAGGACTACGTAAGAAAACAGGCGTTTCCAAGAAGCGTTTTGAAGAAAAATTTGGTGTGAATTTTGACCAACAATATGGACCGGTGGTTGAGGAATTGATCCAGCAGGGACTTTTGGTCCCTGACAAGGACATTGTACGAATGACCAAGAAAGGTCTCTTTTTAGGAGACACTGTAGCAGAGAAGTTTATTTTGGAGTAGAAAATGGCAAAAACATTTGAATACAGCATGAAAATTCCGTTTGATATGAGCGATGTCAATGGTTATATTAAGATTCCCCAATTGATCTTGCTGTCTTTACAGGTATCGGGCATGCAATCGATTGAGCTGGGTATGAGTGATATGTACATTTTAGAGAACTACAATCTAGTCTGGATTATCACGGATTACAATATGAAGATCGAGCGTCTCCCTGTTTTTGATGAGAAAATCACTATCGAAACCTATGCCAAGAGTCACAATCGACTTTTCTGCTACCGGGCCTTTAATATCAAGGATGAAGCAGGAAATACTATCATTGAGATGGTCGCGACCTTTGTCTTGATGGATCGTGATACACGCAAGGTTCATCCTGTTATGAGTGAAATCACGGATGCCTTTGACTCTGAATTATCAAAAACCATGCTCCGCGGTCCCCGTTTCAAAGAATTAGAAGGCGGCGTGGAACAAGAATACCGGGTTCGGTTTTACGACTTGGATATGAACGGGCATGTCAATAATAGCAAGTACTTGGACTGGGTTTTTGAGGTGATGGGAGCAGACTTCTTGACCCATCATGTCCCTAAAAAAGTTCATCTAAAATATGTCAAAGAAGTGCTAGCAGGAGGTCTCATCACCTCTCAATATGAACAAGAGGGCTTGAAAACTCAGCACCAAATTACTTCAGATGGTCAGATCAATGCCCAAGCTGAAATTGAGTGGGAAGAAGTAGAAGAAAAGGGTTGGATTTATGGAAAGTAGAAGATTAAAAAATAAAAAACAGGAACTTGAAAGCTATCAAAAACGGGTTGTGGCCTATGCCAAGCGTCAAAAGAACCCTTTGTACATGTTGGGAGATTGGCTCTTGACTCTTTGTGCTTTGGGCATCATCCTGGTGGAAGAAATTTACAAATTTTTCCGCTACCGTTTGAATTTAGAGAGTTTTAGCCGTTTCTTGAAAGAAGATGTACGTTGGTATCGGGTCTGGATCCATTTCACCCTGGCCTTTCTCTTACCTGTCGTGATCTTTTCGGTCGGCATTACCAGCCAATCAGGCTCTTTCTGGTCTAATTTCTATCATCGTTTGTCTCAAGGCGTGCTCTTTAGCACTACTGTCAGCCTCGCTGCGACCTTGGTGACTGATTTTGTAGAAAATTTGCAACCAGAAACCAAGTCAGACGGCCGGAACCGGAGCACCAAACGCACGGTTTATCAAATCAGTGTTGACCAAGCGACGGTCATTGGTCTCTTATTGACCATTGTGATTCTCATGGTGGCTTCCTTCTTGTTTACCCAATCAGGAAGTCAAGGGATCAATTTTACAGGGTTGATTTTACAATTTGTCCTCTATGCTGGAGCCTTGCTCTTGTATGGATCTGGTGGACGAGTCGATACAGAGAAGTTGTATGAAAAAGCTGAAACAGAAAGGGAAGAATAAATGCACTACAAGGGCTATTTAATTGATTTGGATGGCACCATTTACAAAGGAAAATCACGAATTCCAGCAGGAGAAGCTTTTGTTCATGAATTACAGGCGCGTGAAATTCCCTATCTCTTTGTCACCAATAACACAACCCGCACACCAGAGACTGTTCGGGATATGCTGGCGACTCACTTCAATATTGAAACCCCAGTGTCGACCATCTATACAGCTACCCTTGCGACCATTGACTACATGAACGACCAAAACTTGGGCAAAAAGGTCTATGTGATTGGAGAAGCGGGGCTCAAAGATGCTATTGAAGAAGCTGGCTATATTATCGATGAAGAAGCACCTGATTATGTGGTGATTGGCCTCGATTGGCAAGTGGATTATGAGAAATTTGCTAAAGCAACCTTGGCGATTCAAAAGGGAGCGCACTTTATAGGGACCAACCCTGACCTTAATATCCCAACGGAGCGTGGCTTGCTGCCAGGTGCAGGATCCCTGATTGCCCTTGTTGAAGCAGCGACACGGGTCGAGCCTGTGATCATTGGCAAACCAAAGGCCATCATTATGGATAAGGCCATTGAACACTTGGGGCTTGCAAGAGAAGAAGTGGTCATGGTCGGGGACAATTATTTAACAGATATTCGTGCAGGTATTGACAATGGGATTCCAACCCTTTTGGTAACGACAGGTTTTACCAAACCAGAAGAAGTACCGACCTTACCAATTGCACCGACACATGTTGTTGCCAGTCTAGCGGAGTGGGATTTTGATGCTTAAAAGTTTGAAATCAATCAACCTATTTTTCTTTATCTTGTCAGCTACGATCCTTCTCACCATCGCTCTAGCTTGGGTCCTCTATCCCATGGAGATTCATTGGTTGGGGATTCAAAGCCGGACTGGTTTTTCGGCATCTGTCATCATGAAGAATTTTAATGTCTTGATGAACTACTTGACCAATCCTTTTCAATGGGTGTTGAAGATGCCTCAATTCCCCTCTTCAAAAAATGGCTTGCACCATTTTGAGGCCGTCAAGTACCTATTTCACTTAGTGACAGTCGTTTTCGTGGTCACACTACCTGGTTTTATCCAGTTTATGCGGACAGTCGTCAAAAAAGGCTACCTGGCCTTGTACCGTAGTCTCTTCTTTTGGATGATGATTTTACCAGTGGTGATTGCAGTGGTGGCTGTTATGATTGGCTTTGATCAATTCTTTACGCTCTTTCATCAGGTCTTATTTGCTGGGGACAATACTTGGCTCTTTGATCCGCGCGTGGATTCGATTATTCTTGCATTACCAGAAGACTACTTTATGCATGCCTTTTTGATTTTCTTTGTCTTATATGAAGGAATGTGTGCGAGTTTTTATCTATTTTCTAGGAGGAAGAAATGAACCAATACAACCGATTATTAGACCCTAAAAAAGATATAGGAAGGTATTCCGGTACACTTGCCATTTATCTCTTGATAATGACCTTGGTAACCGTCCTGTGGGAAGTCCTCCTTGGATTGACCATTGCAGGCTCTCTCAGAAAAGATCCAAGTCAAGTAACGGAGAAACTCAATGCCCTGAATGTTTGGGCAGGTATTCCCTACCTTATCTCTATTTCCATTGGACTCTTTCTCTTTAATGCCTATCGCAAGAAGGCCCTTTATAAATATGATCTTAAGCACAAGGGACGTAAGATGACTCTTTCAGTCTTCTTTATTCTTCTCGCCTTTCTTGGCTTTTCTCAAGTCTTTTCATCTGTGATGACACAAATGATTGAGCGCATGTTTGAGACCATTGGCCTTCATTCTCCAACACCAGATCTAGGTGATACGATTGAGCGATCATGGACTATGCTCTTGTATGCTGGGTTTTTTGGTCCAATCACAGAGGAATTCTTCTTCCGTGGGGCAGGCTTGCGTGGCTTGGAACGGTATGGCAAGGTCTTTGCCATTGTCATGACGGCTATCTTGTTTGGTCTCTTCCATGCCAATTTTGATCAGCTCTTTTTCGCGAGTATCATTGGTCTAGGTTTCGGCTACATTGCCTTTGAATACAATATCTGGTGGGCTATTTTCTATCACATTTTCAATAACTTTGTGATTTCCCAAGGCTTGCATTATGTGGCCTATCATGTGGACGAGGGGCTAGCGAATTGGCTCCAAATTGGTGTTTTAGCTATTGGTTCCATTGTCATGATAGTGGTTCTTGCGACTAAATGGCCAGCTATCAAAGCTTATATTCAAGCCAATAAACCTCAACCGGGAGTTTTCCAGCGTGCCCTCGCTTCCTTCTGGTTCTGGTTCTTCGTGCTATTCACTATCCTGATGTCTATTGTTCCTTATGTGATTCCGATCTTCCAAATGGCAAATTTCAAAGGATAAGTATTATCAAAGGGGGATCCTTTTAGATCCCTCTTTTCTGCTATAATAGAGAGAGTAGAACACAAGGAGAGAAATTGTTTGATAGCTGGACTGGGCGTATAGTGCTCTTCGGCGATTTGTGACATGTAAGAAACTAATTAAAATCTCAGAGTAGTGGATTAGAAATTACAAATCTAAAAGATAAGGTAATTGAAAGGGGATAAATATGAAGATCTATGATGATGTGATCAATGCACTAAAAAATATAGACTTTTTGAAAGAGGAAAGAGCTATAAATTTACCAATCATTCAGTTAAAGACTCTCAAAGATGCGGAGAAGAGTATCAATAGTTTGAAGTGGGAGAATTTTGTATTAGAGAAAGATGGGGATTTTAGTGCTTATCTTTCTAAAAATCATAGTGATATGTATAAACACTGGAATTCACTGGCAATAAGTGCAAAAGAGGAAATTATTCCTCAAATTGAAGCACGATTAGATAACCTGATTGCAGATAGCAAACTGCTAGAATCCATGAAAGATCAGATAAAATTTGATATTGTTGGCTTGGCAATTTACTTAACCATCAAAAAAGAGATACCTCAAGCTAAGTCACAATTTTTCGATGAGTTGTATGCTTTATACCAAGCAGGCTACATTCCTTGCGGTTATGCCAAGGGGTGCTATAAGGTTTTATAAGAAGAATGAAGAATACAAGTTCAATTTGGATCGGTCATTTTTAAGATCTTATTTTGTTAAAAAAATCAATTAATTTAGTAGATTATAGAGAGGTTGGCTAAGTGCTAGACCTCCCTTTTTTGCTATAATAGAGAGTATGAATAACTTGATTAAATCCAAGCTCGAGCTCTTGCCGACGAGTCCGGGCTGTTACATTCACAAAGATAAGAACGGAACCATCATCTATGTAGGGAAGGCTAAGAATCTTCGCAATCGGGTGCGGTCCTATTTTAGAGGGAGCCACGATACTAAGACCGAAGCCCTGGTATCTGAGATTGTGGATTTTGAATTTATCGTCACTGAGTCTAATATTGAGGCCTTGCTTCTTGAGATCAACCTCATCAAGGAGAACAAGCCCAAGTACAATATCATGCTCAAGGACGACAAGTCCTATCCCTTCATCAAGATTACCAATGAGCGCTATCCGCGCCTCATCATCACGCGCCAGGTCAAAAAGGATGGCGGTCTCTATTTCGGTCCCTATCCGGATGTGGGAGCGGCCAATGAGATCAAGCGGCTTTTGGATCGGATTTTCCCTTTCCGCAAGTGTACCAATCCGCCTTCCAAGGTCTGTTTTTACTACCATTTAGGGCAATGTATGGCCCACACAGTCTGCCACAAGGACGAGGCCTATTTCAAGGGTATGGCGCAGGAGGTTTCTGATTTCTTAAAGGGGCAGGATGATAAGATTATCGATGAGCTCAAGCTCAAGATGAATACTGCTGCGCAAAACATGGAATTTGAGCGGGCAGCCGAGTATAGGGATCTGATCCAGGCCATCGGGACCCTGCGGACCAAACAGCGGGTCATGGCTAAGGATTTGCAGAACCGGGATGTCTTTGGCTACTACGTGGACAAGGGCTGGATGTGTGTGCAGGTCTTCTTTGTCCGTCAGGGCAAGCTGATCGAGCGTGATGTCAACCTCTTTCCCTACTACAATGATCCGGACGAGGATTTCTTGACCTATGTGGGGCAGTTTTACCAGGAGAAATCCCACCTGATCCCCAATGAAATCTTG
Organism: Streptococcus parasanguinis; assembly: GCF_047465465.1. Lineage (GTDB taxonomy): Bacteria > Bacillota > Bacilli > Lactobacillales > Streptococcaceae > Streptococcus > Streptococcus parasanguinis_AI. Next base: position 671,594 of record NZ_JASGZU010000001.1, on the reverse strand, counting down.
ATCCCTCAAGACATCGATGAGGAAGCGGTCAAAGCCCTAGTGGATACCAAGGTCCTCAAGCCCCAGCGTGGGGAGAAGAAGCAGTTGGTCAATCTGGCTATCAAGAATGCGCGTGTCAGTCTGGAGCAGAAGTTCAATCTCCTTGAAAAATCCATGGAAAAGACCCAAGGTGCTATAGAAAACCTTGGAAAACTTCTGCAAATTCCAACCCCTGTGCGCATTGAATCTTTTGACAACTCCAACATCATGGGGACCAGTCCGGTCTCAGCCATGGTGGTCTTTGTCAATGGGAAGCCAAGCAAAAAGGACTACCGCAAGTACAAGATCAAGACCGTCGTCGGTCCAGATGACTATGCCAGCATGCGGGAGGTCATCCGCAGACGCTACAGCCGTGTTATGCGGGATGGTTTGACGCCACCAGATCTGATCGTCATCGATGGGGGTCAGGGCCAGGTCAATATCGCTAAGCAAGTCATCCAGGAAGAGTTGGGGCTGGACATTCCCATCGCTGGCCTGCAAAAGAATGACAAGCACCAAACCCATGAATTACTCTTTGGTGATCCCCTTCAAGTCATCGAACTCTCTCGGACTTCACAGGAATTTTTCCTCCTCCAACGGATCCAGGATGAAGTCCACCGTTTCGCCATCACCTTCCACCGCCAGCTCCGATCCAAGAATTCCTTCTCCTCCCAGCTGGACGGCATCGAAGGTTTGGGACCAAAACGCAAGCAGTTGCTGATGAAACACTTCAAGTCACTGACCAAGATCAAAGAGGCCACTGTAGATGAAATTGTCACAGTCGGTGTTCCGCGATCAGTGGCAAAGGCAGTGCAAGAAAAATTGAACTCAAGTGAAAAACAAGAAAGTCAAAAAGAAACTGAAGGACAGAAAGACTAAAAGGTTGGACGATGATTTCAGATTTTGTAAAAGTTGCAGACATGCCTAAAGAGGTGATTGAAATTATAAGGATAAAGTCCCTGTTGAATTGGTTGAGATTTGGGAAAACCAAGGTTTGGCTACCTTTTTGAATGGCTACCTAATAGTCATAAACCCAGATGACTATAGTGAATTAGTGAGAGATTCGTATTTTAGGGGTGATATTTCTATTCCAATATTTGCGACAGCATTTGGAGATATCATAACTTGGGAAGAAAACAAATATGTGGGAATTATTAAATACAAAAATAGCAGTTTTAATATCATGATAAAAAACTTTACTCATTTTTTGAATTTTATAGATAGTAATCATATTACAAAACATTTTGACCTACCGCTTTACCATGAAGCTATTGAAAAATATGGTTCGTTAGATTATGATCAGTGTTTTGGCTTTGTACCCTTGTTAGCATTAGGTGGATTCAAAGATGTGGAGCATCTAGATAAGGTCAAGATGTATGAGCATATCTTATTAATAACCGCACTGGTAGGGAAGATTGAATAGGGGAATATTCTGCAAATACGTAATGATATGATGGATAATTTTCAATAAAAGGAACTAGTAATGAGTACAGTAGATCTAATCATTAATCACATTACAAATCAAACAATGTCCTATAAGGTGTTAAGAGAGTTTACCCCATTTTCTTTAAGTGAAATAAAGTCTAGAATTGAAAAACAAGAACCAGTCATGTCAGTCAATGATTTGAAATTAGATGAATTAAAGAAAATTAGAGAAGTTTTAACAAAATTAAACATTTTAGGAACTAAAGTGACTATGAAGGATGTTACGGGTGAAATAACTTTAGAAGTATTGAATAATATGATTGCTAGTTATGAAGGGATCGCAGAAGACACAGAAGAACTAGGTGAACTGATGTTTTCTGATGAGGATGTCTGGAGAACAATAAAATGACAATTGAGAAAGAATTGAAAAAGGTTTTAGAAAATATTTCATTGATTCAAACAAGTCAATCCGAGGTGAAATTTCCAGTAGACGATCTAGGTGACTTTGCAGACTATTTATCAGACTACATTCCAAATCATGTAGATTGGATTAAAAAAGGAAATGAAAAGTTAGCCAATTCTATAATACAAGGTAAAAAAATAGATAGAGAAGCATTTTCACAGTTAATAGTGGGTGTACGCAATCTCGCTTTGGACTTTGAAGAATTATGTGATATGCTACTTAAAATTTCAGATGAAATTGATCCAAGTGGTTCATGATGAAAGAAATTTTGTAAATTATATAGATGGATTAGTAAATCACTCAAATACAGAAACAGGGTGGAGACTAAATAAATGATTGAAGTAAGCAAACTAATAAGACAATATATCGATTTTTTTGGACAATTAAATATTAATCAGCATATAGATAATTCTGAATATCTTATTGATTTAAAAACTTGTGAGAATGAAATAGAAGACTACTTGGAGCAATTAAAAAATGGAATTACCTTGTTAGACAAAAAGAAAGATAAGATTTCTTCATCAAAAGATCAAGATTATACAACTGGTTTTGTAGATGTCTTTTTGGCTCTAGACGGATTAGCAGATAGCTTTTCAGAGTTTAAGCAAATGTCCATAAAATTAAATAAGCAATTTATGTATCATAGCGGTGAAATCACTCATGAAGAATACCTAGATAATGGTTACTTGAATGTAGAGGTTGTAGAGGATGAAGAAGCCGATGATGAAGGGAATATCTAGTTCATTCTAGAACCTTATTATAATATAGTCTAAACCATTCATATTCATGTGGATGGTTTTCACGTTTTGTACTCGTTTTTGTTATACTAGTTTTATTGTATGCTGATTTAGGCGGGGCGAGATGTGATCACACGTCTTAAAATACAATAGGAACGAATGGATTTTAGGTTTGATGGAAAATAACTTACTACTGACAGGAGTAGATTTTGGTGGGGTTAGTCCTTTGTCTCTTAAAGAGTTGAAAACTAATCTAGAGTCTATTTCTGATGAAAAAGAATGTATTTTACTGATTGCAGAGATATTAAAAAAGGGGGATTTTTCAGTTAAACCATTGTTGATTGAACTGATGAATCAAACGAAAGATGAATCTGTCTTAAATTTGTGTATTCGATTGTTTTGCTCGGTATGCACCAATGAAGATTTAAGGGATGTTTCCAATCTTAGATGTTTATCCGATGTGTCAGAATTTGCTATTTTTACATTTGTCACTGGTGCTGTGGACACGATGTCCTATGAAGTAGTTCCTTATTTGCTTGCACTTTGGGACGAGTGGGAAGATAGCGATTCAGACATTGAATATGCGATCCAAGATGCATTGGATGATTATTTTTATGATCAGAAATTATCGACGGAGGAAGCAACCGAAGAAGAGGTTGAAGAATTATGGTCGTTAGTAAGCGAACAGAAAGAACCAGATACCTATTACTATAAGGGCTCTCCTGTCTTTCCGGGAATGTTTGCTAAGGAAATCATGACTTCATTGTATACTGGTATCCAAGTTGAAGGTAAGTTTCATAAATACCTTCAATCTGCTCTCCTTTCTACATTTACTGGTAAAAGGGTTCCAGTAAAAGTTAACGAAACAATTTCAAGAAAAGATATCGATAATATGATTGATTACATTGAAGATGTTTCCAAGCGAGACTGGGTCGAAGGAAGAAAATATTTTTATGGTTTTGAAATCAAATGATGACTGGTCGTTTAAAATGTGATATCCAAGTGTGATCACATTTTTTATTTTTGCTCGTTTTTGTTATACTTAAGGCACACAGATTTTTCAATCCAAAAAGGAGTAGTTATGAACCATCGAATCGCCATTTTATCTGATATTCACGGAGATACAACAGCCCTCAAGGCAGTGATTGCGGATGCGCGTGCTCTAGGCGCGACGGAATACTGGCTTTTAGGGGACATTTTGCTTCCGGGGCCTGGACGAGAGGACCTTTTTGAGTTACTGGATGCGATTCCGATTACAGCGGCTGTTCGTGGAAATTGGGACGATTGTGTCCTAGAGGCCTTGGATGGCGAGTACGGACTTGAGGATCCACAGGAGATCCAGCTTCTCCGTCTTACTCAGTACCTCATGGAAGGACTAGATCCTAAGCGGATCGATTGGCTTCGCGCCCTTCCATTGGTAGAGAAGAAGGAGGTCAATGGTATTCGCTTTTCACTGACCCACAATTTGCCAGAAAAGAATTATGGTGGAGATTTGCGTCCAGCAAATGCGACGGAGAACTTTGACCAACTGCTGGATGATCAGACGGATATGGCGATCTACGGTCATGTCCATAAGCAGTTGCTTCGCTATGGCAGTCAGGGCCAACAGATCCTCAATCCAGGAACTATTGGCATGCCTTATTTCGACTGGGAACCAATTCAAAACCACAGAGCTCAGTATGCTCTGATCGATGTCGAAGAAGACGGAGTGACCAACCTGCAATTTCGGAAGGTGGCCTATGACTATGAAGCAGAGCTCCAAGATGCCAAAGACAAGGGCCTTCCTTTTATTGAGATGTACGAAGAATTAAGACGCGAGGATAACTATCGGGGCCATAACATCGAGCTTCTAACTAGCTTAATTGAGAAATACGGTTATGCCAAAGAAGTAGCTACCTATTTCAATCTTTCCAATGAATCATAGGTAGGTCTCTTATGTATTCAACCTATAACAAAGAAGCGGATCTTCAAAATGTCTGCTTCTTTTTTCACAATCTTAGGCTGTAAAACCCTGCAAGCTCTTTCATTTTGTGTTAAAATAGAGGTAACAGAAATAGAAAAGGAAGAAGCTTATGAAATTTCTAGAGCTCAATAAAAAACGCCATGCGATCAAGCATTTCACTGACCAACCGGTCGATCCAAAGGATGTACGGACTGCCATTGAGATCGCAACCTTGGCCCCTAGCGCCCACAATAGCCAGCCTTGGAAATTTGTGGTCGTTCGTCAAAAAAATGCGGAATTGGCAAAATTAGCCTATGGTGCAAACTACGATCAAGTCATGGAAGCACCTGTGACCATCGCCCTCTTTACAGATACTGATTTGCAAAAACGGGCTCGCAAGATTGCGCGTGTCGGTGGGGTTAAAAACTTCACAGACGAGCAGTTGCAATACTTTATGCAAAATCTTCCTGCTGAATTTGCACGCTATGATGCCCAACAAACAAGTGATTACTTGGCTTTGAATGCTGGTCTTGTGGCCATGAACTTGGTACTTGCTTTGACGGACCAAGGCATTGGAACCAATATTATCTTGGGATTTGATAAATCAAAAATCAATGAAGTATTGGACATCGAAGAGCGTTTCCGTCCGGAAGTCTTGATTACGGTTGGCTATGCGGCTGAAAAAGTAGAGCCAAGCTATCGCTTACCAGTGGACGAAATCATTGACAAACGCTAAGCCAATTAGCAAATAGAAGATTGAGGAGGAATTCATGACAACAGTTGACTTTAAAGCAGAAGTAGAAAAACGTCGCGATGAGATGATGGCTGACTTATACAGCCTCTTGGAAATCAATTCTGAACGCGATGACAGCAAGGCAGATGCAGAGCATCCTTTTGGACCTGGTCCTGTAAAAGCTCTTGAAAAATTCTTGGAAATTGCCAAACGTGATGGCTATGAAACCAAGAATGTCGACAATTATGCCGGTCATTTTACTTTTGGTGAAGGAGAAGAAGAGCTTGGGATCTTTGCCCATATGGACGTCGTGCCTGCAGGTAGTGGCTGGAAGACGGATCCCTACAAACCAGAAATTATCGATGGCAAGCTCTATGCGCGTGGTTCGTCTGATGATAAAGGGCCTACAATGGCCTGCTACTATGGTTTGAAGATCATTAAAGACCTAGGACTCCCTGTTTCTAAGCGCGTGCGCTTTGTTGTCGGTACGGATGAAGAATCAGGCTGGGGCGACATGGATTATTATTTCAAACATGTCGGACTTCCTGAGCCAGATTTTGGCTTCTCACCAGATGCGGAATTCCCAATCATCAATGGGGAAAAAGGAAACATCACTGAGTACCTTCATTTTGGAAATGATAACACAGGAAGTGCTCATCTCCATAGCTTTACAGGTGGACTTCGTGAAAACATGGTACCAGAGTCAGCGACTGCAGTAGTTTCTGGACAACTACCAGATCTTGCTGGCCTCTTAGATGCCTTTGCCAAGGAACACCAACTCAAGTATGAAATCTCAACTGTCGATGAAGAAACCTATACCGTTACGATTGTTGGGAAATCTGCTCATGGATCAACTCCTGAAGATGGAATTAATGGTGCGACCTACTTGGCTCTCTTGTTGAACCAATTTGATTTTGGTGGTGCTGCTAAGGCTTACCTTCATGTGACAGCTTCACTTCTTCACGAAGATTTTGCAGGTGAAAAATTAGGAATTGCCCATACAGATGCCAAAATGGGACCATTGAGTATGAATGCAGGTGTCTTCCATTTTGATGACAGCCAAGCAGACAACACTATTGCCCTCAATATCCGTTACCCTCAAGGTACAGATCCTGAAACTATCAAAGCTATCCTTGAAAAGATCGAAGGAGTGGCTACAGTAAGCTTGTCAGCCCATGGTCACACACCTCACTATGTTCCGATGGATGATGAATTGGTATCCACCCTCTTGCGTGTTTACGAAAAACAAACTGGCCTCAAAGGACATGAACAAGTGATCGGTGGTGGTACCTTTGGTCGTCTCTTGAAACGTGGCGTTGCCTTTGGTGCTATGTTCCCAGACTATGTCAATACTATGCACCAAGCTAATGAGTTCGCAGATGTTGAAGATCTCTATCGTGCAGCAGCTATTTACGCAGAAGCCATCTATGAACTAATCAAATAATCCACTACTCGGCCAGTTTTTCTGGCTGAGTTTTTCCATAGAAGGAGGACTTATGTCAACGATTGAAAGCATTAAACAAGCCATTATGGCAGATCCTCAAAATAAAGAATATACAGAGAAAGGGATAGAGCCACTCTTTGCAGCCCCAAAGACAGCTCGTATCAATATTATCGGACAAGCTCCAGGGATGAAGACGGAAGAAGCCGGTATTTACTGGAAGGATAAGAGTGGTGACCGCCTGCGCGAATGGTTAGGAGTTGACGAAGACACCTTTTATAATTCTGGTTTGTTTGCGGTCATCCCCATGGACTTTTATTTCCCAGGTCATGGAAAATCTGGTGACCTTCCACCTCGCAAAGGCTTTGCGGAAAAGTGGCACCCTCAACTCCTCAAGGAGTGTCCGGATATTGAGTTGACCCTCTTAATTGGACAATATGCCCAAGCATACTACCTTCATGAGAAGGTTAGTGGCAAAGTGACCGAACGCGTTCACCATTTTAAAGACTATTTGCCAACCTATTTTCCACTTGTTCACCCTTCCCCTCGCAATCAAATCTGGATGGCTAAAAATCCTTGGTTTGAGGCAGAGGTGGTGCCGGAATTGCAAGCATTGGTTCAAAAGATCATTCAAAAATAAAGGAGAGCGACGATGGATCCTTATCAACAAGTTAAAGAGAAATTAGATGAGTTGGGAATTTCATTTGATGTGGTGGAACACCCACCTGCATTTACGACGGAGCAGGCGGATTCTTATATTGAAGGCTTAGAAGGTGTCCGCACTAAGACCATGTTTTTGACCAACAAAAAGAAAACTCAATACTATTTGCTCATCATGGATGACCAGAAGCCATTGGATATGGATGATTTCAAAGAGCAAGTGGAAGCCAACCGGATCCGCATGGCTTCAGCAGATTCTTTAGCTGAAAAAATGCAATTACCGCCAGGTACGGTTTCTCCATTTGGTCTATTGAACAATGAAGAAAAAGATATTCGAGTCTATTTCGATAAAGACATTGTGTCAGAGGAGATCATGACCTTCCATCCCAATACCAATGAAAAAACCATCTTTATTAAAACCCAAGACTTGTTCCGATTTTTAGAGTCAATTAGCTTTAACTATGAAATCCTAACCCTTCCATAACATACCATATAGGAGAAATCATGAAAGAAATTCCATTTTCAAACTTTTACCAAGCTTATCAAAAAGGTAACATAGACGTTCTTGATGTACGCGAGCAGGAGGAATATGATGCCCTTCACTTAGACGGAGTTCGTCTTCTTCCCCTATCTGAGTTAGCAGATCGCTACCAGGAATTAGAGAAGGATCATCCTTATTATGTCATCTGCAAGTCTGGTCGACGCTCAGCACGTGCTTGCCAATTTTTGGAAGAGCAAGGCTATGATGTGACCAACGTCCAAGGTGGCATGGATGCATTTGAATCCTAAAAAAAGACCTCTGAAAAGAGGTCTCAGATTGAAGATAAAATCAAATTAAAAACTTTCCTTAGGTGAGTACGGACGTCTGCGAACTTCTTCGAAGTTCCAAGACTAATTATTGAGCCTAAGGTCTCAATAATTCCGAGTGCCTGAAACGTTATTGTTTCAGGCACTTTACTCACAGCGGAAAGTTTTGGTATTTTTTTGAATCGATTTTAAAATTGGAACTCATTTTTATTTCTTTGAAGAATAGCTTAACTTATTTTACTTTAAAATAGTTTGTCTACATTCTACGACCTCTGAAAAGAGGCGTTTTTCTTTACTTATTTCTAGAAATGTATAGAATTTGTATGTTTTTCAAAAGATATTACAGGGATTTTCCAGTCTTTCATTGAAAATGGTTCAGAAATTTTGTATAATACCCTAGTATGAACAATAGTTAAGGAGATTAAATATGTCAAAACAAGATTGGCTGGATTATTTTGAAGCCGTAAATGGTCGTTCTGCTAGTGCAGAAGAAATTGCTCAAGCACTTGCTGCTGGAGAGTTTCAAGAAGAAGTAGTGGTTCCAGAAGCATCACAAGCCCCAGAGTTTGTCGCAGCACCAACTGCACCTGTGGAAGAACCAGTTGCAGCTCCAGAGGCTCCAGAATTTGTAGCAGCTCCACAAGAACCAGTTTCAGCGCCACAAGCCCCTGAGTTTGTTGCAGCCCCACAAGAACCAGTTTCAGCGCCACAAGCCCCAGAGTTTACCGCAGCCCCAACTGCCCCAGTTGAAGCGCCAGCTCAAGGACCTGCGCCTCAAACTGCTCAAAATAATGGGCCTGCCTTCCAGCAAGCACCACAACAAGCTTACCAACAACAAGCTTACCAACAACAAGCTTACCAACAACCAAGTCAAGCTGGGTACCAACAAGCTCCTTTCCAAGGCCAACCTGGTCAACCTTACCCAGCACAACCAAGTCAATTTGGTGTAGCCGTTGGTGGTTATTGGAATTGGTTCCTCTCAGCTTTGAAACGTCCAACAGCTGTAAACCAACCAAAAGCGCTCAACGGTATTTTACAATATGTTTTGACTGCTTTTGTAATGAGCTTGGCTACATTCTTTACTGCTAGTGGATATACAGGTGGTTATGGTGCAGATTTCCGTGCCTTTCTGATCATCTTGATCATGGCTTATTTCAATATCTATGCCTTCCAGGTAGCAGGTTTCTTTGTCCGTCGTATCGTTCTTCAAGATAAAGAATATTCATACGGCCGCTCATTTGAAGAGTTTGGACGTTTGTCTGTTTACGCCTTGCCTGTTTCTCTATTTGCATTCTTAGTTGGACTTGTAAAAGCTTATGAATTCTATGGATTCCTAAACTTTTTGATCTTCTTCTTGTATACAGTTGGAACCTTGTATGTTGTATACCAAGCCTTGAACAACACAAAATTTAAAGCAGATAAATTCATATTGCTTGTAGCATCCATTGCGATTTTAATTGTGTTTGCAGCTCTTGTTGTTTACTTGGATCGTCAAATTTTGGAACAAGCTATTATGGGATCTATTACAAATACTCCAAATTTTGGAGACTTGGGTAATTTTGGATACTAAACATATCACAAAAAGGAAGGTGGGAATACCCACTTTCCCTATTTTATAATGAGGGAGATGAAATCCATGCAAAAGAAATGGGTTGAATTATTTGAAAAAGTGATCGGTCGCAAACCGTCGCCAGAAGAATTTATGGCTGGGAAAGCCTGTGGATTTGATTTAAAACAAATTCAGTCTATCGCAGGCAATGCCCCAGAAGAGAATCTAGCACCTGTCGAGGAATCGGTGCTTGAACCAGTTGAAGAAGTAAAGAATGTCGATCCACTTCTGGCAGCTCGTCAGGCTTGGTTGCAACATTTTGAGGAAACCTATGGCCGCAAGCCAAGTGCAGAAGAATTTACCGCTGCCAAAAGTCAGAACTTCGAGTTTTTTGCAGGACCTGTTCCTGAAGCAGAATTTGCAACCCCAGATTCAACAGAAGAAACACAGGAATATGTCCCTCAACAGTCCACTCAAGAGTATACGGCTCCACTTGCTACTGAGCAAACGCAAGTCTTTGCTGGTCCAAACGTTACAGAGGCAAGTCAAGCTCAGAAAAAACCAAAGGCCCCTAAAACGAAGAGTGGGAAGAAACTTTCTAAGAAAAAAATTGGGATTATTTCTGCCCTTGCTGTTCTTGTAATCGCTTTGGTAGCAGCCTTCTTTTACTTCCAGTCTACAACACGTGTCGAGGTGACTGCAGATAAATTTATTAAGGCAGTGGACACCAAGGATTATCGCGAAGCAGCGGACTTGCTTTCAACCGATAGCGATAAGTGGACAAAAGACGAAGCTGAGAGCTTTATCACCAGTATGGAAGATCAAGGCATCGATATTGGTACAGAGTTAAACAAGATCATTGATGATGGTGGTGAAGGCACCTATACGGATAAATCTGGTAACAAGATCTTTGGTTTGGAAAAGGCGGACAAGAAATTTGGAATCTTCCAAGAATACCGAGTGGCTAGCTATCCAGTGCAAGTCAAGGTCAAGACCAATTTGGACCAAGCCAAACTCAAAGTGGCTACTAATAAAACCGTGACCTTGAAAAAAGATGAGGTCACAGATTTAGGTTCTTTCCATTACAATGCAAAAGAAATGGAATTGACTGCTAAAACAGAAGTCGGAAATGTCACTTCTAAGATCCATCTCAATCCTAAAAAAGCAACGAAGAATAACTTAGAATTGCAGTTGAATTCTGAAAAACGGAATTTAGAAGTTGAGTTCCCAGATGAAGTTGAAAACCCAGCGGATGTGAAGGTTGTGGTCAACGGTAAAGAAGTTGGAACGAGCACGACCTTTGAAGTAGACAGCATCCCTTATCAAGAGATTGAAGTGCATGCCGTCTTCAATATGAATGGGGAAACCTACACAACTGAAAAGGCTAAGGTGACGATTGAAGAGGGTGAAAACGATCCGATCGAACTCAAACTAGCCAAAGATACTTTAAAACGCATCAAGAGTGCTCAAGATGCTAAGAAAGCGCAGGCAGCCAAAGAAGAACAAAATCGGACCTTGGCAGAAGAGTTCTTGAAAGAGTACCGTGACGCTGTCTTTAGCTCAGTTTCAAATCGAAATAACACTTACTCTAAATACTATGACACACAAAGTCAAGCTTACAAAGACATGGTAGAATTCACAACGGGTGATGGTGTTCGAAAGGCTAAAATTGACTACTATACTCCAGGAGCTTTGGATATTCAAAGTGTCACTGAAGAAAATGGTGTGGTGACCATCAAGACTTATGAAGACTTTACCGTGCATTATACAGATAGTCATCCAGATTCACAAAATCGCAAGTACAAAACTTATACTTTGAAAAAAGTAGGTGCAAGTTATGTGATCACGGATATTGTCGTAACAAAAGAATCATAGGAGATTCCCCATGAAAGCAAGATTTTCCAAATTAACCTTGGTGACAGTTGCCTTGTTAACCCTGACAGCTTGCTCCCAATCTCAATCCACTAGTTCTAAATCTTCTGCAAAAGAAGAAAGCAAACAAACGCAAACCAAGTCTTCAAAAGAAACGTCTTCTGCAAAGAATTCATCAAAAGAGACTGGCAAAGAAGAGTCGTCAAAAGCTGGTAAGTCAGATGTGAAAGTGGACTCTGGTGTTAGCTATAATGGTTCCTATTATAGTGTCAAAGGGAAATACGGCGAAGTCATGATCGCTAACAAACATTATCCTTTGGCGCCGGACTTTAATCCAGGTGAAGATCCTGAAGCTGTTTCGGCCCTTCATGAATTGATCGCAGCCATGCAGGCAGAGGGTTATCCGATCAGTGATCAATATAGTGGTTTTCGTAGCTACGATACCCAAGTTGGACTCTATCAAAATTATGTCAATCAAGATGGTCAGGAAGCCGCAGATCGCTATTCCGCAAGACCGGGCTATAGTGAACACCAAACTGGTTTGACCTTTGACTTGATCGATACCAGTGGTAATTTGGTAACCGAACCTGGACCAAGTAAGTGGTTGCTCAAGAATGCTGCTAAATATGGCTTTGTGGTTCGTTACCAAGAAGGAAAAGAAAAAGTAACAGGCTACATGCCAGAAAGCTGGCATCTTCGCTACATCGGAAAAGAAGCACAAGATATTGCGGACTCAGGCTTGAGTCTGGAAGAATACTATGGCTTCACCGGTGGCGATTACGTTGATAAATAAAAAAGGTTGGGATTGACATCCCAACCTCAGATTGAAGACAAAGTCATATAAAAAACTTTCCTTAGGTGAGTACGGACGTCAGCGAACTTCTACGAAGTTCCATGACTAATTATTGAGCCTAAGGTCTCAATAATTCCGAGTGCCTGAATCGTTATTGTTTCAGGCACTTTACTCACAGCGGAAAGTCTTGGTATTTTCTTGATTCATCTAAAAAATTGAACTCAATTTTATTTCTTATCAGAATCGCTTAATTTATTTTACTTTAAAATAGTTTGTCTACATTTTAAGGTTGGGATTGATATCCCAACCTTTTTATTGTATGTTTTTTAGAAACGCATCCAGCTCTTTTTGATTCTTGAGAGAGACAAATTTGTCTGGATAGTTTTGGCCGATAGTCTGATAGCGTGTGACCTGTCTGGCTTGGCGACCGTCCCAAAGAATCCAACGGATGAATTCATAGTCAAAGCGTTCGGGGCAACCTGCCGCCATACTCTCACGGACGCGTCCTTTATAACGGCGGTATCGTTTCCAGGCTCTAAAGAGGCAGTTCCAACGAGAGAAGTTGAGAAAGATAATCTGGTCGGCTTGCTCCATTCTTTCCTCATAGCAGCACCAAGAGTAATTGCCATCAATGACCCAGTCTCTATGGTCACTAAGAAACTGTCTCATCTCTTTCTCCATCCAATTCCGGTCACTGTCTATCCAACCCGGTTTAAATTGAAGGGTGTCCATGTGGAGCTTGGGAATGGAGTAGTGGCGGGATAAGTTTTCAGCCAAGGTGGATTTACCTGAGCCAGAATAGCCGATAATAACGATTTTCATAAGCACCTCTCAAAAATTTAGGAACAAAAAAAGCTCCGGAGAGCTTGATTTTTATGCTGTTCTTGATTAACCAAGTTTCGCTGCAAGACGTGCTTTATCACGGCTAGCTTTGTTCTTGTGGATCAAACCTTTAGTTTCTGCTTTATCGATAGCTGAGCTAGCAGCGCGGTAAAGTTCTTCAGATGGGTTTGCTTCAAAAGCTTTGATTGCAGTACGCATAGCTGATTTTTGAGCTGAGTTTTTTTCGTTTTGTTTAACGTTCAATTCAGCGCGTTTGATAGCTGATTTAATGTTTGCCAAGTTATTCACCTCCATTGATAATCTAACTATCTCATTATATATGAAAAGTTAAGATTTGACAAGCCTAAAATAGCTTTTCCTTAAAAAAGTACCGTTAACAGGCCATTTTCTCTAGCGTTTGAGATAAATTTCGTCGATTTCATGGTTGGTTGCTTTATGGAGAATCAGATCAGCTCGGTTTCTGGTTGGTTGAATGTAATGTTGTAAGTTAACTAAATTAATGGATTCCCAGACCTGATGGGCCATGCTTAAAACTTCTTCTAGGGGTTGCTCTGTAAATCGATAGTAGTAGTTATTGGGATCATTTTGAGCTAATTCAAGAAGTTTTTGGAAGCGATCGATATACCAAGATTCGATATCGTCGACCGCGGCATCCACATAGATTGAAAAATCAAAGAAATCGGTCATATAGAGACTGTCATTTTGCGGATTTTGAAAGACATTGATTCCTTCGACAATGACAAAATCAGCTGGTAAAATCGTTTGCTTCTCATCTGGGACAATATCGTATATTTCGTGGGAATAGACAGGGATTTCTACGCTCTTGTTGTTTTTGATTTGATTAAGAAAATCAAGGAGCAATTCCATATCATAGCTTTCTGGAAATCCTTTTCGATTGAGGATCTCTTGTTCTTTTAAGATAGCATTTGGATAGAGGAAGCCATCCGTTGTTACCAATTCCACGCTCGAGCCTTCGAAGGTCCGTGACAGCAGGATTTGAAGGAGACGGCTAGTGGTGGATTTTCCAACCGCAACACTCCCTGAAACCCCAATGATAAAGGGTTGGCGTTCACTCGTTTTTTGGAGAAAAATACCTTTTGAGAAGGCTAAATCTTCTTTGGAACGCTTGTAGATTCCAATCAGGTTTGTCAAAGGCAGGTAGACGTCACGTACATCCTGGAGGTTGATGCGGTCGTTAAAACTTTTAATAGAATTGAGCTCTGTTTGAGAGAGAGGTGGGGTGGTTTTGCGGTGCAAATTTTGCCACGTTTCCCGATTAATTTTTTCAAAATGTAGAAATTCTTTGTCCATATGTCACTCCTATTGTAGTCTTTAGTATACCAATTTTTAGAGGTCATGTAAACGATTTAAAAAAGGAGTGAATTATGATAAAATAACCTTATGAGTAAAATGTATTTCGATGTAAACCCAGATGCAGCCCATGATATTCATGATCTGGCTGTTGTTTTATTGGGGCAAAAGATGTATTTCTATACGGACGCGGGCGTCTTTAGTAAAAAAATGATTGACTATGGAAGCCAGGTGCTTTTATCAACCCTGGATTTTCAAGAAGGAGAAAGTGTCCTAGATGTTGGCTGTGGCTATGGACCGATTGGCCTCTCTCTCGCTAAAGCCCAGGGAGTTGCCGTGACCATGGTGGATGTCAATGAGCGGGCGCTGGACTTGGCTAAGAAAAATGCCAGCCGAAATGGCGTGGAAGCACAGATCTTTTCTTCGGATGTCTATGAAGCAGTAGAAGGGGTCTTTGACCATGTGATCAGTAATCCGCCGATCCGAGCTGGTAAGAAAGTGGTTCACCAAGTGATTACGGGTAGTTTTGAACATTTGAAACCAGGTGGAGATTTGACCATTGTCATTCAGAAAAAACAAGGGGCTCCCAGCGCTAAGGTCAAGATGGAAGAGACGTTTGGCAATTGTGAGATCGTAAAAAAAGACAAAGGCTATTATATTTTAAGAAGTGAGAAAGAATCATGAGAGCGGTAGATATCATTCAGAAAAAAAGAGATGGTCTTGCCTTAAACAAGGAAGAAATTGAATGGCTGATTGAGGGCTATGTGGCTGGAACAGTACCAGATTACCAAATGTCTTCTTTTGCTATGGCCGTTTATTTTAAAGGGATGACGACAGAAGAAATCTCTCATATGACCATGAAGATGGTCCAAACAGGGCAACAGTTTGATCTGTCAGCTATTCCAGGGATCAAGGTGGACAAACACTCGACTGGTGGTGTCGGAGACAAGGTGACCTTGGTCTTGGTGCCTTTGGTTGCAAGTTTTGGTGTGCCGGTTGCTAAAATGAGTGGTCGTGGCTTAGGCCACACGGGTGGAACCATCGATAAGTTGGAATCCATTAAAGGCTTTCAGATTGAACGGACTCAAGAGGAATTTATCCAGCAGGTGCAGGAGATCGGCTTATCGGTCATTGGTCAATCCGACCAACTCGTAAAAGCAGACAAACTCTTGTATGCTCTGCGTGATGTAACGGCGACAGTGGATACCATTCCTTTGATTGCTAGCTCCGTCATGAGTAAGAAAATTGCTGCTGGTGCGGATGCCATTCTTTTGGACGTGACAGTGGGCGAGGGTGCCTTTATGAAGAATATTGAGGATGCTCGTCGCTTAGCCCGTACCATGGTGGATCTTGGAAATGCAGTGGGTCGGAAAACCATCGCTGTCATTACAGATATGAGCCAACCTTTGGGAACCAGCATTGGTAATCGTTTAGAGATTTTGGAAGCCTTGGATATTCTGAAAGGGCAGGGCCGAGCGGACGTAACTGAGTTTATTTGTGAATTAGCGCAAATCATGTTGAAATTGGCCAATGTAGAACAATCGATTGAAGCCATCCATGAACACTTGACCAATGGTCAAGCTTTAGCGAAGTTTGAAGAAATGGTGGTGGCTCAAGGTGGAGACTTAGAAGATTTGCATCGTCCCGTTAAAGTGGATCAGGTCCTTGAAGTAACAGCGAACCAAGATGGCGTCATTGCTGCTTTACCTGCCATGGAGTTTGGCTTGTTTGCCATGCGCTTGGGTGCTGGCCGTGCTGTCAAATCAGATCCCCTCGATTACGAAACAGGAATTGTGTTTGACAAAAAAGTGGGAGAGCACGTCAAAAAAGGGGAACGCATTGCCCGTATTTTCATGAAGGAAAAAAATTCACAAGAAAGAGTTACAGAATTTAAAAAAAATGTTAAAATACTAGAAAGGGCTGAAAGCGTTAAAGAAATTATTGAAATAATATCTTAAGCAGCTCAGGAGATTGTATGAAGTTAAATAAATATATCGATCACACTCTTTTAAAACCAGATGCACAACAAGAACAGATCGAAAAGCTGATCGAAGAAGCCAAGGCTTATGATTTTGCGAGTGTCTGTGTGAACCCGACATGGGTGAATTTTGCGGCTGAGGGCTTGCGTGATTCAGACGTTAAAGTTTGTACCGTCATTGGTTTTCCTTTGGGAGCAAATACACCATTTGTCAAAGCGTGTGAAACAAAAAATGCGATTCAAAATGGTGCCGATGAGATTGACATGGTCATTAATATCGGGGCTCTTAAGTCTAAGAATTTAGCACTAGTTGAGGAAGATATCCAAGCTGTAGTCGAAGCGAGCGGTGATAAGCTCGTCAAAGTCATCATTGAGACTTGTCTCTTAACAGATGATGAAAAGATCGTTGCTTGCCAAATTGCTAAGTCAGCTGGCGCAGACTTTGTGAAGACTTCAACTGGCTTTTCAACTGGAGGAGCAACGGTAGAAGATGTGGCCTTAATGCGTCAAACTGTTGGACCCGACATGGGTGTTAAAGCTTCTGGTGGTGCTCGCTCTTATGAAGATGCTCTTGCTTTTATCGAAGCTGGTGCGACCCGTATCGGGACTTCTTCTGGTGTAGCCATCATGGAAGGTAAGGTGGCTCATGGCGACTACTGAGTTGATTGACTTAGCAGTTGAAGTGAGTCAACAAGCCTATGTGCCTTACTCTCATTTCCCAATTGGAGCTGTACTGCTAACGAAGGATGGAGAAATCTATACAGGTGTCAATATCGAAAATGCCAGTTTTGGTTTGACCAACTGTGGAGAACGGACAGCCATTTTTAAAGCTGTTTCTGAAGGAGCTCGTGAGTTTCAAGAGCTCATTATCTACGGGCAAACAGAAAAGCCCATCTCTCCATGTGGTGCTTGTCGCCAGGTCATGGCTGAATTTTTTGAGCCAGACCTTCCTGTAACCTTAGTATCTAAAGATAAATCGACGGTCGTGATGACGGTCAAGGAATTACTTCCATATTCCTTTACAGACCTGACTTAATAGGTCTGTGAGGCGGTCTTTTGACCCTTTCAATACTTCGCAACAATGTTGCACAATAATTTAGGAGGTTCAGTAATGAACAAGAAACAATGGCTAGGCCTTGGTCTAGTAACTGTCGCTGCTATCGGACTTGCAGCATGTGGAAATCGTGCGTCTAAAAAAGATAGCGCAAACTCAGAATCTAAAACAGATTTGAAAGCTGCTATCGTTACCGATACTGGTGGTGTGGATGACAAATCATTCAACCAATCTGCTTGGGAAGGTTTGCAAGCTTGGGGGAAAGAAAACGGTCTTTCTAAAGGGAACGGATTTGACTACTTCCAATCAACAGATGAATCTCAATATGCGACAAACCTTGATGAAGCTGTTTCTAACGACTACAAATTGATCTTTGGTGTTGGTTTTGCCTTGCGTGATGCAGTAGAAAAAGCGGCTTCTGACAACGAAGAAACAAACTTTGTTATCATTGACGACCGTATTGAAGGTAAAAAGAACGTAGCATCTGCTGTCTTTGCCGACAACGAAGCTGGTTACCTTGCTGGTATCGCTGCTGCGAAAACTACAAAAACTAAACAAGTTGGTTTTGTAGGTGGTATGGAAAGTGAAGTTATCACTCGTTTCCGCGCTGGATTTGAAGCTGGTGTTAAATCTGTTGACCCATCTATCAAAGTTCAAGTAGACTACGCTGGTTCATTCGGTGACGCTGCTAAAGGTAAAACAATTGCTGCTGCACAATACGCTGCAGGTGCAGACGTTATCTACCAAGTAGCTGGTGGTACTGGAGCAGGTGTCTTCTCTGAAGCAAAAGACTTGAACGAGAAGAAAAATGAAGACGAAAAAGTTTGGGTTCTTGGTGTGGACCGTGACCAAAAAGCTGAAGGTGAATACACTTCTAAAGATGGTAAAAAATCTAACTTTGTCTTGGCTTCAAGCTTGAAGAAAGTCGGAGAATCTGTAAAAGACTTGGCTAAGAAAGCTGCTGACGGTAAATTCCCTGGCGGTAAAGTGATTACTTATAGCTTGAAAGATGGTGGAGTTGATTTGACAACTGACAACCTTTCTGCGGATGCTAAAAAAGCTGTCGAAGATGCCAAAGCTAAAATCCTTGATGGATCTCTTAAAGTTCCTGAAAAATAATATTTGATTGGGCGGCCCTCCCTTTAAGGGCCGTTTCTTTTAAAGTGAGACATTTTTGTCTCAATAAAATCTGTTAGTTCTCTAGCAGATTTTATTGAAATAAAAAAATTTTGAAAGGAAAACACCCACATGACACATGAATATGTCATCGAAATGCGTGAGATTACCAAAAAATTTGGTGACTTTGTAGCAAATGATAAGATTAATCTTCAGTTGCGCAAAGGTGAAATCCATGCACTTCTTGGAGAAAATGGTGCAGGGAAATCTACCCTGATGAATATGCTGGCTGGTTTGTTGGAACCAACAAGCGGAGACATCGTGGTAAATGGAAAAACTGTTAACCTAGACTCACCTTCAAAAGCAGCTTCTTTAGGAATTGGAATGGTGCACCAACACTTTATGTTGGTTGAAGCCTTCACTGTTGTTGAAAATATCATCCTTGGTTCTGAAACCACTAAACATGGTGTTTTGGACCTTAAAAAAGCCAGCCAAGATATCCTTGATTTGTCTAAAAAATATGGCTTGGCAGTAGATCCACATGCTAAAGTTGAGGATATTTCCGTTGGTGCGCAGCAACGTGTGGAAATCTTAAAGACGCTTTATCGTGGAGCCGACATCCTGATCTTCGATGAACCAACTGCAGTGTTGACACCAGCTGAAATCGAAGAATTGATGACAATCATGAAGAACTTGGCGAATGAAGGAAAATCCATTATCTTGATTACGCACAAGTTGGATGAAATCCGTGCTGTTTCAGACCGCGTAACGGTTATTCGCCGTGGTAAATCGATTGAGACAGTCGAGATTGGTGGAGCTACTAACCAAGACTTGGCCGAAATGATGGTCGGCCGTTCTGTTTCCTTTAAGACTGAAAAAGGTCCTTCTCAACCGAAAGAAGTGGTCTTGTCGATCGAAAACTTGGTTGTAAACGAAAACCGTGGTGTCCCAGCTGTTAAGAATTTGTCACTGGAACTTCGTGCTGGTGAAGTCGTTGGGATCGCAGGGATTGATGGAAATGGTCAGTCTGAGTTGATCCAAGCGATTACAGGTCTACGGAAGGTGAAATCTGGTTCAATCAAGATTAAAGGCAAGGATGTTGTAGGACTTCGTCCACGTCAAATCACAGAAATGAATGTGGGGCACGTCCCTGAAGACCGTCACCGGGATGGTTTAGTCCTTGATATGATGATCTCTGAAAACATGGCTCTTCAAACCTACTATAAAGAACCTCTTAGCAAGAATGGTATTTTGAATTATCCAAATATTACCTCTTATGCTAAGAAGTTGATGGAAGAGTTTGACGTTCGTGCAGCTAGTGAAGTGGTACCATCCAAAGCTCTCTCTGGAGGAAACCAGCAAAAAGCCATTATCGCGCGGGAAATCGATCGTGATCCAGATCTCTTGATCGTCAGCCAGCCAACTCGTGGTTTGGACGTTGGAGCGATTGAATATATCCACAAACGTTTGATTCAAGAACGGGATAATGGAAAAGCCGTTCTGGTTGTCAGCTTTGAATTAGATGAGATTTTGAATGTTTCTGACCGTATTGCGGTTATTCATGATGGGAAGATCCAAGGGATTGTAACCCCAGAAACGACGAATAAGCAAGAACTTGGAATCTTGATGGCAGGAGGAAAAGTAGAGGAGGGAGCATCAAATGAATAAGAATTTAAAACAAATTGCTGTTCCATTGGTGTCTGTCCTTTTAGGATTGGTCTTGGGTGCCATTATTATGTGGGCCTTCAGCTATGATGCCCTTTGGGGATATGAATTGCTGTTTAAGAAAGCCTTTGGTTCGATTAAGAGTTGGGGTAATATTTCCCGTGCTATGGGGCCACTGATTTTAGTTGCTCTTGGATTTTCGGTAGCTAGCCGAGCCGGCTTCTTTAACGTTGGACTTCCTGGTCAGGCTTTTGCAGGATGGATCATGGCGACTTGGTTTGCTCTTTCCTTCCCAAATATGCCTCGATTACTGATGATTCCAATAACCGTTTTGATTGCGGCTATTGCAGGTGGATTTATTGGAGCGATTCCAGGTTTCCTTCGTGCCTATCTTGGAACCAGTGAGGTGATCATCACCATTATGATGAACTATATTGTTCTCTATGGTGGGAATGCCTTGATCCATAGCTTCCCAGCTTCCTTGATGAAAAACAAGGACTCAACTATTGATGTGGGAGCCAACGCTGTCTACCAGACGGAGTGGTTGCGTAATTTAACGGACAAATCACAAATGAACATCGGGATCTTCTTTGCTATCATTGCAGTGGTAGTCATCTGGTTCTTGATGAAGAAAACAACACTTGGTTTTGAAATCCGTGCCGTTGGTCTCAATGCCAATGCGGCAGAGTACGCAGGGATGTCTGCAAAACGGACCATTATCCTTTCTATGATCATTTCTGGTGCTCTTGCTGGTATCGGTGGGGTAGTAGAAGGTCTGGGTATTTACTCAAATGTCTATGTTCAAACTAGCTCAATGAGTGTTGGATTTAACGGAATGGCCGTTGCCCTTCTTGCGATGAATTCACCAATTGGGATTCCATTTGCTGCCTTCTTGTTTGGAGCACTTCAAATTGGGGGAGTTGGTATGAAGCCAGCTGCAATCCCTGAAGAAGTCGTTCAAATTGTGACAGCATCCATTATCTTCTTCGTATGTGCTCACTACATTATCGAAAAGATGATTTCAATGCGTTCAGCTAAAAAAGGAGGAGCAAACTAATGAGTATTGTAACGATTTTAAGTATTCTTGTTTCCTCTATGATTGTGTATGCGGCGCCGCTGATCTTCACAAGTATCGGAGGAGCTTACTCAGAACACGCTGGGGTTGTTAACGTTGGCCTTGAAGGAATCATGGTTATGGGAGCCTTCTCAGGTATTGTCTTTAACTTGACTTTTGAGCCTACCTTAGGGAATATGACACCATGGTTGTCCTTGATCGTTGCTGCAGGGATTGGAGTACTCTTCTCCTTGATTCACGCGGTGGCAACTATTCATTTCCGTGCTGACCATATCGTCTCAGGTACAGTATTAAACTTGATGGCACCACCACTTGCGGTCTTCCTTGTTAAAGCGATGTACAACAAAGGGCAAACCGATAATATCAAAGTTGCCTTTGGGAAGACATCCATTCCGGTCTTATCTAAAATTCCGGTGATTGGAGATATTTTCTTCAACAATGCTAGCATCATCGGATGGGTAGCGATTCTCTTCTCATTCTTTGCTTGGTTCATCATGTTCAAGACAAAATTTGGTTTGCGTCTTCGTTCAGTTGGGGAACACCCACAAGCAGCAGATACATTGGGAATCAATGTTTATAAAATGCGCTACTTAGGAGTAATGATCTCAGGTGCCCTAGCTGGTATTGGAGGAGCCATATACGCTCAATCTATTTCCGTTAACTTTGCGGTGACTACTATTGTTGGTCCTGGGTTCATCGCCCTCGCAGCTATGATTTTCGGGAAATGGAACCCAATCGGTGCCATGCTGGCTAGTCTCTTCTTTGGAGCCTCACAAAGTTTGGCAGTTATCGGGAATCAATTGCCTTTACTTAAAGGTGTTCCATCCATCTACTTGCAAATTGCGCCTTACGTCTTGACCATGATTGTCTTAGCAGCCTTCTTCGGACAAGCAGTCGCGCCAAAAGCAGATGGTGTTAACTACATTAAATCGAAATAATGCACAGAGAGAGGTTGGGATAAAAGTCCTAGCCTCTCAATTGTTTTTGGATTGTCGAGTAAGACGCAGTGGTTGAGTGGGCTCTACTACGCTGATTTTATCAGCTTTTACAGCCCTACTCAACTGTGCGGAGGTGGGACGACGAAATCGAATTCTAACGAATTACCGATTTCTGTCCCACGCTCTCTTTTGCTTTCTAAAGGCCCCTCTTAGTCGCAATTTCTTTAGAATTAAGGTACAATAAGAATACAACTTTACACGTATTGGAGGAGCAGATGTTTAAGTGGATGAGACGCCTGATTGGCATGGTGATCGTTTTATTTATTTTATTAGTGGTCCTGTTGGTTCCTGGATCTATTCCTGAAGGGGAGCAGCTGAGAAATGTGCAGGCAGGGAGTTCTTTGATTGAGCTGGCTCAAAATGCAGTTTCAAATGCTTCTGTGAGCACTGAAGGGGTCTCAACTGAGCTAAGTCTCAATTCTGTACAATTAAGTCAGGTCGTAAAAACAAGTGCTGGATCCGCCCTTGACAATTCTGACTATCAAAAGATGTCACTAGGAATGGATGGCAATGACCTTCACGTCAAAGTTCCTGTATCATTAGGGCCAGTCGATAGCTATCTAGATTTAACCATGACCGGTCAAGTCGAAAACAATGTCATGAATTTGACTGTGACCGGTGCTAAATTAGGGAAAATGCCCATTCCAAAATTCTTGGTTCTCAACTATTTGAAGGATCAATCCAATCAAAATGGAAGTGGCTTCACGGTTAATGGTGATCAAATCACCCTTGAGATCCCTCAAGCAGGCTATAGTATCTCAAAAGCGAGAGTGGAAAATGGCAATGCTAAGGTAACCGTTAGTATATCCTTGTTTTAAGTCTTTGTAATTGGAGTTGTCATGCTTGTCTTTGAATTTTGTGCAGAGAATTTAACTTTTATTGATAAGGCGATTGCTGCTGGGGCAGGTCGCATTGAACTGTGTGACAACCTGGCAGTAGGCGGGACCACACCGAGTATAGGTGTGATCAATGAAGCAATCAAACTGACAAGAGAGAAGTCCGTGGATCTATGTGTGATCATTCGGCCCCGTGGTGGAGATTTTGTCTACACTGATCCAGAAGTCGAAGCTATGCTGACGGATATTCGTGCTGCGAAAGAAATAGGGATTACTTGTTTTGTGCTGGGTGCGCTGACGAGTGATCGAAAGTTGGACAAGAGGGTCATGCAGCTTTTACTTGCAGCCTGTGGAGAGGCAGAGGTGGTCTTTCATATGGCCTTTGATGAGTTAGCTCATACAGATCAGCTAGAAGCGATTGAGTGGCTTTCTGATCAGGGTGTAGCCCGCATTTTAACACGAGCTGGAAGTCCAGGTGACCCACTAGAGCAACGTTTTGCACACTATCATCGTTTATTAGATGCGGCTAAGGGAAAGATTCAGATCCTACCAGGTGGAGGTGTGACCCTTGACAATCGTCAGCTCTTTTTGGAGCAATTGGGTGTTTGTCAACTGCATGGCACGCGCATCGTGTTTTAAAAAAGAAACGCTCACTGCCTGAAGTAGTTTTGAAGATCCGTTATCAAGGTTGGAGACGTTGTTTCCAGCCTCTTCTAGTGCAAAAATGAATAAGGGAGAGAAAATGTTTTTAGAGCATTATTTTGACCGATACACCTTTCAGCCAGAAAAGGGATTGGCTTTTGGATTTGAAAAGAGAGGGGCAGGCTATGAGTACCAGTGTCCCGTCTTATCGGACTCTTTTCTCTTAAAGGTCCGTGTCTGCGACCAGAAGATATCTTTTCAGGTCTATGATCAGGATACAGGGGACGAGTATATCCAGATCCATCAGGAACAGCTACAAGGAAATTTCGTTGGCCAAGTCAGAGAAGCTTGTCAGGAAAGTCTTGCAAGGATTCGCCAAGCTTGTTTTGAGGTAGAGAAATTTCTCTATCCTCAAGCCAAGCGTCTCATGGCCTATATCTCTCTGTACTATCAGGGAACGATTGAGTATTTGTGGGAGAGATCTCCAGAATCTGGTGCCATTCGCCACCGAGACACCCTCAAGTGGTATGGTGTCTTTATGACCATTGATTGGAAAAAACTAGATGCTGGCAAGTCTGGGAAAATAGAAGTTTTGAATGTTAAGTCTGATCAAGTAGCCCGTTTCATCCAGCAGAAGGGGATTTATCCAGCTTTTCATATGAATAAAAAATATTGGGTGAGTATCCCCTTAGATGGAACAATTGCTGATGAGGAGTTGTTTGCTCTAGTGGATAGTAGTTGGCAACTCACAAAAAAGGGGAAATAAGATGAATCTGTTGAGGAAATTATCTTGGTTTTTTAATTTAGAGAAGAAGCGATACTTGATCGGGATAGGGGCCTTGATCTTGGTTAGCTTTTTAAATCTCATTCCTCCAAGAATCATGGGCCTTGTGATCGATTTGATCGATAAAAGAAAGCTGACACTGGGGCAGTTAGTTATGGATATTGCCCTTTTGGTCCTCGCAGCTCTAGCCATGTATGGCCTTCGTTTTGTTTGGAGACGCTATATTTTTGGGACGGCCAATAAGTTGGCTCGGATCTTGCGTTACCGTTTGTTTAAGCAATTTACGCTCATGTCTCCGTCTTTTTATCAGAGTTATCGGACAGGGGATCTCATGGCCCATGCCACCAATGATATCAATGCGGTGACTATGTTTGCTGGTGGCGGGGTTATGTCTGCAGTGGATGCTTCTGTGACCGCCTTGGTGACCCTAGTTAGCATGTTTTTCATGATTGATTGGCGCTTAACCCTCTTAGCTATTTTGCCTCTACCGGTTATGGTGGTAGTGACTTCAACTATTGGCCGTAAAAACCACAAAGCCTTCAAAGAGGCCCAAGAAGGATTCTCAGAGCTGAACAACTTTGTCCAGGAATCAGTATCAGGAGTCAAAGTGACCAAATCCTTTGGCTTTCAGGCAGATGAGATTCAGGCTTTTGAAAAAACCAATCAGATGGTCTTTTCAAAAAATATGACTTCAGCCGGTTACAATGCTTTGTTTGATCCGACTACTCTTCTTTTTGTCGGTCTCTCCTATGTTTTGACGCTCTACTTCGGGGGGCTATTTGTTCAGGAAGGAAGCCTGACGGTTGGACAAATCGTAACCTTTATTACCTATCTCAATATGCTCGTCTGGCCCCTTCAAGCCATGGGCTTCTTGTTTAATATTAGTCAGCGTGCTAGCGTCTCCTATGATCGGATTGAGACACTTTTAGCAGAAACACCTGATATCCAAGATCCAAGTCAACCAGTTACAGTCATTCAAAACGGAGATTTGGAATATGACATTGAAGAATTCGCCTATGAGAAAGAGCCTGTCCTTGAGAAGGTTGCCTTTCATTTAGAAAAAGGGCAAACCCTTGGAATTGTAGGACCAACTGGATCTGGAAAGACTACCTTGTTGCGTCTCTTGCTTAGAGAGCATGACTTGGAGCAGGGAGATATTTTGCTCAATGGAATCTCCATCAAACATTATCGCTTAGAGGATCTTCGAAGCTTGATCGGCTATGTCCCTCAGGATCAGATCCTTTTTGCCATGACCATTCGTGAGAATGTAGCTTTTTCAGATCCACAGATCGAGGAAGAAGAGGTAATGAAGGCTCTGAGAACTTGTGGAGTCTATGAGGATATTCTGGTCATGCCAGACCAGATGGAGACAGTGTTAGGAGAGAGAGGGGTCTCTCTTTCTGGCGGGCAAAAGCAAAGAATTGCCATGAGTCGAGCATTGGTCATGAATCCTGAGATCTTGATTCTGGATGATTCCCTGTCTGCAGTAGATGCTAAAACGGAGCACCAAATCATTGAAAATATGAAGCAGGAACGCAAGGGGAAAACAACGATCATCACAGCCCATCGCCTATCAGCGATCGTTCATGCGGATTTGATTCTGGTAATGGAGAATGGACAGATAAAGGAGAGAGGAAATCACGAGGAATTAATGGCTCAAAAAGGTTGGTACTATGAAACCTACCGAGCCCAACAATTATCAGAAGAAATGGAGGGAAAGCTGAATGAAAACATCTGAAGCTCATGTGATGAAGCGGCTCTTGACTTACATGTGGCGTTATAAATGGTTAACAGGCCTAGCCTTAGCCTTTACCTTCCTGACTAGTCTGTTATTGACGGCGATCCCTCTTGCAGCTCGCTGGTATATTGACCACCTAGTGGATCCAACAGAAGCAGGCTCTCCAGTTCTGACAGCTTTTCAGTTTCTCATTCTCTACTATGGGTTATTCATTGGGCGCGTGCTGGCAACTTATCTGAGTCAGTTAACCTTTGCGCGTGTATCCAATTCTATCGTAAGAGATATCCGTTTAGATATTTTCCAAAATCTTCAAAGGCTGGGCATGTCCTTTTATGACCAGACAGCAGCAGGTTCGATTGTTTCGCGTGTGACCAATGATACCCAGGCAGTCGCAGATATGTTTTCTACGGTCTTTTCAAGCCTAGTTTCATCCTTTTTACTCTTTCTAGTCACCCTGATAACTATGTTTAGCTTGGACTGGCATTTGACCATTTGGATTCTGCCTTTTCTTCCCATCATTTGGTTTTCCATTCGTCTCTATCGCAAGTTATCCAATCGCTTGGTCAAGATGACCCGCCAAAAATTATCAGATATCAATGTGAAATTATCGGAATCCATTGAAGGAATGCGGATCGTGCAGGCCTTTCGTCAAGAAAAGCGCTTGACGGATGAATTCGAACAGATTAATGGGGAACATTTGGATTACGCCAACCGATCTGTGGATGTCAATTCCCTCTTTTTGAGGCCAGCTATGACCTTATTACAGGTCCTGGCTTATGCGGTCATTCTGACCTTTTTCGGCTTAAATTGGCAGTCCTCTGGCTTTACAGCAGGTCTTATCTATGCCTTTATCCAGTATGTTAGCCAGCTTTTCCAGCCTTTGATTGATGTTACGCAGAACTTTGCTACCTTGCAGACCTCAACCATTTCTGCAGGTCGTGTCTTTGAGATGATGGATCGAGACGACTACGAGCCCAAGCAAGCTTGTAGCCTGAAAGAAATTGAGCGGGGAGATATTCGTTTTGAGCATGTAAATTTTTCTTATGATGGTAAACGGGATGTCCTAAAAGATATCTCCTTTGAGGTCAAAAATGGACAAACCATCGCCTTTGTTGGTCATACTGGTTCTGGTAAATCCTCTATTATCAATCTCTTCATGCGCTTTTATGAATTTGATCGTGGCCAGATCTTGATTGATGGACAGGATATCAAGGACTATAGCCAGGAAGCCTTGCGCAAGTCCATTGGTCTAGTGTTGCAAGAGCCTTTCCTCTATCATGGAACCATTGCTTCTAATATCCGGATGTACCATGAAGAACTGACTGATGAGGAAATCCAACAAGCAGCTGCATTTGTGGATGTAGCAGACTTCATTGAGAGTTTACCTGGTGGCTATGACCATCCGGTAACAGAGCGGGGTTCTACCTTATCGACCGGTCAGCGTCAGCTTCTGGCTTTTGCCCGGACCATTGCTGCTCAGCCTAAGATCCTCATTTTGGATGAGGCCACTGCCAATATCGACCAAGAGACGGAAGAGATGATCCAAAACTCTCTGAAGAAGATGCGCCAAGGGCGGACAACCATTGCCATTGCCCATCGCCTTTCTACCATCCAAGATGCCGATTGCATCTATGTTCTAGATAAGGGAAAAATCATCGAATCGGGCAATCACGACCAACTCATTGCTCTAGGAGGAACGTATAAGAAAATGTATGACCTCCAGGCTGGTATGATGAAATAAGGACAAACAAGGTCTAAATGCAAATTTAACCTTGTTTTTCTTCTTTGAAAGCTGTAAAATAAAGAAAAGAACAGAAAAAGGGAGCATAAACCATGTCAAACGATCTGATCATGATGGGAGTTGTGATTGTCTTATTTGGACTTTATTTCACCCTTCAAGTTGAGCTCAATAAAGTCAGAAATCAATTCACTCACTATCTTCTTAAACCAGGTAGTATTTCTAAGGAACAAAAAGAGAAGTACCTCAAAGAACCAGAGATGGAAGCGATTCGCCTGATTCGCCTCGATTATCGGATCGGCCTTCAAAATGCTAAACTGATCTATGAGCAATTAAAGAAATAAGAAAAACCCTCGTATAGTCTATACGAGGGTTTCTCTTTCAAAAAAAGGCGTAAGCTTTGGTAAAACATTGGTCACATCTGCCGATTTGATCTTGGCGAGTTGATAAGGACAAGAAGTGATGTAGGCTGCTTCAAAGAAATCAAGCGGGAGTCCACTGTGTTTTAAGGCAGCAAGGGATTGAACTTGGCTGAGTCCTAGAAGGATCCCATCGTGGGTCAGGGTCAGATGGGGAAGAAGAGGAGACTGGGCCATCAAGGTCTTTAGACTGGCTTCTACCTCTCTTTTTCTGGCTAGGAGTCGCTTTTTATTGGTCAGATACATACCGTTATCAATGTAGAGACTCAATGCCTTTTGCATGATGAGATTGCTATCATAGTCCAGAATCGTCTTATAGGTTAAGACCGGCTTTAGAAGGGCTTGGGGAAGGATCATGGAAGTGATGCGAAGAGCAGAAAAGAGATTGGTCGAAAAAGATTTGATATAGATGACACGGTTCTTTTGATCCAAATAATGAAAAGAAGGAGCATTGCTGCCATCAAGATCTCCAAGATAGTCGTCCTCAACAAGGTAAACATCATATTGGTCAGCTAGTTGCAAGATCGCTTCTTTCTGCTTGGTCGAATAGCTATGACCGAGCGGATAGTGAAAACGAGGGATCGTGTAGAAGAATTTGATATGGCCACTTTTGAAAATCTCTTCAAGTTCCTCGAGATCAATTCCCATTAAATTTCGTTGAATGGTACGGTAGGCAAGTTGCTGCGAATCTAAGAGTTGGTTCATCCGATGATAAGTCGGTTGCTCGATCAAGATCTGAGACTTTTTATTGGGAAAGTCAATCTGGCTGAGGATATTGAGCGCCTGCTGGGTACCAGCAGTCAAAACAATCTGATCCGCAGTCGTATAAATACCTTCTTCCTTCAATAAGTCTTGGATCGATTGGCGTACCTCTAGTAATCCTGCTTGGTCCGAAAAGTTATTGAAGAGATAATTCTCCCGTCCAATCAAGGTTTCATTGATACAGGTTCGGAAGTCCTCGAAAGCCTGGTTGCGGTCTTTCTCTAATTTTAGTGGAAGATCCTCATGTCGATCAGGTTCTTGCTCCAAAACATAGTAGCCACTCTGAGGCTTAGCATAGAGGAAGTGCTGGTAAGTCAAGTCCAGCAAGGCCCGTTGCACCGTGTCCTTACTACAAGAAAATTGACTAGCTAACTGGCGAACAGAAGGAATTTTTTGTCCAGTTTCCAGTTCTCCATCTTGAATAGCTTCTTTTAAGAAATCGATAATTTGTTGGTATTTGCTCGTCTTCATTCCGACTGTCCCCATACAGTTTTTTTCTATTGTACAGAAAAAATCAAAAAAAAACCACTCATAAGAGTGGTGAGCATATTACATAAAATATACAATCGCTAAATACTGAAGAGCAGAAGCCGCCAGGATGAAGAGGTGCCAAATCATGTGGAAGTATGGTTTTTTCTTAGCATAAAAGCCAGCTCCAACCGTGTAGCACAGGCCGCCCATGAGCATGAGACCCCAGAAGATCGGATTGGTTTGGCTAACGATTTGGGGAATAATAAAGATGACCAACCAGCCCATGATCAAGTAAAGAGCGAGACTGAACTTTTCATTGACTTTTTTGGCAAAGATCTTGTAGAGAATACCAAAGATGGTAGTGCCCCATTGGATCAAGATAATGCTGTAGCCCATCCAGTTGTTCATCAAGGTAAGGACGACTGGTGTGTAACTACCTGCGATCGCAATGTAGATCATTGAATGGTCGATAATGCGAAGCACATACTTTTGAGGTGAATCGTAAGACATGGCATGGTAGACGGTCGAAGAAAGAAACATCAAAAAGAGACTGATCACAAAGATAGAAGTCCCAAAAGCACTGAGCAGACCGTGTTGCTCAAAGCTATAGACTGCTGAGATCGGAAGCAAGATCAACATGAGGAGGGCGCCAACAGCATGGGTTACGCTATTAGCGATCTCTTCTCCAAAGGATAATTTTTTACTTAGTTTCATGGTGTAATTCATCAGTTTCTTCCTCCGTTTTTACTGGTTGAATATAAGATAGGGTTTCAAGATAAAGTTGAACCGTCTGACAGGCAGAGCGAATGATGGGAGCGATCGGCTCTTTTTGCTCATTGAGATAAGCGACAAAGCTATTATAGAGAAGATCTGAACTCGCCTGGTCCTGCAAGAAATTTAAGGTAGAAGCGATCTCCTGAATAGAAAAGACCGTTTTTAAGGTTGTAATAGCGATCAAACGAGCCACCTGTCTACGCTGGTATTTCTTCTTATCTGGTTTTTCAACATAGCCATGTTTTACGTAATTATTGATCATGGCAGCCGTCAAGCCCTTGTCAGAAGAAGAGAGGACAGGTGCACAGGTTTTATTGACATAAAGAAGGACCTGATCAAGATAGAGATCTAGCTCAGGTAGTTGCTCCCACGTTGGATAGGAAAAAGTGGACACTAAATCTTCACCTTTCTTTTATCTAGTTTTGATAACTAGATAATAACATTAATAAAAACTCCTGTCAAGGAATTTTGAAAAATATGGTACAATAGACCTATGAAACTATTAATTCCATCCGCTAAAGAACTGAACGAACAGGCTCGTATCGTCGAGCCCCAACCCTTGTCAGAGAACACAAAAACCATTCTCCAAGCTTTGAAGCAATTCTCGCTAGAAGAATTAGCGACCTTTTACGGGATCTCAGAAGAAAGAGCCCTAGTAGAAAAAGAAAGAATTGAGGCTCTGATAGATGGGAGTGCTAAAACCTATCCTGCTTTGGAACTGTTTGATGGCCTCATGTATCGGAGCATCGAGCGTCAAGACTTATCTAAAAAAGAGCAGGTTTATCTGCAGGAGCATTTGTTGATCACGACTGCTTTATACGGTGTGCTACCTGCCTATGAAGGGATTGCTCCCCATCGCTTAGATTTTATGATGAAGCTAAAATCAGCTGGAAAGTCTCTAAAGTCACTCTGGAAAGAGGACTATGATCAGGCAGTAGAAGGTGAAGAACATATCTTATCTCTCTTGTCTTCTGAGTTTGAACAAGTCTTTTCAAAAGCCATACGTGAGCGAATGATTCGGATCAAATTCATGGAGAATCGTGATGGGACACTGAAGATTCACTCGACGATTTCAAAAAAAGCACGTGGAGCTATGGTGACAGCTATGATGAAGGAAGAAATCACTCATCTAGAAGATTTGAAATCATTAGTCGTAGCAGGTTTCTCTTATTATGAGGATTTATCGCAAGAGAAAGAATGGGTCTTTGTGAAAGAATAAATAAAAATATTCCTGAGAAGCGTCAGGAATATTTTTTTGATCTGTTAGATAAAGAGAATGCACGATGAAAACTCCAAAATAGAGGATTTTGGAGTCAGAATCGTCTTGAGCAGTAGGCTTAGGCGATATGTTTGAATTTCTTCAAGAGTTCTGTCAACTCAGCTTGCTCGCCGCTATTAAAGACTTGCATCAAGCGTTGAATATTTTTAATATGATCTGGAAGAGCTTCTTCGATCTTTTTACGACCGGCATCTGTAATAGATACAACATATGCACGACGGTCTTCTGGATCGGTTTCGCGTGTAATCCAACCATCGCGGACCATATTGCGAATAACCACAGTCATATTTCCAGAGGTCGCAAGAATGCTATCAATCAGATCTTGAATGCGGAGATCGCCCTTGCTGTACAAGGTCTCAAGAACAGAGAATTGAGTTGGTGTCAACTGGTGCTTTTTAAAGATATGAGCCTCAGACGCACGGATCAATCGTTCTGCCTTGTGGAAGACGATCATGGTTTTTAAATCTACGTTTGCTTCTTTGAATAATCTCTTTAAATTTTCCATATCTATATTTTATCAATAAATAGTGTTTCTGTCGTTTAATTTTATTTTCAAATTAGTTACAAAATTGTGACAAATTTATTGAACTATGAACATAAAATATACAAGGTGTTAATTTTAGTTTGTTTATCAAACAATTTTATACTAAAACATTGTAATAGGTATGAAATATTAGTAACAATTCTTTCTTGAAAATCTATAGAATTCTAGGTGGCTTTGATGTATAATGAGGGAGTGAAACAGAAAAATTATCTTTTTATAATATGGCAACATATAATAGGAATCTGTATCTTAGTGTTGACGGTCCTTTTTTCTTGGCTATTTCTTGCTGAAAAAACTTCTGATCGCTTGCAGGATCAAATGGCGCAAGCAAGAAAAATAGCTCTGTCTCACTCTTCGATTGCGACCATTGAGACGGAGAGTTTCTTTCATGGCAGAGAAGCCTATCTTTCCTTTATTGGCAAGGACCAAGAGGGGCAAGATCTAGCGGTTTTGGTGGCGCAGGCGGATGAAGCAGTCTATACCTACCCTTTGAAAGAAGGAGTTAGCTCCAAAGAGGCAGCTTCCGTCGTCAAAGAGAAGAGTCAGGACGCGATTGATCGTGTCACTTTTGGACGCTTTAAAGGCAAACCGATCTGGGAAGTTAAGGCTGGGAGCTCTTATTATGTGGTGGATTTCAAGACTGGAAAAGTCACCGGTGTTTTTTAAGATTTGAGGAGGAAATATGAAATTATCAAATCGTGTATTGGAAATGGAAGAAAGTGTGACCTTGGCTGCAAATGCGCGTGCCAAAGCTTTGGCAGCAGAAGGTCGTGATATCTTAAGTTTGACCCTGGGTCAACCTGACTTTGCGACTCCAAAAAATATTCAAGAAGCAGCAGTCGCATCGATCGAGGATGGTCGCGCTAGCTTTTATACGGTAGCATCTGGACTTCCAGAATTGAAGGATGCCATTAGCGACTACATGAAAGAGTTTTATGGCTATGCAGTGAATCGAAATGAGGTTGTGGTCGGTACTGGTGCTAAGTTTATCATCTATGCCTTCTTTACTTCTGTCATCAATCCAGGTGATGAAGTCATCATTCCAACCCCTTGCTGGGTTTCTTATGTAGACCAGGTGAAGATGGTAGAAGGCACACCTGTTACTTTCCAAACAACAGAAGAAAATCACTTCAAGGCAACGGTAGAGCAATTGGAAGCAGCACGGACAGACAAGACCAAGGTTGTCTTGCTGAATTCGCCATCCAATCCAACAGGAATGATCTACAGTAAAGAAGAACTCGAAGCAATCGGAAACTGGGCTGTTGAGCATGACATCTTGATTTTGGCAGATGATATCTATGGTCGTTTGGTCTATAATGGCAATACTTTCACGCCAATTTCTAGCTTGTCAGAAGCGATTCGCAAGCAAACCATCGTGATTAACGGAGTTTCAAAAACCTATGCCATGACCGGATGGCGTGTTGGGTTTGCAGTGGGGGATCCTGAGATTATCGGGGCCATGGCCAAGGTGATCAGTCAAACAACTTCCAACTTAACAACCGTTTCCCAATATGCCGCAATCGAAGCCCTCACAGGAGACCAATCTTCTATTGAGATCATGCGCCAAGCTTTTGAGGAGCGTTTGAATACTATTTATCCTTTGTTGAATGAAGTGCCTGGTTTTGAAGCCATCAAACCTCAAGGAGCCTTCTATCTCTTCCCAAATGTCAAGAAGGCCATGGAGATGAAGGGGTACACGGATGTGACGGAATTTACCACAGCAATTTTGGAAGAAGCTGAAGTAGCTCTCGTCACCGGTGCAGGTTTTGGTGCCCCTGAAAATGTTCGCTTGTCTTATGCGACAGATTTGGATACCCTCAAAGAAGCTGTTCGTCGACTCAAGGCCTTTATGGAAAATTAAACATATCGGATCCTTAGCATTGAGCTGAGGATCTTTTTCTGTAAAAAAATCAGCTTTTCACAGGTAGAATCTAGCACTGTAAGCCTTTTTATGATACAATAAAGAAGATAATGTCTTCGGACAAGTTTAACGAGAAAAGGAAGATGAATGATGACAAAACGGATTACTATCATCGAAGTTAAAGACTATGTTGGTCAAGAAGTGACCATCGGTGCTTGGGTGGCCAACAAATCTGGTAAAGGAAAAATTGCTTTCTTGCAATTGCGTGACGGGACTGCCTTTTTCCAAGGTGTGGCTTTTAAACCAAACTTTATTGAAAAATTTGGGGAAGAAGTGGGGCTTGAAAAATTTGATACCATCAAACGCTTGAGCCAAGAAACATCAGTGTTTGTAACTGGTATTGTCAAAGAAGACGAGCGTTCTAAATTTGGTTACGAATTGGATATTACAGACATCGAAGTGATCGGTGAATCTCAAGATTACCCAATCACTCCTAAAGAACACGGGACAGACTTCTTGATGGACAACCGTCACTTGTGGTTGCGTTCACGCAAACAAGTTGCCGTTATGCAAATCCGTAATGCTATCATCTATGCAACTTATGAGTTCTTTGATAAGAATGGCTTCATGAAGTTTGATAGCCCCATTCTTTCAGGAAATGCGGCGGAAGATTCAACTGAATTGTTTGAAACAGACTATTTCGGAACACCAGCCTACTTGAGCCAATCAGGTCAGCTTTATCTGGAAGCTGGTGCTATGGCTCTTGGTCGCGTCTTTGACTTTGGTCCAGTATTCCGTGCTGAAAAATCTAAGACTCGTCGTCACTTGACTGAGTTCTGGATGATGGACGCTGAGTACTCTTACTTGACACACGATGAGTCACTTGACTTGCAAGAAGCTTATGTCAAAGCTTTGCTTCAAGGTGTTTTGGACCGTGCTCCTCAAGCTTTGGAAACCTTGGAACGTGATACAGAGCTCTTGAAACGCTACATTGCTGAACCATTCAAACGGATCACCTATGATGAAGCCATTGATCTCTTGCAAGAGCATGAAAATGATGAAGATGCGGATTATGAGCATTTGGAACATGGTGATGACTTCGGCTCACCACATGAAACTTGGATTTCAAACCACTTTGGTGTGCCAACATTTGTCATGAACTACCCAGCAGCTATCAAGGCCTTCTACATGAAACCAGTTCCTGGAAATCCAGAGCGCGTGCTTTGTGCAGACTTGCTTGCTCCAGAAGGCTATGGAGAAATCATCGGTGGCTCTATGCGTGAGGAAGACTACGATGCCCTTGTTGCAAAAATGGATGAACTTGGCATGGATCGTACAGAGTATGAATTCTACCTTGACCTTCGTAAATACGGTACAGTTCCACACGGTGGATTTGGTATTGGGATTGAGCGTATGGTAACCTTCGCAGCTGGTACTAAACACATCCGTGAAGCCATTCCGTTCCCACGTATGTTGCATCGTATCAAACCTTAATAGACGTAAAAACGCCATTAGGCGTTTTTAACTTTTATATCTGCTCCTAAAAACTATGAAAGGAATTTCAATGCTGAAAATAGACATCATTGATGGGAAAGAATACGAGGATGGTCAGGGGTCTTTGATCGCAGATCTAGACCATAGCATTCAACAGATGCTCAAGACCTCCTACCCGGAAAGTCAAATGGATGATTTTATCACGTATAAAAATTTGAGCCAGTATTGTATGGATTATCTTGGACAGATTATTGAGCGTGCCAATGATAAAAACGAAGCCATTAAACAGCAGGTGACAGGTGTCATGCCCGAAAGCGAGCGCCCCTTTAACGTTGAAGACCGCTTGACAGCCAGCTATACCTTCGGTCAGCGGGTAGCGGATTCGGTTGCACGCTTTGGTGGGTCATGGACTTTTATCATTAGTTTTATCCTGATGATGGCTATCTGGATGTTGATTAATGTCTTGCATCCCTTTGGCTGGAATTTTGACCCTTATCCTTTCATCTTGCTGAATCTAGCACTTTCTACGATTGCGGCGATTCAAGCTCCTTTGATCATGATGAGCCAAAACAGGGCAGCAGATTATGATCGCCTGCAAGCGCGAAATGACTTTAACGTCAATATGGAGTCTGAACGGGAAATTCGCTTACTGCATACGAAAATTGACCATATGGTGCAACAAGACCAGACGGATTTACTGGAAATTCAAAAGTTGCAAACCGAATTGTTGGTATCCTTGTCTAATCAAGTGAGCCAATTGCGTCAAGAACTGAATCAAGAAAAAATGAAGGAGGTGGAGAAAATGTAGGCAACTCTAAGTAAGTCTTTTAGAAACACTCAAATAATCTATTGAAAGAGGAAAAACAATGTTTAAAAGAACTTACAAACGCAATATTTCACTCCTAGCAGGACTGGAATTTACATCTTATTTTGGAATCACCAGTTTTTGGATTCTCTTTTTTATTCAGAATGGTCTTTCTTTACTTCAAATCGGTCTATTAGAGAGTATCTTTCATGGGACGAGCCTTTTATGCGAGATCCCATCTGGTATGTTGGCCGATCGCTTTAGCTACAAGACCAATCTTTATTTGGCTCGCTTGTCCAGTATTGGATCCTCGATCTTGATTTTATTTGGTCAGGGGAATTTTTGGATCTATGCCATTGCTATGATGGTCAATGCTTGGTCTTATAATTTTGACTCGGGGACCAGTACAGCTTTCTTATTTGATTCAGCAGTGGAAGCGGGTCAAAAGGACCGTTATCTTCAGATATCCAGCTTTTTGTCTGGTGTGGCCGAAGTCACCCGAACGTTAGGTACAGTTGTGGCAGGCTTCTTTATTCACGGAGCATTGGCTTGGACCTATTATATTGCTATTGGGCTTTCCTTGCTTTCCATTCTTTTGATCTTTCTAATGAAAGAGCCAGAGAGCAAGAGTGATGAAAGAAGTCACTTGACCTTAAAGCGGATATTGGAGGTAGTGAAACAAGAATGGCAGGAAAAACCAGTCTTGTTTTACTGGATGCTCACCTATCAGTTGGTAGGGACCATCATGTGTATGTTTTATTTTTACTACCAACAGAAAATCAGTGACTTAGCTAGTTGGCAAGTTTCGCTCATCATGTTAATTGGTAGTGGATTCAATCTCCTAGCGGTTTATTTGGCCAGTCAAATCGGGAAAAAATGGAATAGTAATCAAGTCTTTCCGATTCTGGTTGCACTGACAGGGTTGGCCTTGCTTTTGGTAGGTGTAAAGACTCCATTCGCCTATCTGAGTGTCTATCTCTTGACCAATGCCCTTTATGCCGTTTATCAACCTATCTACTACAATGATTTACAAGCTTATCTGCCATCCAGTGTACGAGCAACTATGCTGAGTATCAATTCGATGATGTTTAGTCTATCTATGATTGTCATTTTCCCACTGACTGGTTGGTTCATTGATAGTTGTGGATTTGTAGCAGTCTTTCTTGTATTAGGCCTTATAACGCTATTATCTTTCCCTCTACTAATGATTGGATTGGGGAAAATGGGCAAGACCTTAAGCAAGGTGCCAAGGAAGGAATAAGATTTCTGACCTTCATCTGGTCAGTATTCAACTCTCTCTGCTCTGCAGGGAGAGTTTTTTTGTCAGTTAAAATTGTGGTAAAATAGGTATATCCTATTTAGAAAAGATCGAGTAGTATGAAATCATTATTGAAGTATTTTAAGGGCTATCTATGGGAAACTTTTCTAGGGCCCGTGTTTAAGCTTTTAGAAGCTATTTTTGAATTGTGTGTCCCCTTAATCATCGCCCACTTAGTCGATCAGGTCATTCCGAAAAAGGAAACGAGCGCAGTGGTGATGACGGTCGGTGTTTTGTTTTTATTTGCGAGCTTTGGGGTCGTCGTAGCTATTACAGCCCAGTATTTTTCTTCTAAGGCAGCAGTCGGCTTTAACCGCGAGATGACCAAGGATTTGTATGATAAGATCTTATCACTTCCAAAGGACAAGCGCGATAGGATCGGTACTTCTAGTTTGGTAACACGCCTTACCTCTGATACCTATCAAATCCAGGTTGGGATCAATCTCTTCTTGCGGCTTTTTTTGAGGGCACCGATTATTGTCTTTGGAGCTATCATCATGGCCTTCACCATCAGTCCTAAATTAACCCTTTGGTTCTTGGGGATGGTAGCGATTTTAACCCTGATTATTGTGATCATGTCACGGCTTGTCAATCCGCTCTTTGCTAAGATTCGGAAAATCACAGACCGGATGGTTACGGTGACGCGTCAGCAATTTCAAGGGATGCGGGTGATTCGAGCCTTTGGACAAGATGCTAGTGAATTAGAGGATTTTAGAGAGGTCAATCAGGGCTACAAGATCTGGCAAATTCGCGCTGGTATCTGGTCTAGTTTGGTGAGCCCCTTGACCTTCCTTGTGGTCAATACGACCTTGGTTTGTGTCATTTGGCAAGGACAATTGAATATCTCTGCTGGTCTTTTAACCCAAGGGATGTTGGTCGCTTTGGTCAATTATTTATTACAAATTTTAACAGAATTGATCAAGCTGGCTATGCTGGTCACGTCTTTAAATGTCAGCTATATTTCAGCCAAGCGTGTGCAAGAGATTTTCGATTTGAAGGAAGAAGACCTCTTAGAAGCTTTGTCAGTAGAAACTGCAACAGAGCAAGAAGCAATCAGCGCAGAGAAAGTTTCTTTCACTTATCCAACGGCTTCAAGCCCAGCTCTAGAAAATATTTCCTTTGATCTGGATCATGGACAGATGTTGGGAATTATCGGTGGTACAGGATCTGGGAAGTCTACTCTGGTTCAGTTATTGAGTCATTTGTATGCCGTGAGTCAGGGAAAATTAGCCCTCTATCATCAAGGTCGCTCTCCTCAAACCCTCAAGGAGTGGCGGGAGTGGGTAGCTGTTGTCCCACAGAAGGCAGAGCTCTTTAGAGGGACTATCCGCTCGAATCTCTTACTAGGGATGGAAGAAAATCTATCGGATGAAGATTTGTGGTGGGCCCTAGAAACAGCTCAGGCGGCTGATTTTGTCCGTGAAAAAGAAGGACAACTCGATGAGCCAGTGGAAGCCTTTGGTCGAAATTTCTCAGGTGGCCAACGTCAGCGGTTGACCATTGCGCGTGCCCTTTTGAAGAAGGCTCCTTTCTTGATTCTGGATGATTCAACTTCTGCCTTGGATTATTTGACGGAAGCACGTCTCTTAAAATCGATAAAAGAAGAATTGAGTGATACGAGTTTGATCTTAGTATCACAACGAACCAATAGTCTCAAGTCTGCTGATCAGATTTTGGTCTTGAACAAGGGTCATCAAGTAGGACTGGGGAATCATGATTTCCTTTTGTCTACCAATGAGATTTATCAAGAAATTCATTATTCACAACACGGGAGGGAGGAAGCATGAGTCAAAAACGTTCTAGTTATTTAAAACGTCTGTTTAGAGATTTTGCTCACCATCCCGGGCTCCTGATCCTAGCTAGTCTTGGAACCATCGTTCAAGTGGCCTTAACGGTCTGGTTACCGATCCTGATCGGACATGCGGTTGATTTAGTCATCAATCCTCAAGGGATGACAGTCTTATGGCCTGTTTTGATCAAAATGGTTCTGGTCATTGTGGCCAATACCCTGATCCAATGGATCAATCCTCTTGTCTACAATCAATTGGTCTATCGGTATAGCCAAAGCCTGAGAGCAGAAGTGATGGAAAAAGTACACCGCTTGCCCTTGTCTTATCTAGATAAACAAGGGAGCGGAGACTTTGTCAGTCGTCTCACGACCGATGTAGAGCAACTCAATAGTGGTCTTCTGATGGTCTTTAACCAGTTTTTTGTTGGCCTCTTAACCATTCTTGTCACCATCGTGACCATGGCAGAATTGGATTTCTTTATGATGGTAGCAGTTCTGGTCTTGACTCCATTATCTCTCTTGATTGCTCGTTTTATTGCCAAACGTTCTTATACGCTTTTCCAAAAGCAGACCAAGGCGCGTGGTCTTCAAACCCAGTTGATCGAAGAGTCTTTGACCCAGGAAAGTTTGATCCAGTCTTTTAATGCTCAGGATCAATTCCGTACGGCTTTTAAAGGGACTAATGAAAGCTATGCCAATTATTCCCAATCTGCTGTCTTTTATTCCTCAACTGTCAACCCTGCCACTCGCTTTGTGAATGCCTTGATTTATGCAGTAGTGGCTGGATTTGGTGCTGTACGCATTATTTCGGGATCTCACTTTACTGTCGGTCAATTGGTGACCTTCCTCAATTATGTCAACCAATACACCAAGCCCTTTAATGATATCTCCTCTGTCTTGTCAGAACTCCAAAGTGCCCTTGCCTGCGCAGAGCGCTTGTACAGCGTCTTGGATCAAGATGAGATTGAGGAAACCGGTCATCAATTTTTGGAAACGCAGAATGTTAAAGGAGCGATTGACTTTGAGCACGTAGCATTTAGCTATGATTTAGGACGGACCTTGATCAAAGATTTAAACATTCAGGTTCCAGCCGCTAGTAAGGTAGCGATTGTAGGGCCTACAGGAGCAGGAAAGTCGACCTTGATCAATTTGCTCATGCGTTTCTACCCTGTGAACTCTGGGATGATTACGATTGATGGGGTGCCGATTACGGACTACACCCGTGCTTCCTACCGCCAACAGTTTGGCATGGTTCTACAAGAAACCTGGCTTAAGGTTGGGACCATCCATGAAAATATCGCCTTTTCTCGGCCAGATGCGACCAGAGAAGAAGTGATAGAAGCAGCCA
The DNA here is from genome assembly GCF_047465465.1 of Streptococcus parasanguinis. Lineage (GTDB taxonomy): Bacteria > Bacillota > Bacilli > Lactobacillales > Streptococcaceae > Streptococcus > Streptococcus parasanguinis_AI. The sequence goes on along the minus strand of NZ_JASGZU010000001.1, from coordinate 630,512 downwards.
AAGCAGCCAATGCGGATTTCTTTATCCGGCAGTTGCCACAAGGCTATGATACCTATCTTTCAGATGCTGGAGAGTCTTTGTCCCAAGGTCAACGCCAACTCTTAACGATTGCGCGTGTTTTTCTTTCGGTTCCTAAGATTTTGATCTTGGATGAGGCGACATCATCTATTGATACTCGGACTGAGGCTTTGATTCAAGATGCCTTTCATCAGCTCATGAAGGGACGGACCAGCTTTATCATTGCTCACCGCTTATCGACCATTCAAAATGCCGATATGATCCTTGTCATGGTGGATGGCGATATTGTTGAGCATGGCACTCATGAAGAGCTAATGGAAGCGCAAGGTGTTTACTACAAGATGCAGACAGCTCAGCAACAGATTAGTTAGAATGTAAACAAACCATTTTTAATGTAAAATAAGTATAGTGATTCTGCAAAGAAATAAATATCTACTCAATTTGTATAACGAATTAAGAGAACATTAAAACTTTCCGCTGTGAGAAAAGTGCTAGAAACAAATCAGTTTCTAGCACTCGGGAGTTTTGAAACTTTAGGTTCAAAACTAAGTCATGGAACTTCGTAGAAGTTCGCTGACGTCCGTACTCACCTAAGGAAAGTTTTTAATATGTCTTTATCTTCAATCTAAGCATTTTCAGATTTGAAAATGCTTTTTTGGGTCTAAAAAGCATCTAGCAAAATTGCTAGATGCTTCAAAAACCACTATTTTTTAAACGTTTAGAACCTTATCCAAGAATTCTTTCAAACGTGGGTGTTGTGGGTTGTCGAAGATTTGGTCTGGTTTGCCGTCTTCGAGGAATTCACCATCTGCGGTGAAGATGACGCGGTTGGCTACTTGGCGGGCGAATCCCATCTCGTGGGTAACGATGATCATGGTCATGCCTTGCTCTGCCAACTCTTTCATAACGTTCAATACATCTCCGACCATCTCAGGGTCAAGGGCAGAAGTCGGTTCGTCAAAGAGCATAATATCTGGATTCATGGCGAGTCCACGGGCAATGGCCACACGTTGTTTTTGACCACCGGAAAGACTATTTGGATTGGCATCGGCTTTATCTGCAAGTCCAACTTTTTCCAACAATTCCATCCCGACTTTTTGAGCTTCTTCACGGGTCATCAGTTTGTGCTCTACTGGCGCAAACATAATGTTTTCAAGGACGCTCATGTGAGGGAAAAGGTTGAAGTGTTGGAAAACCATCCCGATATTTTCACGGACCAAATCAACATTGGTTTTTGGATCGGTTAGATCATATCCATTTACGGTAATTTGACCTTTTGTCACTTCTTCGAGGAGATTAAGACTACGAAGGAAGGTCGATTTACCAGAACCGGACGGCCCGATAATACAGACCACATCCCCTTCGTAGAATTTTGTTGAGATTCCTTTTAAGACCTCATTTTCACCGTAGTATTTGTGGAGGTCATGGACATCAATTTTTAATTTAGCCATTAGTTAACCTTCTTTTCTAATTTTTTTGCAAATCGTGTTAGCAAGGTGATAATCACGAGGTAGAAGACGGCAAGGATAGCATACATCTTGAAACTTTGGTAGTTTCGAGCAATGATGATCTTACCAGTTTGGAAGAGTTCTACCAATCCGATTGCAGACACAATAGTCGTATCTTTCAGGGCAATGACGAATTGGTTCACAAAGTTTGGAAGCATGAGTTTGGTTGCTTGTGGCAAGATGATCTTGCGCATGGTCTTGCCATAAGAGATTCCAAGGCTTCGGCTGGCTTCCATCTGTCCAATCGGTACAGCTTGGATCCCCCCACGGACAATTTCTGCGATATAAGCAGCAGCATTGAGGGAGAGGGCGATGGTACCTGCGACAAAGTCGTTGATTGGGGATTGGTGACCTGTGACCGATTCAATCAAGTTTGGAATTCCCCAGAAGATGAAGGCGGCAAGGATCATGAGTGGGATCCCACGAATAACATCGACAAAGATTTCTGCTGTCCAGCGGAGCCACTTATAAGGACTAACACTAAACATCCCAAAGATAACACCGATCACCATAGCAATGGCGAAAGAGAGAAGTGCAAGGGCAAGAGTCACACCCAAACCACTTAACAATTGTTTGTAGTTGTTTTGAAGTAAGCCCCAGATCGTTGTTTCATCTGCCGTTGTACTTGAAGTACTTGATTTGCTATCTGCTTTAAGGTATTTATCGAGAATCTTTTGGTATTGACCGCTTTTCTTCAAGTTCGCAAGACCGTTATTGAACATTTCGATCAATTCAGGATTTTCACCCTTCTTAACGGCAAATGCTAGTTGACCACTTGGAGTCCCTTCGATAGGTATTTTGAATTTACGTCCTTGTTTAATAGCGTATTTGATAACAGGTTCGTCATCCATAATCGCTGCAACAGAACCAGAATTCAAACTATCATACATAGAAGCTCCATCAGAGAACGTTTTGATCTTGTAACCATATTTCTTTTGGTTTTTTTCAAGGAAGTTTTGTGAGGAAGTACCGTTTTTAACACCGACTGTCTTTCCTTTTAGGTCATCATATGAATCAATCTTGCTGCTTTCTTGAACGGCTAGAATAGAATTGGCCGTGTAGTATGGTTCAGAAAAATCAAATGTTTCTTTCCGAGCATCTGTTACGGTCATCCCTGCGATCATTCCTTGCGCATGTCCGGATTGGACATCACTTACCGCTGCGTCAAATCCAGGATTATTAATCTCGATGGTAAATCCTTGGTCTTTGGCAATAGCCTTGATCAAGTCCATATCGATCCCTGTGTATTTGTTTTTTCCATTTTGGAAGACAAATGGTGCAAAAGATGAGTCACTTGAAATTACATATTTTGATTTTTTAGGAGTTGCTTTTTGACCAGCAGGAGTAGTTGTTTCTGGAACGGTACTGTTACTTGATGATTGGCTTTCACCTGTCCATTTCTTGATGATCTCATCAAGTGTTCCATCAGCTTTCATTTGAGCGAGGGCCTTGTTAAATTCAGTGATCAACTTTTCATGCTTACCGCCTTTTTTTACACCAAAGGCAAAGCCACCGACTGCTTCCCCGTCCATATTGATAGCTAGGTCCTGCCCCTTTTGAATGGCGTATTGAATAACAGGTTGGTCATCCATCACCGCATCGACCGCACCAGCTGATAAACTGTTGTACATGAGATCACCAGTATCAAAAGTCTTGATCTTGTAGCCGTACTTGTCCTTGTTTTTATCGAGGAAGCGTTGGGCTGCAGTTCCGTTTTTGACACCGACTGTCTTCCCTTTTAATTGGCTGTACTTCGTGATTTTATCGGCTTTCGTAGTCGCGATGACAACTTTTGTATCGTAGTAAGTATCAGACATGGTGAAGACTTTTTCACGTTCTGTTGTTTTGGTCATCCCTGCCATGATGGCATCCGCTTGACCAGCTTGAACTGCATTGACCGCTGCATCAAATCCCGGGAAGGATTTGTCCAAATTCCAGCCATTGATTTCAGCGACCTTGTCCAAGATCTCTACGTCAATTCCTTTATAGGTTTGATCTGAATCCTTAAATTCAAACGGTGCATATGCTGTGTCGAAAACGACCTTGATCGTTTCAGCATGAGCATGACCAGCGAATGCAACGAATGGAAATAAGAACAGCAAACATGCTAGTAATTTTTTCTTCATTTCTGTCTCCTTTTAATTCTTTTCTCTTTGGGTATTTGACCCATGAGCACATTGACCAAAGGATGGCCTAAAAAAAACAAATCATTCATACCAAAACGAGTATGAATGGTCTTATGTTTTTCTACAAAAGCTATTATATCAGAAAAGACTTTGCTTTGCAAGAAAAATCGAGTTTTCATGTTAGGTTTTCTGACATGAAACAATATTGCAGCTCTGGATTTTCTTTGTTACAATGGACCTATTAGATAAATGGAGGTTGATCATGAAGAAAGGAAAGATCATTCAGGATATAAAAACAAACACATCTATGCCAGTTCTTATTTCTACACTATTCTATGTATTTTTAGCCTCCCTCTTTATAGAAGGGGGACTATGGCTTGGTAGTGAATTGGTGGGACCATTTTCCTTAGTGATAGGTTTTCTGGCGGAGTTCTTTTCACCAGGAAATGGGACAGCAAGTATTCAAGAATTTTTCTACCATTATCTTCTCTATTATGAGCTTTTCAGTTTTGTAATCATACTATTTCTCTTTATTTTTTGGGTGAAGGTCATAGAGAAGAATGCTTTATCAAGCTTAGGCTTTGTAAAAAGAAATTGGCTCAAGTATCTAGTCTGGGGGATCTTGCTTTCACTACTTCAAATGGGTGTCATTGCCCTTGTCTACCAGGTAGGGGGAATCGGGTCTTTTGAGCTTAATGAATTAAGTTTAGAACCCATCCTCTTTATTCTAGGTTTATTCCCATTTTGGCTCCTTCAAGGAGGGACTGAAGAAGTAGCGACGCGGGGGTGGCTCCTGACTCGGATTGCTGCCAGAACCAATCTTCCCTTAGCAATCGGGATTTCTAGTAGTCTCTTTGGCATTCTTCATCTGGGAAATGCAGGAGTGACCTTCTTATCCGTTCTGAATATCATCCTTGATGGGGTGCTAGCTGGTCTGCTTTTTATCTATACCGATAGTATCTGGCTAGTGGTCGCCCAACACGGGACTTGGAACTATGTACAAGGAAATCTCCTTGGTTTTCAAGTCAGTGGCACAGGCGCAGATGCGTCTATCTTTAGTTTTACTATGGGAGATGGACCTGACTGGTTGACCGGAGGGGCATTTGGAGCAGAAGGATCAATCATCACCACCCTAGTTCTTTTTGTATCCCTAGTGATTGTATATTGCTTAGGGGAGAGGAAAGAAAAGTTTGATGACTAACCTCTGTGTAATGTCTGAAAGTCATATATGAAAAAGACAAACACCAAAAATGACGTTTGTCTGCGTTTTGAGCCGAACACATAATGATGAGTTCGGCTTTTTCTATATAATAATGGGAATGATTAGTTTCACTTGTGCACCATTATGAATATTTTCTAAATGCATAGTTCCATTATGAAGTTTCATGACGCGTTTCACGAAAGATAAACCAAGTCCAAAGTGACTTTCTTGAGAGGGTGTTCTTGCTTGGTCCTCTTTATAGAAAAGATTTCCAGCATGTTGTAAAACATTTTTTGAAAAAGTAGATTGATTATTCCATATAGTTAGAACTAATCGATTATTTTCTTGTGACATTGTTAGTTGGATCTTTGCATCATTTTCTTTTTGATGTTGTATTGCATTATTAATAATATTTGTGATTGCTCGGAAAAATAGATTGGAATGAATGGCAATTTGTGTCGATGAAGTTACTGTGTTAGTAAAAACAAAATGTGTATTTCTAGGGAGTAAAGGAGTAATATGTTCCTTCAATTGATGAGTTACTTGTTGAATTGATATGTTCTCAAGTTGAATATCCTGGTCGTAAAAGGTTTTGGAGTATTGGATAAAGTGGTTAAAATAATCGTTTAACTGAATACTTGCTTGCTCAAGATCTTTTAGACATTCCATTACTTGAGGTGTTTGCTCGGTGGATTGTAAGAATTCGGCATTTCCTCTGATGACAGTTAGAGGGCTACGAAGATCATGTGCAGCGCTAGATACTTGAAACATGAGTTCTTTTTTTTGATCTTTTTCATTTTGAATTCTATTTTTTATTTCAGATTGCATTTTTTCGATCAGATCGTTTGTTTCAATGAATTCTTTAATCTGCAAATGGTGATGTTCATTTTTGGTGAAATATAGACCACTATGATAAACCATGTTCATTTCTGTTTGAATCTTGGTTAATAATTGTCTAATATTTATTACAATGATAAAAATTAAAATGATGCAAAGATAAATCCAAGAACTGACGCTAAAAAATAAAGCAAAGTGATTGGCATTTTTCTCATTAATTCCAGATACAGAAGATAGAAGAGCTGGAACTATGTAAAAAAGTATCAGACATAGAAGAAATTGCCAAATGATTTTAAGGTAGGTACGTTTAATGAGTTGTTTGATTGTCAATTCTTTTTCCATTTGTATCCTCCTCCCCATACTGTTTTGATGGGATCAATTTGATGAATCTTAAATTTTTGTCTGATTTGATAGATGTATTCAGTAATGGATCGTAGTTGTGCATCAGAGTCTACAGGATAAAGATAATTGTAAAGTTCTTCTATGCTAAATATTCGGTTTTCATTTTTTGCTAAAAGATAAAGTAAATCAAACTCTCTCTTGGTTAATGAAATTCTCTTTGATTGATAATAAACTTCTTGACTATCTCGATAAAAAGTTATATTTGAATCCATCTCTTCTTTAGAGGCGTTGTGAGATCTTTCTTCCCTCCGAAGATGCATTTGAATTCTTGCAATCAATTCCTTTATGCTGAATGGTTTTGTGATGTAATCATCGGCTCCGGCTTGTATTCCTTTTAGTAAATCTTCTTCAAAATCTTTAGCGGTTAGAAATAGAATTGGAGTAGTAATTTGTGAACGAATGGAACGACAGATTTCTAAACCAGAAATAGGCATCATGACGTCAAGTAAAATTAGATCGAATCCAGTAAAGTCACAGATATTAATCTCCTCTATATTTTTACGAGTTTCCACGTGAAAGTTGTTCGCTTTTAATGTATTCGCTATTAATCGTAAGATTTTTTCATCATCGTCAATGGCTAAAATTTTATACTTCATAGTTCCTCCAATTATATGAGCATATTATAGCAAATCTAGAATGCAATTTGTTGAAAATGAAAAAAATAATTATTCTGAGAATTTCCTGATTTTCTCCTGTTATACTTGCTCCAAGTGAAGGTGGAATTTCACTAAAAGTCAGAAAGGAAAAAGAATGAATGATAACAATTCAAAAGCTACATAAGGAATATAATAATAAAATTGTCCTTCAAAACGTGTCTTTCAAAGCCAAAAAAGGTGAGATTACCGGATTGATTGGACCGAATGGATCTGGAAAATCAACTTTAATTAGAATTTTACTTGGTTTAGAAAATAGTCAAATGGGAATGGCTTTGATCGATGGGAAAAAATACTATCAATTGGGAGATAATCCTTTTTGTATTGTTGGATCATTCCTAGATAGTTGTCAACCTTATCCAACTAGAACAGGATTTCAGCATCTTCGGTGGATTGGCTTGGCTTGTGGCGTTGACAAAAATAGGTGCAACGAATGTTTAGAGTTGGTGGGGTTAAGTGAAGCTAAAAATAAAAAAGTAAAAGACTATTCATTAGGAATGAAGCAACGTCTTGGTTTAGCAACAGCCTTATTAGCAAATCCTGACATCTTAATTTTAGATGAACCAATCAATGGACTAGATCCAGAAGGAATACGCTGGGTACGCAATTTTTTGCAGTCTTTTGTCAATGAAGGTAAAACTGTATTAATGACAAGTCATTATATGAGTGAGTTAGAATTAACTGTAGATCATCTGGTTGGTATTTCTAATGGGAAGATTGTTATTGATGCTCCTACCAAAGACATTTTGAAACAGTTTGGATCTTTTGAGGAAGCATATTTTAAGGCGCTCGAAGGGAAAGAAGGTGAATAATATGTTGAAGCGTTCCTTTTTTAGTGACCTCTATAAATATTGTAGTTTACCTACTTTTAAAATTACTTTTTTTCTTATTTTAGGAGTCAGCATATTTTTTTCAATTCAAAATATCCAGGTGATAAATGCTTTAGTAGAAGGAAATGGACAGGCTGTTAACCTTGATCCATCTATGCTATCATCGAATCCAGTCTATACAGTCAGGGATGCTCTCTTATCCTCACCCTACCAAGCAAGTGTTATTTTCTTACCAATCTTAGTTTCACTTGTTTATTCAACCCATTACCAATTTGGTGATGATAATTTTACTCAGTTATTGATTCCTAACTGGAAAGTTCGTCTTACTGGTTTTATTACAAGTTCAGTTGTCTTATCGATATTTTCTACTTTAGTATTTTCTATAGTAAATTTTGTTGTTTTACTCGTTTTTCTAGATTCAACTTTAAGGAATTATTTAGAATTTACTTTGTTTTTAGATGTTACGGTAAGAGTTATGATATTTGCGATCGTTCTTACTTTATTAGCTATACTTTTCGTAATAGTAACGAAAAAATCAGTGACTTCATTAATTGCAGTTGTTTTGTTATTGGTGATCACTTTATCAGGTATTCTAAGAGGAATTTCCTCTAAAATAGAAAATCTCTTGCCTTTGATTGGAGCAAAGTCATTTGCTTTTGGCCGAATTGAAGGGATTCAAACGAGCCAATTATATGGATTTACACTTTTAGTAGTAGAAGGAATCTTGTTCTTGGTATTCATAATGCTTGTAGAAATGATTCGAATGAGGAGGAAGAATGGCAAGAATATTTTTTAGTCTTATTGTCAAAAAATATAGTTTAAAACCCGTGAAGTACCAGATAGCTATACAGTCCCTTTTTATAGGTTTTGTGTGTCTCTTAGGTGTTTTACCAGTTGCAATCAATGATACTGTTGTACAATTATCTATAAAGCAAGCTCTTGTTTTTGCATCAATACTCTCAGTTAGTATTGGGTGTGTTAATGCATTTGTTGAGTTACAATCACACGAAACAAAACTAGTTTATTTGGTAAGTGGAAAAAGGATCTTAAGTTCAATTCGGATCCTGTTCGTAGAATTATGTGATGTAGTACTACAATCAACCTTGTATTTCATTGTACTGCTTGTATGGTTTCATTTTTTTAGTAGCGAAAATGGTGTCAGTTTAGAACTTTTCAGTTTCTATTTGATTGGCTCCATCCAATATTTTTTAATTTCTTACTTTTTAAGTTATTTTTTCAAAAGTCCAATGGGGAGTTTAGCTATTTTGCTGCTATTTCCTATTTTGGTACAACCATTCATAGAAAGAGTAGTGGAACCATTGACTAGTTATCTATTTTATAATATTGTTGCGGATACCATTTTAGGTAGTGCTTCCAATTTTCAACTCTGTATTTACGTTGTTGGATTTGTATGTTCACTTGGGGTAACTCTCTACCTCTTGGTAAGGAATCAAGAAGTTAAGTAGTAAATAAAAATGATACTGATGAGCAAACCTTGCTAATTTTGTATATCATGGACACTGATGTTTATTACGTATTGCATTGTTTTAGAATAAAAGACAAGACTTTCGAAGTAATTGCGAGAGTCTTGTTTAGTTTTCACTCTAATGCGTGTCCAATTAATTATTTTGTAATATGTTGTTTTCCCTTTCATTCCTCATCTCAGAGAATTCTAGTGATTTATGGTAAAATAAGGTCTATATATGTGAGGTCAAAGAGATGATTAATCGAGTAACAGATAACAAATTTAAACTAGTATCCAAATACCAACCGTCTGGGGATCAACCGCAGGCCATTGAACAGTTGGTGGATAACATCGAGGGTGGTGAGAAGGCGCAAATCTTGATGGGAGCAACTGGTACGGGGAAGACCTACACCATGAGCCAGGTTATTGCCCAGGTCAATAAGCCTACCTTGGTCATCGCCCACAATAAAACCCTAGCAGGCCAACTTTATGGAGAGTTCAAGGAATTTTTCCCTGAAAATGCGGTTGAGTACTTCGTATCTTACTATGATTACTACCAGCCAGAAGCCTATGTGCCATCGAGCGATACTTATATCGAAAAAGATAGCTCTGTCAATGATGAGATTGACAAGCTTCGTCACTCCGCAACATCAGCTTTGTTGGAGCGTAACGATGTGATTGTTGTGGCCTCTGTCTCTTGTATCTATGGTTTGGGTTCGCCTAAGGAATATGCCGATAGCGTGGTCAGCTTACGTCCAGGTCTCGAGATTTCTCGTGATCGTTTGCTCAATGACCTGGTGGACATTCAGTTTGAGCGCAATGACATCGACTTTCAACGGGGGAAATTCCGTGTCCGTGGAGATGTGGTCGAGATTTTCCCAGCTTCGCGTGATGAGCATGCCTTTCGAGTCGAGTTTTTCGGGGATGAGATTGAGCGGATTCGTGAGATTGAAGCTTTGACCGGCCAGGTTCTAGGAGATGTGGACCACTTAGCGATCTTCCCAGCCACTCACTTCGTGACCAATGACGACCATATGGAAGTGGCGATTTCCAAGATTCAGGCGGAACTAGAGGAGCAGTTGAAGGTCTTTGAAAAGGAAGGCAAGCTCATAGAAGCTCAACGCTTGAAGCAACGGACTGAGTATGATATTGAAATGTTGCGGGAAATGGGCTACACTAATGGGGTCGAAAACTACTCCCGTCATATGGACGGACGGAGTGAAGGAGAGCCACCTTACACCCTTCTTGACTTCTTCCCTGAAGATTTCCTCATCATGATCGATGAAAGTCACATGACCATGGGCCAAATCAAGGGCATGTACAATGGAGACCGCTCGCGCAAGGAGATGCTGGTCAACTATGGCTTCCGTTTGCCATCTGCCTTGGACAACCGGCCACTGCGTCGTGAAGAGTTTGAAAGCCATGTCCACCAGATTGTCTATGTGTCAGCGACACCAGGTGACTATGAGATGGAACAGACGGATACCGTGATCGAGCAGATTATTCGTCCAACTGGTCTTCTGGATCCAGAAGTGGAAGTACGCCCTACCATGGGACAAATGGACGATCTCTTGGGTGAGATCAATGCGCGTGTAGAACGTGGAGAGCGGACCTTTGTCACCACCTTGACCAAGAAGATGGCAGAAGACTTGACCGACTACTTTAAGGAAATGGGTGTTAAGGTCAAATACATGCACTCGGATATTAAGACCTTAGAGCGGACAGAAATCATCCGTGATTTGCGTCTGGGTGTTTTTGATGTCTTGGTCGGAATCAACCTGCTTCGCGAAGGGATTGACGTTCCTGAGGTAAGCTTGGTTGCCATTCTCGATGCGGACAAGGAAGGTTTCCTCCGTAATGAGCGAGGGCTCATTCAGACCATTGGCCGTGCAGCCCGTAATAGTGAGGGTCACGTGATCATGTATGCGGACACCGTGACCCAGTCTATGCAGAAAGCCATCGATGAAACGGCCCGCCGTCGTCAGATTCAGATGGCCTATAATGAAGAGCATGGCATTGTGCCACAAACCATTAAAAAGGAAATCCGTGATCTCATCTCTGTTACCAAGGCGGTGGCCAAAGAAGAGGACAAGGAAGTGGACATCACCAGTCTCAACCGCCAAGAGCGCAAAGAACTGGTCAAGAAACTGCAAGGCCAAATGCAAGAAGCCGTCGAAGTGCTTGATTTCGAGCTGGCAGCGCAAATCCGCGATATGATGTTGGAAGTGAAGGCCTTGGATTAGAAAGGATAAAGCGATTGAAGTTTATCATTAAAACAATGGAAACTCCTGAAGAGATAGAAGGAAAATCTCTCGTTCATTGGCAAACGTGGAGAGAGGCTTATGACGATCTTTTACCCGCGGATTTTCAGGAGACGATGACATTAGAAAAATGTCGATTCTTTAGTCAAAAATATCCAGAAAATACCTTGATTGCGATGGATGGAAAGAAGGTCGTTGGATTTATCAGCTATGGAAATTACCGTGATGAGACCATTCAAGCTGGTGAAATCATTGCCTTATATGTTTTAAAAGATTACTATGGAAAAGGTGTGAGTAAACAGTTAATGCATGCTGCATTTGCTGCTCTTGATCCATTCTCTGAAATTTATTTATGGGTATTGAAAGATAATAAGCGAGCCATTGCTTTCTATCAAAAAATGGGTTTTACTTTTGATGGCCAAGAACAAATACTTACACTTGGAAAACCTGTTAAGGAATTGCGGATGATGTGTTCTTCAAATAAAAATTCCTAAAGGACGTATCTATCAATCTTTGAAACATTATCAATTAATCAAGTAAAAATATAAAAGAGATAGAATGAACCAAAGAGATGAAGGAGAAGACGAATGAAGATTCTAGTCATCAATGGGCATCCGGATAAGGAAAGTTACTGTCAGGCTATTTTTCAAACCATTGTAGAAAATATTGACCCAGGTCGCCATGAACTTAAAGTGATCAGTCTCAATGATGAGGACTTTGATCCGGTTCTTCGCTATGGCTACCGAAAGCGGATGGAAGAAGATCCCTTTATCCTTCGTTCTCAAGAATGGATCCAGTGGGCGGATCACCTGATCTTTGTCTATCCCATCTGGTGGAGTAGTATGCCGAGCCTTATGAAGGGCTGGATCGACCGGGTCTTTACACCGGGGATTGCCTACTCGGCAAATGATCAGGGTAGCTTTATCTGGAATTACTTTAGAGGCAAACAATTTAAGAAGTTGCTCAAAGGGAAAACAGCCAGTATTTATGCGACCTCCATGGCGCCTACTTGGTGGTACAAGATTTTTTCAGGTTCTCTTAACATTCCTGATAGTTATGGCATCTCTGTTTTGAAGAATGCCGTCTTGAACCACTGTGGGATTAAAACCAAGCGCGTCTGCATCTTAGGAGAAGTCGGCCGGGATGTGAATACCGCTAGCATGCGGGAACAGCATCTCCAAAAGGTAGCAGCAGAAGTGAAGAAACTCTGATCCTGTCCTTGTCTTTGTTGGACATTTCTAGGCAAGCGGTTGTATTCTTAACGGATGTTGGATAAAATAGAATTAAAATCTATGGGAAATAGGGGAAATAAATATGTTGCTGTTTATGTATATGATCTATGTCATCTATTTCATTTCAAAACTGAAAAAAGAAGATAAAAGAGTCTCTCTATTTACGAAGATTGTTGTTTATGGTTTATTGGTTTTATCATTGATTAAGATCTATTTCGGCATAGTGGCATTTATATTTTCCCCTTTACCACTAATTGGTTCAATAGTTTCTTTAGCTCTTGGTGGTATGAGATTGGTTCTTAAAATAGTTATAGCACTTAGCTTACTTTTATTATCGCTAAGTCTATTCTTAGACAGCAAAAAAAATGATCCGGATACGCCCCTTATAGAACATTGGCTCCGGTTAGGTTATCATATTCTGTTGATGTTACTTTAGGAGATCCAGTTTAAACCAATTACTAAGAAAGGGAGATCAACATGAGAAAGTATCGGAACCTGTTTCGAATCTTGTATCTGATTTTGTTGCTTTTTGTTTTTGCTAACTTCCTTTTGGACTTCAATGGTTGTGCCTTTACGCCGCTCCTCTGGAATCCCTGGCTGTATCTTGGAGCTGTGACGGCTTTTAGTCACATCTGGTATCGCTTCTATCGAAAACATGCACCAAATTGGAAGAATCTTGTGAGTGTTCTCTTGAGTCTCTTTGCTAGCCTGATTCTAGCATTTTTCATTGAGTTGTTCTTTACCTTTGATGGCCATGGTCCGGTAACGATTCACTCGGAATATTATTTAAAAGAGAAGTCAATTGTCTTTCAGAGAGGCTCTCTTTTGGATGACTATGATGAATACCATGAGCTGGTAAATCCCTTTGTGATGAAAAAAGAGATAAAGAAAAAGGTTTATATTGATTAATTGTCAATATCATAGAAAGGAAATATATGTCACGCGAAACATCTACCATTTTAACAAATCTATGTCTGATTGAAGACACTTCAACGAATAAAGTTGTCCTCCAATACCGCTCACCTGAAAAGACTCACTGGGCTGGCCATGCTTTTCCAGGTGGCCATATCGAAGAAGGAGAAAGCCTTGTAGAATCCGTCATTCGTGAAGTCTACGAAGAGACAGGACTGACAATTGCAGATCCAAAACTGGTCGCAGTCAAAGACTGGGAGCCAGATGAGGGAGGCCGCTATATTGTCTTTTGCTACAAAGCAACAGAATTTACAGGCCAGCTCAGATCATCTGAAGAAGGAGAAGTTTCTTGGGTTGAGAAGGACCAATTAGAAAAGTTGGACTTGTCCTACGACATGCTTCCTCTGCTGGAAGTGATGGAAGACCCGGACTTGTCTGAGTTCTATTATCGCAAACGGACAGACGACGACTGGGAAAAATTAAGATTTTAAGTAAAGGGACTAGAGGTATCTAGTTCTTTTTTCTCTTCAAATTTCTCTTCAAAGATAAAATGTTGCTTAAAGCATTGAGAATGTTCCATTAGTGCTTGAATCTGCTTTAAAAAAGTACTATAGTATAAGCATAAAATACAATTGTAATCTTTCATACTGTGAATAGAAAGAAGGCAAGATATGAAATTACAATTTAGAATCCTGATAGGAATTTGCTTCTTGATCGGTGCCTTAGTCTTTGCCTTTCAAAAGGAATGGTTGTACGCTTTGCTGTTGCTTTTGGTTGGGGCTTATTACCTTTATAAAGGAGTGCGTCGATGAAGAGTGAGTGTTTAAACATCAAGGGGCTAAACGTTTGGTATAAAAAAGACAAGCCCATTATAAAAGATACGAATTTGTTTGTACCCAATCATTCTGTAGTCGGGTTGATTGGTCGAAATGGAGCAGGGAAGACAACCTTGCTAAAAGCTTTAAGTAGTGTCTTTGATCATCGGCAGTATGTAGTTGAGTCTATTACCATAGAAGACAAGGCGACCTCTTTTCATACGAATTTCTATAAGAGCTGTACCTATACAGTTTTTACTGAAAACAATAGTTTTTTAAACTGGGATTTTGTTCATTATTTTAATTTTGTCTGTCGTTTGTATCATCGAAAGAGAGATGAAACGTTATTGCAGGACCTGATTTCAAGCTTTCATTTTGAAGAGTTTCTCAACACCGATATCGGTAGTTTGTCAACGGGAAATAAGAAGAAAGTCTTCTTGATTACAGCTTTTTATCTCAAACCTCCCCTCCTTATTTTGGACGAACCATTTGATGGCCTAGATTTTGATGCGACAGAATTTCTATATGGTTTGCTATTGCAGTATAAGGAAGAAGGCTCTATTCTGATGAGTTCGCATATCGCAGAGAGTATCGTTCGGGTGTGTGACACAGCTTATTCTATTGAAGATGGTCACCTAGACGCGATCGAATCGAATCTAGAAGATTGGTTTCATGACGTCAATCGTCAGAGGGGGTAGAGCATGCTACTAGCTATTTTTAGAGATTTGGTATCCAAAAATCGGCTCTTCTTGTTCTTGACTTCCTTAGCTTTTGCTCTTTATTACCATGTTGTTGGGGGCAAATTTTCTACGAGCTTTCAAGTCTTATTGATCAGTACGGCTATTGTCACTGCTCTATCAACCTTTCAATTGTTGTATTCCTACTTTTCGATGGACAGGGTCCAGGCCTATTACCAGCTTCCTTTGTCTCTCAATCGTTTCAAAGGTTCTTTTCTGACGGTAACCTTTCTTCTCAATTTGTTAGAGCGCGTGCTGTTATTGATCCTCTTTTTGGGAGTCAAGTTAGACCTGCCACAATCCTTTAAGCTTGTCCTCCTATCTTTACTGGTGGTATTGAGTGTGTTTTATGTCTTTATCCAGTTCAATACAAGGCCCAGTTTTCTAGGTGAGGTGCTCATTTTTGTAACGACTGTTCTTACAGTCTCTTCTTTATGGCTCCAACAAGTGTCCTATATGATCTTACTGTCAGCCCTCCTTGCTGTCTTAATTTTTAAAAATGAGGACCTGGTCGCGATTTCAAAAAATGATCAGTTGCTCGTCGCAAAGAGAAGAAGTGGCAATTATTTTTGGCTTTCCTTGTTTCAAGAGCGCTATTTTTCCATCAATTTTGTCTTTACCCTCATCTTCCTCCTTCTCATTCTGATACAGGATTATGATGCTCCTTTAAAAATCATCATTCTTTTAACGATGGCTTCTGTCAATACGCCATTAACCACCCTCATTTCCGCGGATAAAGATTTGATTGATCATGTTAAGTCCCTTCCTAAGAGTTGGTTCTTTTACTTGATGTATTACCGTGTATTGCTGACTTATTTCTTAGCTGTGAATCTATTTGTTGCTCTATTATTAAAAATGGTGGTCATGCCTGACTTGGGGATTCTATTTTTACTAGGAGTCATGATTCTAGCAGTAGTGGAAGCTTTTTTGCACTTACTTATTGAAATCTATTTCCCTTTAAGAAAATGGAATTTAAAGAGGGAATGTTGGAAGCACCCACGAAAATACATTGTTCCTAGTATCGTCTTCTTACTTAGTTGGAGTCTCCTTTTCTGTTTCTAAGGAATTGCTCCTTCGCTTGTATCTATACCTTAATTGTAGTATGATAGAGGAGTTGAAAAGATGCTAGAAAAGGTGGCAAGTATATGAAAGATTTTCACTTTGATGCAATTGCTGCATTTGAAAATTACGAAATCGAAAAGATGAGAGATGGCCATGTAGTGGTGACAACCAAGGTCGTGGAATCATCGCTCAATTATTATGGAAATGCGCATGGAGGCTATCTCTTTACCCTGTGTGACCAAGTCAGTGGTTTGGTCGTGGTTTCTCAGGGGGTCGATGGTGTGACCTTGCAATCCTCCATCAATTACTTGAAAGCAGGGCGCCTAGGAGATGTCCTCACGATTCACGGGGAATGTGTCCACAGTGGACGGACGACTCGAGTTGTGGATGTTGATATTACCAATCAAGACGGTGTCAATGTCTGCAAGGCAACCTTTACCATGTTTGTTACGGGAGTGAGAGATGAATCCGCACAAGTACGCATTTAAAAATTATATTTTTGATTTTTATGGAACCTTGGTAGACATCGAAACCGATGAGTCAAGTCCAGTTTTATGGGATACCATGGCTCAGATTTACCAATCCTACGGGGCAAGCTACACAGGAGAAAGTCTGCGCCTGCGTTATAGAGAGTTGGTGCAACAAGCTGAAGAAGACTTGGCCAAGGAAAAACAAGTTGCCCATCCTGAGATTGATCTGACAGTCATTTTTGTGCAATTGTATTTAGAAGGCCATCCAAGCGGGAATAGTGTTGTCCACCTCAAAGAGTGGGGACGTTTGATTGCGCGGACTTTCCGTGTCCTTTCTCGCAAGCGGTTGGAGCTCTATCCTCACACGAAAGAAGTATTAGAGGATATGAAAGCTGCAGGTTGCCGGATCTTTCTCTTATCCAATGCCCAAGCGGATTTTACCAATCCGGAGATTGATTTGGTTGGTTTGAGAGAACTTTTCCATGCCATTTACTTGTCATCTGATGCAGGTATTCGCAAACCTCAGCCAGAGTTTCTCTTGGAAGTGATGAAAGAACACCAGTTGAACCCTGAGAAAACGGTCATGGTGGGGAATGACTTTACGACAGATGTCGCCGTGGCCCAAAGTATCGGGATGGAGAGTATCTTGATCAATACCTTCCCATATTCTGATGTTGAACTTCGCGAGAAGAATCAAGCAGGTGTGCGCGTGATTCAAGATATTCGAGAATTACAGGAAGATTGAAAAATATGATCTATGTAGGGAGGCCAAGTCGCCTCCATTTTTCTTGAAAATGCTACAGTCGAGCAGGATTTGTCAAATTTTCGCTTTCATGGTATACTATGAAAGTTAATTTGAATAAGGAGATAAACATGAATAACTTACCAAACTGTCCAAAATGTAACTCTGAATACGTCTATGAAGATGGAGCGCTCTTGGTGTGCCCAGAGTGTGCGTATGAATGGAACCCAGCTGAGGTCGAAGAAGAAGAGGGTGTCGTAGCGATTGATGCCAACGGAAACAAATTGGCTGATGGCGATACAGTGACCTTGATCAAAGATTTGAAAGTGAAGGGTGCACCGAAAGATTTGAAACAAGGTACGCGCGTGAAAAACATCCGTATCGTTGAAGGAGACCACAACATTGATTGTAAGATTGATGGCTTTGGTGCAATGAAGCTCAAATCAGAATTTGTGAAGAAGATCTAAAGAACAGTACACAAATTGATAGAGTTGTTTAAGTTTATAATGGAACTTTCCGCTGTGAGAAAAGTACTTGAAACAGTATTGATTCAAGTACTCGGGAGTTTTGAAACTTTAGGTTCAAAACTAAGTCATGGAACTTCGTAGAAGTTCGCTGACGTCCGTCCTCACTTAAGGAAAGTTCCTGATTAAACTGAAGGGGCTACCCCCTTTTCTTTCAGGAGAATACTATGAAATTCAAACTATTATTTAGCTATCGTTTTCTATTGTTTATTTTAAGTGTGCTCGGCGTTTATCTGCAACTGACCAAGCATGGTGGCTTTGGCATGATGCTCTATTACACCATTTTATCCAACATGTTGGTCATGTTCTTCATGGGAGATATGGTTTGGCGCATGGTTCGAGGTCGTTCGACCCAGACTCAGGGCTACCTTCGTATGAAAGGCGCAGTTACTATGTCCATTATGATTACCTGTGTCATCTACCACTTTATGTTGGCGCCTATTGCGACACCAGAGAAGTTTTATCGTTTGGAAAACTTCCTCTGTCATTACATCGTTCCTTTGATGTTCTTCTTTGATACCCTAGTGATTGATAAAGCCAAGCAATACCGTAAGCTCGATCCTTTCTTTTGGACCTTGATTCCACTGGCTTACATGCTCTTTGCTCTTCTCAATGGTTTGGTCTTGAAGTGGCCAATTCCAGGTGCAAAAGATAGTCCCTTTGCCTATTTCTTTATCAATGTTAATAAATACGGCTGGGCCTTTGTTGGCAAATGGGTGGTGATCATTTTTATCGCCTATCTCTTGGCTGGCTATGTGCTCTATGGGATCAAAAATATTAAGCGAAAATCGGCTGTTTCTGAGTAAAAGCCGAACGTTATTCAGACGAAAAGTCATATCTTTAAATTTTTTTGAAAAATGTTGAGTTTTTTCTTGCATGTCGTTTGAAACTGTGATATAGTTATCTCAATTAAATAAATCCTTTAATCCTGTCCCGTGAGGCAGGCAAGGAGACTGTGAAAAACAATGGCTAGGACCATAGGGCGAGACTCTATCCTCTTAGACCATTCATTTGCTGAACCTCCTTGAAAAAGGAGGTTTTTCTTTTACAACTAAGGAGGACTGAATGAAAACCAAAGAAGTCGTTGATGATTTGACGATGAAACGGGCCATTACCCGGATCACCTACGAAATCATTGAACGAAACAAAGATTTAAGCCAGATTGTGCTGGTGGGAATCAAGACGCGCGGTGTTTACATTGCTCGCCGGATCCAAGAACGCCTCTCTCAGCTGGAACAAATTGATGTCCCTGTTGCAGAACTCGATACCAAGCCTTTCCGAGATGACATGAAGGCGACAGAAGATACGACGGTGTTACCAGTTGATATCGCTCATAGAGAGGTCATCTTGATCGATGATGTCCTCTATACAGGTCGCACGATTCGCGCTGCCATTGACAATCTGGTCAGTCACGGTCGTCCTGCTCGAGTAAGTCTTGCGGTTCTAGTCGATCGTGGGCATCGGGAGTTGCCGATTCGTCCGGACTTTGTTGGGAAAAATATCCCAACCAGTAAGTCAGAGGAAATCATTGTCGAGATGGTGGAGCTAGACGGCCAAGACCGCGTCCTCATCAAAGAAGCTTAAACAAATTGTAAACTATTTGCATTCACATTTTAAAAGGAGAATCAACATGTCTGAAAATCAAATCGCTCTTAAAAACCTTGTCTCAATGGAAACTCTTACCAATGAAGAAGTAATGGCATTGATCAAACGTGGGATTGAGTTCAAAAACGGAGCTAAAGCATCCTACGAAGACCAACACATCATCTCAAACCTTTTCTTTGAACCTTCAACTCGTACCCACAAAGCCTTTGAAGTGGCAGAGTTGAAATTGGGATGTGATCTCCTTGACTTTGATGTGAAGACAAGTTCTGTGAACAAAGGGGAAACACTTTACGATACCATCTTGACCATGTCAGCTCTTGGAGTAGATGTCTGTGTCATCCGTCACCCTGAAGTGGACTACTACAAAGAATTGGTTGAAAGCCCAACGATCACAGCCTCTATCGTCAATGGTGGGGACGGTTCAGGTCAACACCCAAGTCAAAGCTTGCTTGATTTGATGACCATTTACCAAGAATTCGGTCACTTTGATGGCTTGAAAGTTTGTATCGCTGGGGACTTGGATCATTCACGTGTGGCAAAATCAAATATGCAAATCTTGAAACGTTTGGGAGCAACCCTTTACTTTGCAGGTCCAGACGAATGGAGAAGTGCGGAATTTGAAGACTATGGAAGTTTCGTCACTATCGATGAAGTCATTGAAGAAGTAGATGTGATGATGTTCTTGCGTGTGCAACACGAACGTCATGATTACGAATCACTCTTCTCTAAAGAAAACTACCACCGTCTTCATGGTTTGACTCAAGAACGTTATGACCGTATGAAAGATACAGCGATCTTGATGCACCCAGCACCAGTCAACCGTGACGTTGAAATTGCGGACCACTTGGTAGAAGCTCCTAAATCACGCATCGTAGAACAAATGACCAACGGTGTCTTTGTCCGTATGGCCATCATTGAAGCCGTCCTTAAAGGTCGCGGTGCAAAATAAGAAAACTGACAATTCATTGAAAGGAAAGAAAGAGGACAGAGTAGAGAGCTACATGGAATCTGACTTTCCTTTTTTTGAGGAACTATGATAAAATTGGATTAGTGTAAAAGAAGGGAGGGGTTCGATGAAACGATTATTGGTCCTAGAGGATGGGACTGTATTTGAAGGAGAAGCCTTTGGTGCAGACTTATATGTGACTGGTGAATTGGTCTTTACGACAGCCATGACAGGCTATCAAGAATTGATCACGGATCAGGCTTTTAGTGGCCAGATCCTCTCCTTTACCTTTCCAGTTATTGGCGCAACAGGGATCAATCGGGACGATTCTGAATCGATTACGCCCACTTGTTTAGCAGTAGTGGTTCAGCATCTGGTGGAGATGCCGAGCAATTGGCGGCAGCAGATGACCTTGGATGAATTCTTGAAGCGAAAAAAAATCCCTGGTATTGTAGGGATTGATACGAGACAGGTAGCAAAAATTGTCCGCAAGTATGGACGGATGAAGGCGACTGTCATTAACAAGGGGGATTCGATCGAGCATATCCTGGATCAGTTGCGAGCGACAGTGCTTCCCAAAAACCAAGTGCGTCAAGTCTCGACAAAAACAGCCTATGCTGTACCAGGTTTTGGAAAGAGTATTGCCTTGATTGATTTAGGTGTCAAACACTCTGTCTTACGCCAGCTGAGTCAAAGGGACTGTAATGTTACGGTCTATCCCTATGACAACTCTTATAATGAACTGATGGAACAGCAGCCCGATGGCGTTATTTTATCCAGTGGGCCTGGCGATCCCCATCAGGTGAAAAAACTCTGTCGCTTGATCCAAAAAATCAATGGTCAAATTCCGATCTGGGGCATGGGCTTGGGAGCACAGGTACTGGCTCAAGCTTACGGGGCTGAGCTAGCTCCCATGGAAGTCGGGCATTTCGGCTTAAATATTCCTGTGCGTGAAATTGCGACAGGAAAAATCGAGATAACGAGTCAAAATCATTTGTATAGTATTGCCAGAGATAGTCTGCCTCATGATTTATTGGTCACGCATGAAAACGTAAATGACCATAGTATTGAAGGTTTTCGTCATCGTTACCAACCGATTTTAGGGGTTCAATTCCAAGTGGATGCTAGTCCAGGGCCAAGGGACAATCTCTATTTTTACGATGAATTTTTAGAGTTGATTGATGCCAAAATTCACGAAAGTAGAAGGGAGAAGGAATGATGAAAGAAAACCAGAAATTGCTTCTCCTATGTGGAGATTCTTATCAGGATATTAGCCTCTTGGCTGCGGTAAATGAAGCACAAAAACTTAATGTCAAGGATGGGAATGCTCTTGTCCTTTATCTGGGTGAAGAAAATGCTATCACACAGGAAGCTGGAGAACAGGTTGTAGTCAGTAAGCTCAAGTTGGATGCTCTTAGGACGACTCTTCTTTCTTATACTGGATCTCGCTTGCTCTTAGCCTTTGCGGATAAACAGATTTTGAATCTCTTGTTTCGTTTGGAAGAAACTGGATTTTTCAAGGACGAATCGATCATGATTATCGGACCGAGCCTCCAACGCTACCGTAGTTTTTATCAGCAGGCGGATCAACGACGCCTCTTTCAAGAGTTGGGCTATCAGGTACCCGCTTCCGCACTGGTTGGTTCGGTTCGCGAAGCCATCGAGTTTTCTGAAGGCATTCAATTTCCTATTATGATCTGGCCGGTAGCGAGTAAGCAAGGGCAGGGGCGAAAGATTGCTCATAACCTGGATGACTTGTGCGAAGCAGTGGAAACGGGACTTTCGGTCTCTCCAAGTCAGCAGTGTTTGCTAGAATTTTCGACCTATGGCTTTAAGGAATTGGATTTTGTCGTCATGCGCGATCGCGAAGACAATCACTACCTGGCGGCCTCTATTGAAAGCATTGATCCTGTCGGGATCCACTCTAGTGACTCTTATCAATTTATGCCAGCTGTCACCCTGACTGACCGGGAGTTTCAAAATCTTCGAGAAGCAGCGATCCACATCAGTCGCTATTTGAAGCTTACAGGAGCCATTTCGATCAAGTTTGCTTTGGATCCGACGAGCTATGCTTTTTATATCCTAGAAGTTAATCCATTTGCTTCCGATAGTATCTCGATGGCCTCTATGGGCTTGGGCTATTCCTTATTTGAGCAAGGAATTCAGCTACAATTAGGGCGATCTCTCGAGCATTTGCCTCACCCCTTATTAAAGGATCTAAAGGCCGTTTACGAACCAAGTTTGGACTATATCTTCTTTAAGATTCCGATTTTTTCGGATGCTGCTAAAAATGCCCGTCTCAATACCCAAATTCACTCTTATGGGGCAGTTTATGGATTTGGGAAGAGAATCGATGAAGCTTATCAACAAGCCCTAGAAACCATTAAAGATAAGAACTTGCTGACCATCCTTCCTGAGGAAATGAGCGATGATGAGTTAATCCAAAAAATAGCTCGTCATATGCCCCATCGGCTCTTCTATATCTTAGAGGCTCTGAAACGTGGTTTTGAGTTTGAGGAACTCTTGGATTTGAGTAAATTAGCACCTGTCTATTTGCAGGTCCTAGCCAACCTTGTAGCAATGGAAAAAGCAGCAGAAGTTGCAACAAGTCCAGCCTTTCTTCCGGTTGAGCCATCAGCTGGCTTATATGAGGTCAAAGCAGGAGCAGCCTATTATCTGACCCAAAATGGGACCAATGAATCATTCGGTTTGGATGCTCCCTGTGTCTTAGTGGATGATCTAGAAATTCGGGACCCGAGTTTTTACCAAAAGGTACGAAAGAAGGAGCAAGAGTTAAAAGAAAAAGGACAACAGGTAATCTTACTCACCAATCGTCCTTTTACAGAATCTTTGGCAGATAAAGTCTATTATCTGCCTATCAATGAGACAAGTCTTAACCTAATTCAGACCATTGATCAGGTCAAAGATATTATCAAGCTTTCTAACCTACAATAAAGGATCCGGACAATCTATCCGAATCCTTTTTTTACTTATTTTTTGGTTACAATACCGATAATGGTATCAACAGCGCGTTCCATGGTTTGGAGGCTAACGTATTCAAAGCGACCGTGCATATTTTCGCCACCGGCAAAGATGTTTGGTGTAGGAATTCCCATAAAGGAAATTTTAGACCCATCTGTACCACCTCGGATCGGTTCAATGATTGGAGTGATGCCAAGATCTTCCATGACTTCCTTAGCAAGGGTAATCGGCGTCATATCTTTTTCAATCACTTGCTTCATGTTGTAGTACTGATCTTTGAGGGTGAGGAGAACGCGTTCGCTACCGAGCTCAGCATTCATCTGATCCACAATAGATGTCATGAGGTCTTTGCGTTTCTCAAAGCTTTCAGTTTCAAAGTCCCGAATGATGTAACTGGCACTTGCTTCCTCAACAGTTCCTTCAATGTTCATCAAGTGGTAGAAGCCTTCATAGCCTTCGGTTAATTCAGGACGTGCTCCTTCAGGTAGTTTGTTATGGAAATCAATGGCCAATTGAAGGGCATTGATCATTTGACCTTTGGCTGTACCTGGGTGGACATTGCGTCCTTTGAAGGTGATTTCAGCTCCAGCTGCTGAGAAGGTTTCGTATTGAAGCTCACCAAGAGGACCGCCATCAACCGTATAGGCGAAGTCTACATCAAAATCTTCTGCATCAAATTGATCGGCTCCGACGCCGATTTCTTCATCTGGACCAAAGCCGACACGGATCTCCCCATGTTTGATTTCAGGATGCGCTGTCAGATATTCGATAGCCGTCATAATTTCAGCTATACCAGATTTATCATCTGCTCCCAGAAGAGTAGTACCGTCCGTCGTGATCAAGGTTTGTCCCTTGTAGTTGTTCAAATGAGCAAAATCAGCTGGATCCAGTGTGAAACCAGAATCCCCTAGAGCAATGACACCCCCATCATAATTCTCAACAATTTGTGGATTGACATTTTCCGCATTGAAGTCAGCGGTGTCCATGTGAGAGATAAATCCAATCTTGCGTGTAAAGCTTGGATCATTAGCTGGTAGTGTCCCAATGGCATAGCCGTTTGGCAAATAGTAGACGTTTTGAAGACCCACGCGTTTCATCTCAGGGATCAAGACCTTGGTTGCAAAATCAACTTGTGATTGGGTACTTGGAGTGGTTGTAGAGTTTTCGTCTGAACGTGTGTTGACCTTTACATAGGTAATAAAACGGTCCAACAGATTTGCGTATTTCATAATCATTCTCCTTTTTCAGTTTCAATTAATTTGTGAATAGCATGGGCCACACCATCCTCATCATTAGTCAAGGTGATGAAGTCAGCTATTTCCTTGACAGCAGCATTGCCATTTCCCATAGCGACGCTATAGCCAGCAAAACGAAGCATTTCAAGGTCATTATTGGCATCTCCAAGAGCCATAACCTGGTCTCTGCTGTAGCCTAATGTTTGGCTTAATGCTTGAAGAGCAGATGCCTTGCTCGCACCTTTAGGAAGGATTTCAAATAGGATATTCTGTGAACGAACAGTGTTAAAATCGGCTTCCAACGCAGCCTCGTGCTGAGCTTGGAAGGCATAAATAGCAGAAGGCTCTCCTACATACATGGCTTGAAAAATAGGAACAAGGTTGGGCAGATCCTCTTCTGAGACAGGTGTCGGTTTACTATTAACAATGCCCGCATCCATCGTAACCAGTTCACTGGCTTCAGGTGCGACTACTAGGTAGTGATCTATGTCAAATAAGGTCAGCTGGACGTCTGAATCTTTCGTCAAAACATGCAACCGGTGCATGTCCTCAAGGCTTAATTCTTCCTTGCCAATGATTTCCCAATTCTTAGTAGACAAAGTTGTACAGCCGTTATTGATAATCATATAGTAGTTGCCATCCGGAAGACCAATCTCTTCAAAGATGGGACGGACACCCGCTAAGGGACGTCCCGTACAGATCACAATGTCATAGCCAGCTTCATGGGCCTTATGAAGAGCCTCAATATTGCCTTTAGACAGCGACTTATCTTCATGCAAGAGAGTTCCGTCCAAGTCAATCGCGATTAATTGAATCATTTAATCTCCTCCAGATCGAGAGGAACAAAGCCATCAATCACTTTTCCAATCACCCCAGGTTCCTCATCTAGTGGAATGATCTGATCACTATATTTCTTATTGAGGGAAACAAGTCGTACCCCGTTGGCCTCACGAAAGACACGTTTGATCAAAGTTTGCCCATCAAAATCAATGGCATAAATAGCCCCTGCCTGATCGTAGTAGGTTTGCTTGATTAACACAACGGCTCCCTTTTCATATTTGGGCTCTAGGGAATCCGTATGAATCCAAAAAGCCAAGTCGTAAGGGATCTTTTGATCAAACCAGACGATATCAGCCTGTTTCTGATTTTGATAAGATGCAAAAGAATCATAGACAAAATAAGAGTGGTATTGCTTTTCAATCTTCTGTTTTTCTTTCTGATGGGTCAAGAGACTTTTACCATAAGAAAGAAGATTTTCTTGATTTCCCTCATCGAGCTGTTTGTACAATCTCTCAATCTCTGAATCAATGACCACAAAATCATTTCGTAATCGAGGGTCAATTTCAGCAACTGCTACCTGAAAAAAGGCAGCAATCTTCTCCAAATTTTCAGGAACGGGAAGAGAAGTTCCTTTTACATAACCAGTTAAAGTGCTAGCAGGAATTCCAGTAATACGAGATAATTCGATCTGCTTTTTCCCTTGTTCTTTCAGTAATTCTCGGATCTTTTCCGATATAATCCGTAATGCCTCTTTGTCTTGAGGACTTGCTTTTCCACGACCTCTGGCCAACGTACTCACCTCCTTGTATTTACCTTTTCTATTATAATGAATTAAATCGAAAAAGTAAATAGAAATCCCTGATAAATGTGAAAAAAGATTGATTTGATATAAATCGGATTTTCCATTGAAATTTCATTTAATTTTCCTTTACTTTTTGAGGGAAAAGGTCTAAGATAAAATCAAAGAATTAATGGAGGTTGTGGTATGATTCGTAGCGTTCAAGTCAAAGATGCAGGTCAAATTCGAGATTTGTGTCACCAAGCATTGGGGTATGATTCGACCCTTGAGAAAGTGGCAGCTCAGATCGAAAAATTCAATCTGCCAGACTCGGGTCACTTTTGTTTTGTACACGAAGAGGACCAAACAGGCAAAATTCTTGGTTATGTCGAAGCAGAGGTTTATGAAAGTCTTTATAGTGATGCTGGTCTAAATATTTTAGGTCTAGCGGTTTTCCCTTCTGCGCAAGGACATGGGATCGGTCGCCAATTGATGGAGCGAGTTGAAGAACTTGCCAAAAGCAGACATTCTGCTTTTATCCGTTTAAATTCTGGATCTCATCGAAAAGAAGCCCATATCTTTTACGAACACATAGGCTATGAGGGAAATAAAACGCAGAAGCGATTTTTGAAAATAATGAATTAAGATAGGCAAAGGCCTATCTTTTTTGTTATAATGAAGAGTACGATTAAATTTACTAGGAAGATGATTATGCCAAATTTTGAAGAATTAAAAAAACGACAAGAGAAGATTCGGAACTTCTCGATCATCGCCCATATTGACCATGGAAAGTCAACCTTGGCCGATCGAATTTTAGAAAAAACCGAAACCGTGTCTAGTCGGGAGATGCAAGCCCAACTCCTAGATAGCATGGACCTGGAACGGGAACGTGGGATTACCATCAAGCTCAATGCCATCGAGTTGAACTACACGGCTAAAGACGGGGAGACCTATATCTTCCACTTGATTGACACACCGGGGCACGTGGACTTTACTTATGAGGTTTCGCGTTCACTTGCTGCCTGTGAGGGAGCCATTCTCGTAGTGGATGCCGCTCAAGGGATTGAAGCCCAGACACTAGCCAATGTTTACCTTGCTTTGGACAACGATTTGGAGATTCTGCCAGTTATTAACAAAATTGACCTACCAGCTGCAGATCCAGAACGTGTGCGCACAGAAGTAGAAGATGTGATTGGCTTGGATGCTAGCGAGGCAGTGCTAGCTTCTGCCAAGGCTGGTATTGGGATTGAAGAGATTTTGGAGCAGATCGTTGAGAAAGTTCCTGCTCCGACAGGTGATGTTGAAGCGCCACTTCAAGCCTTGATCTTTGATTCCGTCTATGACGCCTATCGTGGGGTGATCCTTCAGGTACGGGTTGTCAATGGAATGGTCAAACCAGGCGATAAGATCCAGCTCATGAGTAATGGAAAAACCTTTGATGTGACTGAGGTTGGGATCTTTACTCCTAAAGCAGTTGGACGTGATTTCCTTGCTACAGGAGATGTTGGTTATATTGCGGCCTCTATCAAGACCGTTGCAGATACCCGTGTCGGGGACACTGTGACCTTAGCGACCAATCCAGCAAGTGAGCCACTACATGGGTACAAGCAGATGAACCCAATGGTCTTTGCTGGTCTTTACCCAATCGAATCCAATAAATATAATGATCTTCGTGAAGCCTTGGAAAAATTGCAATTGAATGACGCTAGTCTTCAATTTGAACCGGAAACTTCTCAAGCCCTTGGTTTTGGTTTCCGTTGTGGTTTCTTGGGACTCCTTCATATGGACGTTATCCAAGAGCGCTTAGAGCGTGAGTTTAATATTGACTTGATCATGACAGCACCGTCTGTTATCTACAAGGTTAATTTGACAGATGGCGAAGCACTAGATGTGTCTAACCCATCTGAGTTCCCAGATCCAACCAAGATCGCTTCGATTGAAGAACCTTATGTAAAGGCGCAGATCATGGTGCCACAAGAGTTTGTCGGAGCTGTCATGGAATTGGCCCAACGCAAACGTGGGGATTTTGTGACCATGGACTACATCGACGAAAATCGGGTCAATGTCATCTATCAAATCCCACTGGCGGAAATTGTCTTTGATTTCTTTGATAAATTGAAATCCTCTACTCGTGGCTATGCAAGCTTTGACTATGAGTTGTCTGAATACCGTCCATCTAAATTGGTTAAAATGGATATCCTTCTTAATGGCGATACCGTCGATGCTCTCAGCTTTATCGTTCACAAGGACTTTGCCTATGAACGTGGTAAGTTGATCGTTGAGAAGCTTAAGAAGATTATCCCTCGTCAACAGTTTGAGGTGCCCATCCAAGCAGCCATCGGTCATAAGATCGTGGCCCGTACAGATATCAAGGCCCTTCGGAAGAACGTCTTGGCCAAGTGTTATGGTGGGGATGTCTCACGGAAACGAAAGCTTCTTGAAAAACAAAAAGCCGGTAAGAAACGGATGAAAGCCATCGGTTCGGTAGAAGTGCCACAGGAAGCCTTCTTATCCGTATTGTCAATGGATGAAGAATAACAATTAGAGAGTGGGACAGAAATAGGTAATTCGTTAGAATTCGATTTCGTCGTCCCACCTCCGCACAGTTGAGTAGGGCTGTAAAAGCTGATGAAATCAGCGTAGTAGAGCCCACTCAACCACTGCGTCTTGCTCGACAATCCAAAAACAATTAAAAGGCTAGGACTTTTGTCCCAGCCTTTTGTTTTAGGTTTAAAAGAAATGAACTGAATTTGAAAGGTTCGATCAGATGTGACACGTATCCTATTTTAAAATACCTGTATTTATGGTAGACTAGGGGAAGGAAAACGTTCTCAAGGAGGTTGAGCATGAAACACAAATTATTGACCGCATCACTGACGATTCTTTCTACCTGCACACTAATGGCTTGTAGTCACATCACTCAAAAGGACACAGCAACTTCTTCTACAAAAGAAAGTAGCAGCAAAGTCGAAAAGCAAACAAGCAGCTCTTCGTCAAAGGATACTGCTTCTACAAAGAAAACCACTTCCAGTCAAGAAACCAAGCGGATTGGAAATTCAGATTATGGATACATCGATATTCCAAGTAAATGGTTCAAGTTCACGGATATCGATGGGACAGAAGCTGTCCAGTATACGGATGGGAGCGGCTATAATATTGTCACCTTGAATAGCTTTACGCGGGAAAAGGCCAAAGTTCCTGCGGATATCGAGTTTAATGCAGAATTTTTAGCCAAGAAACTGGCCGTAATGTGGCAAGATAACCAGGATGTTGATAAGATGACGGGAGCGCGGACTAAAGTCGCAGGTCTGGACGCTTACCAGCTTCAAATTATCATGAAATCTGGTCAATACCTGATTACCTGGGTCTTCCAGAAGGGTGAAAAAGTTTATACCATTTCTTTTGAAGGGGATGCAGAAACCTTGAAAACCTTTATCCCATACATTGAAGACACATGGAGCCTAGATGGAACAGGCGCTGTAACGGATTAATCAAGTGAGATAGATCTCAGGATCTATCTTTTTTTAGAGTCTTTGTGGTATAATCTTTCTATTGTTTAGAAGAGGAAATAGAGGATGACACAGGAAATTGATATTGAAAAATACCATCAGTTAGCTCTCCAAAAGCAAAAGGAGCACCGCAAGGTATTGGCGAATCTCAAGAAGAAACCACCTAAGAATTTAGATAAAATAGCGCAAGAAATCCACGATGAAGTTTTCCAAGAAATCGACTGTACGGCTTGTGCCAATTGCTGCAAAACCTTAGGGCCCGATTTTAAGGAAGCCGATATCACACGGATCGCCAAATATTTCAAGATGAAGCTTCCTGCCTTTGAGGCAGAATTTCTTCAAGTTGACGAAGATGGGGACAAGGTTTTTAAATCCATGCCTTGCCCCTTTCTTGGTGGGGACAATCTCTGTTCCATTTATGATGTACGCCCAAAAGCTTGTCGGGAATTCCCTCACACAGATCGCAAGAAGATTTATCAGATCAACCATCTGACCATCAAGAATACCCTCACTTGCCCAGCGGCTTATTTATTTGTAGAAAAATTGAAGGATCGTTTGTAATGGCATATACATTTTTACTTTTTGATTTGGACCATACCTTGCTGGACTTTGAATCTGCTGAAGAAACAGCCTTGACGCAGATGTTAGAAGACATGAATTTTCCAGATGTACAGGCCTTTAAGGATTACTACAAACCCATGAACCAAGGTCTCTGGAAGGATTTGGAACAAAAGAAGTTGACCAAGCAAGAGCTCGTGGATAGTCGATTTGCGATTGGGTTTGCCCACTTTGGGATCACGGTTGATGGGGCTGAGATGGCTCTTCGCTACCAAGATTACATCAGTCTTCAAGGGCAGTCTTTCCCCGGTGCGGAGGACTTACTGGCCCGACTTGAAAAAGCGGGTTACCAGCTCTATGGTGCAACGAATGGAGTGACCGCCATTCAAGAAGGACGCTTGGCTCATTCTACAATCGCACCTTATTTCAAAGAGGTCTTTATCTCTGAGCAGCTTCATACTCAGAAACCAGAACCTGCATTTTTTGACAAAGTTGGCCAACTGATTCCAGGTTTTAGCAAGGAAGAGACACTCATGATCGGAGATTCCTTGACGGCGGATATCGCAGGAGGAAATGCTTCGGGGATTGATACCGTCTGGTATAATCCTGATCGTAAGGAAAATACCAGCCTGGTAGTACCGACTTATACCGTTAGCACCTATCAAGAAATCGCCGATTTCCTGCTTAAATAAAAAATTTTTAAGAGTGTCAAGTTTTTTTCTTGACAGGTTGATGAAATGTGTTATAATAGATCATGTGCTAAATAGCTTGTCTATTTCACCGAAAATTAAAATATAGAAAAGAGACATATAAAAATGGCAGTTAAAATTCGTTTGACTCGTATGGGTTCTAAGAAAAAACCTTACTACCGTATCAACGTTGCAGATTCACGTTCACCACGTGATGGACGTTTCATCGAAACAGTTGGAACATACAATCCACTTGTTGAAGAAAACCAAGTTACTTTGAAAGAAGACCGCGTTCTTGCATGGTTGGCTGATGGAGCTCAACCTTCAGATACAGTTCGCAACATCCTTTCAAAAGAAGGTGTCTTGAAGAAATTCCACGATTCTAAATTCTCAAAATAATCATAAAGTAGGTTGATGTATGGATACGATTGAAAATCTCATTATTGCAATTGTGAAACCCTTGATTTCACAACCGGATGCTTTAACCATCAAGATCGAAGATACTCCTGAATTTTTGGAGTACCATCTTGACCTTGATCCTAGCGATGTTGGTCGTGTAATCGGTCGAAAAGGTCGCACCATTTCTGCGATAAGAACGATTGTCTACTCTGTCCCAACTGAAGATAAAAAAGTAAGAATCGTTATTGACGAAAAATAAGAAAAGCGGGACAGGGTCTCGCTTTTTTTGCAAGGAGAAGGAATGAGAGATTTAACAGTTAGACAACTAGAGGAATACTTACTTGATCATTACCAACAATCTAGAACAGAAGAAGGACTTTTTATCAAACTAGTGGAAGAAGTTGGAGAAGTCGCTGAGGTTTTAAATGGACGTTCAGGTAGAAAAGAGGGTGTCCAAGATTCAAACGAGGAATTGGCAAAGGAGTTGGCAGATATCATTCACTACACAGTAGCAATTGCAGCTATTAACCACATCGACCTAACGAAGACCATTTTTGAAAAAGACAAGAAGGCAGCCATCAAGTATCAGCATGAACAAGATTTGGAAGGTTTTTTAGCAAAAAAGAGCATTTGAGAAAATCCCTTGAACGTGATAAAATAAAACCTAAGAATGTTAAGTGAATTGTTGTTTAGAAAGAGTTATTTTGATATGAACCGATTTGAAGTAACTACAAAGATTGGTTGTCTCTCTATTACTTATAAAAAGAGAAATAAAGTACTAGTTTGTTTAAATGGTACTGGTTTGATACCAAGTTATGAAAATTTCCTACCAATACTTGAGAAACTTCCTTCCTCAATAGGTTACTTAACGATTGATTTTCCGAATACAGGTAGGAGTCCGATTCATAGTCAAACAGGACTTAATTTGGATAATCTTGTTGAAGCGGTATTTGAAATCCTGAAGGGATTGGAAATTTCCAATTATATACTTTGTGTTCATAGTTTAAGTGGTGTTTTGGCTTTAAAGTTAATGAGTAAACCAATTAAGTGTCAAGCTTTGATAGCAATTGAACCAACAACAAAAAATATAATGTTTGCTGATTTTTCAAAAAATCCTTATCCAGAAATGGAAGAGCAAATGAGAATGATTGAAGAATGTGGTCCGGAAAAATTATTTTAAGGGACTAACTCAAGCAACATTTGAACCTGAAACTGATAGACTGATTTGGGAATTGATGGAAGAAAAGGGCTTAGAATTGGAAAAGCAAGTTCCTGGATTTCAGATATCTGTAACTATTACCGCTGAAGATTTTGATAGTTTGTCCTTAGCAGATAATATTCCTGTTTTCGTATTTTGTCAGGCGTACAGAGAAAAAGAGTACAGAGATTCAGAATATTGGAATTCTAATACAAAACTCATTCTAGGTGGAAACCACCACTATCTACAGTGGTCAGAATCGGAAAAAATTGCAGCTCTTATTAGAGAACTGTAGAGATAAATTAATTAAAAGAGGGATGTAAAGAATAAAATGAATTATTTTAACGTTGGGAAAATTGTCAATACCCAAGGCTTGCAAGGTGAGATGCGGGTCTTGTCCGTGACAGACTTTGCGGAAGAGCGTTTTAAAAAAGGAGCTGAGTTGGCTCTCTTTGATGAGAAGGATCGTTTTGTCCAAACGGTGACCATTGCTAGCCATCGCAAGCACAAGAATTTCGACATCATCAAGTTTAAGGATATGTACCATATCAATGCCATCGAGAAATTCAAAGGCTTTATCCTCAAGGTTGCGGAAGAAGACTTGACGGATTTGGAGGATGGCGAGTTTTATTACCATGAGATCATCGGCCTTGATGTTTACGAAAATGACCAACTGATCGGTCAGATCAAGGAGATTCTTCAACCAGGTGCCAATGATGTCTGGGTGGTGAAACGCAAAGGCAAACGAGACCTTCTCTTGCCTTATATCCCACCAGTGGTCCTCAATATTGATATCCCAGCGAACCGGGTGGATGTAGACATCTTAGAAGGGTTAGACGATGAAGATTGATATTTTAACCCTCTTTCCAGAGATGTTTTCGCCTTTGGAGCACTCGATTGTCGGAAAGGCGCGTGAAAAAGGACTTCTCGAGATCAACTACCATAATTTCCGTGAAAACGCGGAGAAGGCGCGGCATGTGGACGATGAACCCTATGGTGGGGGGCAAGGTATGCTCTTACGTGCTCAGCCGATTTTCGATGCCTTTGATGCCATTGAGAAAAAGAATCCGCGCGTGATCTTACTGGATCCTGCTGGTAGGACCTTTGATCAAAGTTATGCAGAAGAATTAGCTCAAGAAGATGAATTGATCTTTATCTGCGGTCACTATGAGGGCTACGATGAGCGGATCAAGACCCTGGTGACAGATGAGATTTCTCTTGGCGATTATGTCCTGACGGGTGGTGAACTAGCGGCTATGACCATGATTGATGCGACAGTTCGCTTGATTCCAGAAGTGATCGGAAAAGAGTCCAGTCACCAGGATGACAGTTTCTCTTCTGGCCTTCTAGAATACCCTCAATACACACGGCCTTATGAATACAGAGGAATGACAGTTCCTGATGTTCTCATGAGTGGTCATCATGAAAATATTCGTCAATGGCGCCTCTATCAGAGTTTGAAAAAGACCTTGGAGCGTCGTCCAGACCTGCTAGAAAACTATGAATTGACAGCAGAAGAAGTGAAGATGTTGGAACAAATTAAACAAGAAGACTAACAGCGTCAGCTGTTTCAGATTGAAGACAAAGTCATATTAAAAACTTTCCTTAGGTGAGTACGGACGTCAGCGAACTTCTACGAAGTTCCATGACTAATTATTGAGCCTAAGGTCTCAATAATTCCGAGTGCCTGAAACGTTATTGTTTCAGGCACTTTTCTCACAGCGGAAAGTTTCGGTATTCCTCTGAATCGATATTAAAATTGGAACTCATTTTAATTTTTTTACAGAATCATTTAACTTATTTTACTTTAAAATAGTTTGTCTACATTCTATAACAGCGTCAGCTGTTTTTCTTTTGCTCCAAAAATTTATGAAAAAAACTTTTTAAATCTACTAGTTATTGGTAACAAAATGTGGTATGCTAAGGGGTAGAGAAACTTCAAGAAATGATTCAGTTTTGGGGGTGAGTTTAATGGGGAAGAAATTAGGAAAATCGGTTTTCACGACGGGAGTTGCTGCGACAACGGTCCTATCTGGAATGTTTCATCATAAGGCAAATGCTGAAGAGGTCAAACAAAATGAAAATCCAGAAACCAATAGTACGGAAGTAGTCGAAAAACCAATTACAGTTGATGAGTTGAAGCAAATAACTGCTCAAAAAGGGCAAGTGGTGAAAGATGTCCACTACCAAGAGCAAAAAGTGATCGATGCTCAGACGGATGTCAGGGCGGCTGGTCAAGAGTTGGAAGAAAAGAAAGCTGAAGTGACGGAGGCAGAAAACCTCATCGCAACGACTTCAAATGCACAAGTTCAGAACGCAGAAAATGATGTCAAGGTGGCGCAAGCCTATGTGACCATCGAAGAAAATAAGGTTCGAGAAGCAGAAGCTGCACATGACCAAGTCGTAGAGGCTGTTCGTCAACAAGAAAACCAGGTCACAGCTCAAGAATCTTTGGTTGACGTAGCACAAAATGAATTAAATCAAGCCAAAGCACCGATTTCAAATGATGAGAATGTGCTAAACCAGGCCTTGTTGGAGCAAAGCCAAGTCGAGCAAAGTATTCGAGAATCTCAGAGTTATCTCGCGACCTTGCAAGCGAGTCAGCAGAATGGGGCTGACACAGTCGCTCAAATTGAGAGTGATATTCAACTCGCCCAAACGCGACTCACAGACTTAAAGGCGGTCATTGCGACAAAAGAAGCGGAGTTGGCAGCCTTGGAACAAGCAGCGGCTAATAGCCCAGTTCAACTGAGCCAAGCAACCTACGAAGGCTACTTGCAACACTTGGCTGACAATGGCAATGAAGCTGCAGCAAGCGCTTTAGCCCTCTACAAGCGTGGTCGTGAAGAAGACGGCTTAACAGTTGGAGAGTCTGGATCCTTGCAAGCCAACCTTCGGGCTCTTGAAATCGCAGATGCCATTAATAGCTATCGTCGCAATGCAGGTTTGCCTGAATTGGAGCTGGATCCTTATTCCCTTCCTGCCAGTCAAGTTCAGTTGGAATACTTCAAAAAAGCCAACTGGCATATGTTTAAGTATTTGCCAAACGAAAACATCGCCTATGGCTTCTCGCCTGCTGGTGCAGTAGACTTTTGGTACAATGAAAAAGCGGCTTACCAAGAAGTGGCGGGTCAATATGGTTTACCAACAGACGAAACACAAATCGATGCCAACGACATCTATATGAAGATTGGGGCTGAGGCCTTTGCTAAGGTTGGTCATTACCTCCAAATGGTGGACAACAAAGCAACGGCTTTATCAGTGGCTTATGACCCAAGTAATGCCATGTCAGAAGCAGCTTTCTTACATAACCCGGTCAATTCAGCAGTGTCAACCAATGCGCTTGCTTACCAATTGCGTCAGGGAGCTGGTGCTACAACGACAAGATCAGATGTCAAAGCAAAATCTGATGAAGTCGCTAACCTCAAGCTGGACAAGGCCAATCAAGAGTCCCAAATCATTATCTTGCAAGGCAAATTAGAAGATGCCCGCCATACTAATTCAAATGTGGAAGTAGAGATGGCCAATGTGCAAAAAA
Organism: Streptococcus parasanguinis; assembly: GCF_047465465.1. Lineage (GTDB taxonomy): Bacteria > Bacillota > Bacilli > Lactobacillales > Streptococcaceae > Streptococcus > Streptococcus parasanguinis_AI. The sequence continues at coordinate 594,500 of NZ_JASGZU010000001.1, read as the reverse complement.
CCATCCAAAACTACAAAATTCTTCTTGTCAGCAAGGATCATGCAGTTGAAAAAGCAAAAGCGACTCTTGATGTATCTCGAGGTCGGATTGAAGCAGCTATTCAACCAAAAGAAGCAGCGCTTCAAAAAGCGAAAGATTTGTTAGCAGCTGCGCGTGAGAAATTAGATCTTTTAAAAGCAGAAGAAGCAGAAAAAGCCCAAGTCGTTCAAGAAGCGCATGAGGGCTTGAAGGCGGCGCAAGAACGCTTGGTTGCTGCTGAAAAACGTCTTTCTGACTTTAAAAATGCTCCAGAATTATTGGTCAAAGCCCAATCCGTTTTATCAGCTGCGGTGGCTAATTTAGAAAATAAAAAAGAAAAATTAGAAGCCGAATTCACTACTCTTCAATCTTATCACAGTGTCGTGGAACTATTGAATTCTCAATATGAAGATCTTGCGTCACGAATGGATCCAGCTATTTTAGAAGCAGCAGATATGCCAATGGATATCCGCTCAAGCAATCCAACCACTTTTTCGGATAGACCAACAGTTCTTCCAACAAGTACCAATAGTCCGCAAGTGCAAGCACCAAAAGCTACTCCAGCTCCAAAACAAGAAGCCAAAGTAGAAGAAATCAAACCCAAAAAAGAAAACAGCCAAGCTGTGGCAAGTGCAGATTCTTCCAAATATGCAGTAGCAACAACAGGTGTAGTCGTTGGGCTACTTGCCGGATTGTTTGGTTTCAAGAAAAAGAAACAATCTTCAAATAATGATTAAGACATACTGAGAATAGAGTGGATGCATATACACTTTATTGCTTAAAATCTTTAGAGAAAATTTATGAGGGTGGGACAAGAACTCTTTTAACAAAATGAGTTCTTTCCGGCTCTTTTTTTGTACTTTTTTTGAATTTTTGAAAGAAAGTGATAGAAAATGATAAAAATTGTTGACATTTTTTAAAGAAAGAGTATAATGGTTTTTGTAATCGATTGCAAAAGGAGGAGAAATGCTCAAGTCTGAACGAAAACAATTTATCCTCGAAAAGGTATTAAAGGAAAAGTTTGTTTCCTTAGAAACTCTTGTGCAAGAGCTGGGAACGTCTGAATCAACCGTTCGACGTGACTTGGATGAGCTAGAAGCTGAAAGCAAACTTCGTCGGGTTCACGGCGGTGCGGAAAGCCTGCATTTTCTTCAAGAGGAAGAAAGCAATAAAGAAAAATCTATCAAAAACATTCAAGTTAAATCAAAAATTGCGGTAAAAGCGGCGGAGTTGATCAAAGATCATGATGTCATCTTTATCGATGCTGGGACGACCAATGAACTCTTGGTACAAGAAATTGTCAATCCAACGGTAACTGTGGTGACCAATTCGATTCACCATGCGACCAAGTTGGTCGAGCGAAATGTTCCGACGGTCATCATCGGTGGGAAGGTAAAATCTTCTACAGATGCTAGTATCGGAGGGATCGCGCTCAATCAAATCGGTCAGTTGAATTTTGACAAGGCCTTTCTTGGAATGAATGGAATCGATGATGAATTTTACAGCACTCCAGACCTGGAAGAAGGATCTGTCAAGCGTGCGATTATCGAAAATGCAAAAAAAACTTATATCCTAGCGGATGATTCGAAAATTGGGGTGACGTCTTTTGTCAAAGTGGCTCCGATCAAGCGAGCCATGATTATCACCAATCAATGTGAACCGCAACGATTAAAGGTTTTAAAAGAAAAAACGGAGGTTATAGAGGTTTGATTTATACAGTAACACTGAATCCAGCGATTGACTATATTGTTCGTCTCGATCATGTAGAGACCGGGGCGGTCAACCGGATGGCTTCGGAAGATAAATTTGCCGGTGGTAAGGGAATCAATGTCAGTCGTGTCTTGAAGCGTCTCGATATCGAAAACACAGCGACTGGATTTATCGGTGGTTTCACAGGACGCTTCATTGAAAACGTACTGACTAGCGAAGCCATTTCCACCAACTTTGTGACAGTGGACCAAGATACCCGGATCAATGTCAAGATCAAAGCCGATGAGGAAACGGAGATCAATGGGAACGGCCCAGAAGTAACGGAAGCGCAGTTGCAAGAATTGCTTAGCATCCTATCAAGCTTAACAGCAGATGATGTGGTAGTCTTTGCAGGGTCTGCCCCATCTTCACTTGGAAATGCTGTTTACAAAGAATTGATCGCAGCAACTCGTGCGACAGGTGCACAAGTCGTTTGCGACTTTGAAGGGCAAACCTTGATTGATTCCTTGGAGTTTAATCCGCAATTGGTTAAACCAAACAACCATGAGTTGGGAGCTATTTTTGGCGTGACCTTGACGGAATTGCCAGAAATCGAACGCTATGCCAAAGAAATCTTGGCCAAAGGAGCTCAAAACGTCATTATTTCCATGGCGGGTGATGGTGCTCTCCTTGTCAGTCCAAGTGGCACTTACTTCGCAAAACCAATCAAAGGGCAAGTGAAGAATTCAGTCGGAGCTGGCGACTCAATGGTAGCAGGCTTCACTGGGAAGCTCGCAACGACAGGAGATGTCATCGAAGCCTTCAAATGGGGCGTGGCTTGTGGAACAGCGACCACCTTCTCAGATGATTTGGCGACAGCGGACTATATTAAAGAAACTTATGAAAAAGTAGAGGTAGAAAAACTATGAAAATTCAAGACGTTTTAAATAAAAACGTGATGTTGTTTGATCTTCAAGCAACAGATAAAGAGGGCGTGATCAATGAAATGGTCCAATCGCTCGTTGACAATGGTGTGGTGACAGATTTTGAAACTTTTAAAACTGGTATCATGAACCGTGAAGCACAAACTTCAACTGGTTTGGGTGATGGGATTGCTATGCCTCACAGCAAAAATGAAGCTGTCAAAGAAGCAACGGTCTTGTTTGCAAAATCAAACAAAGGTGTTGATTACGCATCACTTGATGGGCAACCGACTGATTTGTTCTTCATGATCGCAGCTCCAGAAGGAGCAAACGACACTCACTTGGCAGCCCTTGCTGAATTGTCTAAGTACTTGATGAAACCAGGATTTGCGGACAAACTTCGCCAAGCAAGCACTCCTGATCAAGTGATCGCAGCCTTTGATGCAGAAGAGCAAGAAGCTGCCGCTGAAGAAGCGAAAAAAGCAGAAGCGGTCAAAGAAGCAGCTTCATCTGACAAACCGTTGATCGTTGCTGTTACAGCATGTACAACTGGTATCGCTCACACTTACATGGCAGAAGAAGCCCTCATCAAAAAAGGTGAAGAAATGGGTGTTACGGTCCGGGTTGAAACCAACGGGGCATCTGGTGTCGGTAACCGCTTGACAGCTGAAGAAATCGCCAAAGCTGAAGGGGTTATCATTGCGGCAGATAAGGCAGTTGAAACAGCTCGTTTCGATGGCAAAAAATTGATCTCTAAACCAGTTGCAGCCGGTATCCGTCAAACAGAAGAATTGATCCAAACCATCTTGGATGGCAAAGCAGATGTCTTCCACGCAGAAAATGCGGCAGAAGCTAGCGCTAGCCAAGAAAAATTGAGCTTGGGTGGAGCCTTCTACAAACACTTGATGAGTGGGGTTTCTCAAATGCTTCCATTCGTTATCGGTGGTGGGATCTTGATCGCCCTTGCCTTCTTGATCGACCAAATCATGGGTGTGCCAACTGACCTTGAGTCTTTGAAACAACTTGGTTCTTATAACCAGCCTGCTGCTTACTTCATGACTGCCGGTAAAGCTGCCTTTGGTTTCATGTTGCCAATTCTAGCTGGATTTATTGGATTCTCTATTGCAGAAAAACCAGGTTTGGTTGCTGGTTTTGTAGCTGGTGCTATTGCTGATAGTGGTGCAGCCCTTGGAAATGTTGCATACGGAGTTACTAAAGCAACTATTCCTGCCGCGCAAAGTTCCGGTTTCCTTGGAGCCTTGGTTGGTGGTTTCCTTGCAGGTGGAGTGATTCTTGTTCTTCGTAAGGTTCTTGCAGGCCTTCCACGTTCACTAGACGGTATCCGTTCAATTCTTCTCTTGCCATTGCTTGGTATTGGACTTACCGCAGCAATTATGTTTGTATTGAACATTCCAGTGTCAGCAATTAATACTGGAATGAATACTTTCCTTACAAATCTTGGAGGAAGTTCAGCAGTTCTTCTTGGTCTTCTTGTCGGTGGTATGATGGCTGTCGATATGGGTGGACCAGTTAACAAAGCAGCTTATGTATTTGGTACAGGTACGTTGACAGCTTCAGCTCTTTCTGGCGGTGGTTCAACCGTTATGGCAGCCGTTATGGCAGCTGGTATGGTTCCTCCATTGGCAGTATTCGTAGCTACAGTCTTGTTCAAAGATAAATTTACTAAAGAAGAACGCGATTCTGGTTTGACTAACATTGTTATGGGTCTTTCCTTCATCACAGAAGGTGCCATTCCATTTGGTGCAGCTGACCCAGCGCGTGCGATTCCAAGCTTCATCGTAGGTTCATCTTTGACAGGTGCCCTTGTTGGTCTTGCAGGCTTGAAATTGATGGCTCCTCACGGAGGAATCTTCGTAATCGCCCTTACATCAAATCCACTTCTTTACATCTTGTTCGTATTGATCGGTGCAGTCGTAAGTGGTATCTTGTTCGGATTGCTTCGCAAACCTAAAAATTAAACATAACTAAAAGGTTGGGCATTCCCAACCTTTTTTGTTGCGTAAAAACACCAACTAGTGATGAAGTTGCTTATCTCTATAGATTTCGATACAATTATTATAACTTTTCCTTTTCAAGGAGGACGGATCATGAAAAAAGGGAAATTGGTCATTCTTTTAGCAATCACTTCTGTATTAGCAGGAGGTGTGATTATCGCTAGTCAAAAACAAAATATCTTTTCAAATGACACGCACCCAAGTAAGCAACTTAGCGCTAGAAAGAAGCAACTAGCTTATTTAAAGGAACACGAAAAAGATATGGCCGATTTTGTAAAATCGATGAGCCCGAAAGTTGATAGTGTCCAGTTTGATTGGGATAGTATGGAAGTTGGTCAGGTAGGCAATGGGACACCTCATGGTGGTGGCTATATGTTAACACTGAGAGGAAAGGTGAATCAGAATAAACAAACGAAATTCATGGTTGGTTTTTCTTTAGATAATGCTAACAGCACACCAAAGGAATTTGGAATTTATGAGATGCAACCGGTAAGAATTTATAGGGATGGCGGTTGGTATTATTATGACTAATCGTCATTCAAAAGCCTTTATCTTGTTTTTTCGAGCATGACAAAAGGATCATAAGCCAAAAAAGTTAATAATTGATCAGAAATAGTTATCCTCTATCTAAAAAATGGCCAGACTTCCCCGGACTTTTCTTCTTGTACTAGCGAAAAATTCACCTCATTCTACATTGGTATCTTGAGCCGAATTATGGTATAATAAGCATAACGCATATTTTTAGGAGAATAAAAATGGATATTCAACGTGAAAAAGAATTTGTCAGCCAATACCACTATGACGCTCGTAATTTTGAGTGGGAAAAAGAAAATGGCATTCCCGAAACAAAAGTAGATGTAAACTTTCAATTAATCAATCGTGATCAACAACAAAACACAACGTCTTTGATTGTGATTTTGAGCTACATGATTGTATTTGACGGTTTTGTGATCAGTGGAACTATCACTCAAATTAACCACTTGTTTGGTCGTTATGTCAATGAACCAAGCGAATTCAGCAAAGATGAAGTGGAAGAATTGGCTCGTCCTTGCTTGGATATGCTCAACCGTTTGACTTATGAAGTTACAGAAATTGCCCTTGATTTACCGGGTATTAATTTGGAGTTTTAATCAATGAAATTAGCAGTGATTACAGATTCGTCTGCCTATTTACCGCAGCACCTTCTCCATCACGACGACTTATTTATTTTAGACATTCCGATCTATATCGATGGAGAATCCTATGTGGAAGGGAAGAATCTGACACACGACGAGTTCTATCAAAAGATGGCTGCGTCTAAGGAATTACCAAAGACTAGCCAACCGAGTGTGGCAGCGTTAGAAGAACTCTTATCTGGTTTGACAGCTAAAGGTTATACGCATGCTCTTGGTCTCTTCTTGTCATCAGGCATCTCTGGATTCTACCAAAATATCCAATATTTGAAGGATGAATTTGAAGGCTTGACCGTCGAATTTCCTGACTCAAAAATCACTAGCGCTCCATTAGGAATGATGGTAGAAGATTGCTTGAAATGGGCTGGTGAAGGTCGTTTGTTTGATGAGATTGTGGCCAATGTCCAACACCAGATTGATGGGACCACTGCCTATATTATGGTCGATGATTTGAATCACTTGGTCAAGGGGGGACGCCTGTCAAATGGCGCTGCCATCATTGGCAATCTCTTGAGTATCAAGCCGATCCTTCACTTTAATGACCAAGGTGTCATCGAAGTTTTTGAAAAAGTCCGTACGGAAAAGAAAGCCATGAAACGCTTGGTGGAAATCGTTGATGAAGGACTCACCGGAGGTCATTACCAAGTCTTTATCATCCATGCTAATGTACCTGAAAAAGCCGAAGCGCTTCGTCAGATGTTGGTGGCTGAAGGGGTAGAGGGAGAAATTCCTTTTGCTACCTTTGGAGGCGTGATTGGGACGCACTTAGGTGACCATAGCTTAGCAGTTGGGTATATCCCTATCGTTTAAGGAGAATTCTATGTCAATTAAAGTCATTATTGCAGGTTTCAAGGGAAGAATGGGACAAGCAGCCTACAAGATGGTTTCTGAAGACCCTGAGCTAGAATTAGCCGGCTTGATCGATCCATTTACTGATGAGACAGAGGTTGCAGGAGTCCCTGTCTTTAACCGCAAAGAAGATGTCGTAGGTCTAAAGGCAGATGTTTGGGTGGACTTTACCATGCCAAAGGTTGCTTACGAGAATACTCACTTTGCAATTGAAAATGGCTTTGCTCCTGTTGTGGGGACAACTGGCTTTACGCCTGAGCAGATTCAGGAATTGACAGAGCTTTCTCGCGAAAAGGATTTGGGTGGCTTGATTGCTCCGAACTTTGCTATTGGAGCTGTGCTCTTGATGCAATTTGCAGCGCAAGCAGCCAAGTATTTCCCAAATGTGGAAATCATCGAATTGCACCACGATAAGAAAAAAGATGCACCGAGTGGAACAGCGATTAAGACCGCTGAGCTGATCTCTGAGAAGCGCGAGAAAATCCAGCAAGGTGCAGCAGATGAAGAAGAGTTGATGCCTGGAGCAAGAGGGGCAGATTTTGAAGGGATGCGCATCCATTCGGTTCGATTGCCTGGCCTAGTCGCTCACCAAGAGGTGATTTTTGGTAGCCAAGGCGAAGGCTTGACTCTCCGTCATGATTCCTATGATCGTGTTTCCTTCATGACAGGAGTAAATCTAGGGATTAAAGAAGTTGTCAAGCGTCATGAGCTTGTCTATGGTTTGGAACATTTACTATGAGATTAAAAAAGATGCCTTCTGAGTTTCAGGAGGCTTTACCAATATTAGAGAAGATTAAAGCAGCTGGTTTTGAGGCCTATTTTGTGGGAGGATCTGTCCGAGATGCTCTCTTAGATCGTCCGATTCACGATGTCGATATCGCTTCCTCCTCTTATCCAGAGGAAACCAAGGCGATTTTTGATCGAACAGTAGATATCGGTATCGAACACGGGACCGTCTTGGTCCTTGAAAATGGTCAAGAATATGAAATTACGACCTTCCGGACAGAGGATGTCTATGTCGATTATCGCCGTCCAAGCTCCGTGTCTTTTGTCCGCTCACTAGAAGAAGACCTGAAGCGCCGTGATTTCACCGTCAATGCCTTTGCCTTAAATGAAAAGGGAGAGATTGTTGACCTTTTTCAGGGGTTAGAAGACTTGGAAAACAAAGTTCTTCGGGCCGTCGGGCTTCCTCGTGAGCGCTTTCATGAGGATGCGCTCCGCATCATGCGAGGCTTTCGTTTTCAAGCCAGTCTCGGCTTTGAATTAGAACCAGCAACCTTTGACGCCATGAAGGAGTGTGCTCCATTACTTGAGAAGATTTCAGTAGAGCGTACCTTCATCGAGTTTGATAAACTCTTGCTTTCTCCATACTGGAGACAGGGCTTGGAGGCTATGCTGGCAAGTGGAGCCTATCACTATCTGCCAGAGATGAAGGATCGCAAAGAAGCGATCGAGCGTTTGTTTGACATAGAGTTGGAATATACCTTTTCAACTTCTGAGCAAGCCTGGGCTGCTTTAGTCTTAGCACTAGAGATTCAAGATATTCCAAGATTCTTTAAGAAATGGAAGACCTCTAGAGACTTTGCCAAGACGGTGGAGCAGATCGTGGAGATTCTTAAGCTCCGAGAAAATGGAAGTCTAGACAAGCGTGCCTGCTACAAGTATGAGAAGCATTTGTTGCTAGTGGCAGAAGAGCTCCGGGAAGCCTATGCCTTGAGTGTGGATTATTTGGCCATCGAGCGTGTTTATGATAGCTTGACCATTCATGATAAGCATGAAGTGGTGGTCAATGGCGGTATGTTGATCAAAGACTATGGTTTTCAACCAGGTCCAGCCTTGGGAGAGATTTTGACAAAGATCGAATATGCCATTGTCGATGGGGAATTGGCTAATGAAAAAGAGGCCATCATCGCCTATATCCAGCAAGTAAAAGAGGAGGAAAAATGAGCGATTTTATTGTCGAGAAATTAACCAAATCTGTCGGAGATAAGACCGTCTTTCGTGAGATTTCCTTTATTATTCACGACTTGGATCGGATCGGATTGATCGGGGTCAATGGGACTGGAAAAACCACTCTGTTAGATGTGTTGTCTGGTCGCTCTGGATTTGATGGAGATGTGAGTCCTTTTTCTGCCAAGAGTGATTATACGATTGGTTACTTGACGCAAGAGCCAGACTTTGATGATCAAAAAACTGTTTTGGATACGGTGTTATCTAGTGATTTGCGTGAAATGCAGCTGATTCGTGATTATGAATTCTTGATGGCGGATTACCGAGAAGAGAACCAAGCACGTCTGGAAAAGGTGATGGCGGAGATGGATTCACTTAATGCTTGGGAAATCGAAAGTCAGGTCAAGACAGTCCTTTCAAAACTTGGGATTGAAGACTTAAATGCAAAAGTTGGAGATCTATCTGGAGGCTTGCGTCGCCGGGTTCAACTGGCCCAGGTTTTGCTGTCTCACCACGACCTTCTCTTACTAGATGAGCCGACCAACCACCTAGATATTGATACTATTGAATGGTTGACCAATTTCTTGAAGAACTCTAAGAAAACCGTGCTCTTCATTACCCACGATCGTTATTTCTTGGATAATATTTCAACACGGATCTTTGAGTTGGATCGAGCTAGTTTGATTGAGTATCAAGGCAATTACCAGGATTATGTCCGCTTAAAGGCCGAGCAAGATGAGCGTGATGCAGCCCTTCTTCATAAGAAGCAGCAACTCTATAAGCAGGAGTTGACCTGGATGCGGCGACAACCCCAGGCGCGTGCGACCAAGCAACAGGCTCGAATCAATCGTTTCCATGATCTTAAGCAAGACTTGTCTGGCCAAAGCAACCAGACGGATCTAGAGATGAACTTTGAGACCAGCCGGATTGGAAAGAAAGTCATCGAGTTTAAAGAGGTGAGTTTTGCTTTTGAAAACAAGCCGATTTTACAGGACTTTAACCTCTTGGTGCAAAACAAGGACCGCATCGGGATCGTCGGGGACAATGGTGTCGGTAAATCGACCCTACTCAATCTGATCGCTGAGCGACTCCAGCCTCAGTCAGGGCAAGTGATTATTGGGGAAACTGTGCGGGTGGCTTATTTCTCTCAACAGATCGATGGCTTGGATGAGAGTAAGCGCGTGATTAATTTCTTACAAGAGGTTGCGGAGGAAGTCAAGACGACTGTTGGAACAACTTCGATCGCAGATCTCTTGGAGCAATTTCTCTTCCCACGCTCTATGCATGGAACCTTGATCGAGAAACTCTCCGGCGGTGAAAAGAAGCGTCTCTTTCTCTTGAAACTCTTGATTGAAAAACCCAATGTGCTTCTCCTCGATGAGCCGACCAATGACTTGGATATCGCAACCTTGACGGTTTTGGAAAACTTCCTTCAAAACTTTGGTGGGCCAGTTATTACCGTTAGTCACGACCGTTATTTCCTAGATAAGGTCGCAAGCAAGATCCTGGCTTTTGAAAATGGGGGCATTCGTGAGTTCTTTGGCAATTATACGGATTACCTAGATGAAAAAGCCTTTGAAGCTGCTCAAGTAACGGCCAGTCACAAGGTTGAAAAAGAGAAACCAGTTAAGCCAAAAGAAGAGAAGAAGCGCATGAGCTACATGGAGAAGCAGGAGTGGGCGAGCATTGAAGCAGATATCGAAGCCATTGAAAATCGGATCGCAGAGATTGAAGTGGAGATGAATGAAAACGGCTCTGACTTTGGCAAATTGTCAGCCCTTCAAAAGGAATTGGATCAGGAAAATGAGCGATTGCTTGAAAAGTACGATCGCTATGAATACTTGAGCGAATTAGATGAATAAGGAGGCCCTATGAATCAATTGAACCGGATATCCCTTGGGATTTCAGCCACTATTTTTACCATTATCGGTATCGTCTTGTTTATCAATCCGATTGAGCACATCGGCTCTTTTAGCTGGTTGATTTCCTGTGGTTTCTTTTTAATCTCCCTTTCGCGTTTTTCACGCTATTACCGATTGCGTCAGGCTGGTATCATTCAGCAGCAACAGCTCTTTCATAGTATGGTCGCCTTGGTTTTTGCGGTCTACTTACTGCTCTATGGCTACAAGACCTTGCCGATTGTCTTTCCAGTCACTTTAGGAATTTGGCTCATCTACCGTTCGATTCTAAACTTCCGAAAAGCCAATTTCTACTCGAGGAAGGTTGAGGAACTGTCCAAGCGTTATATTTTCTTTGCCTTGCTACAGCTCTTCATCGGTTTATTCTTAATTGTTAGTCCGCTTTCGATTAGCGTCTTTCTATTAAATATTATTGGCTTGATTTTCCTCATTTTAGGATTTCAATCCTTTAGTCTCTTGTTAAAAAGTTAAGAAAAGTTACGTGCAAACCTTTGCGTTTGATAAAAAGTCTGATATAATAGATCTGTAAGTGTTTACAAGTTTGAAAGGAGTTACAGATGTCTAAAAAAATTATTGGGATTGACCTTGGAGGAACTTCAATTAAGTTTGCCATCCTTACTTTGGATGGGGAAGTTCAAGAAAAATGGTCTATTAAAACAAATATCTTGGATGAAGGTAGCCATATCGTAGATGATATGATCGAATCCATCGCGCATCGTTTGAAGATGCTTGAGCTTGATGCTTCTGAGTTCCAAGGAATTGGAATGGGTTCACCTGGTGTTGTTGACCGTGAAAAAGGTACCGTTATCGGTGCCTACAACTTGAACTGGAAGACCCTTCAACCAGTCAAAGAAAAGATCGAAAGTGCCCTCCATATTCCATTCTTTATCGATAATGATGCCAACGTTGCTGCTTTGGGTGAACGTTGGAAAGGGGCTGGTGAAAACCAACCAGATGTCGTATTCATGACACTTGGTACAGGTGTCGGCGGTGGGATCGTCGCTGAAGGTCGTCTCTTGCACGGTGTACGTGGAGCTGCTGGAGAACTTGGTCACATCACGGTTGACTTTGATGATCCAATCCAATGTACCTGTGGTAAAAAAGGCTGTCTTGAAACGGTTGCGTCAGCAACAGGGATCGTCAACTTGACTCGTCGTTACGCCGATGAGTACGAAGGGGACTCTCAATTGAAAGTCTTGATCGACAACGGAGAAGAAGTAACGGCTAAAACGGTCTTTGACCTGGCAAAAGAAGGCGATGCTCTTGCTTTGATCGTCTACAAGAACTTCTCACGTTACCTTGGACTTGCTGCTGCTAACATTGGTTCAACCTTGAACCCATCTAAGATCGTTATCGGTGGTGGGGTTTCTGCTGCTGGAGACTTCCTCTTGGATGGTGTGCGCAAGGTCTTTGAAGAAAACTCATTCCCACAAGTGCGTGAATCTACTCAATTGGCACTTGCTACTTTGGGAAATGACGCCGGTGTTATCGGTGCTGCATCCCTTGTATTACAATAAGATGAAATGGAGATCTGGCTCGTGCTGGGATCTCCTTTTTTTCTGTCTCCTGTGATATAATGAAGACAAAACTGGATTCAAGGAGAGTATATGACAAAAGCAGATACAATTTTTAAAGAAAGCATTCGAAAGATCATGGAAGAAGGGGTCTGGTCAGAGCAGGCGCGCCCTAAGTACAAGGATGGTAGAACGGCCAATTCCAAGTACATCACGGGAGCCTTTATGGAATTCGACCTCGCAAAAGGCGAGTTTCCTATCACCACCCTTCGTCCCATCGCGATTAAATCAGCTATCAAAGAAATGCTCTGGATCTACCAGGATCAATCGAATAGCTTAGACCTTTTAGAAGACAAGTACAATGTCCACTACTGGAATGACTGGGAAGTGGGAGATAGCCGGACAATCGGTCAGCGCTATGGAGCTGTCGTCAAAAAGCATGACATTACGAATAAAATCCTCAACCAATTAGAAGCCAATCCTTGGAATCGCCGCAATATCATCTCGCTCTGGGATTATGATGCTTTTGAGGAGACCGACGGACTCTTGCCATGTGCTTTTCAGACCATGTTTGACGTGCGTCGCGTAGAAGGAGAGATCTATCTAGATGCAACTCTGACCCAGCGTTCTAATGATATGTTGGTAGCCCACCATATTAATGCCATGCAATATGTAGCCCTTCAGATGATGATTGCCAAACACTTTGGTTGGAAGGTAGGGAAGTTCTTTTATTTCATTAACAACCTTCATATCTATGACAACCAATTTGAACAAGCAGAAGAATTACTCCGTCGCGAGCCCTCTGATTGCCAACCGCACTTGGTCTTGAACGTGCCAGACGGAACCAATTTCTTTGATATCAAACCAGAAGATTTTGAACTGGTCGATTATGATCCAGTGAAGCCACAATTGAAGTTCGATCTTGCGATTTAGTGATAAAATCAAGGTTTTTCAATCCTTTTATTTAATAGGAAAATGGTTTTAAATTTAAAACGAACAAAGCTAAAAATTTATACTCATTTTTGAGTCAAAATGTTTTGAAAATCGTTCGGGTTTTGTTAAAATAGATAAGGTTTGGAAAAAACTAAACAATTTTAAAAAGAATGTTAATTTATAGATAAAAATGGAGGTCCATTAGATGGGGAAAGACTTATTTAATGATCGTATTAGCAGATTCTCAATTCGTAAACTGAATGTGGGTGTTTGCTCAGTACTTTTGGGAACACTTGTCATGGTTGGTACAGCAGCAAGTGCAGCTGCAGAAGAAAATACAGATACAACAAGTGAAAGTGTAGCAGCAGTTGCAACAGCGTCAGAAGAGCCAGCTACATCAACGGCTACAGCAACTTCAGCAACATCAACAGCTGCAACGACATCTACTTATGATGCAAACGCAGCAATCACTGCACCAGAGACTTCAACTGCTGCAGCAACATCAACAGCACCTGCTTCAACTAGTGAAGCAAGTAGCACAAGCACAGCAGCGTCTGTAGCCTCGACTGCAGCAGCAACATCAACTGCACCAAGCCTAGAAGTAACTACGCCAGAAAACAAGGCAACAGAAGCAGCTGCAACAGATAAGAAAGAAGAAGTGGCTGCAGGTGCCGAAGCACCAGCTACTGAAACTCCTGCTGTGACAGCAGAAACTTCTGGTCCTAAACGCCGTAATCGTCGTGCATTGGGTGATGCCAATGATCCAAGCTTGATTGGGGACGATGTAGAAGATGCAACTTCAACTCCAAAAGTTGAAAAACCTGGCTTTACAACAGATCTTGATGCCAAATCTATGACTAGCCAAATCTCTTGGTTGGACTTTGGAGATTTAGCTAACTGGACAGGAGCAAAAACAATCCAGGTCGCTAAAAATGAATTGAAGCCAAATGAGCTAGAAGAGGCCTTAGCACTTCAAGTTGGGGCTACTTATACCAAGGAAATCATGCCTGGTTATGTAGTCACTGTAAAAGTTAAGTCTTTGAAACCATTCCAAGCGACTGAAATCTATAAAAAACGGCTGGAAGAACAAGGGGCTACAGAAGCTGAAAAAGCGACCTATGATCCAAATGCAAAAAATGGATATGTAAAGGGTGTTACTTCACCAATTGCTAAGCAATATTTTACTGATGGTAAAGAAGCCGACGTTATCGCTGATGCCCAAAACCGTTGGACTGAAGTTAAACATGAAAACGTTGATACGAAAGCCAAAAAGACTACCATGGGTTCTGCATATAATGGTGGGAATATTGGAGTTCAGTTCGAAATCTCTGCAACCTTCCGTGGCAAGAAAGTTAAGCCAGCTATTGTTATGGCTGATGGTGAGTCTGCTAACCCTGGTGAATTTGTTATGTTCACTACCAACGGACAAGGTTGGCAGCACCTTGGAGAATGGAAGAAAACTACTAGACCAGCCACCTCTGTTCCTTATGAACCACAAGATACTGATAACCTTTTTGGTTCTAAACCTAAATATAATAACATTAACCTAAGACAACTCCGTGATAATTCTACTCAAGCTGGACCAGATAAGAAACCAGTAGCTTGGAAATATTTCGGAAATCCTGACAAAGTTACGGGTGGTCTAGGAACCGGTATCTTTGGACCAAACATTTCTGAAGGAAATAGAGCAGTTCCACTCGTAATGACGCGTGGAGCATCTGAAGTGGGACTTTATATCGCTTCAGCTGGTAAACAGTCTGCTATGCTAGGATTCTTCCCACTTGATGAAGGGGATGCTCCTGAGTCATATGGTAAGGCAGTTCATACCATTGCAACTGTAGACGGTGTAACTGGAGCTAAAGTAAATCAACCGTATCTTGGTAACGTGAGTCCAGATATGGATGAGAACACAACTCTGGACTGGTTCGGTGATGATAAGGCAACTACGGCCGATGAAGGAATTAACCAATTGCTTCCGGATGAACTCAAAGGGACAACCAATGAGATGATCAAGATGGATCGTACACGCCCAGGAAACTACAAGATGTCAGTTCAAGCCCATTTGGATGGAGCTTCAGAAGCACATATCTATGGTTGGGTAGACTTTAACCAAAATGGTAAATTCGATGAGGATGAACGCTCAAATCTCGCTACAATCACACAAGATGGCACTGTTGAGTTGACCTTTGCAAACAGCAAGACTTACATCGATCCTAGCGTCAACGAGCTTGGTGCTCGTGTCCGTATTGCTAAGAAAGCTACTGAGATTGAAAGCCCAACTGGTATGGCCTTCTCAGGGGAAGTAGAAGACTTCAAGACTCAAATCACCCACCCACCAAAAGGGGAATTCAAGGAAACTTCTGGTCCTCAAGCTACTAAACAAACAGCAACTGTAACCTTTACAGCACGTGGAGAGCACAAGTATGAACCTAACTCTCATGCAGTCATCGACGAGACAGTAGAACCATACATCGTTGATAAAGATGGCAACCGCGCAACTCTTGATGCAGATGGTTACTATGTCGTACCAGGTCAAGGGAAATACAAGATTACTGCCAACGGTAAAGATGTAGACGTTGAATTTATCCCTGAAGATAACTTCCTTGGAACAGCTGATGGTATTTCTATCCGTCGTTCAGATAACAACGGTTACGATACTGGTTGGTCAACCAAATTCCCAGACCAAGAACCAAACATTAATGGTCAGTTGAATACTATGGATGGTCAATACGTTCCAACAGTCACTCCAATTGAAATTGAAGGGGTTGACAAAACTTCGACTGATGTTCAAGGGGCAACTCAAAAAGAAACACCTACCTTTAATACAACTGCTACTAACTTAAATGGTGATAAGATTTCGATCACTCCAAGTGCAGAATACCCAGCTAAGTTGGTAGACCCAGCTACAGGTCGCACGACTGATGAGCCATCTGTAACAGTTGAAGGGGAAGGAACATACACAATTAATCCTACAACAGGTGAAGTAACCTTCACTCCAGAACCAAGCTTTACTGGTACAGCCAAAGGTGTGGATGTTACATTGTCAGCGCCAGTTGGACGCAATAAAAATGGTAAGGTTCAAGAGGAGTACGTTAAGACAGCTACAGCTAAGTACACTCCAACTGTCACACCAATCACAGTGACTCCTACAGACAAGGTTTCTGAGGATGTTCAAAATGTTCCTCAAACACAAACACCAACCTTTGATTTGAGTAATGATAAGACTGCTGAAATCACTAGTAAGAAATTGGTGGATCCCGCAACTGGTCAACCGACTGATGAAACAACTGTAACAGTAGCAGGAGAAGGTAGCTATACAATCGATCCTACTACAGGAGCGGTGACCTTCACACCTGAAAAAGACTTTGTTGGTACTGCAAAAGGAGTAACTGTTCAGGCAACTGCTACCATTACAAATGCCAATGGTAAGACTGCAACCATTACTTCAGATGCGACCTACACACCAACTGTTGTGCCAGCAGTTCCAACTGCAAACCCAGCAACTTCTAAAGATATCCAAGGTGCAACACAAACAGGGACACCAACCTTTGCAGGAACGACTGTTCAAGTAAATGGTGAAGATAAAGCTATTACCATTAAAGACAATAGTTACACATTGCTAGATAAAGATGGTAACGAAGTTTTAAGCACACCAGCCTTTGCTGAAGATGGTTCAACTGAAATTGGTACTTTCTCTATTGATCCAGCAAATGGTCAAGTAACTTTCACACCGACTGATAAATCATACACTGGTGCAGTCACACCAGCCAAGGTTCAAGCTGAAAGCTCAAACGGTATCAAGGTGGACACAACTTACACGCCTGAAATCGTTCCAGTAACCCCAACAGCAACACCAGCTGAAACAGAAGATATCCAAGGTGCCACTCAAACAGGTAAACCTGAATTCAAAGGTGGAACTGTAACGGTTGATGGCGTTGAAAAGACTGTTGAAATCAATGAAGACGTTCCAGCAAAATTCGACGACGGCTCAACAACTAAGACCGTTGAAGGTGTTGGTACTTACACAGTAGCAGCAGACGGTACTGTTACATTTGTACCAGAAAAATCATTTGTCGGAACTGCACCAGCCGTGACCGTTGTCCGCGAAGATAAGAACGGAACCAAAGCATCTGCGACTTACACACCAACAGTATTACCAGTAACCCCAACAGCTACACCAGCAGAAACAACTGATATTCAAGGTGCGACACAAACAGGTAAACCTGAATTCAAGGGTGGAACTGTAACGGTTGATGGCGTTGAGAAGACTGTTGAAATCAATGAAGATGTTCCAGCAACATTTGACGATGGTTCAACGACTAAGACTGTAGACGGTGTTGGTACTTACACAGTAGCAGCAGACGGAACTGTAACCTTTGTCCCTGAAAAATCATTCACAGGTAAAGCACCAGCCGTAACGGTTGTTCGTGAAGATAAGAACGGAACCAAAGCTTCTGCAACTTATACACCAACTGTGACACCAGTAACTCCAACTGCAACACCAGTTGAAACTACAGATATTCAAGGTGCTACACAAACTGGAAAACCTGTATTTACTGAAGGCGATAGCCGTGTGCCAATGAACGATGATGTTCCAGCAACATTTGACGATGGCTCAACGACTAAGACTGTAGACGGTGTTGGTACTTACACAGTAGCAGCAGACGGAACTGTTACCTTTGTCCCTGAAAAATCATTCACAGGTAAAGCACCAGCCGTAACGGTTGTTCGTGAAGATAAGAACGGAACCAAAGCTTCTGCAACTTATACACCAACTGTGACACCAGTAACTCCAACTGCAACACCAGTTGAAACTACAGATATTCAAGGTGCTACACAAACTGGAAAACCTGTATTTACTGAAGGCGATAGCCGTGTGCCAATGAACGATGATGTTCCAGCAACATTTGACGATGGCTCAACGACTAAGACTGTAGACGGTGTTGGTACTTACACAGTAGCAGCAGACGGAACTGTTACCTTTGTCCCTGAAAAATCATTCACAGGTAAAGCACCAGCCGTAACGGTTGTTCGTGAAGATAAGAACGGAACCAAAGCTTCTGCTACTTACACACCAACTGTGACTCCAGTCACACCGACAGCTACACCAGTTGAAACAACAGGTAAACAAGGTCAAACCCAAACAGGTAAGCCTGAATTTACTGAAGGCAACAGCCGTGTGCCAATGAACGATGATGTTCCAGCAACCTTCGATGATGGTTCAACAACTAAGACAGTTGATGGCGTTGGTACTTACACAGTAGCAGCAGACGGAACTGTAACCTTTGTTCCTGAAAAATCATTCACAGGTAAAGCACCAGCCGTAACAGTTGTTCGTGAAGATAAGAACGGAACTAAAGCTTCTGCAACTTACACACCAACTGTAACTCCAGTAACTCCAACTGCAACACCAGCTGAATCTACTGGACCTCAAGGTCTTGTTCAAACTGGCACTGTAACCTTCACTGAAGGTGATGAAGTAGCTCCAATTAACAAGGATTCGATTACTCTTCTTGATGAAAATGGTCAACCAGCAGCATCAGTAGAAGCGAAATCACCAGCAGGTAATGTGATCGGTACATACACAGTTGATAAAGATACAGGTGTAGTTACTTTCACACCAACAGATAAATCTTATTCAGGGGATGTTGTCCCAGTTAAGGTTCAAGCAGCTGATGCAAATGGAACTACAGTTGAAACAACTTATACACCGAAGATTACTCCGGTTGTTCCAACTTCTGAAGATGCTACATCGACAGATATTCAAGGTCAAACACAAACAGGTAAACCAACCTTCACCGAAGGAAATCCAAATGTTCCAATCGATGAAGATACTCCAGCCACCTTCGAAGATGGCTCAACTACGAAGACTGTCGATGGTGAAGGAACTTACACTGTTGCTCCAGACGGAACCGTAACCTTTGTTCCAGAAAAATCATTCACAGGAGAAGGTACAGGCGTAACAGTTAAACGTGTCGATAAGAACGGTACTCCAGTTACTGCTAAGTACACACCAACTGTGACACCGGTAACACCAACAGCAACTCCAGCTACATCAGAAGCACCTCAAGGTGTGGTTCAAACTGGAACAGTAACCTTCACTGAAGGTGACCCAGTTGCACCAATTGACAAAGATACCATTACTCTTCTTGATGAAAATGGTCAGCCAGCAGAATCTGTAGTTGCTAAATCACCAGAAGGTAAAGAAATTGGTACTTTCACAGTTGATAAAGAAACAGGCCTTGTAACCTTCACACCAACGGATAAATCTTACTCAGGTGATGTGGTTCCAGTTAAGGTTCAAGGTAAAGATACAAACGGAACAGTTGCTGAAACAACTTACACACCGAAGATCACTCCAGTTGTCCCAACTGCTGAACCTGCAACATCTACAGATATCCAAGGTAAAACACAAACAGGTACACCAAGCTTCACACCTGGTAACCCTGCAATCCCAATGGATGATGATGTGCCAGCAACCTTTGAAGATGGTTCAACTACGAAGACCATTCCAGGAGAAGGAACTTACACAGTTGCTCCAGATGGAACTGTAACCTTCGTACCAGAAAAAACATTCACAGGAACAGGTACAGGCGTAACAGTGAAACGTGTTGATAAGAACGGTACTCCAGTTACTGCAACTTACACACCAACTGTAACACCTGTTACACCAACTGCAACTTCAGCAGTATCTACTGATGTGCAAGGTGCAACTCAAACAGGTAAACCTGTATTTACTGAAGGCGACAGCCGTGTACCAATGAACGACGATGTTCCAGCAACATTTGACGATGGTTCAACTACGAAGACAGTAGATGGCGTTGGTACTTATACTGTAGCCCCAGACGGAACAGTGACATTTGTACCAGAGAAATCATTTGTTGGAACTGCACCAGCAGTGACAGTGGTTCGTGAAGATAAGAACGGAACCAAAGCTTCCGCAACTTACACACCAACTGTAACTCCAATTACTCCAACAGCAAAACCAGCTACATCAGAAGCTCCTCAAGGAATTGTTCAAACAGGCAAACCAACCTTCACTGAAGGGGATCCAATTGCTCCAATGAACCCTTCAACCTTGAAACTTTACGATGATTCTGGTAACCCTACTGATCAATTGAATGCCTTCTCACCTGCAGGAGATATCATCGGTATCTTCACAGTAGATAAAGAGAAAGGTGAAGTTATCTTCACTCCAACTAACAAAGCTTACTCAGGCGAAGTTCTTCCTGTAGGCGTTTCAATGGACGATGCAAATGGTACCACTGCACGTACAACTTACACACCTAAGATTACTCCAGTCGTACCAACAACAGAACCAGCTACATCAACTGATATTCAAGGTGCTACTCAAACAGGTAAACCAAGCTTCACAGAAGGAAATCCTGCAGTACCAATGGACAATGATGTACCTGCAACATTTGTTGATGGTTCAACTACTAAGGTTGTTCCAGGTGAAGGTACTTACACAGTTGCTCCAGATGGAACAGTAACCTTCGTACCAGAGAAATCATTTGTAGGAACTGCAACAGGTATCGTGGTGCAACGCCAAGATAAGAATGGTACAGTTGTGAAAGCTATGTACACACCAACAGTTACACCAGTAACACCAACCGCTACTCCAGCAGTATCTACTGATGTACAAGGTGCAACTCAAACAGGTAAACCAAGCTTCACAGAAGGTGACAGCCGTGTGCCAATGAATGATGAAGTTCCAGCAACATTTGATGATGGATCAACTACGAAGACAGTTGAAGGAGTTGGTACTTACACAGTGGCACCAGATGGAACAGTAACTTTCGTACCAGAGAAATCATTCGTAGGAACTGCACCAGCAGTGACAGTTGTCCGCGAAGATAAGAACGGAACAAAAGCATCTGCTACATACACACCAACTGTAACTCCTGTGACTCCAACAGCTGAACCTGCAACATCTACAGACATCCAAGGTCAAACCCAAACAGGTAAGCCAACCTTCACACCTGGTAACCCAAGTGTGCCAATGGATGATGATGTACCAGCAACCTTTGAAGATGGATCAACAACTAAAGTTATTCCAGGAGAAGGAACTTACACTGTTTCTCCAGATGGTACAGTAACCTTTGTTCCAGAAAAATCATTTACAGGAACTGGTACAGGCGTAACCGTGAAACGTGTTGATAAGAACGGTACACCAATTACCACTACTTACACACCAACTGTAACACCAGTTACACCAACTGCAGAACCAGCTACTTCAATTGGTAAGAAGGGTGCCACTCAAACAGGCAAACCAACCTTCACAGAAGGCGATAACCGTGTACCAATGAATGACGGAGTTCCAGCAACCTTTGAAGATGGTTCAACAACTAAGACTATTCCAGGAGTTGGTACTTACACAGTAGCACCAGACGGAACAGTAACCTTCAAACCAGAACCTGAATTTACAGGAACTGCACTAGCAGTGACAGTGGTTCGTGAAGATGTGAATGGAACAAAAGCTTCTGCAACTTACACACCAACTGTCCTTCCAATCACTAAATTTGTTGATAAAGAAGGTAAGGAAATCCCAGGATATCCTACAGTTGATGGAGAAGAACCAAAAGCTGAAATTCCAGGTTACCGCTTTGTGGAAACGAAGAAATTGCCTAATGGTGATACGGAACACGTCTATGAAAAAGTTACAACTTCATACGTAGACGAAAATGGTAATCCTATCCCTGGCAACCCTACAGAAGATGGGGAACAACCGAAGAAAGAAATCCCAGGTTATGACTTCGTGAAGACTGTTGTAGATAAAGATGGAAACATTCAACATATCTACAAGAAGACTGTGACTCCAACTCCAACGCCGGATCCAACTCCGACACCAGAGCCACAGCCTCAACCACAGCCTCAACCACAGCCTCAACCACAACCACAGCCTACACCAGAACCAAAATCAGAAGAGCCAACTATTCCTGTCATTCCAGAAACGAAAGAAGAAGTGAAGTATATCGATCCACAAAATCCTACTGCACAACTTCCAAATACAGGAACAAAAGAATCTTCTACTGCTGGTCTTGCAATCTTTAGTGCTTTAGCAGGTCTCTCATTATTCGGATTTGCAAAACGCAAAAAAGAAGACTAAGCTAACTTGTGGCTAAGAAAAACCGCGAAAATCTCGCGGTTTTTTCTGTTTGTATTTGAAAAAATATCCTCCAAACTAGATAGTTGAAATCAGTCTTTTATAAGAAAATTTGATAAAATAGAAGTATCAGTGTAAAGGATGAGAGAATGAAAAAGATTATTGGTATCTGGGCTCAAACTGAAAATGGCATTATTGGAAAGGACCAAGTCATGCCTTGGCATCTGCCAGCTGAGCTACAGCATTTCAAGGAAACGACCATGGGACAAGCAATTCTTATGGGAAGAGTGACCTTTGAGGGTATGAAAAAACGGGTTCTACCAGGTCGGACTAGCATTATCTTAACGCAAGATCAGGCTTATGATTCTGAAAATGATGCTGTACTCGTCATGCATAGCACAGAAGAAGTCTTAGAGTGGTATCAGAAACAAGAGAAGAATCTTTACATTATTGGGGGGAGTCAGATTTTAAGGCTTTTCTCTGATCAGTTAGAAGAGTTGATCCAGACCATGATTCATACAACAATTGATGGCGATACATTGGCACCAAAATTTGAAGAGAGCCACTATGAAAAAGTCCGTCAAGTCCATCATCCGAAAGATGAGAAGAACCCATATGATTTTACGGTCAACTATTATAAGAGAAAGGATTTAGACTAATGGAGCGAAGTGTCTTTGGTTTTTTTACAGCTGTCCTATGTGTCATCTGTTTGATTTGCGCCTTACAAACCTTTCGTAAAAAACGTTTTGGCCTCGCTATTTTATTCTTACTAAATGCTTTTACCAATCTTGTAAATTCTATTCACGCCTTTTACATGACCTTATTTTAAACTAAATAGAAACAGAAAATGACAGAAAGAGGAAATACATGCCAACGAATCAAAATAATGATATGATGGTTTATTGCTCATTTTGCGGAAAGAGCCAAGATGAAGTCCAAAAAATCATTGCAGGAAACAATGCGTTTATCTGTAATGAATGTGTAGAGTTAGCTCAAGAAATCATCCGGGAGGAGCTTGCTGAAGAAGTCCTAGCTGACCTTAGTGAAGTTCCAAAACCAATCGAATTGCTCAATATCTTGAACCACTATGTCATCGGTCAAGATCGGGCTAAACGTGCCCTTGCAGTAGCGGTATACAACCACTACAAACGCATCAACTTCCACGATACACGCGAAGATGAGACGGATGTTGAATTGCAAAAATCAAACATCCTCATGATTGGACCTACTGGTTCAGGAAAGACTTTCTTGGCCCAAACCTTGGCTCGTAGCCTGAATGTTCCATTTGCTATTGCAGATGCAACAGCTTTAACTGAAGCCGGTTATGTGGGTGAAGACGTTGAAAATATTCTCTTAAAACTTCTTCAGGCAGCGGATTTCAATATTGAGCGTGCAGAACGTGGCATCATCTATGTCGATGAAATTGATAAGATCGCTAAGAAAAGTGAAAACGTCTCGATCACACGTGACGTTTCTGGTGAAGGGGTGCAACAAGCTCTCTTGAAGATCATCGAAGGAACTGTCGCTAGTGTACCACCTCAAGGGGGACGTAAACACCCTCAACAAGAGATGATCCAAGTGGACACCAAGAACATCCTCTTTATCGTAGGTGGGGCTTTTGATGGGATCGAAGAAATTGTTAAGCAACGTCTTGGTGAAAAAATCATCGGTTTCGGTAAGAACAATAAAGCTATTGATGAATCAAGCTCTTACATGCAAGAAATCGTGGCAGAAGATATTCAAAAATTCGGGATTATCCCAGAATTGATCGGACGTCTTCCAGTCTTTGCTGCTCTTGAGCAATTGACAGTTGACGATCTTGTCCGTATTCTAAAAGAGCCACGCAATGCCTTGGTAAAACAATACCAAACCTTGCTTTCTTATGATAATGTTGAATTGGAATTCGATGATGAAGCCCTTCAAGAGATTGCTAATAAAGCCATCGAAAGAAAAACAGGAGCTCGTGGACTTCGTTCAATTATCGAAGAAACCATGATGGATGTCATGTTTGAAATTCCAAGTCAAGAAGATGTCAAACTTGTTCGAATTACAAAAGAAGCTGTAGACGGAACTGAAAAACCAATTCTCGAAACAGCCTAGAAAGATAAAATATGGAAATTAACACACATAATGCGGATATCCTCTTAAGCGCTGCAAATAAGAGCCATTATCCTCAAGATGAGATTCCAGAAGTTGCACTTGCCGGTCGATCCAATGTCGGCAAGTCTTCTTTTATTAATACTCTCTTAAATCGAAAAAACCTGGCCAGAACATCTGGGAAACCAGGAAAAACCCAATTGCTCAATTTCTTCAATATCGATGATAAACTCCGTTTGGTAGACGTACCTGGTTATGGCTATGCACGAGTCTCGAAAAAAGAGCGCGAGAAGTGGGGGCGGATGATCGAAGAATACCTTACTAGTCGTGAGAACTTAAAAGCAGTCGTTAGCCTAGTCGATTTTCGTCATGAACCTTCTGCAGATGATGTTCAGATGTATGAGTTCTTAAAATATTATGAGATTCCTGTGATCTTAGTTGCTACCAAGGCAGATAAGATTCCGCGTGGAAAATGGAATAAACATGAATCGATTATCAAGAAAAAACTAGATTTTGATCCAGCTGACACCTTTATTGTCTTTTCTTCGGTCACCAAAGAAGGACTAGAGAAGTCATGGGATGCTATTTTAGAAAATGCGTTTTACGAAATAAATTGAAATGACATGAAAATGTCATTTTTGTTTTGGATTTATCTCGCAATTGTAATACAAGTGTAATATAAGTGCCTTTGTTTTCTTCTATTTATATGGTATAATCTCTATAAAGATAAAAGATGATAAAAAATTAATTGGAGATAAATTGTATTATGAAAAAGAAAATACGGAATAAAACGAAATTATTTGGTTTGTTCGTTTCTGTATTAGCAGTGGGGACATTTGCTGCTGCTATGAGCGAGCACGTCACATCAGTTGGTGCTAATGATGGAACTTACCAAGCTTATTCAGACCCTACTGAAGCTTTCATCTCACAAATTGGTGAGTCAGCTCGTCAGCTCGGTCAAGAGAATGACCTTTATGCTTCCGTTATGATCGCACAAGCCATTCTTGAAAGTGGATCAGGTCAGTCTGGCTTGTCTTCTTATCCGCATTACAACCTTTTCGGGATAAAAGGAAGTTATGCTGGTCAATCTGCAGTAATGCAAACTTGGGAAGATGATGGTGCTGGAAATGCCTATACGATTAATGACGCATTTCGTTCTTACCCATCTTACTATGAATCATTGCAAGACTATGTAGCTGTTTTGAAACAAGGACATTTTGCAGGTGCATGGAAGAGCAACACCTCTAGTTACCAAGATGCAACAGCAGCTTTGACAGGTGTTTATGCGACAGACACAAGCTACTATGCAAAACTTAATAACATCATTGAAACTTATAATTTGACTCAATACGATTCACCAAATGTTCAAGGTGGTATTACAGGTTCCGTATACAATCCATATCGCCAACAGTTCACTTCACAAGAAATCTTGAATTTGGATATCGCTTGGGCGAACCGTTTAAATTATTAAAACTAAAGCAGGCAGATGCCTGTTTTTTTGTTGTTTTTTTAGCAAATAGTGTTGTTCGATATAAAACGTATATGGTGAAAGTTTAAGATTTCTTCCTGAAAACCTTTTCAAACTTTTCTCTCTATGATATAATGATTTTGTTCACAAACATTATATAAGGAGAATAGTATGTCTGAATCTAATTTTATTCAAAAGGTTGGAGCGGCGTGTAATAAGAAGGAAGATCTCTATCAGAAATCTAAAACGCGCTATGCAGTCCGTTCTATTTTTGCTGGAGGATTTCTTACTTTAAGTACGGCGGTCGGAGCAGTTGCAGCTGACTTATTAAATACCTTTGTACCTGGATCTGGTCGTTTTCTATTTCCATTCATCTTTGCCTGGGGTTTGGTATACCTCTTATTCTTAAATGCGGAATTAACCACCTCAAATATGATGTATTTGACGGCGGGGACCTATCTAAAGAAAATTAATTGGAAGAAAGCGCTGGAAATTCTTCTTTATTGTACCTTCTTTAATTTAATTGGTGCTTTAATCGTCGCTTTTCTTTTCAATCAAACCACAGCCTTTGCTCATATCGATCCAAAAGGATTCCTAGCTACGGTGGCAGAAAATAAACTCCAACGAAGCAATCAAGTGGTTTTCTTTGAAGGGGTTATTGCCAATATCTTTGTAAATATTGCTATTCTTTCTTATTTATATTTCAAAGATGAAACAGCCAAGGTGCTCTTAGCCCTCTCTGCTATTTATATGTTTGTCTTTATGACCAATGAACACTTGGCTGCAAACTTTGCTTCCTTCTCATTATTGAGCTTTAATTCAGTTTCTAGCCAATTGCCACATTTTGAGTTTTTAAATATTTTACGTCACTATAGCGTAACCTTCTTTGCCAACTGGGTAGGAGGAGGAGTCCTAATGGGACTAGCCTATGCTTGGTTGAATAATATCAAGAGTCTTTATAACGATTAAAAAATATAAAAAAAGTTTGCAAAAGTACTTGCATTCTTTTTTTATATATGATAAACTAATCTACGGTTTGAAAAAACTGCCTAAGACAGTAGGGGAGCTCGACTCATAAAGATCCTACCGAGGACAAAACGTATCAATTAAAAGAAGCGTATTGTACTTTCGTGTCTAGGTTTGGGCGCGTTTTTCTTTTGGAAAAATTCCCCAAGCAAAATAATTACGGAGGTGAACACACTAATGAGTGAAGCAATTATTGCTAAAAAAGCGGAACTTGTTGACGTAGTAGCTGAGAAAATGAAAGCTGCTGCATCAATCGTCGTTGTAGATTCTCGCGGTTTGACAGTTGAGCAAGATACAGTTCTCCGTCGCAACCTTCGCGGAAGCGAAGTTGAGTTTAAAGTTATCAAAAACTCAATCTTGCGTCGTGCAGCTGAAAAAGCTGGTCTTGAAGATCTTGCATCTGTATTCGTTGGACCTTCTGCAGTAGCATTTTCTAACGAAGATGTTATCGCACCTGCGAAAATCTTGAACGATTTTGCAAAAGACGCTGAAGCACTTGAAATTAAAGGTGGTGCAATCGAAGGCGCTGTCGCATCTAAAGAAGAGATTCTTGCACTTGCAACTCTTCCAAACCGCGAAGGACTTCTTTCTATGCTCCTTTCTGTACTTCAAGCGCCAGTGCGCAACGTTGCTCTTGCAGTCAAAGCGGTTGCAGACAACAAAGAAGACGCAGCTTAATCTTAAGCTACGCAGTGTAGCCTAGCTACAAAAAATAAAAATATAAAATTAAAACTTATTTGGAGGAAATAACAATGGCATTGAACATTGAAAACATTATTGCTGAAATTAAAGAAGCTTCAATCCTTGAATTGAACGACCTTGTAAAAGCTATCGAAGAAGAATTTGGTGTAACTGCAGCTGCTCCTGTAGCTGTTGCTGTAGCTGGTGCTGCTGACGCAGGTGCTGCTAAAGATTCATTCGATATCGAATTGACATCTGCAGGCGACAAGAAAGTCGGCGTTATCAAAGTTGTACGTGAAATCACTGGTCTTGGTCTTAAAGAAGCTAAAGAACTTGTTGATGGTGCACCTGGTGTCATCAAAGAAGGTGTTGCTGCAGCTGAAGCTGAAGAAATCAAAGGTAAATTGGAAGAAGCTGGAGCTTCAGTTACTCTTAAATAATAGAGTTTCCAATCAAAATGAAAACCGAGGTTTAGGCCTCGGTTTTTTTGTCGTTGAAAAAAATGATGATAGAATGTGAATAGAGGACTTTTATAAAGCTAACATGTGTAGCTCTCTTTATTTTCTCTAAACCTACTAAATAGTGCAGTTTTAATGATGTTACAATCATTTTACAATTACTTTATGCCCTTGAGATGTTTCTGATTTGTTGCTATAATGGCTTTAAATTATATCATAAAAGGAGAAGATGATGAAAAATTTTAAACGTCTTTTATTAGCTGTTGTGGCTGTCTTTGCAGCAATCTTTTTGGTAGCCTGTGGCGCTAAAAGCGATAATGGGACTTACGTGTTTGAGCCTACTAAAGATGAAATCAAAGAAATTATGCCAAGTGAATTTCAATCTTTGATAGGTGATAATTACTCATTTACTATTTCCATTACAATTAAGGATAAGAAAGGTGAGATGAAAGTAGACACGAATGCAGGTGGTCAAAATGTTAATCAAGTGATTGAGTTGGAAGTAGACCAAAAAGCTAAAACTCTTGTCTCAGAAAATGAGTATGGGAAAGCGGAAATTACTTATCAAGTTTCAGGAAATGTGTTAACGATTAAGGATGTGAAGAATTCTTTGATGGGTGACACAGACATGTTTAATAACTACATGAAAATTGCTAAGTTCAAAAAAGTTAAATAAGCAATCATGGCGGGATTTAAATTCCGCCTTATTCTATTTCTTTGTTGATACAAGAAATATTACAAGAATATGACATTTATAAACTTTCATTGCCGTGTACCTAAATTGTTGATATAATAGTGTTAATCTAACTAAAAAGGAGAAGTTATGAAAAACTTTAAACGTATTCTTTTGGCTGTAGTAGCTGTTTTTGCAGCAGTCCTCTTGGTGGCATGTGGTGCCAAAAGTGATAACGGGACTTATGTCTACAAACCATCAAAAACTGAAGTGAAGGAGATCCTTGAAGAACAAGGTGCTCCAAGTTCAAGTGTAGATGCATTGATCGACAATGTTAAATTGGAAGTTTCAGTGACCATTAAAGATAAAACAGGTAGCCTTAAAATTAAAGGTGAAATGATGGGACAAAAAACAGACCAATCATTTGATATGAAAGTTGACCAACAAAAGAAAACTCTTCAATCTAAAACAGGTGAAGGTGAGAAGGTTAAATACAAAGTATCTGGAGATGTGTTCACTTTTGATTTATCTGGTCAGAAGAGTTCAGGTCATGAAGCCGCTCTGGAAATGTTCAAAAACGCTAAATTCAAACGTACAAAATAATACAAGAGAAGGGCAGAGAGTATCTGCTCTTTTTCTTCTTTAAAACATCTTGAATCGGTATTAAAATAATGGTAAAATCTGATTATAAAATACATTAGGAGATTGATTATGAAAAATATTAAACGTATTCTCTTAGCTTTCGTTGCTGTTTTTGCAGCAGTCCTCTTGGTGGCATGTGGTGCCAAAAGTGATAACGGGACTTATGTCTACAAACCAACAAAAACAGAACTCAAGAAGATTCTTGAAGAGCAGGGCTTATCAGGTAGTCAATTAGAGTCTATTGGAGACGTTATTAATTTTGAAGTTTCTATTAAGATCAAAGATTCTAAAGGAACCCTCAGCATCGCGGGTGAAGTCGCTGGTCAAAAGAATGAGCGATCTTATGATGTCAAAATCAATCAAAAAGAGAAAACAATCTCGTCAAATGATGGTAGTGGAGAAAAGATTACATATAAGGTCGATGGTGACTATTTGACATTTGATCTTTCTAAGTTAAGTAATAGCAACCAAGGGGATCTTATGATTCTTAAAAACGCTAAACTCAAACGCACGAAATAATGCAAGTGAAGAGCGGGGAAACCTGCTTTTTTCTTTATTTAAAATATCTTGAATTAGTATTAAAATAATGGTAAAATCTGATTATAAAATACATTAGGAGATTGATTATGAAAAATGTTAAACGAATTATGTTAGGTATTGTTGCTATTTTTGCAGTTGTTCTGTTAGTAGCTTGTGGTGCTAAAAGTGATAATGGGACCTACAAAATGGAGACGAATATTAATCAGTTAATGGGGCAAGATTCAGAATCTGAAGTGTCGAAAGATGCGAAAGTTACCATTGAATTGACGATTAAAGATTCAAAAGGGGAATTAAATATTATTCAGAAGATAGCTGGTAAAGAAGTGCCCATAAAATTGGATTTAAAAGTTGATCAAAAGAAAAAATCATTAAAACGTTCTTATGGTGATATGGAGTTGAAATACAACATCAAAGGTGATGAATTGACATTTGATTTATCTAAGTTAAGTTCTAGTGACCAAGCGAATCTTCTTTTTCTTAAAAATGCTAAACTCAAACGCACGAAATAAAGCGACTGAAGAGCGGGGAAACCTGCTCTTTCGCTTTACTTTTATGACTGGTTTGATATAATAAATGAGACTACAGATGGGACTGAGGCAGGAATGATTTTCTTTGAAAATGATTTCGTCTCGCTCCCTCTTTTCTGTGTGATCAAGGTTATTATTAATGGAAAAGGAGAAACATCTATGCTATATATTTGGTCTTACTTGAAAAAGTATCCCAAGTGGCTAGCTCTGAATCTATTTTCGGCGGTCCTGTTTGTTATTGTCAATTTGGGCTTGCCAACGATTCTAGCTCGCATGATTGATGAGGGGATTAACCCGCGTGATGTGGATCGGCTTTATTTCTGGGGCTGGGTCATGTTTGCGATTATTTTGCTTGGGATTGTGGGACGGATTATCTTGTCTTACGCGGTTGGTCAACTAACGACCACCATGGTCCGCGATATGCGCAATGACCTCTATGCTAAGTTACAGGAGTACTCGCATCGCGAGTATGAGCAAATTGGGGTATCGTCATTGGTCACTCGCTTGACTTCGGATGCCTTTGTTTTGATGCAGTTTGCGGATTCTATGTTGAAGATGGGGGTCATTACACCCTTGATGATGGTTTCCAGTGTTCTCTTGATTCTCACGACCAGTCCTTCTTTAGCGTGGATTGTAGCGGTTTCTGTACCATTTCTTGCTGTCGTCGTCTGGTATGTAGCAGTTAAGACACGTCCACTTTCCGAGAAGCAACAAAAGACCCTGGACCATCTTAATCAATTTGCACGTGAAAATTTGACTGGACTTCGTGTGATTCGTGCCTTTGCCCGTGAAGAATTCCAGGAAGAGAAATTTGCGGCTGAAAATGCAGTCTACGCAGAAAACTCGAATAAATTGTTCAAACTAACTGGTTTGACAGAGCCCTTATTTGTGCAGATCATCATTGCTATGATTGTGGCGATTGTCTGGTTTGCTTTGGATCCTCTTCATGACGGTAGTTTGAAAATTGGGGATCTGGTTGCTTTTATTGAGTATAGCTTCCACGCGCTCTTATCTTTCCTCTTTTTAGCCAATCTCTTTACCATGTATCCTCGGACTGCGGTTTCTAGCCGTCGTCTCAAGGAAATCATGGATATGCCCATTTCGATCGATCCAAATGAGAATGGTGTAACAGAAACAGCATCTCGTGGCTATTTGGAATTTGACAATGTCACCTTTGCTTATCCAGGTGAGACGGAGAGTCCAGTTCTTCACAACATTTCCTTTCAGGCCAAACCCGGCGAAACGATCGCCTTTATCGGCTCGACCGGTTCTGGGAAATCATCGCTTGTGCAGCTGATTCCTCGATTCTATGATGTCACCCTAGGGAAGATTTTGGTGGATGGTGTGGATGTCCGTGACTACAATCTGAAAGCCCTTCGCCAAAAGATTGGTTTTATTCCACAAAAGGCCTTGCTCTTTACAGGAACCATTGCTGAAAACCTTCGTTATGGGAAAGAAGATGCATCTGTCGAAGAATTAGAACAAGCGGCTGATATTTCCCAAGCCAAGGAATTTATCGACAGCCGTGAGGAACGCTTCGACACGCATTTAGCAGAAGGTGGTAGCAACCTTTCGGGTGGTCAAAAACAACGCTTATCCATCGCTCGTGCTGTTGTCAAAGATCCAGATGTCTTTATTTTTGATGATTCCTTCTCTGCCCTAGACTACAAGACGGATGCCACTTTGCGGAAGCGTCTCAAAGAAGTTACAGGAGATGCGACCGTCTTGATCGTAGCGCAACGTGTGGGAACCATTATGGATGCGGATCAAATTATTGTCTTGGACCAAGGGGAAATCGTTGGTCGAGGAACCCACGATGAATTGATGGAAAGCAATGAGATCTATCGCGAAATTGCCAATTCGCAGCTCGATAGTCCATCATTAACAGAGGAATAGAAAGGAGAAGCAGATGAAACAAGAACAAAACAGTTTTAGTAGACTATGGACTTATTTGAGAGCCTATCGCTTGGAAGTTTGCTTGTCCATTTTCTTAAAAATCCTGAGTGTCGTCATGAGTGTTGTCGAACCCTTTGTTTTGGGGCTTGCCATTACTGAGTTGACAAAAAATCTCATGGATATAGCAAAAGGCCTTGCGGGAGCTGGTCTTAACACCTCCTATATCGCGATCATTATGACGCTCTATCTATTCCGTGGGGTCCTCTATGAGTTGGGATCTTATTATTCCAACTATTTCATGACTAATGCTGTTCAAAAGACCGTTCAGGACATGCGAAATGATTTGTCCCATAAAATCAATCACATTCCCGTTTCTTATTTTGACCGGCATCAGTTCGGAGATTTGCTGGGACGTTTTACTAGTGATGTCGAAACCGTCTCGAATGCCTTGCAACAGTCCTTCTTACAAATCGTCAACGCTATCTTTACCTTGCTCTTTGTCATCAGCATGGTTTTATACTTAAACATCCAGCTGGGGCTAGTGGTCATCTTGTCCATTCCGATCACTTATTTCAGTGCTCGATTTATCATGAAAAAATCGCAGCCTTACTTTAAAGAGCAGGCAGATGTTTTGGGGGCAATGAACGGATTTGTACAAGAAAATTTAACAGGCTTTAATGTCCTTAAGCTCTACGTCCGGGAAAAATCTTCCCAGGAAGAGTTTCATGATATTACCCATCACCTTCAAAAGGTAGGATTCAAGGCTAATTTCATTTCCGGCTTAATGATGCCGATTTTAAATGGGATTTCAGATTTGACTTATCTCATTATCGCTTTGTTTGGTGGCTTGCAAGTGATAGCAGGCCGTTTGACTGTCGGGAATATGCAGGCTTTCGTTCAATATGTTTGGCAGATCAACCAACCAATTCAAAACTTGACCCAATTGGCAGGTCAGCTACAAAGTGCTAAGTCGTCTCTAGATCGGATTTTCCAAGTCATGGATGAACCAGATGAAGTAGCAGATGTGACAGAAACCCTCTCTGGAGATTTGACAGGGCAAGTCAGCTTTAAAAACGTTGATTTCCAATATGTAGCGGACAAACCCTTGATTCGTGATTTCAACCTAGAAGTCAAACCAGGTGAAATGGTGGCCATTGTCGGACCAACCGGAGCAGGGAAAACAACTCTGATTAATCTGCTCATGCGCTTTTACGATGTGACTGCGGGATCGATTACAGTGGATGGTCATGATATTCGCCATCTGTCACGCCAAGATTACCGCAAACAATTCGGAATGGTGCTTCAGGATGCTTGGTTATATGAAGGAACCATCAAAGAAAACCTTCGCTTTGGTAATCTTGAGGCAACGGATGAAGAAATTGTGGAAGCTGCAAAGGCAGCCAATGTCGATCACTTTATCCGGACGCTTCCTGGTGGTTACAATATGGAAATGAACCAGGAGTCTAGCAATATTTCTCTAGGGCAAAAGCAACTTCTAACTATTGCGCGTGCGCTCCTTGCTGATCCCAAGATTTTGATTTTGGATGAAGCGACGTCTTCTGTCGATACGCGTTTAGAGCTCTTGATTCAAAAAGCGATGAAGAATTTGATGAAAGGGCGGACTAGCTTTGTTATTGCTCACCGCTTGTCTACCATTCAAGAAGCAGATAAAATCCTTGTCCTCAAAGATGGTCAAATCATCGAGCAAGGAAATCACCAATCCTTGTTAGCAGACAAAGGGTTCTACTATGAGCTCTACAATAGCCAATTTTCAAATAAAAAAGCGGAATAAGCGCGTGTCATCAAAAGAGGTTTGAGATAGAATTCTCAGCCTCTTTTTCTTGCTCACTTTTATTACTACATAAAAAGGTTAACATATCTGCAACAAATTGATACAGAATATTCACACAATTCACCTTGTTTGTCATGATATTTTTTATTAGGATAGAATCGTTGTAAAAAATAAAAGGAGAAATGTGTGATGAATCATTTAAACAAAGATATCGTTTTTGGCATTCGCAAGTCTAAGCTTGGAGTCTTTTCTGTCGTGATTGCGATCATGGGGGCTTGTTTTTTGACTGGACAATCTGTGGCAGCTGATCAAGCTGGAGAGCAGACACAAATCCAAACACAAGGGCAAGAAGCGACAACCTCTGATCCCGCTAGCTCTCAAGTAGATACCAGCCAATATGGCGCATCTATGCCTTACACCCGTTATGAAGCAGACAAAGGGAACCTCCTTGGAAAGGCAGAGGTAGAGCAGTCTCAAGACAGTCACTCAACAGCTATTGAAGCTTCTGATCAGACTTATGTCGCTTTAAAAGAAAAAGGAGATGGTGTCTCCTTTAAGGTAAATGAACCAGCCAATGCCTTAACTGTACGCTATACAGTGCCAGATGGAGCCAGTGGACAACTCGATGTACAGGTGAATGGTCATAGTGTTCAACAATTGGATCTTTCATCCACGTCTAACTGGCAGTACTTGAATGACAAAGGTGTTCATGATAGTGCCCAGGCTGATACACGCGCTCGGTTCCAATTTGATGAAGTACACAGCCTCCTTCCAGGCCTTCAGCTTCAAAAAGGAGATGTGGTTTCACTGGTGAAAAACAGGTCAGACGACGTCCATTACGGCCTTGACTTTGTGGAATTCGAGCAAGCTCCAGACCCGATTGC
Organism: Streptococcus parasanguinis; assembly: GCF_047465465.1. Lineage (GTDB taxonomy): Bacteria > Bacillota > Bacilli > Lactobacillales > Streptococcaceae > Streptococcus > Streptococcus parasanguinis_AI. Next base: position 559,728 of record NZ_JASGZU010000001.1, on the reverse strand, counting down.
TCAAGGGGACAATGCTATCAATATCGTTTCTAAAGGAGCTACGCCAAACGATGATACCGATGATAGCCAAGCGCTCTATGATGCGATTTATGAGGCTAAACAAACCGGAAAGAATGTCTATATCCCAGCTGGGCGATTTAATCTCAATCGAAAAGTCGGTATCGATGCTTCTGATATGAAGATTTCAGGGGCTGGTATCTGGCATACCCAACTGCATTTCACTAGCGACCAAGCTGGTGGCGGTGGTTTTGACTTCCTTCACCAAGACAACCATGTTGAATTTAGCGATGTCTATCTGTCCTCCAACCTTCGTTCACGCTATGGTGAAAACGCTCAGTACAAGGCCATTTCTGGAACACCAGGGAAGAACTCTCATATTCACGATATTTGGGCCGAACACTTTGAAGTTGGCATGTGGATTGGCGATTATGCTGGAAAAAATGATATGAAGTACACAGATGGTCTAGTAGTAGAAAATGTCCGTTTGCGAAACAACCTGGCTGACGGAGTCAACTTTGCCCAAGGGACTAAGAATTCTATTGTCCGCAATTCTAGTATTCGTGGAAATGGAGATGACGGACTAGCCAGCTGGTCAAGTATTGCAGATGGAACAGAATCAGCAGTAGCAGAAAATAATAAATTCTTGCACAATACGATTGAACTTGGTTGGCGTGCTGGTGGTGTTGGGATCTTTGGTGGAAAAGGCCATGAGATTGCCTACAATCGGATTAAAGACAATATCGGTGATGCCGGAATTCGCTTGACGACTGTCTTTAAGGGCCATAACTTTGATCTGAATGAAGAAGGAATTCGGGTTCACCACAATCTCTTGGTGCGTACAGGAACGAAGAGCGATATCTACAACAAGCATCGTGGATCGATTGATGTTGAAACGCGTTATGGAGATATTAAAAATGTCACCATTGAAGACAATGTATTTGTAGCGCCATTTGATACAGGTGTGACCGATCACCTCAATCCAAATGGAGGTATCCTAAACCATGTAGAAATTAGAAACAATCAAACCATGGGTCAACTCTCTCATTCAGCTCAATCAGGACTATCTGCACCTTTTTCAAAGTCAGCTGGACAAGCCTTGAGAGTGAAAGAAAACCCCCTTCAAGTAAGCGCAGTGAAGGCTTCCCTTCAACCATCGAAAGTTCAACCGTCTAAAAAACAAACTAGTCTGAATCTTAAACAAGCAAAGACAGTGACCAAAACAGTCAAACCTAACTATGTGCTAAAAGCAACAAATTCCAAGCAAAAGAGCTTTTTGAAAGCTCCGAGTGCTTTATTCCTTTATCGGATGATGGGGTTACGTCAAACGGTTTAAGAAGGATGGAAATCCTGGATACATTTCCAGGATTTTTTGCTTGCTGCTAGTCCTTCATTGACAGTGAGAAGGCATATCGGTATACTAGGTATAATCTAATGAGGAGGCCACCATGATGATTCGACCCGTTCAGCTCAGCGATGCAGCAGCTATCCGAGCGATTTACCAACCTTATGTGACAGGGACAGCCATTACCTTTGAGGTTGATGTGCCGACTGTCCAGGAATTTGAAAACCGCATCACAAAAACGCTGACCCAATTTCCTTATTTGGTCGCAGAAGTGGATGGTAAAGTTGTGGGGTATGCCTATGCCTCGACCTATTATGCACGCGCCGCCTATGATTGGACCACTGAATTGTCTATTTATGTAGCAAAAGAAGCGCGTGGACAAGGGATTGGATCGGCCCTTTATACGGCCTTAGAAGAGGAGTTGCAAGCACGAGGCTACTTACGCTTTCTGGCTTGTATCGCAGTTCCGAACGAAGCGAGCATTTCCATGCATGAAAAGCGGGGCTATGTCCAAGTGGCTCATTTCCCAAAGATTGGCTATAAGTTTAACAAATGGCATGATATCGTCTGGATGCAAAAGACCATAGACGGTCCTGTTAGGAAAATCAAGTAAGAGCTGTTAAGGATCAGTAGCTAAATGAAGTGAAAGCTCCATTTCACTTGAAACAATCCATAAATTATTCAGCATAGAAGATGTTTTTATACGAAAGAGGTTTTTATGACGCAAGAACAAAGTGCTAGACTGTTACCCCAAAAGCCCTCCAGATGGGCTAAAATTCTACTTAACCGAAAGGTTCCTATTCTCCTGTTCTTCTTACTGGAATTGGCCTTTCTTTTCTTTTCATATCTCAGCTTACAAGAGCATTTCCCATCCATTATATTATGGGAACACTTGTTGAGTGTCTTTACCTTCTTTTACTTGCTCAATCGTTCCATGGATTCTCGTTCCAAACTGTCCTGGATAATTATCATTGCCCTCTTTCCAATTTTTGGGACGGCTCTGCTTTACTTTTCGTTAGCTGATTTGGGTGTGAGACGCTTGAAGAAGCGGCTTGAGGATGCTACAGTGCAGGCATCCGACTATCTAAGCACCGATCCAGAAGTTGCTGATTATTTATCCCAAAGTGATCGCCAATTACAGAGATTAGCTTATTTTTTGGAGCATAGTCCAGCACAGTTTCCTATCTACAGAGACACAGAGGTTACCTATTTTCCACTTGGAGATGACATGCTTCCAGCCTTGTTGGAGGATTTGAAAAAGGCGGAGCGTTATATCTTCATGGAATATTTCATCATTGACGAAGGTATCATGTGGGGTGAGATTTTAGCCATTTTGGAGGAGAAGGCCAAGGCAGGTCTAGACGTTCGTGTCATGTTTGATGGGATGAATGAGATGACTACCTTGTCCTACGATTATATCGAGCGATTGCACAAGGTTGGGATTAAAGCCCAGGCCTTCTCACCAGTCAAGCCTATTCTATCAACCTATTACAATTACCGAGACCATCGAAAGATTACAGTGATTGATGGTCAAGTTGCTTATACTGGTGGCGTTAATATCGCTGATGAGTATGTCAATAAACGAGAACGCTTTGGTCATTGGAAGGACACGGCCCTTCGATTAGATGGTTCAGCAGTTCAAACGCTAAAAGCTCTCTTTTTGACCATGTGGACAGTGACTGGAATAGAAGATAAAAGGGATATGGAGCACTATCTACAAGAAAAACCTCAACAAAGAAAGAGTCAGGACTTTGTACTCCCTTATGGCAATTCACCGTCGACCTACCACAAGGTTGCAGAAAATGTTTATTTACATCTTCTGAATACATCAACTAATTATGTCTATATCATGACGCCTTATTTGATTTTGGATGATGAATTGGTTCGAGCCATGACCTTTGCAGCCAGACGAGGTGTGGATGTTCGTATCATTATGCCAGGTATTCCAGATAAACAGTATGCCTTTGATATTGCGACGAACTATTTTAAAGCCCTCTTGGATGCTGGCGTCCGTATTTTCCGTTATACCCCAGGCTTTGTCCATGCTAAGGTTTATGTTTCTGATAGCCAACAAGCTGTGGTAGGAACCATTAATACAGACTACCGAAGCCTCTATCAAAATTTTGAAGATGGGGTTTATCTCTACAAAAATCTGGAAGTGCTTAAGATTGAAGAAGATTTTGAGAAAACCCAGGCTCTCTCAGAGGAAGTCACTTTAGAAAGTTTATCAAAAATACCTATGGTTCATCGTCTGGGTGGCTATCTTTTTTCTTTGATTGGACCTTTGATGTAAAAAAGGAGGAATCATATGGATACAAAAATTCTTTTGAAATTGTTAGAAAACCAAGCTGATCCAGCGAAAGTCTCAGCAATGGAAGCTTATATGAAAAATAAATTCAGCTTTCTTGGCGTTCAAAAACCAATTCTCAAAAAGATTGAAAGAGAGTTTTTTAAACCCTTCATAAAGGATCCAATTGATTGGACTTTTGTGGAAGAGTGTTGGCAGCAACCTTACCGTGAGTTTCAATATATTGCTATGGATTATCTGGATAAAAAGAAGAAGGAGCTTAGACCTGAAGATTTTCCAAAGCTAAAGGAATTGGCTCAAACCAAGTCCTGGTGGGATAGTATTGATCAGTTGGACCGCATCATCGGAGAGATTACTTTCACATATCCAGAAACCAAACAGGTTATGCTGGATTGGAGTAGGGATCAGGACTTTTGGTTGAGGCGGATTGCCATTGATCACCAGCTTATGAGGAAAGAAAAAACAGATACGGATTTGTTAGAAAAAGTGATCCTCAATAATCTAGGTCAAAGCGAGTTCTTTATAAATAAGGCAATTGGCTGGAGCTTACGCAACTATTCCAAGGTCAATCCGGATTGGGTAGGGGTCTTTATCGACCGCTATCGAGATCAGTTGTCACCATTAAGCATTCGGGAAGGAAGCAAGTACTTACCTTCTTGACAGTTTGTGGATGTTCATGGTAAACTAGATTCATGCGATGAGTCGATTGGCTCCTTTGGAGCCTTTTGCGCTGAGGAGGTCTACATTCAATTGTAACGCAGGAGCGGACCTTGAACAGTTGTGTGAACCTGCTGTTCTCACCGAAAGGTGCCTCGAATCCTGGTCTTCGGATCAGGATTTTTTTGTTTCCTCAAAGAACCGAAAACTATTATAATACAGTTGCTACAAAGTTATGTTGGTGTTATAATATAGTAAAGTGCCTAGGTCAGAAAGGAGTGGAGTTGATTGGGAGATTTCTATCATTCTAATGATTCAGCATCTACAGACTATTCGCATAAAATTGAGGAGCTTGAAAACTCTAAACAATTTCAGGATGCCATCGGATTGATCCGAGAACAGATGAAGAACAATCTTCAGTGGAATGTTTTGCGATCCTTTGGTATTATTTGCGCCATACTGTCTCTCATTTTATTGCGTTTTGCAGCTATTCCTTTGATCCTTTTAGTTGTTGGTTTGTATTATTGGCCACAATATAAAAAACGAAAAGCCTTGTTTGGGGATCGAATTCGTTCGAACGATGAGATCTATCTTGATGATATCCTTTCGCCTGTATTAAAGGAAGTTTTTCCTCGAGCTTCGATCAAAGAGGACGGTTCCATCCCTTCTGAAGCTCTCTCGCATTTATGTCCTCGGTCGACTGATTTTCTATGTTTCAAAGAGCTATCATTTCATGATGACAAAGAGCTGACAGTGTCAAATCTCTATGCCCATCATACGGAGACTCGTTACCGGACATCTAATGGTCATACGAGGACGGAACATGTGGAAGTTACAGATTTCCTTGGACAAGTGTTCTCTTTACATCTACCGATCAATTTCTCAGGTCATCTTCGAGTTGTGCCAACCAAGAAATCCTTTCTTTTTAAGAGGGAGGTGAATGGGGTTTATCCTGGAGCCAGAGGAGATGAAGTTCAGATTGAAACCGAGGATATTCGCAATAACGAGAATTACAATATTTACTGCACGGATGAACTGTCTGCCCGTAAATTTCTCACCCCTAAGATGTTGGAATGGTTTGATCGACAAATTTCTCAAAATGCCATGTGTGTATTTTTGAAAGACAAGAAACTATTTATTTCTTTGTATACCGATCGCTATATCTTTCCGACGCCCCAAAAACCGGAAGATATTGATCAACTATCTTTGGTATCTGAATATCATAAATTATGCAAAGAACTAGCTTTAATTAAGGAAATAACAGCAATTTTTGAAGGAGAAGCATCATGAATCTCATTATTGGAATCATCCTATTATTTCTTGCCCTATTGGCCATTTGGTTTATTAGTGTAGGAAATCGCCTCAATCGTTATCTAGTAACCATCGAAGAATCAAAGAGAACGGTTGATATCGTTCTCGTAAAACGCTATGATACCATTTCGGAAATGCTAAAAGTAGCCAAAGCCTATGCCAAACACGAGCAAGAGATTTTTACTGATTTAGTTGCTTTACGCCAAGGAGCGACTATTCAAGAATCCAACCAAGTCATTACCAATCAAAATGATGTCTTGGCACAAATTCGTGCAGTCGGTGAAAACTATCCAGAGCTCTTGTCTTCTAACCAATTCTTGGCCTTGCAAAAGGAAATTGCTGACGAAAATGAAGATCTTGCTGCAGCGAAGCGAATTGTCAACAGTAATGTCAGCCATATCAATCAAGAAATTGTTTCATTTCCGGCGTCTATCGTAGCAGGTGTAAAGGGAATCCATCAAGTTCCATTTCTTGCTGAAGAAACACAAGGTAAGAAAGATTTAAGTGACTTGAACTATGACCTGAACTAACGAGCTATTTATGATAAATAACCATCAACAATCCTGGTCTTAGAATCGGGATTTTTTCCTACTGTTGGTACTTTTCATTTATGCCAAAAAATTGTATAATGGTACAAATACTCAATTTTTAGAAAATTTTGAAAGAGGATTTACTATGGGATACACAGTTGCTGTTGTCGGTGCTACAGGTGCCGTTGGTGCTCAAATGATCAAAATGTTGGAAGAATCTACTCTTCCAATCGATAAAATTCGCTACCTTGCGTCAGCACGTTCTGCAGGAAAAGTCTTGCAATTTAAAGGGCAAGACGTGACCATCGAGGAAACGACTGAAGATGCTTTTGAAGGGGTTGATATTGCTCTCTTCTCAGCTGGTGGTTCAACATCTGCCAAATATGCACCTTATGCGGTAAAAGCAGGCGCAGTAGTGGTTGATAACACTTCTTATTTCCGTCAAAATCCGGATGTCCCATTGGTTGTTCCTGAAGTGAATGCCCATGCTCTTGATGCTCACAACGGAATCATCTCTTGTCCAAACTGTTCAACCATTCAAATGATGGTAGCTCTTGAGCCAGTTCGTCAAAAATGGGGCTTGGACCGTATCATCGTGTCTACTTACCAAGCTGTTTCAGGTGCTGGTATGGGAGCTATTCTTGAAACCCAACGTGAGTTGAAAGAAGTCTTAAATGATGGAGTTAATCCACGTGATGTTAAAGCAGAAATCTTACCTTCAGGTGGAGATAAGAAACACTATCCAATCGCCTTCAACGCTCTTCCACAAATTGATGTCTTCACAGATAATGACTACACATACGAAGAAATGAAGATGACAAACGAGACTAAGAAAATTATGGAAGACGATAGCATTGCTGTTTCAGCAACTTGTGTGCGGATTCCAGTCTTGTCAGCTCACTCAGAGTCAGTCTACATTGAAACAAAAGAAGTGGCACCAATTGACGAAGTGAAAGCTGCTATTGCAGAATTTCCAGGTGCAGTCCTTGAAGATGATGTTGCTCACCAAATCTATCCTCAAGCAGTCAATGCTGTAGGTTCACGTGATACCTTCGTTGGACGGATTCGTAGAGACTTGGATGCTGAAAAAGGAATCCACATGTGGGTTGTTTCAGATAACCTCCTTAAAGGAGCTGCTTGGAACTCAGTCCAAATCGCAGAAACCCTTCACGAACGTGGACTCGTACGTCCAACAGCTGAATTGAAGTTTGAATTGAAATAGGGAGAAAAACAGAAATCAGTAACTCGAAGAGTTTGATTTCTTCCTCGCTATTTGGATTTAAGGCTCGGGCAAAAAAGGTCCGCAGGACCTTTTTAGTTCCCCCTCACAGTTTATTAGGTTATCTTTAGGTATTTGATAGCATGTTAAAACTTAAGGAAGAACTTATTTCGTAAGTCTTATCTGCCACCTCAAAGCATTGCTTTGAGCAATCAAACACTGCGTCACGATTCAGAAATCAGTAACTCGAAGAGTTTGATTTCTTCCTCAGCTTTCTAACGAATCAACTTGTTTTATGAACAGATCATGAGGCAAAGGCAAGCAAGCCCCAGCCTCTTTCTTATATAGAGAAAGGTTTTTCTATGTCTTATAATGATTTAAAAGATTGTAAAATCATCACTGCATTTATCACCCCCTTCCATGAAGATGGAACCATTAATTTTGACGCTCTTCCTGACTTGATCGAGCACCTCTTGGCTCATCATACAGACGGGATTCTCTTAGCTGGAACGACTGCGGAAAGTCCAACTCTGACCCACGATGAGGAATTGCAACTCTTTGCGGCTGTTCAAAAGATTGTCAATGGTCGAGTTCCTTTGATCGCTGGTGTCGGAACCAATGAAACCCGCGACTCGATTGAGTTCGTTAAAGAAGTGGATGCTTTTGATGGCTTTGCAGCAGGATTGGCTATCGTCCCTTACTACAACAAACCATCCCAAGAAGGAATGTATCAACACTTTAAAGCGATTGCGGATGCATCTAATCTTCCGATTATTATCTACAATATTCCAGGGCGAGTGGTTGTCGAAATGACACCAGAAACCATGCTTCGTTTGGCAGAACACCCAAATATCATTGGGGTAAAAGAGTGTACAACCCTGGCTAATATGGCCTACTTGATTGAACACAAGCCAGAAGAATTTCTCGTCTATACAGGGGAAGATGGAGATGCTTTCCATGCGATGAACCTTGGGGCTGATGGAGTGATCTCAGTGGCTTCTCATACAAATGGAGATGAAATGCATGAGATGTTCCAAGCCATTGAACACAACGATATTAAAAAGGCTGCAGCTATCCAACGTCAATTTATCCCTAAAGTCAATGCTCTCTTCTCATATCCGAGTCCAGCTCCTGTCAAAGCTGTCTTAAACTATATGGGCTTTGAAGCAGGGCCAACTCGTTTGCCATTGGTGCCAGCACCGGCAGAAGAAGCGAAACGTATCATCAAGGTTGTAGTAGATGGGGATTACCATGCTACTAAAGAGATCATTACGGGAGTCCTTCGTCCGGATTATTAATAAAATTGTCATGAGGAATGTATGTCAGAGTTAGAAAAAACAGAGTTAGAAAAAACGGATTCAGAAAAATCAGAACTAGAAAAATTTAAAGAACGTCATGGTCTTGAAAAGTTAGATGGTGTGATGATCCATGATAAACCGACCATTAAAACAGGCGAAAAAGCTGGATGCATCGGCGCTCTCTTACTTTTAATTGGATTTGGTACAGGAATTATTTTATTGCTAGTTCATTTCATATTTGATTTCGATTCCAAGCTCCTCAACCTTCTTTGGGAAACGGTAGCAGCTTTAGGATTTATTTTTAGTTTAGCAGGAGCTTTTCAAATTGGTCCCCTTACGATTCACCGCTACTCAAGAGAAGCCGACAAGGATAAACATTTTGAAATTGATAGAGCCTACAATCTCTATAATGTTCTCTATAAACCGACTAAAACAGTCCTTCTCCAATATGATAGTGACGAAGATCAGCTCATTGCTGTCAATGCTGGTGGTGAACTATTAGTGGAACTCCTTAGAAAAGTAGAGATGGAGAAGTTACCTCTGAAGAAGATTTTGAAGACCTTCCGTTTGGATCATGTCTCTGACCATCTTTGGAGATTGACCTACAGCTATAAAAAAGAAGATGTGGTCATGGAAAAAAGTGATCGTTAGATTTTTTCATCCAATCAAGCACAGTAAGTCCTGAAAAGAGCTTTGATTCTTGGCAAAAAAATTATATAATAAAGTAGTAGGTCTTCATTTCTTTCTAAGGGAAATGAAGTATTCATGAAAATTTAAACAAAAAGGAGACTCCGATGGAAGTCATTAAACGTAGTGGAGAAGTGGTTGAATTCAACCCAGATAAAATTTACCAAGCTATTTTGAAAGCTGCGCAAGTTGTCTATGTTTTGACAGATGATTTGCGACAAAACCTAGCTCAAGTGACCAAGAAAGTTGCTATGGATTTGGATGAAGCCCAAGTAGAACGCGCAACCATCAGTATGATCCAATCATTAGTGGAACAACGCTTGTTGGGAGCAGGTTATATTACCATTGCAGAACACTACATTTCTTATCGCTTGCAACGTGATTTGGAACGGAGCGGCTATGGTGATCATATCGCCGTGCATTTGCATTTTGAGCAAATTCGCTAGAATATGAAATAGAAGTTACTTCGGTAGCTTCATTTTTTTGTATTCTCGTTTAAGGCTGAGAATTCAAGAAAACATGGTATAATAGAAGAGATTGAACTGGAAAGGAATGGAGAACATGGCAACTATACAATGGTTTCCTGGACACATGTCCAAAGCTAGAAGACAAGTACAAGAAAATTTAAAATTTGTGGATTTTGTGACGGTTCTGGTAGATGCTCGTTTACCCCTATCAAGCCAAAATCCTATGTTAACGAAAATTGTTGGTGATAAGCCTAAATTAATGATTTTGAACAAGGTAGACTTGGCAGATCCTGTGGCAACAAAAGAATGGCAGGACTATTTTGAGTCTCAAGGCATTAAAACCTTGGCTATCAACTCCAAAGAGCAATCTACGGTTAAGAAGGTCACAGATGCTGCTAAGTCTTTGATGGCCGATAAAATTGCTCGTCAGAAGGAACGAGGGATTCAGATTGAAACCCTTCGGACCATGATCATCGGGATTCCTAATGCTGGGAAATCAACTTTGATGAACCGCTTAGCAGGGAAAAAGATTGCTGTTGTCGGAAATAAACCGGGGGTAACCAAGGGGCAACAATGGTTGAAAACCAATAAGGATCTCGAAATTTTGGATACCCCAGGGATTCTCTGGCCCAAGTTTGAAGATGAAGAAGTGGCCTTAAAGCTTGCTTTAACTGGCGCCATCAAGGACCAGTTGCTTCCAATGGATGAAGTGACCATCTTTGGCCTCAACTATTTTAAAGAGCATTATCCAGCTGTTTTGCAGGAACGTTTTAAACAAATGGATCTAGAACAAGAAGCTCCTGAAATCATTATGGAAATGACCCAGAAATTAGGATTTCGTGAGGATTACGACCGTTTTTACCAACTCTTTGTTAAAGATGTTCGCGATGGAAAATTGGGACGGTATACGCTGGATCGTGTAGGTGAAATAGATGCCAACAATTAAAGAAGTTAAAGAGCGTTTGGCAATGATTGACGAGCTAGATCATCCCTTCTTTGAAGAGTTGATCCTTGATGGTCGAGCAAGCGTTCAAGCGGCTATCAGCAAACGAAAACGCGAACTCCAAAAACAAGTGGACGAAGATTTGCGTTTGGAAAAAATGCTAGCCTATGAAAAAGAACTTTATACTCAAGGGATTCAGCTCATTGCAGGAGTGGATGAAGTGGGACGTGGTCCATTAGCGGGACCAGTTGTTGCAGCTGCCGTGATCTTGCCGAAAGCTTGTAAAATTCCAGGACTCAACGATAGTAAAAAGATTCCAAAATCAAAACACAAGGAAATCTATGAGGCTGTGCTCCAAAACGCCATTGCGATCGGAATCGGCATCAAGGATAATCAAGTGATTGACCAGGTTAATATCTATGAAGCTACGAAGCTAGCCATGAGGGAAGCCATTGGTCAGCTAGAGCCTCAACCCCAGCATCTTTTGATTGATGCCATGAGGTTAGATCTTCCTATTTCCCAAACTAGTATCATCAAAGGGGATGCCAACTCCTTATCCATTGCTGCAGCATCCATCGTAGCCAAGGTGACTCGGGATCAGATGATGGAAGAGTTTGATCGAAAATATCCGGGTTATGATTTTGCACAGAACGCTGGCTATGGGACAGCTAAGCATCTGGCTGGCCTCGACCAGCTGGGAGTGACCCCTATCCATCGGCGTTCGTTTGAACCCGTCAAATCAATGTGTGAGGATTAGGTTATGCTATTCACTATCGACATCGGTGGTACCTTTATAAAGTACGGTCTGATGGACGCAGACTATCAATTGGTTCATACAGACAAGATCCCAACACCACCTACGATTGAGGAGTTTTGGCAAGGATTAGAAGAAATCGTTACACCCGTAAGGGAAGAAATCGAGGGAATCGCCATTTCATGCCCCGGTGAGATCCAAAAGAGCCTTGGCTTTGTCTTTCGAGGTGGTCTCATTCCATATTTGCGCGGCATTCCTCTAGCAAGTAGACTCGAACAAACATTTCAAGTACCCGTCACTGTTCTCAATGATGGAGAAGCCGCTGGTCTAGCAGAAGCAAGGCTTGGTAATCTAAAAGATTGTTCTTGCGGTGCGACCTTGGTCTTAGGGACAGGAGTCGGCCTTGCTCTTCTTTCTAACGGTGATCTATTGAGAGGATGGCAACTGACAGAATACATTCGGTCTATTGATAAGGCAGAAAGAACACCAGAAAATCGCCGCTTTCATCGTGAACTCTTTTTGCAAGGTATTTCCAATCTTTTGGAAAACACCGGTTCAGCTGTTCAATTTGTTGAGAAGGCTAGTCACATCTTAAACCTAGAAAAGGCAGATGGTATAGCCGTTTTCAAGGCTCTTGATCAAGGAGGCCATGAGGAGCTGAAATCCTTGTTTCGGGAGTATTGTCATGATATTGCTATTCTGATTTTTAATCTTCAATCATTGCTCCTGCTTGAGAAGGTGACAATTGGAGGGGGCATTAGTAGCCAACCGCTACTGATCGATGAGATCAGTCGACAATACCATAACCTACTCTCTCAAAAAGGGCATAAACAATTTGAGGCCTTGCCGATCCAAGCGGCTCGCTTCCATAATGAAAGCAACTTGATTGGTGCCGCATCTTACTTTTATTCTTCTACATATCAAAAAAAGTTCTAGAAATAGAGCTTTTTTTCCATTCTTTTTCGAATAAATAAGTGAGAGGAAGTAGAAGGTGACCATGGAGAAATTTGAAATCTTTAAATTAAAAGAAGCTGGTTTATCAAATGAGCAAGTCTTGAGAGTTTTGGACTACTGTAGGAAAGACCAAGCCTTACCAAGCTTAGAAGAGATAGCAAGGATCGCTCGCTGTCGCAGTATTATTCATTTTGTAGACAAATACCGGCAGCTGGATGAAGAGCATTTACACAAGGAGTTTGAACGGTTCCCATCTCTATCCATTTTTGATCCTGAATACCCTGAGGAATTGCTACAGATCTTCAATCCTCCTGTACTCCTTTTTTACCAAGGGGATTTGCAACTGTTAAGCAAACCGAAGATTGCAGTTGTTGGAGCTCGCGAGACCACGCGAGAAGGGGTTCGTTCTGTAGAGAAGATAATTAAGGAACTTGGAAATGAACTGGTCATTGTTAGTGGACTTGCTAAGGGGATTGATGCGACAGCTCATTATGCCAGTATCCGCAATGGTGGCAAGACCATCGGAGTGATTGGAACAGGACTGGATGTCTCTTATCCTAAGAGCAATCAAAGACTGCAGGCACATATGGGGGAACACCATCTGATCTTGAGTGAGTATGGACCAGGGCAGGCCCCTCTTAAGTTTCATTTTCCTGAGAGAAATCGCATCATTGCAGGTCTCTGTCAGGCAGTGATTGTAGCAGAGGCTCGACTCCGTTCAGGGAGTTTGATTACTTGTGAGCGTGCTATGGAAGAAGGCCGAGACGTTTTTGCTATTCCAGGAAATATTTTAGATGGTAAATCTGCAGGCTGCCATCACCTGATTCAAGAAGGCGCAAAACTTGTCACCTCAGGCCAGGACATTCTTGATGAATTGAAATACAAATTGTGATTTTCCTATAGGAGAAGTTCCTAGTTGACATCTTTCTTAAAATGTATTAAACTCAATGAGATTTATACAATACAGAGGGATAAAACGTGGTAACAAAAAAGAAAAGCAGTACAACCAAGAAAAATTTGGTGATTGTGGAGTCTCCTGCGAAGGCCAAAACAATCGAGAAATACCTTGGTCGTAACTACAAAGTCATGGCCAGTGTTGGCCACATTCGGGACCTGAAAAAATCTACGATGTCGATCGACTTCGACAATAACTATGAACCGGAGTATATCAATATTCGCGGAAAAGGTCCCTTGATCAATGATTTGAAAAAAGAAGCTAAAAAAGCCAAACAAGTCTTTCTCGCAAGTGACCCGGACCGCGAGGGAGAAGCTATTTCTTGGCATTTAGCGCATATTTTGAACTTGGATGCCAAAGAAAAAAACCGTGTGGTCTTTAACGAAATCACCAAGGATGCTGTTAAAAATGCCTTTAAAGAACCGCGCCAAATCGATATGGACTTGGTCGATGCCCAACAAGCACGTCGGGTCTTGGACCGGATTGTAGGGTATTCCATTTCGCCTATTCTTTGGAAAAAGGTTAAAAAAGGACTTTCTGCAGGGCGCGTGCAATCAGTTGCCCTCAAGTTAATCATTGATCGTGAAAATGAGATTAATGATTTCAAGCCGGAAGAATACTGGACCATTGATGGTGTCTTTAAAAAAGGGACTAAGCAATTCCAAGCTAGCTTCTATGGGATTGATGGCAAGAAGATGAAGCTCAACACCAATGAAGAGGTGAAAGCTGTTCTTGAACACTTAGATGGCAAAGATTTTACCGTTGAAAAAGTTGAAAAGAAAGAACGTCGTCGGAATGCGCCACTTCCATACACCACCTCTTCCATGCAGATGGATGCTGCCAATAAGATCAACTTCCGTACACGTAAGACCATGATGGTCGCCCAGCAGTTGTATGAAGGAATCAATATTGGTTCTGGTGTTCAAGGTTTGATTACCTATATGCGTACTGATTCTACACGGATCAGTCCAGTTGCGCAAAATGAGGCGGCTAACTTTATCGTGGATCGCTTTGGTGAGAAATATTCCAAGCATGGAAGCCGTGTGAAGAATGCTTCTGGTGCCCAAGATGCCCACGAGGCGATCCGTCCATCCAGCGTCTTCAATACACCTGAAAGCATTGCTAAATACTTGGACAAAGATCAATTAAAACTCTACACATTGATTTGGAACCGCTTTGTAGCTAGTCAAATGACAGCAGCTGTCTTTGATACCATGAATGTCCGTTTAGGTCAAAATGGGGTTCAGTATACGGCAAATGGGAGCCAGGTGAAGTTTGATGGTTATTTGGCTATTTATAACGACTCAGATAAGAACAAGATGTTGCCGGATATGGTAGAAGGCGATATTGTTAAGCAAGTCAATAGCAAGCCTGAGCAACACTTTACCCAACCACCTGCTCGATATTCTGAAGCGACTTTGATTAAGACCTTGGAAGAGAACGGTGTTGGCCGTCCTTCAACCTATGCACCGACGATTGAGACCATTCAAAAACGTTATTATGTGAAGCTGGTAGCCAAACGCTTTGAACCAACAGAATTAGGGGAGATCGTCAATAAACTGATCGTTGAATTCTTCCCAGATATTGTCAACGTGACCTTCACAGCGGAGATGGAAGGGAAACTCGATGATGTCGAACTTGGAAAGGAAGAGTGGCAAAAGGTCATCGATGCTTTCTACAAACCATTTTCTAAAGAGGTCGCAAAGGCTGAAGAAGAGATGGAAAAAATCCAAATTAAAGACGAACCAGCTGGTTTTGATTGTGAAGTTTGTGGAAGCCCGATGGTGATTAAATTAGGACGTTTTGGAAAGTTCTATGCTTGTAGCAATTTCCCAGATTGTCGTCATACCCAGGCCATTGTCAAAGAAATCGGCGTGGAGTGTCCTGAGTGTCATCAGGGACAAATCATCGAACGCAAAACCAAGCGCAACCGTATCTTCTATGGATGCAATCGCTACCCAGAGTGTGAATTTACCTCTTGGGATAAGCCGATCGGTCGGGATTGTCCAAAATGTGGCCACTACTTAGTTGAGAAAAAAGTTCGTGGTGGCGGCAAACAAGTCGTATGTAGCAATGGCGACTACGAAGAAGAAAAAGTGAAATAAGCTTTCAAACGATTCAATGTCTATTATAACGGCAATTTTTATAAATGTCTGTTATAATAGACATTTTTTGTTTTTTTCGTTATAATAGACACAAGGAGGTGGGCTTATGTATCTTGCTTTGATTGCAGATGTGATTGATTCCAAAATCGTACAAGAACGTTTTGACCTGCAAAAACAGTTAGAAAAAACGCTTCAAAAGATCAATGAGCTTTTTAAAGACTGCCTAGCATCGGCTTTTACCTTAACTTTGGGCGATGAGTTTCAGGCCCTTTTGAAAGTAGAGGCTCCCGTTTTTCAAATTATCGATACCTTGCGTTCAGAACTAAAACCGACTCAACTTCGTTTCGGCATTGGCCTCGGGGAGATTGTAACGGATATTGATCCTCTGCAAAGTATCGGTGCAGATGGACCAGCCTATTGGAATGCACGCGCAGCCATTAATCTGGTCCATCAGAAAAATGATTATGGCAATACCCAGATCTATTTTTTGAGCGGTAATGACAGCCAGGATTTAGTGGTGAATGCGCTCATCGCTTCTGGAGAGGCCATACGTTCGGGCTGGAGAGAGAGTCAGGAAGAGATCCTGCTCAATCTGCTAAAGAGATCTGTCTATAGTGAAAACTTTAGTCAGCAAGATTTGGCCCAATCGCTGGGGCTTAACCCAAGTGCCCTGTCCAAGCGCTTAAAGAGTAGTAGTATTCGTGTTTATTTACGGGGACGAGCAGCAGCACTAGCTTGTATTCAAAGATTAGAGAAAGGAGAGGCCCATGAGCGGATTGTCTAGTATCGTAACGAATCCATACTTGATTCTTTTGTTGATTTGTCATTTGTTATCGGATTATTATTTTCAAAGTCAGAAGATGGCGGATCGCAAGGATCAGGATAAGAAGGTGCTCGGGCTTCACATTCTGTATGTGGCTTTGCCTTTGTTCATTGTTTCGCTCTTTCATCTAGACTTGTGGTGGATTTGCTTAGTCGTTTTAATAAGCCATGCCGCAATAGATTTCTTGAAACCTATCGTGCAGAAGCAATTGAAATTACCAACCGCCTGGATTTTTGCATTGGATCAAGTCTTGCATATCAGCATCATTAGCTGTCTAGTCCTTTTAGGAGCGAAGAATGGTTCGACCTATCTGCCTTTGGACATTTTAAATCTAATCTTTTATGTCCTCCTAGTTGGGAAACCAAGCAATATTGCCTTTAAAATTCTGTTTGCCAAGTATCAACCAACCAGCAAGAAGAAAATGGATACGATCACTGGGGCTGGTTCTATGATTGGTTTTTTAGAGCGTTTGGTGATTGGCGCCTGTCTCGTCTATGGGCAATTTGCTTCGATCGGTCTAGTCTTTACAGCCAAGTCCATCGCTCGCTACAATAAAATTTCGGAAAATCCAGCCTTTGCGGAGTATTACTTGATCGGGTCCTTATTCAGTATCCTCTCTGCCCTCTTAGCAGCTTGGTTGTGTTTATAAGAAAATAATTAGTTAAAGTCTAGACAGGAAGGAAAAGCCTCCCTGTCTTTTTACTTGGCTTTTTGGTATAATGGACCAAGTAGAAAATTAGAAAGATTTGTGGGTGTCAAACAGTCCAGAAGGGTGTTTTGATACCCAAAGAGGTATTAGTGTCGTGTCTCAATCTTATATCAATGTTATCGGTGCTGGATTGGCGGGTTCGGAAGCAGCCTACCAAATCGCAGAACGTGGTATTCCGGTCAAGCTTTACGAAATGCGGGGGGTCAAATCAACTCCGCAACACAAAACAGATAACTTTGCTGAGTTAGTGTGTTCCAACTCTCTTCGTGGGGATTCTCTCACCAATGCTGTCGGTCTCCTCAAAGAAGAAATGCGCCGTCTGGGTTCTGTCATCCTTGAAGCAGCTGAAGCGACTCGTGTACCAGCCGGTGGAGCACTGGCAGTGGACCGGGAAGGGTTTGCTAGCCGGGTGACGGAGAAGGTGTCCCAACACCCTCTCATTGAAGTCATTCGTGATGAAATTACGGAATTGCCGACAGATGCTATTACAGTGGTCGCAACGGGTCCCCTAACCAGTGATGCCTTGGCAGAGAAGATCCATGCCCTTAATGGTGGAGATGGCTTCTATTTCTATGATGCAGCAGCTCCTATTATCGATGTCAATACTGTCGATATGAACAAGGTCTATCTCAAGTCACGCTATGACAAGGGAGAAGCGGCTTATCTCAACTGTCCCATGACCAAACAAGAGTTTATGGATTTCCATGAGGCTTTGGTCAATGCGGAAGAAGCCCCGCTCA
Organism: Streptococcus parasanguinis; assembly: GCF_047465465.1. Lineage (GTDB taxonomy): Bacteria > Bacillota > Bacilli > Lactobacillales > Streptococcaceae > Streptococcus > Streptococcus parasanguinis_AI. Next base: position 541,926 of record NZ_JASGZU010000001.1, on the reverse strand, counting down.
ACTCTTTTGAAAAAGAAAAGTATTTCGAAGGCTGCATGCCCATTGAAGTCATGGCCAAACGTGGTATCAAAACCATGCTCTATGGTCCTATGAAGCCAGTTGGACTCGAGTATCCAGATGATTACAAAGGTCCACGTGATGGAGAGTTTAAGACACCTTACGCAGTCGTTCAGTTGCGCCAAGACAATGCGGCTGCTAGCCTCTACAATATCGTTGGCTTCCAAACTCACCTTAAATGGGGTGAGCAAAAACGGGTTTTCCAAATGATTCCAGGTTTGGAAAATGCGGAGTTTGTCAGATACGGAGTCATGCACCGCAATTCTTACATGGACTCTCCAAATTTGCTTGAACAAACCTACCGTTCGAAGAAACAACCAAACCTCTTCTTTGCGGGTCAAATGACAGGGGTAGAAGGCTATGTTGAGTCAGCTGCCTCAGGTTTGGTTGCTGGGATTAATGCAGCTCGCCTTTTCAAAGGAGAAGAAGCGGCCATTTTCCCAGAAACAACAGCTATCGGAAGTTTGGCTCACTATATCACCCATGCTGACAGCAAACATTTCCAACCCATGAATGTCAACTTCGGGATTATCAAGGAGCTAGAAGGCCCACGCATTCGGGATAAAAAGGAACGGTATGAGAAAATTGCCGAACGTTCTTTACAAGATTTGGCTCAGTTTATGGAAAAATAACCCAAGAAAGGAAAAAGTTTGGAGAAAATCCAGACTTTTTCTTCTAAAAATGGTATAATGAATAAAATTTAGAATATAGAGAGTTTTCTGACAATGAACAAATCCTATTTTTATTTAGATATGAAGACACACGAGTTGAAAGTGCCTTATACCGGAAAACTCCGTCGTGTGCGAGTCTTATTACCTAAGAATTATGAAACGGATACAGACAGACGTTACCCTGTTGTTTATTTCCACGATGGACAAAACGTTTTGTATAGCAAGGAGGCCTATGCGGGTCATTCCTGGAAGGTGATTCCAGCCATTAAGCGGAATCCCGATATTAGTCGCATGATTGTCGTTGCGATTGATAACGATGGTTTGCAACGGATGAATGAATACTCTGCCTGGAAGTACAAGGAATCTAATATTCCTGGCATGCAATTTGGTGGCAAGGGCGTTGAGTACGGCGAATTTGTCATGGAGGTGGTGAAACCTTTTATCGACCAAGAATACCGAACTCTTGCTGATCGAGAACATACGGCCATGATTGGATCTTCCTTGGGTGGAAATATTACCCAATTCTTGGGATTAGAATACCAAGATCAAATCGGTTGTCTGGGAGTCTTCTCCTCTGCTAACTGGCTGCATCAAGATGCCTTCAATCATTATATCGAACGCAAAAAATTATATGCAGACCAACGGATCTACATTTATGTTGGGACTGAAGAGGCGGATGATACGGATAAAACGCTGATGGCAGGAAACATCAAGCAAGCCTACATCGACTCATCCCTTCGTTACTATCACGATGTCATTCAACAAGGGGTGGCTTTGGAAAATATTGCCATTCGGATTCAATCTGGGGCTATTCACCACGAAGAAGCATGGGCCGAACATTTACCAGAATGCCTTCGCTTTTTGGCAGAAAAATGGGATTAATAGACTGTAAATTAAAGAAATAAAGGAAAGAGGGAACTTATGAATATTGAACATTTAAGCCACTGGAGTGGCCAACTCAACCGTGAAATGTATTTGAACCGCTATGGGCACGCAGGGATTCCTGTTGTGGTCTTTGCCTCCTCAGGTGGAAGCCATAACGAATACTATGACTTTGGTATGATTGATGCTTGTGCTCAGTTTATCGAAGAAGGACGGGTTCAATTCTTCACCCTTTCGAGTGTCGATAGTGAAAGCTGGCTTTGTAATTGGAAGAATCCTCACGATCGAGCAGAAATGCACCGAGCTTATGAACGCTATGTGATTGAAGAAGCCATTCCTTTTATCAAACACAAAACAGGCTGGTTTGATCCGATGATGACAACTGGTTGCTCTATGGGGGCCTACCACGCACTTAATTTCTTCTTGCAACATCCAGATGTCTTTAACAAAGTGATTGCCTTGAGTGGTGTCTATGACGCTCGTTTCTTTGTTGGTGACTTTGGAGGCGATGAAGCCATTTACCAAAACTCGCCATCTGATTATATTTGGAACCAAAACGATGGCTGGTTTATCGATCGTTACCGTCAGGCTGAAATCGTTGTTTGTACTGGTTTAGGGGCTTGGGAACAAGACGGGCTTCCCTCTTTCTACAAACTGAAAGAAGCCTTTGATCACAAAAATATTCCTGCATGGTTCGCTGAATGGGGACATGATGTAGCCCACGATTGGGAATGGTGGCGCAAACAAATGCCTTATTTCCTAGGCCAAATGCATCTATAAGTAAAAAGGGAGGAGACCTCAATGAATTATATCGTTATTTCACCATATTACCCACAAAACTTCCAACAATTTACAATCGAACTGGCTAATAAAGGGATCACTGTCTTGGGAATTGGTCAAGAGCCATATGAACAGTTAGATGAGCCATTGCGCAACAGCTTAACAGAATATTTCCGTGTTGAAAATTTAGAAAATCTGGACGAAGTGAAGCGTGCAGTAGCCTTTCTTTTCTACAAACACGGTCCAATCGATCGTATCGAATCCCACAATGAATACTGGTTGGAATTGGATGCGGCGCTTCGGGAGCAATTCAATGTCTTTGGTGCCAAGCCAAAAGATTTGAAGAAAACCAAGTTCAAATCCGAAATGAAGAAACTCTTCAAGAAGGCTGGAGTCCCAGTCGTTCCGGGTGCTGTGGTTAAAACAGAAAAAGACATTGATAAGGCCGTGAAGAAGATTGGGTTGCCATTGATTGCTAAGCCTGACAATGGGGTAGGAGCAGCAGCGACCTTCAAGATCGAAACAGCAGAAGATGTGGACCATTTCAAGGCAGAATGGGATGGCCATACCGAGTACTTCTTTGAGAAATTCGTCACTTCTAGCGAGATTTGTACCTTTGATGGTCTGGTCGATCGCGATGGTAATATTGTCTTCTCGACTACTTTTGACTATGCCTATACGCCACTCGATTTGATGCTCTACAAGATGGACAATTCTTATTATGTCCTCAAAGAGATGGATTCAAAATTGCGTCAATACGGGGAAGCCATTGTCAAAGCTTTTGGCATGAAGGAACGTTTCTTCCACATTGAGTTCTTCCGCGATGGGGATGACTATATTGCGATCGAGTACAATAATCGCCCTGCAGGTGGCTTTACTATCGATGTCTACAACTACGCTCACTCGATTGATTTGTACCGTGGCTATGCTGCCATCGTAGCAGGAGAAACTTTCCCAGCTTCTGAGTTTGAGCCCCTTTATTGCTTGGCAACTTCTCGTCGTGCAAATGCAGCTTATGCTCTGTCAGAGGAAGAAGTTTTGGCTAAATACCATGATCAATTCCGCGTCAAGAAAGACATGCCAGCGGCCTTTGCGGAACTTCAGGGAGATTACCTCTATATGCTTACAACACCTAGTCGTGAAGAATTGGAACAAATGATTCATGACTTTGGTCAACGCCAATCATAAGATAACGACCGGTAGGATAGGATCTTATCGGTTTTTTTATATGTATAGCAAAGGAAGAAGAGAAAAGATTGTGAAAAATTGTATTTGGATTTTAAAAAGCTTATAAAACCTTCTTCCAAGGAATAAAGTTTGTGAAATTATATGAGCATTATTTTTGACAGTGCTTTCATTTTTGGCTAGAATGAAAGAGAATGAATAAATGCTAAGAAAGGCGAAATGATGGCAACATTAGATAAAAGTCTCTTATTGAAAATGTTCCGTAAAATGGAAGAAATCCGTCGTATGGACTTAAAAATTGCACAGTTAGTAAAAAAAGGGAAAGTGCCAGGAATGACGCACTTTTCTGTTGGGGAAGAAGCAGCCAATGTTGGAGCTATGTTGGCTTTAAACGACGATGATTTGCTGACATCTAACCACCGTGGTCACGGACAAGCCATTGCTAAAGGAATCGATTTAAATGGCATGATGGCTGAGATCCTTGGTAAGTATACCGGTACTTGTAAGGGGAAAGGCGGCTCCATGCATATCGCTGACCTTGATGCAGGTAACCTTGGTGCCAACGGAATTGTTGGTGGTGGTATGGGGATTGCCGTAGGTGCAGCCCTTACTCAACAAATGCATAAGACTGGCAAGATTGTTGTCTGCTTCTTTGGGGACGGCGCAACCAACGAAGGTGTCTTCCACGAAGCGGTCAATATGGCTTCAATCTGGAATCTGCCAGTTATTTTCTACTGTATCAATAATGGTTACGGAATCTCTGCTGACATCAAGAAAATGACTAATGTGGAGCATATCCACGAACGTAGTGCTGCTTACGGCATTCCTGGAATGTTTATTCCTGATGGAAACAACGTTATCGATGTCTATGAAGGATTTAAAAAGGCTGTTGAACACGTCCGCTCTGGTAAAGGCCCTGTCTTGATTGAAAGTGTCACCTATCGTTGGCTTGGTCACTCTTCATCTGATCCTGGTAAATACCGGACCCGTGAAGAAGTAGAAGAGTGGAAGAAGAAAGATCCAATCGAAAACCTTCGCAAGTATCTCCTTGAAAATGAGATTGCGAGCGCAGAAGAATTGGATCAGATCCAAGAAGAAGTAAAAGAAGCAGTGGAAGCTTCAGTGAAATTTGCGGAAGAAAGCCCATTCCCTCCACTCGAATCAGCTTTCGAAGATATTTACGCAGACTAAGGGGGAGTAGAGAATTATGGAAACTAAATTAATGTCTTTCCGCGATACCATTATCCTTGCTATGTCTGAGGAAATGCGTCGCGATGAAAATGTATTGTTGATGGGAGAAGATGTCGGAGTTTTCGGTGGAGACTTCGGTACTTCTGTAGGGATGCTGGAAGAATTTGGACCAGAACGAGTTCGTGACTGTCCGATTTCTGAGGCTGCGATTTCAGGGGCGGCAGCTGGTGCAGCCATGACTGGCCTTCGTCCAATCGTTGATATGACCTTCATGGATTTCTCAGTAATTGCCATGGATGCTATCGTTAACCAAGCTGCTAAGACTCGCTACATGTTTGGTGGTAAAGGTCAAGTGCCGATGACCATTCGCTGTGCTGCTGGTAACGGAGTTGGATCTGCAGCTCAACACTCCCAATCTTTGGAATCTTGGTTTACTCATATTCCTGGTTTGAAAGTTGTTGCTCCTGGTACGCCAGCGGATATGAAGGGACTTCTCAAGTCATCGATCCGTGATAACAACCCCGTTATTATTCTTGAGTACAAATCAGAATTCAACCAAAAAGGGGAAGTGCCAGTTGATCCAGACTACACGATTCCACTTGGTGTCGGAGAAATCAAACGTGAAGGAACTGACGTCACTGTCGTAACCTACGGGAAAATGCTTCGTCGCGTGATGCAAGCTGCTGAAGAATTGGCAGAAGAAGGCATCTCAGTTGAAGTAGTAGACCCACGGACCTTGGTTCCTCTTGATAAAGAGATCATCATTAACTCTGTCAAGAAAACAGGAAAAGTAGTCCTTGTCAATGATGCCCATAAAACAAGTGGCTATATCGGAGAAATTTCAGCTATTATCTCTGAATCAGAAGCATTTGATTACTTGGATGCACCAATCCGCCGTTGTGCAGGGGAAGATGTGCCAATGCCTTACGCACAAAATCTAGAGAATGCAATGATACCAACAGTTGAAAGCATCAAAGATGCTATTCGTAAAACATATAACAAAGAATAATACATAACATAAATTATGTAATATCTTTTGAATTAGACGAGGAAACTTTGTATCTTTTTAGGTACAAAGTTCTCTGCGTCCTTAATATCTTAGATTAGAGCACGGGCTAAAGTCTGTGTGAAAAAGATAAACTTTCCTAGAAACTAAAGTTTCTTCGTCAAGTTTCCTATTTTCACTGTGACTTTTGACGCCCTTAGTATCTTGTAACTGAATCCGGACGGAGGACTGTGAAAAAAAGATAGATTTCCTCGTGTTCATGGAACACAGCGTCAATCTTCTATTTTTTCTTTGTCCTCTACGTCCTTAATATCTTGTAATAGAATAGGAGAGGTCATGGCTGATGATAAGCTAAGAGCGACTCCTGCGGCTAGAAAATTAGCGGATGATCTTGGGATCAACCTCTATGATGTTTCTGGTTCAGGCGCAAACGGTCGTGTCCACAAAGAAGACGTGGAAACCTATAAAGACACAAATGTGGTTCGCATTTCACCACTTGCAAAACGAATTGCTTTAGAACACAATATTGCTTGGCAAGAGATTCAAGGAACTGGTCATCGTGGTAAGATCATGAAGAAGGACGTCCTTGCTTTCCTTCCTGAAAATATCGAGAACGAGACCATTAAGTCACCTGCTGAAATCGAGAAGGTGGAGGAAGCTCCAGATAATGTGACACCTTATGGTGAGATCGAGCGGATTCCGATGACACCAATGCGGAAGGTGATCGCTCAACGGATGGTGGAATCTTACTTGACAGCACCAACCTTTACTTTGAACTATGACGTTGATATGTCTCAAATGTTGGCCCTTCGTAAGAAGGTATTGGATCCAATCATGGAAGCCACTGGCAAGAAAGTGACTGTAACAGATTTGCTTTCCCTAGCAGTGGTTAAGACCTTGATGAAACACCCATACATCAATGCGTCATTGACAGAAGATGGCAAAACCATCATTAATCATAACTATGTCAACTTAGCGATGGCGGTTGGGATGGACAATGGACTGATGACACCGGTTGTCTACAATGCTGAAAAAATGACCTTATCAGAGTTGGTCGTAGCCTTCAAGGATGTTATCGGACGTACCTTGGATGGTAAGCTTGCTCCAAGTGAATTGCAAAACTCAACCTTTACCATCAGTAACTTGGGAATGTTTGGCGTTCAATCATTTGGACCAATCATCAACCAACCAAACTCTGCCATCCTTGGCGTTAGTGCAACGGTTGAAAAACCAGTGGTTGTGAATGGTGAAATCGTTATTCGTCCAATCATGAGCTTGGGCTTGACCATTGACCACCGCGTCGTCGATGGAATGGCCGGTGCCAAATTCATGAAAGACTTGAAAGCCTTGATTGAAGACCCGATTTCAATGTTGGTCTAATCAACGAGAGAGAATAGAAACAAGAAAAAGAGGGAAATAAAATGGCCTTAGAAGTAATTATGCCAAAAGCCGGCGTAGATATGACCGAAGGACAAATCGTTCAGTGGAATAAAAAAGTCGGCGAATTTGTAAAAGAAGGAGAAGTGCTCCTTGAAATCATGACAGACAAAGTCAGCATGGAGTTGGAAGCGGAAGAAGACGGCTACTTGATCGCTATCTTGAAAGGGGACGGAGAAACGGTTCCTGTAACAGAAGTAATCGGTTATCTTGGTGAAGAAGGGGAAAACATCCCAACCGCTGGAGCAGCACCAGAAGCGAGTCCAGCACCAGCTGCAGCAAGTGCTTCAAACGATGACAATAAGAGCGATGATGCTTATGATATCGTAGTGATCGGTGGGGGTCCTGCTGGTTACGTATCTGCTATTAAGGCAGCTCAACTAGGTGGTAAGGTTGCTCTCGTTGAGAAATCTGAACTTGGTGGAACGTGCTTGAACCGCGGATGTATCCCAACCAAGACTTATCTCCACAACGCTGAAATTATTGAAAATATTGGTCATGCAGCAAACCGTGGTATTATCATTGAAAATCCAAGTTTCTCAGTAGATATGGATAAAGTTTTAGAAACTAAATCTAAAGTTGTTAATACCCTTGTTGGTGGTGTTGCGGGACTTCTTCGCAGCTACGGAGTGGATGTTCACAAGGGTATCGGTACCATTACGAAAGATAAGAATGTCTTGGTTAATGGTTCTGAATTGCTTGAAACCAAGAAAATCATCCTTGCTGGTGGTTCCAAAGTCAGCAAGATTAACGTTCCAGGAATGGAATCATCCCTTGTCATGACAAGTGACGACATCCTTGAAATGAATGAAGTTCCAGAAAGCCTTGTCATCATCGGTGGTGGGGTTGTCGGTATCGAACTTGGCCAAGCCTTCATGACCTTTGGTTCAAAAGTTACGGTTATTGAAATGATGGACCGTATCGTTCCAGCTATGGATGCGGAAGTATCTAAGAACCTTCGTTTGATCCTTGAACGCAAGGGAATGACCATCTTGACCGATACAAAACTGCAAGAAATCATTGAAGAAGATGGAAAACTCCGTATCAAGGTTGAAGGCAAAGATGATATCATTGCCAACAAAGCCCTTCTTTCAATCGGTCGTGTTCCAGACCTTGAAGGTATCGGAGATGTTGAATTTGAATTGGATCGTGGACGGATCAAGGTCAATGAATACATGGAAACATCTGTTCCAGGTATCTATGCGCCAGGTGACATCAACGGTACTAAGATGTTGGCCCACGCTGCCTTCCGTATGGGTGAAGTTGCCGCTGAAAATGCCCTTAAGGGAAATCATGCTGTTGCCAAATTGAATTTGACTCCTGCAGCCATCTACACCCTTCCTGAAGTTGCGGCTGTTGGTTTGACAGAAGAACAAGCTCGTGAGAAATATGATGTCCAAATCGGTAAATTCAACTTTGCGGCGAACGGTCGTGCCATTGCATCAGATGCGGCTCAAGGATTTGTAAAAGTCATTGCAGACAAGAAATATGGTGAAGTTCTTGGGGTTCACATCATTGGTCCAGCAGCAGCTGAATTGATCAACGAAGCTTCTACCATCATTGAGATGGAAATCACTGTAGAAGAAATGCTTAAGACCATCCACGGACACCCTACTTTCTCAGAAGTGATGTACGAAGCTTTTGCGGATGTACTTGGCTTGGCTGTTCATTCACCTAAGAAGAAATAGTATTTGAAATGATAGAATGGCTGGACAGCAAATGCTGGACCAGTCTCTATCATATATAAAGGAATCTTATGAAATACATTATTAATTATTCAAATGATACTGCTTTTAATATTGCTTTGGAAGAATATGCTTTTAAGCATCTGTTAGATGAGGATCAAATCTTCCTTCTCTGGATTAACAAACCATCCATTATCGTCGGTCGCCACCAAAATACCATCGAAGAAATCAACCGCGACTACGTTCGGGAGCATGGTATTGAAGTAGTTCGTCGGATCAGTGGTGGTGGGGCTGTTTACCACGATTTGAACAACCTCAACTACACCATCATTTCAAAAGAAGATGAAAACAAAGCCTTTGACTTCAAAAGTTTTTCTACTCCTGTGATCAACACCTTGGCTCAACTTGGGGTTAAGGCTGAATTCACGGGTCGTAATGACTTAGAGATTGATGGTAAGAAATTCTGTGGAAATGCCCAAGCTTACATCAATGGTCGGATTATGCACCATGGTTGCCTTCTCTTTGATGTGGATTTGTCAGTCCTTGCTAATGCTCTCAAGGTGTCTAAAGACAAGTTTGAGTCTAAAGGGGTTAAATCCGTTCGCGCTCGTGTGACCAATATCATCGATGAGTTGCCAGAAAAAATCACGGTTGAAGAGTTCCGTGACCTACTTTTGGACTACATGAAGAAAGAATACCCTGAGATGACAGAATATGTCTTCTCGGATGAAGAATTGGCTGAAATCAATCGTATCAAGGAAACCAAGTTCGGTACCTGGGATTGGAACTATGGGAAGTCTCCTGAATTCAATGTCCGTCGTGGCACAAAATTCACAAGCGGTAAGGTGGAAATCTTCGCTAATGTCATTGAATCAAAAATTCAAGATATCAAGATTTACGGTGACTTCTTTGGTATCGAAGATGTTGCAGCAGTAGAAGATGTTCTTCGTGGCGTTAAATACGAACGTGAAGACGTCCTCAAAGCCCTTCAAACCATTAATCTAGGTCGTTACTTTGCAGGTATCACTGCAGAAGAAATTGCTGAGGCAGTGGTGGAATAAAGTCAAAAGAGATTCGCAGTAGCGAATCTCTTTTTTGAAACTAGTTTCACATAGAAATTATTGTTTTACGAAGGATTTTGTAGTATAGTAAAGGTGGAAAAGTGTATTTGCTAATCCCTGTATCCTAATTTTATTTAGTCTCGTGATCGTTTTCTTAAAGGAGAAAAATCATGAAAAAAGTTCATTTATTCCTTGTACTTCTGACTTTGCTTGGTTTATCTGGCTGCACAGAGACACCAAAAGAAAGTAAAACAAGTCCTTCCAGCTCTCGTAAGGTCACATCTGCTTCATCAACAAGAGTCAGTGTAGAAACAAAGGAGCGTACGGAACCCAATCCACCAATGCCAGCAGAGGTAGCAGAGCGATTAAAAAATAAGGAAGGCAATACGGAAGCCGGTGGTCAGGAAACATTGCCATCTTCAAGCGAGGAACAAGCTTCATTGAAAGAGAATACGAAACCTTCTCAATCGGTCACACAAGAAACATCGTCCAAAGAGAATCAAGGAATCCGAAAACTATTGCCTATTTCTTTAAAACTTCAAGAAGAATGGTATTTCTGTGCTCCTGCGACAGTCCAAATGATCCTGGCTAGTCGAGGGGTTAGCGTCTCTCAACATCAATTGGCTAAGGAAATGGGGACTTTTGAACCCTATGGGACTCATAATCGAGATGCCATTCGCGTCTTGAATCAGAATCTATTTGGCTATCCAGAACCAAGTGGAAATCAGGCTGGTTATCGACTAGCTACTGTCACAGATGGTAGTCCTGATTCGGAAGATATCCGCTTCTTTAAAGAACGCGTTCGCAAAGATATTGATGATGGGTACCCTCTCTATTACACCTTTAATGTTGCTCAAATCTATCCTGGAAAAAGTGGGGAACATAATGTGATTGGAGTTGGCTATGAATTGACAGTAGATGGCAAGGACATCGCAGCAATCTATTATTTAGACCCCGATACACATGTACAGGATCCTAGCTATGGAGGTTTGAAGAAGCTGACACCAGAGGAGTTGTTAGCAGCAATGGCTACGTGTGGTGAGAAAAATTATGCCTGGTGAGAAAATATAGTCGTAAAACGTAAGTTAGTTCATGACACGGTCTCTTTTCTTGATATTCGAAAACTATGAGTGTACAATATAGAGGAAATCTGAACAAAAAAGGGGATTGAATTCGATGATGAAAATTCCAGTGGAAAATCTTGGTCTATTTGAACAGTTAGATCGTATAGTAGTGGCTTTTTTTAGCAAACAACAACCTTCCAGTCCTTACGATTTAAATGTCAGTATTACACAAGAACACCTTGACCAGAAAAAGCAGGAGCTAGAACCATTAGGTTATCAAGCTGTCCAACTACCATTAGGAATGGCTTTAGATAACGTCATCCAGCAACCACATTATGAAAACCTAATCATTGGTGGTCTTGCTCCTGAGGAAATAATCGTTAGCAAAGAAGAATTAATGCCTTTGAAAGATATCGTGGATAGCTTTTGTATTATGTACGCTGCAGCGAATAACAGATTGGAAAATAGTAAAGCTTATGAATTAATGAAAGATAAGACGGTTTATTTTATTGGTAAACTATTTACAGATTTTCCGAAGGCCGGTGATGAAATTGCTTATTTAGGAATTGATCGAATAGCGAGTGACGGAACACAATATGAAGCAGTTAAATGCTTTCTAACGAAAGAGAGTGCTGAGAAGTACAATGGTGAAAAAAGACCGGTCACCCCTGCAAACTTGGCTTATCTAAAATCATTCTGGGGAAAACCAGTCATTATTGAGCCACACCGTAATTATTGGATCGAATTTTTATAGAAAGAATAAAAGAGCGGTAGACATTCAAAAAATCTATCGCTCTTTTTAAAACTAATATATTACATAATTTACGTTATGTAATTTTATAAACTATCCAAGGCGTTTTTCTGTTCGTCATTAACGATATGCGTATACAAGTCCGTTACCTGGGTGCTAGCATGTCCCAGCTGGTGGCTGACCAAAACCTGTGATTTGGTAGCATCATAGAGACGCGTTGCTAATGTATGGCGAAGCTTGTGGGGTGTCACGCGGACTTTGAAGTCTTCTGAATACTTGGCGACCATCTTTTCCACGCTAGAAGCATCGATCCGGTTTGGAACACCTCGATACAAGGTCAGAAAGAGGGCTGTATCAGTCTTTTCTGTCTTGTAACGTTTGTCTCGGATAGCAAGATATTGCTCCAGATAAGGCTTAGCAAAGGCAGCAACATTGACTGAGTCTCGTTTTCCACCTTTTCGAGTGACGTCAATCACCATCATCTTAAGATTGAGGTCACGAAGGTCTAGGTTAACGGCTTCAGAGAGACGGACGCCAGAGGCAAGAAGGAGTGCGATAATGGCTAAATCTCGCTCTTTATTCTTATTAAAGGAGGATAAGGCGCGATTTGAGAGTGTTTGAGGGTATTCCTGGTCGATATAGTTAAGAAAACCTTCTGTTTCATCGCCTAAAAAGAGCTTTTGTTTGATATTCTCAGCTCGAGCAGCCAAGGTTTCTTTCTTTTTCTTGGTAGCAACCTTCTTCATGACATTACGGTAGAAATAAGGTTCCCCTTGCTCATTTTCAACCTCCTCAGTCAAATACTTATAAAGACTAGACAGTGCAGAAAGGGTACGGTTAATCGTTGTTTGGGAAACCCCGTTTTTCGTTGTATTGGCATTGAGCAGAGGACGTTCACGTAAGTAAAGAATAAAGGATTCCATATCTTTCTTGGTCATATGCTCCAGAACGTCTAAAGGGATCTCGGCTATGGTGTCAGCATCCGATATCCCAGATTCCAAAACCCAGGTGAAAAATCGATCGTATTCCTTTAAGTATTCGTACAAGGTCGTAAAACTGTAGGGAACGGCCAGTTTCGATTGATAATATTCCAATACATACCAGGGCATGACTTGTTTGAGTTTATCAATCCGTTCTAATAAGATCTCGCGTTTCATCTTTTTCTCCAAATCTTTCTATACTAGTAGTATAACATAGCCAGATGTATTTTTCAAGAAAATTATAGTTTTTCGGAAAGATGTTATGGGGGTTATTTCAGTTAACTGGAAAAAATTTTTCTCGAAATAATGTACTTTATTCCCGTGAAAACTAAATCTTTCGCATACTAAAATTCTGTACACTATCTACTTGAAAACTAAAAATACAATCTTTTAAAATAATGTACTTTATAAAAATCTATGATAAAAAACAAGTTCAAATTTGAACCTGTTTTTTAAATTTTCCTATAAGGAACAAAATGTTCTCTTTTTCGTCTACGCCCTTTACAAAATATGCATGGCTCGATAGATCGTTTTACATTTGCAATCTTATCTACAATAGCCATTCTATAACGATGCTCTGGATTATTCTTACAAATCCACCAAAATCTTAATTGCGTATTATTTGGGATTCTTTCTGGATCCCCTAGAATAAGATTGTTAAGATAGTCCCACTCGTTCATCAAATCTTCAAATGAGATATTATCTTGTCTTTCTTTTAATTCTGCACAAAATGGACACATTTCTTTAAGATCTTTTGTCTCGGAATTTAAATACTTATTTAATATAATGCTGAAGCGCTCATGAAATTCGAAGTTACATTCTTTGCAGCGCCATAAATAAAACCTTTTTTCAGTTAATAATGGAACAAAACTATCTATTGAGACTTTATTATTTGGTGCCCACAATTTTGCTAGTTCAGGGTACAAATAATCAAATGTATTATACCCATTCAGAGGCTTATCGTTGTTACAGAAAGGACAACACTGAGAAACTTCTCTTCGAATTGGGATAGAACATAAATATGTCCCATGACACTTTGAACAATCCCACCAATATTTTTTCGTTTCTATTGTTGTCTGAGATAAATGAATAGGAATTTTATTTTTATCGCTCCATTCTTTGATGAGTTTTGGTTCTTTAAGGAAAATATTATTTTTAAATACCTCAGTCCTCCAGTCACATTGATTGGGACATGTTTGAAAGTTTTGATTTTCTAAATCGGTTCGACTGATCATTTCGGCTGGGCTACATTGAAAGTTGATTTTACAACAAGGACAAACCCAACTAACTACATTATTTGACTTAAACCAATATTCGGAAAAATCCCTTTCATTACTGAGGTCCCAAAATTCCCTCAAATAGGGATGTGTTTCATTTAGTGTATTAAAATCCTGAAGTTTTTCTCTATTTGAACAAAATGGACAAGACCTATCTGTTTTTTCAAATAGTGAGCATGAATACTCTCCGTGACAATTCGTACATTCCCATAACACATGAACATTAGATAATACATCAACTTGATTAGGTGTATTATTGTTCCTTTTAGACCACTCCTTGAGCATGGAAGAATTTAAAAAAGATAGAGGAGAAACATCAAAATCTTTATCCAATAACTCTTCAAATGAAGAATGACACTCCAAACAGTAATGACCACTTCTTTTAATTCGGTTCAATAATCTATCAATAGATAATTCAAATTTGCAATGACACTTATCACATTCCCAATGGATAGGTACTGTTATATTGTAACTCAGCTTCAGTTCGTTAAATTTAAATTTGTTTAAATGTTCGCTATAGATTTTAGCTAAATTTGGATAAATTGATTTGTAATCGCAATGATAGGAAGTTTCATTGCAGCCAAAATGAAATAAATCCCCACTTGTTAGTTGAAATAACCTCTTATTTGTCGCAGAATCTTTCCAACTTAATTGACACGTCGGACATTTAAAATTGAATTTTCTTTTACTATTGAACGGCAAGGTAAGAAGTTTCTCATCTAATTCTTCATCTCGCTCAATGCTGTAGTTTATATAATTTCTGAAATCGGGATAAACCTGAAGGACGCTCTCATTTTCATCAATGGAACGTTCACCTAATCCACAATGGGGGCAACACCTAAGATATTCATAACTGTCAAGCTGCACATCAATGATTTTCGCTTCCCAATGGTGTTGACAATAAGGGCAAGACCAATAGGCATATTTTAAACTATTTGACGATAATTTTTTGGGGTCAAGAACATTTCGTTTTTGATCCCAGTACATGTAAATAGCTGGATTATCTTTAACTTTCTTGTTCATTTCTTTCCTCATTTATAATTAGTTTTGCTGTCTAGTAAGTTTTTAATAGAAACCACTTTAGTTGATTTTTGAGGATTTTCTTGTTCAATAAGACCACCAGAATGAAAATCTATTTCTGAATCAGCGGTGATGATATTGTCTGCTAGGAAATCCTCACTGATAACCTTTTGAGAATATTTTAACAATCCTTCTTCTTTTAAAAGCTCATTCGCAATTTCTGGATAGACACTTGTTTTGATTATTTGTAATAGTTTTTGATTCTCATCACTTAACTCATTTTCTCTTTGTAGCTTCTGTTTTAAATCTTCATTAGTTGACTGTAGTTCAGAATTTAAACTACGTAACTTATCTGCTTCTTGTTTATAGCTGGCCGCAATGTTTGCTATCTTCTTATAGTATTGGCTAATTTCCACCAATGCTCTTTTCATAGCACCTGGAGCACGATTTTTTGCCATAAAATTGTCAGGATCTATGGTCTTGTAAGTAATCACAGCCTCATAATTTTCATCTTGGTATTTAATTTCACTTTCTTTTAAAAAATCCCTGAATCTTTTGTTACGCCTAATGGTTGTATCCGCAACATTTTGATAGCCATGATTCCTCACATAGTCACCGAACCGAGGAATTTTTACCAAGCTTAAATCACAGGAACACTGGGAAATTAAATACTGTTCAAACAAATGAATCAATTCATCATCAGTAATTGATTTCTTTCTAGCCATTAGACTTCTTCTCCTCTAAAGATAGTTGTTTAGCATTTAAGTAATCCTGATAGGTATTGCTAACTGTTTTTAATTTCAACAAAGCTTCTCCAATATCTTCAATATGACCTTTCCCTTGTCTAACTTTTCTAATCGCTTCATTTACAACCATAGCTTTTTCATCAACTGACTTTTTAAATGTTTTATCCATTGAAAAATAATCTTTACCTGCTTTACGGTAAAAAGGGCAGCTCGTACAAGCACCTAGTTCTGCATGCTCACTAATGACTTTCAGACAATCTGAATAATCACCTTTCGCAAAGCGGGGCGAGTAACATCGTCCTTTATTTTCTAAAGTGATGTATTGTCCTTGTGCTGTGTAAAATGGCTGCCTCTTACTTATAGCGTAATTCGTATTTTTACTCGTTAGTTTACGATACATTTGATAACTACGACATTCAATAAATTGGCTTAAATTTGAAAAATAATGAGATGAAGTTGTCACATCTTCATGACCAGCTAAAAGCATAGCTGTAACAGGACTAGCCCCTTCTGCAATTAAATTGATCATTGCAATATGTCTCGTATCCCCAATATGAATCAAATTAATCTCGTTTTCATCTAATCTAGCTGGAAAACTAAAATAATTAACTTGATAACCGTATTTTTGAGAAATGATCTCATTAAAAAAATACCTCAAAATAGTATTGAGATTAGTGTAAGTTAAAAATCGGTTATTAACACCTGTTCGACGACCCCAACGGTTATAATGAGGATCAGTCACAAATAATGTCTCTAATTTAGTAGAACGATCATTTTCAGTAAGTTTGAGGTAAGTCTTTATTTCAGAAGCTAATGAATTAGTAATTTCATAAGTATTCAACGTATAATCTTCAGAAATTTTATGTGCAACAAGTCGATCCCTTCCTTTGATTATATTTCTCCTTAATGTAAGAAAATATTTCCCATCTTTCTCGGTCAAACAGTTTCTTTGTATTAAAAGAAATTCTCTTGGCCTTAAAGGTAAAATCGCTGTAATCTGCCACCAGAGATACAATGGATAATAAAATAGACGTTCTTTTTTAGATAATGTTTGAGACCAATAATCATTTAAAATGTCATTAAAAGTAAAATAGGATTGAAATTGCGCTAATTGTCTTTGCTGTTTTGACCTCTGCCTTTTTTGAAGGTTGATAGTTAATTTATTATCTAATTGCTCCAATAGTTGATTTAGTTGACTATCATCTGAACAGGGAAGATTTGAGAAAAAGTCAATACATAAACCAGGAAATATTACAGAGATATTTTCTAAATCTAAAAACGCATCTTTGGTTGTATTTTTAATAATACGTTTAATATCCATTAGAAATCGCTGTAAAGTTCTTAAAATATGTTGTTTCATTGAGAAAACAATAAAACTTTTTAAGTAATCAATAAATTCCTTATAAGATAACTGAAAAATTGATTGATAAAATCTCCTATATTGGAATTCAGAAATGTTAAAAAACAGGCTAATATTGGCATATTCATTTGTAGTTTCCCATTTCTTATGATCAAAATCGTAACTTAGAATAATTCCTTTATCAAAATAGTCATCGAAAACTTCTTTTGCTCGCAGAACACAATCACGGTCAAAAGGTTCAAAATAATTTTCAATTTTAAAAAGTTTAGCTTGATTGTTCAATTTATTAACTCCTTTATTATTTCTTCGTAATCATGTAACACGTCATCTCCATATTGCTCGCATAAAGCTTGCAACATTTCAGTTAAACAAGGTTTTATTTGTTCTTCCAAAATACTCCGAATTTTACCTTTTTCTAAATCAGAACGAACTCTAGAGTATTGTTTGTTCAAACGATTGAATTCTCCTACTAATAACAATAAAGTAGATTTCGTTTGTAGTTCATAATGACAACCGATGCAATGTTGCCTATCGTCATATGGACAAATTTTTCCAAGCGCAGACAAAAGACACATGCTTTCACCTTGTTTTGAGAAGGCTTCACCGTTTCCTATACGATGACAAATAGTAAGAAGTTGATTAGGCTCTGCTTCTTCTTCTACCAAAAGCTTTAATGCCTTTTGAGATTTTACTTCTGCCTGAATGCTTAAAGCCAATGTTTTTTCAATCTCATTTGGTGTCAAATCTAACTGTTTAATCATCTGAGTCTGTTGACTAGGGCTTAATTCTTTATACTTTCCTCTAGTAACAATCGTCAGGAGCATTGATGGAATCATAGATAAAACACCTCGTTCAAATAGTTCTCTCGCAACCATTTCTGGTTTAAGCTGGCTTAGTTGGGCATCTTTTAGGTACGTTGTTGTGGTTTGAGCAAATTCATCGAATGAACCTTTATGGCTACGGGCTAATGCAGCTAAAAAATACCCTTTAATATTTAACTCAGATTTTTCTTGTAAAACATCATCTGCCAACATGGCAACAGTTTGAAGATAGGATTTATTTGCAGATCTAGAACTAAAATTCCTTTCAAGAAATAAGTCTCCAATTTCTTTCCCCATATATCGATTAATTCGTTTATATTCTTTTATTTGTCGAATTAAAGGTTCATCATTATTATCTTTATTCAACTGATAATGAGCTTCACAGATAGCCAACAACGTTCCAATCAATACCTGACAACTCTCAGGGACCTGAAATTTAATCTGACTAATATTTTTAGTTCGCTTTGTTTTGTTTGGAGTAATATTTAAATAAGTTAAACGAGTTGTAATACTTAAAAGAGTTCTTCTTGCCTCACTGCTACTCCAATTACCACTTCTAACTGATTTTAGAACTTCTTTCGGTGTTCTAGGAAGTTGTGGATGTCCAAGTTGTTCTAAATCTGTTCCACGTAGCGCACATATAAAATGAAGTGCTAGAAATAGCCAGGTATCTGCGTAGTCTTTTGAGATTGCTGCTTTATAAAGCATATCTTCTTTTCTAATGTAATTGTCATTAAAAAGAAAATACAGTAATTCTAAATATTCGTCTAACTCATAAGCGTTAGTCTCCTGTTCTAATGTGTATCGAGGTGTAAATTCATATCTTTTGTGATAGTTACATCTCATTTTATTCATTAACCACTTTAAAAAATCAATAAAAACTTCGCCTTTTTGCTTTTCAAGTGCATATACTGCTTCTTCAACCAACAATTCAATCTCATTATCATTACAGAGAAATAAATCTCTTTTAAGATAAAAAGCAAGAAAATCTTGAACATAAAACATGTTTTCCTTAGATAAGTTGCTATCTTCTGAGTATTGCTGAAAATATTTGTAAGTTAATGGGAATTTTTGTTTAAATATAGGCTGAATTCCTGCTAAACCAGTTGGTCCAAGAAGATAATTGGTTATTTTTTCTATTAATAATTGAGCATCTTTATCTGAGATAGAATAGTTATCCAAATCAATCTCAATATTAAACCAATTGTTATCAACTAAAAACTTACTAATTTTGCCTTTATACTGTATATCGTTTTTTCCGAGTTCACTTAACAGATTTTCGATCAAAGATTTAATTGAATAAGTCATACATTACCTTTCTAACTTATCACCAAAAAGTTCATTTGCTCGCCAATTCATATAGTCAAAAACACCATTATTAACTTGACCATATTGTTTTGCGATTTCTCCTTTGTTTTGTAGATAAACCCAAGCACTCTCAGGCGATTTATCACCTCTTGCTGACATAAGCTCACTTATTTCAGAAACCCCAGATAATACTAACTGTGTCGTGTACCAGTGTCTGAAAATATGTGGGGAAATATTATGCTCCTGCAAAAGCTGCCCAAAAAAGACAACCTCTGCATCATCAGATTTTAAGAAGATTGGGATCATTTCGTCGCGAATAATCTTACGAAATCGTTGATAGTATACATCGTATGATAATGCTTTTCCTCGTCTGTTAAGATTTAAAGGTCCATAATCCTTCTCATACTTCTTACCTTCCAGATAAGTCATATAGTCATTATAAGTGTCTAAAAAGACCTCCAGAAAGATATAAGGTACTGCTTGAAGTCTTTCCTTTTTAATCCGTCCAGTTGGCTTTAAATCGCTTCGGAGAGGTATTTCTTTTCGTAGATCGATCTCAATCTTAAATACTTGCCCATCACTTTGGTGAAACAAAATACCTGGCCCTAGAGGACTATCTTCACGTCTTACATTGCATGCTTCTGATGGTCTTAAGCCAACAAAGGCTCCCAAGGCCACAACCATGAGTAGATCTTTATGATAGTGTGCTATGTGAGAAAATAACATCTCAAAAGCACTATTTGGCATATCACGAAAAATAGCTTTCTCAGTGTTGCTATCATTTACGTATATTTCAAAATTTGGTTCTTTACGCTTTATAACCCGTCCTCTACTATTCGTAAAAGTTGTCGTAGAATACAATTCTTCTGCTTTTAACTTAGCCTTTCCCTCTCGCTCACTTAAATAAAGAGTTAAGAAGTCAAGAACTGCATTTACGCATTTTTCAACGGTGCTTTTCTTTCTTTTTTCTCTATCTCCTGGTAACTGAGATAATCCATAAAGCGTAAAAAATTCTCTAACCATTTCAAGTGTAAGTTGATCTATACTTTTAAGTCCAGAAGTACCAAATATAAAATTTAGAAACTTAACAACGTAAGAAAAGCGTTTATTCCCATCATCTGAAATAGACTTGATTCTTGAAGTAGATTTAACATAACGATGAAAATCAGTAAATTGTAAGTTGCCGTCATCGTGCTTCAGAACGATAAATTGCTTTGTCACGATGTTGTTATCACCTAAAACTAGTGAATGTTTATATACAACAAATCTCATGTTATCTCCTTGTTTAATATGACTGAAGGTTCTGACTGGGTTTTAGGATGTCAATACACAAAAAAACGATCAAATCAGTACCATTTTCCTTTGTGCTCTAAACTGCATAAAGGGAATATCGATGAGTACTTTCATTGATCGTTATTATTATTTGAATTAATTCAATAACAAAAGTAACTTCATCTAAGTAATAAGAGCAATTAATTAGCTCAGCAACAACGATAACCACAGCAACTCCTTCTAAACAATGAAAGGAATATCCGCCGTGGCTATCTATTTACTTTTTTTCTTTTACTTTTGTAAGTTACTTTTGTTATTTTTACTTTTTCTGTATTATATCATATTTTGATTAAATTGTCATCTGAGATAGTGATTTTAAAAAAACTGGAAATTTTTTTAATTGTATATTTTGACAATAAAAAACATTTTTATATCAATTTAATGATTTTAGAGCGTTTTTAGCTTATTTGATTTTAAAGTTGTCGTCTATTCCTCAGGATTACTTGAAGAACAGGAAAAATTCGACAACAAAGTAGTCGATCTATTCAGTTATAAAACCTATGAAGGTCTTTCTGCTGGAACTGGCCACTCCTACTTTGGAGATGTAGATTATACTCTTACTTATTCAACTGAGAATATCCCTCATGATTTCTCCTCATGTGCTGAGAGCTTTCTTCTATACTAATAGACGAAAGGGTGTGAAAATGATTTTTAAATGATACTGTGGAACGGAACAGTAGCCCTAGTATTGACTACTGTCGTTTCTATTCATATTGGCTATTCTAGGACTGAGATGAAAAAATCTATAAATGCTCAGAATAAAATTGAACCCGCAAATCTCCCCAAAACAATGGTGAGTCATGTACTTGTATTATTCCGAAAAAATACACCTCTGGTGCAGTGAGACAAATTGGTGTATCTTATAGTGGCTTCGTAGATGAAAGCTATACTCTACTATCACTCTTTGATGATGTAGAACAAATTGAAAAAGATAATAGACTTCAGACAGCTATTGATGTTGTCAGAGAACAGTTTGGTTTTTTAGCCATACAAAAAGGAACCGTCCTAACTGAAGGTTCCAGAAATATTGAACGCAGTAAACTTATCGGTGGTCATTCCGCGGGTGGATTGGAGGGATTAAAATGAAACAAGAAAAAAATACAGTACAATTTTCAGAAATCCGTAGCAAAGGATGTAATGATATTGAAATGCTTGAAAGATTTTTACATGGAATCGTTGAAACAGCAACTTCAAAACTTCGTCAGAGAAAACTCAAAACAACTGAAATATCGATACGACTAGTACATGCTAAATCTGAAAACCGATTACCATTGGAATTTACATTTAGCATTAAGCCAACAAGCTCATCTGTGATAATCTATACTGAGGTAATCAATCGCTTTAAAGAATGTTACACAGGTGGGGGAATTCAAGGTTTTACGATTCAATTTGATAAAAATACCCTTGCCTCTGCATAGAAAGGATTTGATATGATTGACCGTTCATATTTACCATTTCAATCAGCAAGAGAGTACCAGGATACAAAGATGCAAAAATGGATGGGCTTTTTCCTATCTGAACATGCATCAGCACTCTCTGATGATACAAACAAAGTAACGTACATGTCTGACTTATCACTAGAGAAGAAATTATTACTCCTCAGTCAAGTATACGCCGGGCAGCTACGCACACGCATTCAAGTGATTGAAAAAAACAAGCGTGT
Source organism: Streptococcus parasanguinis (assembly GCF_047465465.1). Taxonomy (GTDB): domain Bacteria; phylum Bacillota; class Bacilli; order Lactobacillales; family Streptococcaceae; genus Streptococcus; species Streptococcus parasanguinis_AI. The sequence continues at coordinate 519,649 of NZ_JASGZU010000001.1, read as the reverse complement.
TTCCTACACTGGAACAATACCAAGTCTGACCAAAGATTTCATTTTGATAAAAACTACAACAGGTCACATCAATTTGAAATTAAAAGACATTATTAGTATTGAACTTGTCGAGGAGGTGCTCTATGAATCAGCTTGAGTTTCAGCGTAATCACCTACAAATGGACTATTATAGCGAGAGCTACCAAGATTTTGAACGTGACTTCTACCGCTACTCTAACATGAATATTCCATTGACCTTCCTAACTGATGATATCCTAAAAACAATGGCGACTTCACGTAAGAATTACTTTGTCCTCAATAAGGAAAAGTCCAGAGATAACCGCGATCACTTCTTCATATTTGAAGTAAGTACCGTAGATGAGAATCCGCTAATCTATCATTATACATATAAGAAAACTACAATATATTTAGCAGAAAAATAGGAGCAGTTCAATTGACTGTTCCTATTTTTAATATTCATAAAATCTAAAGTCTTTATACTCTTTAACAATGGAGTCGCCAACCAGAACAGACTATACTGACCAGCGACTACCTTAAATTTAATGTTTCAGATTTATTTTCTTATCTCTAATTTCATAAACTACATCTGCTACATTTTCGAGTAATCGTTTATCGTGGGTGATAAACACGATAGTTCCGGTGTACTCCTTCATTAGTATTTCCAAAGCCTCTAAACTTGGTATGTCAAGGAAGTTACTGGGTTCATCCATTATTAGGATGTTATATCTACCCATGAGCATTTTAGCAAGCAACAATTTTATAATTTCTCCACCGCTTAAAACAGATAAACTTTTTCCAATATCGTTCTGTTTGAACCCCATAGATGCTAGCACTGAACGAATTTCTGATATATTGTAGTCACAATCCTTCTGCATAAACTCCATAACATTCTGATTACTGTTGTACTTGTAACCATTCTGTGCAAAGTAACCTATTTTTGCCTTAGGCGAAATAGAAATTCCTTCTTCATGGTTTAAGATCATTTGGATTAAAGTTGTTTTTCCGATTCCATTACCACCAGTTAACGCCACTTTTGCTCCTAACGGAATTTGAAAAGATGCATTTTCAAACAGAGCCTTATCCCCAAATACTTTATTAATTTCTGCACCGACTATAGGGTATGGATTATGGAGCTCCAATGCTTTACTTTGCCTGAAACGAATTCTGCGAATGCCTTCCGGAGCTTCTACTTTTCCTAAGGCCGCAATCCTGTGCTCTAGGGTTTTAGCAGCATTATACATCTTTTTTTCCTTACTTCCTATTGATTTTTGATGAGCTAAACGCCCTCCGTCTTCAGTACTTTTTTTCTTTGAAGAACCTTTTGCCTTCTGTTCTATTTTACGAGCCTGTTTTCGCTTTTCCTCCGCAGCCCTTTCCAATCGGGCACGTTCCGCAATAAATTGTTCGTATTCTGCAGCTTGGCTCTTACGTTCTTCCTCTTTCTGACGAAGATAATCAGAATAGTTTCCCCAATACTCAGTGATTTTGCCATCTTTCAGTTCCCATATTTTATCTACTATTTCATCAAGAAAATAGCGGTCATGGCTAATAACTAACAGTGCACCTGTAAAATATTTTAGCTGTCCTATTAGAAAATCAATTCCTTCACGGTCTAAATGGCTCGTAGGTTCATCCGCTAAAATACCATGAACCTGTGCCGATAAGGCCTGTGCTATTTTAAGCCTTGTTTCTTCACCACCGCTCATAGTCTGTATATTTAATTGCTCAACACCTAGCTTGCCTACAAGTGCAAAATCTTTTTCCTCCTGCAGAGTTACTTCGTCCAACTGGGGAATATAGGCAAGTTCACCCAGACGATTCATTTTACATCCTGGGGGAGTTAATTCTCCTAAAAGTACCCTGAGTAAAGTGCTTTTTCCAGCACCATTTGCTCCTACTAAACCAATACGGTCATAATCATATACTTCTAATTCATTTATATCTAAAACATCGCGTCCTTTGAATTCCACACGAATGTCTTTTGCTTTTAATATTAATTCCATAACATTTCCTCCTGTCTATAATCGCATGCTTTCATTTGCTTGTATGCAGGGAAAACCCTGCGATTTTAGCAGGAAGAGTTACATGAAAATAAGATACATAAATATTCCTCCAATATTGTTTATTTTAAATCTAATTTTCTAACCTCAGTTATCATTTGGCAAACTATAGCAATGCCAATAATTAAAATACCTGATAGTAAAAACCAATGATTTACACCGATTTTATCAGCAAAGAATCCAGAAAGAATTAACCCAATTGGCATAGCAAGTGACATGATACTTCCGATCAAAGAAAATACACGTCCTAAATATTCAGGCTTAATTTTCTCCTGAAAAAGAGCTGTTTGCACACCGCTATAAAATGGCACCGAAAGCCCCATTATTGCACAGCAAACTACGAATATTACAAATCCATTTGGAGGAAGTATTCCCGAAACGGCTAAACTGGTCCCCATTATAAAAAATGAACTTGTTATTAGTAATACATGCTTTTCGAAGCCCCCTAATCTTCCTAATAATAAGCCTCCTGCTAGCATCCCAAATGCAAAGGAAATTTCCGTAATAGAAATATGCACAGGCGTTCCATTAAAGTGTTCCATGTTTATTAAAGGAAATAGTGCATTGATTGGCATATAAACAAAAGTATATAGTGTTCCTAAGAGTAATAAGGCAAACAATCCTTTGTTTTGTCTCAGAACCACAACTCCTTCTTTCATCTCCCTTATGAAATTTGGTTCTAAACTTTGCACTTGATTACCCAGCTTAGGTATACGTACAATTGCTACCGTAATAGATGCAATCACAGCACCCAATACGTCGATGGCAATAATAGCATTTAAATCCCAAACGGAGTATAAGAGTGCTGCAACTGCCGGACTAACAATATAGCTTATAGACTGCAAAGACTGACTATAGCCTGCGCATTTCGTTAGCTGTTCTTCTGGTACTAAAAGTGGTGTAACCGCATTGAGTGCTGGGGTATGAAAAGCTGTTCCAATGCTACGGATAAACAATACTATCATAATCATCCAGACAGGTAGCTCCATACAGAATGCAACAATAGCAAGCACTGCACCAGCTGCTGCGATAATTAAATCGGCACCAATCATTATCTTCTTCCTATCATGACGATCCACTAGCACACCAATGGCAGGTCCCAAAATCGCATAGGGTAAAAAACCTACTAATGAAGCCATAGACAAGACCATCGCAGATCCTGTTTTTTCTGTAAGGTAAAAAATAATCGCCATTTGCAGGATGGCACTAGTGATTAATGATACTGCTTGCCCTGCCCATATTGCATAAAATTTTCGTTTCCAATTGTTGTATTTTTCCATTTATATTATCTCCTGCATATTATTTTGCTTGAATTTCTATTTTGAATAGCATTCTAGGCAATAAAAAATGCAGGCCAAACCCCACAATGTGGCTTTTGGTCTGCATACATACAATTTGGAAACATTCATATTAAAGACATAGTTAAATAAAGGTATAGTTAAATAACCAATATCCTCACCGTAACTAATGAATGCTCAATATCGTATAAATAAGCACAACAAAAAAGCCTATCATCGGGTATAGATTCTGCTTTTTTTATTGCCAGCTTATCTTAAACGCATTGAGGCTGTCATAGTTTCGGTTCCTCCTACATCTTTGTTTATATCAATTTATAGTATAACACAACAAGATGATATGTTCAATATAAAAGTTATGGAATGAGACTCATACTTCCAATTCGATGCCAGATTTAAAGGATATGACGAAGTTTTCTTCATAGACTGTAACGCTCTGGATTATCTTCCTTAGTAGCAAGCGATTAGCTTTCACAAAATCTTCTGTTTGTAGTTTTAAAAATTCATCAGGATTTTCTAACTCAACCTCAAAATATTTCATTTTACATTCCCTCATTTCATTTATTGATAAATTGAGTTTGCAAAAAAGAGTGGACAATTTTTGTCTACTCTTAACCTTTAAAATAGTTTTTTTTAATCGATTTGAAGTTGCCTAAATTATTACTTATTCGGTAAAATGAAGTATTGCTTTCAACAGATTTCCTTCAACTACACTTCACTTGATTCAAACAAGGTGGGTACATTTCTATTCCCACAAACTCCTTGTCAATGGAAACAAACACGTACCCACAGGGTAAATGGAAATAGAAACTGATAATTTCTAGCTATCACTTCTACTCATTCCAAAAATTTTCTCACTCTGATACTTACCCACCATAAAGCAAAAAGCCTTGCAATCAAGGCTTTCATTATCCCTTTCGTTCAAAGGTTTCTAAGCTTTTACGAGCAGAGCGACACACTCAGCGGTTCGCTATCTCCGTTCTGTCTGCGTGCTAGCACTTGTCAATCACGGACAGCTATCGCATGGGCGGAAGTAAATGCTAATCTTCGTCGTTTTACTCCTTGACTAGCAAACTTACCGCCTCAACATGTGGAGTTAGTCAACATCTATATTATATAACAAAAATGAGTGAGTTGTTGTTTAAAATTAAACTGTAGAATGAAAATATTTAAAAAAAGTAGATCACTTTTAGAAGTGTCCTACTTGTATTATTTTCATTTAAAAAGGTATAAATCCTCAACAAAAGGGGGTTACTCCCGCGCCTGCGGGAAGTTTATCTTCTCCAACACTTGTTCAATTCGCTTCATTGGCACGTTTAAAATAAATGCCAAAATCATCCCTAAAATAAGCGGGAACATCATCCCAATAAATTCGGAAATCCATGTGAGGATGGCGCTAAAATTCAAGACGACAAGTAACGAAACAGCCGCCAGAGCAATCATCACTGCCCAATCTTTTCTAATCTTATCCATACTATAACTCCTTTTTTAATTGTTCTAAGAGCGCATTGCATCCCAATGTCACATCGCGGTACGTCGCATCAAAGTCTCCTGTATACCACGGATCGGCAATATCGCGTGCAACTCCTGCCACTTCTAATAAGCGAGCCCGTTTACGTGTTCTTCCGACTTGACGAAGCCTTACCGTAACCGTTCCTTCAGAGTCACAATACTTGTTAGCATTATCCACAAGGAGAGTTACAAGTTCAAAGAGAGACTTTTCCTCGGCTTTCACATGGATATCTGGGGTAATATCCATAACGAAGGATTTGCCATCTCGGACGACAGGTCCCTTAAAGTCCTCGGCTGCATCCTCTGTAATATAGGAAAAATCCACATCTTGAAGAACAATGTCCGGCTGCTCCTCCAGACGAGATAAAGCCACAAGAGAATTAATTAGATTGGTCAAACGTGTCACCTGGTCGTTAGTAGACTTGGTCCATTCGTTTTCTCCAGTCATGAGTTCCTGTAGCTCCGTATTAGCAGAAATAATAGCTAACGGGGTTTTCAATTCATGACCGGCATTGGTGATAAAACGCCGTTGCTTTTCATATTCTCTTCTAGCAGTGTTTGGCAATAAGGTCACGGACTTTATGCATTGCTTTTCCTGGCTAAGTATGCGATTATCTCACTATTAATAGCAGCAACATGATTTCTGATGAAATTACTATCATCACTATATCCAGGATGCCCATTAAGCGAATAGAAAACAATAAGCATCAGAAAAGGTAGGGAAATTAAAAAAATAATCAGCTTATTGGATTTTAACACGGGGCTCCTCGTTACTTTTTTACATGTTTACAACTCCTCAATTTTAATTAAGGATAAAATCTTGTAGTACTCTGGAATTTGTGACATTCTCATAAACACAAAACCAAACCAGGATATAAGGCCATTCACAATCAATAATGCCCCCTTCGGTACCATTACTAGTTCCAATTTTAAAATATCCTTACAAAATGACTGTAAAAGTGATGGTGTCATCTTTGTAGGAGGCAAAGAGACGCCCTTTAAATAATTTGACCATGCTTTGAGCCATGGATAGGCCTATGCCAAAACCTTTAATTTCCTTGTTATTATGAGATTCTTCGATACGATAAAAGCGCTCAAAAAACTTACTATAATCGACTGTCTTACCATCTTTATAGGTATTTGACACTTCTAAGCGAGCCCGTTTACGTGTTCTTCCGACTTGACGGAGCCTTACCGTAACCGTTCCTTCAGAGTCACAATACTTGTTAGCATTATCCACAAGGAGAGTTACAAGTTCAAAGAGAGACTTTTCCTCGGCTTTCACATGGATATCTGGGGTAATATCCATAACGAAGGATTTGCCATCTCGGACGACAGGTCCCTTAAAGTCCTCGGCTGCATCCTCTGTAATATAGGAAAAATCCACATCTTGAAGAACAATGTCCGGCTGCTCCTCAAGCCGAGATAAAGCCACAAGCGAATTGATTAGAGTGGTCAATCGTGCCACCTGGTCGTTAGTAGACTTGGTCCATTCGTTTTCTCCAGTCATGAGTTCCTGTAGCTCCGTATTAGCAGAAATAATGGCTAAAGGTGTTTTCAATTCATGACCAGCATTAGTGATAAAACGCCGTTGCTGTTCATAATTTCGAATGAAGGGGCGAATGACAATTCCTGATAAGGCACTGACAATGATGACAAAAAAGATAAAGGCAAACAGTGATAAAAGAATAGAAAGATTGAACAAGGATTGGGAAGAATTATAATAATAGGTCGTGTCCAGAAAGACTACCAAAATCTTATCTTTACTGACCTTGCTAACTTGATAGCTAAGATTGATATTTTTTTCTCTAATCGTTCCAAGATTATTGGTCAAGCGACTAACTTTCAGGGCATATCTAGCCGCTTCCTCGTCGTTTATTAGAGACATATGACTGGTATCCTGGCTAACAACCTTATCACCCGACAAGGTCACGCTGAAAAATTGATAACTGTCCGAAGGAATCTCAAGTCCTTGATTGGTCTCAATTTCTGTGGTTTTTCCAAAGATTCCATTATTTTCCGTGAGTGTGTTGAGGACCTTGCTAATTTCCTGCTCCGTCTGAAAGGAACTCACAGCATTGATGATTCCTACCGTAAAGATCAAGATAAAGAGGATAGACAAAGAAGCAATTGTTATAAACTGAAGTCGTAAACGTCTAAACATGGACTACTCCTTTCTAAATTTGCAGAAGGCAGAAGTCACCACCCTTTTCACCAAGAATACTGATATCAGCTTGAATAGCTTGCAATTTCTGGCGCAGATAGGAAATATAAACCCAGACAATTGACTCGTCCACATCTTCCTCATCATCCCAGATAGTTTTAAAAAGGTGATCAGTGGTTAATTGCTTAGCAGGGTTGAGCATGAAGTGGGCCATTAACTTGGTCTCTCTACTTGAAAGTCTTATGGCGTTGCCAGCTACCAACTCCTGCTCCTCTTGGTCCAAGCGAACAGAACCAAGGGTCAAAATTTTGGCAGTAAAGGTTTCACTAACACGACGCTCTAGCGACCGCAGACGAGCCAAAAGTTCCTTTAGGGAAATCGGCTTGGTCAGGTAATCATCTGCCCCAGCATCAAGTCCTGTCACACGATCATCAACTTCAGCCATGGCCGTCAACATAATGACATGAGTAGTATTCCCAGAGGAGCGAATCTCTTTCAGGGCCTCAATACCTGTTTTGATAGGCATCATAATATCCATAATGATTACTTGATAGGCATTCTGTGCAGCTAGGTCGACTGCCTTTTGACCATTAAAAGCCTGATCAACTTCAAAACCTTGATGCTCAAGTGCCGCCTTGTAAACTCGAGATAAGGCTTCCTCGTCCTCAGCCAATAAAATTTTCAGAGCCATTCTAGTCACTTCCTTCTTGAATTAAGTTACGGATGGTCTGCATGGTCAGGTCACATGAAGCTAATTCATCTGCACAGCGCTTAAGCTCACGGGTAATCATTTCTGAATTCTTGATGTCATGTTTATACTTCATCTGATGCTCCAAACTGGCCCACGAGTCCTGAGCGATGGTCCGAAGCTGAACCTCAACAAAATAGGTCCCTTTATCATTGCCTAGGACATCTGGAAAATTTGTCTCCATTTGCAAAATGAGGTGATAAGAGCGATAGCCGTTAGGCTTGGCAGTTGAAATATAATCCTTCTCATTGTAGACCATGACACCAGGAATAGCCTTGATTACTTCGATGATCTTGTAAATATCATTGACAAAACCACAAATAATACGGATTCCAATGCTGTCACGAATTTCCCTAAGGGCAGACTGGCTCGTCTCAGGCAAATTCTTTCTACGACACTTTACACGCATGGAGTCGCTTTCCTTAATCCGTGAAATGAAATGTTCATAGAGTTTAAAACCTGTTTCTTTTTTGCTAGCAATATTAGCCGCAATAATGGGGTCTGTTATTTCTTGTAAAATTTTGGGGAGATATTGAGCATACTCCCCATAAATACTTTGAGTTGACATATAAACCTCCTCTAATAGCTTCACTTCATTATAACATAGATGGTCTTAAAAATAAGGAATGAGATTGTGACTATAACTTTTATGCCCACCAAATCCAAACTTACTTAGTCCATCATTAACAAGCAAATCACCGTATCTAATCAACAGTGCTATGCATTCCTCTCTTGAACAACCATCAATATAATAAACATCCTTATGGGATTCCTTGATAATATTCTTTGCTATCACTTTTTCTCTATCAATACTGACAGGTAATTCTAAAATAAAAAACAATGGCTCATCATGAATCGCAATAAAGTGTTGAAAAACCTCTAATATTTTTTCTGCGTGTACATTCGCCGTCAAATGATGTTCAGGTAACTTTGTAAATGATTCAAACAGGTTCTCTACCAAGCTAACTTGGTGACCTTTTACTAAATTCAACATTATGAGTCCTCCAGAGAATTTAAACAATATCCACATTTATAATCTCATTATACCATTAAACCCCTAAAAAGACTGTAACTTCCCAGTAACAGTCTCTTATAAATCTACCTCAGTTCCTTCAAGGAAAGTTACTACAATTTGTCCAGCTTCTGAAATAGATTGATAGCATGTCAGACTATAGTATCCAGAAGCCATACTTGAACTATTACTCTGATTCTTACCCTCTATTCGATTAGAGAAGCTACCTTCACGCTTTTCATTCTCCCTTTCGTTTAAAGGTTTCTAATTTTTTACAAGCAGTGATACCGCCTCAACGTGGGTTTTAGAGGACTAAATGGAGTCTGAATTACCTGATAGAGATGTAGTATTGATTAAGCAATCAACAAATTATGTACAAAACAAAAATAAAGTACACTGCTTAATGAGTGTACTTTATCCTTCTAATTCAGTTTTATCAATGGTTTAGCTCTAGTTAAGTCGATTAGTTAAATGAATTTAGACTATTGCTTTTTATAACGACTATAAATTGTATGCTCAATGTTATAATTTATCTTCCGAATCTACTTCTTCATAATTTATCGGAATTAAAGCAACTTCACTGCTTAGAGTAGATTGTTTTTCATTTTCACTTATTTGAATGGCATTTTTGAGTGAAAAAATAACTTCTCTTACAAGATTTAATAAATCTAATGTACACTCTTGAAGTTCAAATTCAGTTAGATACAGTCTAGTTTCATTATTTTCTTCACTTCCATCAATAAAATTCAATGTAATATTAGTAAACCTATGCTCTAAATAATTTCTAATAGTTTTTAATAGCTTTGCGTGTGGATTTGCTGTCAAAGAATTATTACCATTATCAAAATCTTTCGATATCCAAAATATAGATGATAGACCAATATTCTTATCCAACAACTTACCTAAATTGCTATCTGTTCTCCAAATTGAATGAAAATTTACTTGTCGAGTCTTAATTTTTAAAGAATAATATTCATTTATAAACATTCCTACTTTATCTAATAATGAATATAGTGTTTTAAAAGCTGCTTTTAATCCTTCTACTCGGATAGAATATTGTACGTATTCTAGACAATCAATAAGATCAACATTCTCATCAGCATAATGAACCGAATCAATTTCAATGCTATTAAAACAGAGATAACGCGCATAAACATATTCTTGCTTAATTTGATTAAACATAGAAATATATTTGTTTAAATCTTTATCCGATTGAAATAATAAACTTGGTAGTAAAAGATTATCATCATATCTATTTATATCGTCAGCTTGTAAGTCATTAAGTGGATTAAGATACAGCCCGTTATTCCAACACCATTCGCGATACTTTTGTGAATTAGGATTATAATCGATGGTTTTACAAGAGCATTCATCTAAGTCTTTATAATTAAGATATTGTTCGTAAAGTTCAATAAATCGCTTTTCTGCATAATCAACTCTGTTTGGATCTGAAACAGTTATGCTTGTTTCTATTAAATTTTTAATTTTTTTAATAAAGTGGAGGTGTTCGTTATCATTCAAAAAATTACGATAATGATCTAGACAAATAGCCAAGTTACCACTAGCCATTGTGAATCTTGGATTGATTTGTATACATTTACAATACATCTTAATAGCTAACTGCTTTCTACCACAAGCATCTAATAAATTTGCGTAATTAGTGTAAAGTGAACATAATAATGGGAAAACAAACCTACTGTTCTCAGAATTTATATCAACGTTATTTGAAATTTCTATAGCTTTTCTTAAGTAATAAATTTGTTGAACTGTAAAATCGGTATCTATGTTGAAAACTAAGTTATCACTTAGTTCAAATATATCAGCGTATGCTGTCCCAATAGAATAAAATAATTGAATTTTGGAAATATCATCAATAGTGTTTTCCATATTTTTTCCAAATTCTATTAGTCTATAGATTTCCTCTATATTTTTATGTTTAAAAGCATTATCGAAATCCATTGACAATTTAAGTACACTATGATTAATTGGATTATTTGTTAACATCTTCACCCCAAACTAAATATCTCGATTTTAAATTTGATTTTCCTTTATTTTCCTGTTCTTCAACTAACATATCAGATAAAAACTCTTTTATCATGTCCCAATTAAAATTCTCTTTAAATCCTCTACTACCATCAGAAGGAACATTTAATGAAAATGTTGCAAATACGGTTTCACAAGTTCTTCTTGGAAATTTTGCTAAGTAAGAATCAAAAAATGAATTTGAATACCTATAATGATGGCTATGAATAAAGTCTTTCCATGTATTTAGCATAGTCTCTTCGTCTATAATATCTATTACGGAAACTTCTTCAAGTGGTCGGTCTTCAATATTTCCCCATGCTTTTTTCATTAAATTAACAGCATCTACATCGCTCTTAGGAGCACTGTATCCAAAAATAGTTAACATATATGAATGATCGACAAAGTAATCTAATGCTTTCCAACACCAATTTATGTATCCATCGGAAGAATAGTCTTTGTTTTTTACGGGATACAATAATTTTGTTGGATTTAATTTTTTATAACATGTTGGGCAATAGTAATCTACTGTTCCAAACTCAGTATGTTCTTCACAAAAACCGACAGCTACATTCCCATGTAAACAAAGAATTTGTGGCAGGTTCAGAGTAATTTTTGAACAGCGAACATAAGCTTGTATAAGTAAAGGGTCCCAATTAAACGTAGCTATGCAATCTTTATTAGTTAAACTTAATATTAAAAGATCATAAATTGTTGGTTCATCAGGTAACTCCAACGAAGCAAAATAATCATAGAGTCTTTCTTCTAGTTTTTTAACTATTTCGGAGCACTCTTCTCTCTCAAATAATTCTGAATAGATATCTTCTAAATTTTCGCTCTTTGTCTGTAATTCAACACCAGCAAGAATTTCTTCTAAATTTAGTTTTTTTAGCAATCCATTCATAACTGAAGAACTTTTGCCGTTTTTATCACCATCTGGAATTGCTGCAATAGTAGCACCAGCACCTAGAATAACTGTGTGCGATCTCATGTCATTTCTCCTGAAAGTCTTTTGACACTATTATACCACTGTATCTACTTTATTTATGCTTCAAATACTAATCTTATAACTATAAATATTTTAAATAAAATGTACAATTGAACCACCACTTCTTCTACCGTTACTAGAGTAAAAAAATGTACAAATCAATTTCTTCGATTAGCTGATATTATGCACTAGCAAACATACAAAATACCATTCCAAAATAATGTACAAAATAAAAATAAAGTACACTTTTTAAAGAATGTACTTTATGCTTCTAATTTAGTTGTATCAATGGTTTAGGTCTTGTTTGGTCAATTGTACATAAACTTTTAGTTTTTCTTTCTATACTAGATCACTTTTAAACACAATAAAATCAGCAAATCACATGGATCTACTGATTATTTTCTTCTCTAACTTATTTTTCTACATATTGAAATGGAATCTTGCTACCACAGAGCCAATTATAGACTCGATCATTGACTTGAACGTTCATAGCTTCGTGGGCATATTCTGGCATGATTAAATGCTCTTTTGGACATTCTAATCGATTATAAATGGCAAACTGTGTCACAGGATAACAGACATCATCATCTAGACCGGTAATCATGTGAACCTGTCCTTTGATGCGATGGGCAAAGTTTTTTACATCAATATAGGCCAATGTCTGCATCAAACGATCTTCGGTTTCGTGGAATGGATCATGGAACTTGAAATAACGGAAAAGCTCGTCATAGGCCTCACTGGTGTTCCCGATCTCTAATACTCGTCTGAAGTCTGATAAGAATGGATAAATGGCTACTGTTCGGCAAATTCGTGGATTCAATCCGGCAGCAACCAGAGCTAGGGCACCACCTTGAGAGGCTCCATAGCTGGCGAGTTTGCTGTCGTCTACTTGAGGAAGGCTGGCTACAATTTCAATTAACTGATAAAGATCCAAGTAGACATCCTTATAAAAGAGCTCCTCAGGACCATCCACGGCTCCGCGGATAATCTGTCCTTTTACCGTATTACCAAGTGGTGAACGGTCACCGTCTGTTGAATAGCCTGACTGCCCTCTTACGTCCATAGACACAACACCATGGCCGGCTACTGTATAAGCCAGCATATCAGCCCAATCCCAACAACGACCCATATAGCCATGAAAATGGAAAATGACGGGAACCTTTTTATCCGTTTTTGGAAAAACAACCCGCGCATAAACTAGTCCATCTCGTGTTCCTTTAAAGGTTAATTCATAACAAATCACATTTGGAATGCTGAAATCTCGTTCTTCGAGCTTGTATTCAGGCAGTTCAGTCATCTTTGCTAGGGCTTGATCCCAAAAAGCATCAAAATCTGCGGGAACCTCATCCCGTCCCTTGTAATCTTTCATTGTTTCTAATAATTTGGGATCTTTCATAAAATCCTCCTTAAGTATGTGTAATCGCTACCAAAAATGTATCATATTTACTTAAGGATTGCAAGAGACAAACAAAAATTACATAACCGAAATTATGTAATTTCACTATAGATTCAAAAATAGACTTAATTGTTTCACTAGATCTGGATTAGTGGGTAAAGCTGAATGATGAGCCTTACGACCGTTTAAATTCACTTCTGTATAGGTTTGATTGTCAAAAATAGATTGTGCTGCTTGGGCACTAGAGAGAGGGACGATGCCATCTGATTTCCCAGCAAAGCTACCCACAAAATTAAGAACTTCTACTTCTTTTCCCAGACGATGCTTCCATGTTTGAAAATCGTCATACATCTCTTGATTGAAACGGTAAGGACTTCCAATAATAGCCAACTTGGTTACGGTTACCTTCTTTTTCTCTAAAAAGCCACTTTCCAATAAACCAGTCAAAACCAGTCCACCATTAGAATGCCCTACTGCCTTGAAGTCTGTAAAATGATAGTGATCAAGAAGGTAGGTTAGAGCTATCTTAAGGGATTCGATTTGCTGCTTGATATTGCTGTAGCCATCTCGATTGTTCTCAAAGCCAATCACAATCATCGGATTCGGCTCTTTTGTATTTAGTCTTCCTTCCATCTCTATAGAATCATCTTTGTTGACTTTTATTTTTAAGAGACTCTGCTTTTTTCTAGAAAAGCGATGGAGCATGCGAATGGTTCCGTTGAATCGCTGTATACTGGCTGAACTCCCAGGTACAAAGATGATTGGTCTAATCGGTGGTTTCTTCGACCCTTTTGGGAATTCAAAGGGCTTGCTGTGCGAAGAAAACAATCTTGCAAAGAAACGAATGAGTTGTTGAATTAGTTTTTTTAACATCTTTCCTCTAGTAGTAGTTTCTAAAAGAACCCAGAACAGTGTGTTCCAGGCCCTTATTAGAAACGATTATTTCCGTTTTTTCTTATTTTTGCGCATTTGTTTGGCCATCTTGTTCATCGCCCGTTTCATCATAAATTCACCGGCTTTTCCTTTGAGACCACCGCCAAACATTTGGCTCATGTCAGGCATTCCAGCGCCTCCGCCAAGAGCTGACAAGTCAGGCATGCCACCTTGTCCCATCATGCCTTCGAGGGCAGACATATCAGGCGTGCCACCAGGCATATTCTTCGGCATGTTATTTGGATTGAGCCCCATTTGTTTCATCATCTTGTTCATATCGCCAGAGAGGACGCCTTGCATCATCTGTTTGGCTTGGTTAAAGTCCTTGATGAATTTATTGACTTCGACAAAGCTGTTTCCTGAACCAGCCGCAATCCGACGACGACGGCTTGGATTTAACAAATCTGGATTTTCCCGTTCAGCTGGTGTCATGGATGATACGATCGCACGTTTGCGAGCAATTTCTCGTTCATCGACCTTGAGGTTCTTCATGGCTGGGTTATTGGCCATGCCTGGAAGCATCTTGAGCAGGTCTTCCATTGGTCCCATGTTTTGGACTTGGTCTAACTGATCGATGAAGTCGTTGAAATCAAAGGTGTTTTCTCGCATCTTCTCAGCGAGTTCAAGCGAACGTTTCTCATCGTATTCTTGAGAAGCCTTCTCGATCAACGTCAGCATATCCCCCATACCGAGGATCCGACCAGACATACGGTCTGGGTGGAAGGTTTCGATATCAGTGATTTTTTCACCAGTACCAGTGAATTTGATTGGCTTCCCAGTAATCTGACGGACAGAAAGGGCCGCACCACCACGGGTATCCCCATCGATCTTGGTCAAGATGACCCCAGTTACTTCGAGTTGTTCATTGAACTCACGCGCCACATTGGCTGCCTCTTGACCAATCATGGCATCGACAACCAAGAGGATTTCGTTTGGCTCGGCAAGGGCTTTGACGTCGCGCAACTCGCCCATGAGTTTTTCGTCGATTTGCAGACGACCAGCCGTATCGATCAAGACATAGTCATTGTGATTGGCTCTTGCCTGCTCCAAACCTTGGCGAACGATCTCTACTGCAGGGACTTCTGTACCAAGTGAGAAGACAGGGACATTGATCTGTTGACCAAGGGTCTTCAACTGGTCGATGGCCGCTGGACGATAAATATCGGCCGCAATCATCAAAGGACGCGCTTTTTCTTCCTTGACTAATTTGTTAGCCAATTTACCCGCAAAAGTTGTTTTACCAGCCCCTTGAAGACCGACCATCATGATAATGGTTGGAATCTTTGGAGATTTGATAATTTCTGCTGTTTCTGAACCCAAAATCGCTGTCAATTCTTCATCGACAATCTTGACGATTTGTTGGGCAGGGTTGAGGGTTTCGATGACCTCATGACCTACGGCCCGCTCGCGGACGCGTTTGATGAAGTCTTTTACAACTGGAAGGGCAACGTCGGCCTCTAAGAGGGCAAGACGAATCTCTTTAGTCGCCTCTTGGACATCTGCTTCAGAGATTTTCCCTTTCTTACGAAGATTTTTAAAGACGTTTTGTAAACGTTCGGTTAAACTTTCAAATGCCATTATTTTCTCCTATTTTTTCAATTCAGTGGATATCGTCCGAAATGTTGCAAACATTCTAGTTCTTCGGGTGTGACTTCTTTCATGATTTCATTTGGATATCCCCAACAGCTAAAACCTATTTGCATAGCCTTGGAGATATCATTGGGCGAGATAATCTGTAGTCGAGTAGGAAATACTTCCTCTGCGACTAATAGTTTGCAAGGTATTCCTTGATAAATGACGAGACTGCCCATAATCACTCCCGATTGTCAATGCTTGATAAAATTTCAACCTGCTCTTGTAGAAAAGTATCTTCCGGATAGCGTTCTAAAATCTGATCAAAAATCTGGCTGCGTACAATGTAGTCAGAGTACATGTGCAACTTCATTTCATAATCCTCAAGAATCTTCTCTGTCCGCTTGATATTGTCATAAACCGCCTGACGACTGACCCCAAACTCTTCAGCAATCTCAGCCAAGCTATAGTCATCTGCGTAATAGAGCTCGATATAGTTCATTTGCTTGTCTGTCAAGAGCGCTGCGTAAAACTCAAAGAGCGCATTCATTCGGTTGGTTTTCTCAATTTCCATACCTTTCATTATATCAAAAAAGCCCGCCAAAGACTAGCGGGACTTCATGCTTTTTGCCTGTGTTTTTAGGAGTAGACACTATTTTTTATCTAAGCAAAGAATTAGATTTTCAGAGCCAACATATTGACCGTCATACCCGCTGCAGTTCCCATTAAGAAGATGGTATCTCCTTCTTTGACAAGGCCACGTTCCAGGGCGTAAGCTAGGCCAAAAGGTATAGCTACTGAAACCATGTTTCCGTAATCGCTGACAATGTTAAGATACTTATGGTCTGGTACCCCTAATTTTTCCATGACCAAAGGAAGGGCACGACTAGCTTGGTGAGGAATGATATAGTCTACATCAGCAAGCGATAGGCCGACCTTGTCTTGAAATTCTTGGAACATGTCAGGAATAACACGCGCAGATAGAAGCAAAATCTTCTTCCCCTTCATGTCAAACATGAAGTCGGTTTTGGTTGATTCAGAGTACAATTTCGGATGATACGCTGTCAAACCACCACGAATTTCGGTGTCATGGGCTCCCTCAGACCAGGTACGTTGCATACTGGCAATGATTCCTTTATCTTCCTTTGTTGCTTCAAAAATAAAGGCTGCAGCTCCATCGCTAAACAGTTCAAAACTTTCTTTTTGTTTAGGATTCAGCCCTAGGCTTCCTACTTCACTTGATACAATCAGAACCCTTTGGTATTCACCACCTTCAATCAGATAAGAAATGGTGCTTAAAGCAGATACAAAACTGGTACAAGTGGTGTTGATATCCATAGCAGGAATCGTCAGTCCCTTGGCCACGCGCTCATGGATCAGAGCTGCTGTACAAGGAATGGGCTGAACGCCAACCGCACTAGCCGAAACCAGGCAGTCGATGTCTGCCATTTCAAGCCCCGCATGGTTTAAAGCCGCTTCAATCGCACGCGCTGCAAGATCAATCTGTGTTTCTTCTCCTTCTTTCACGCGGTAACGAGTCTGGTCTTTGAAAGTTACGGTATGAGCTGGAAGCGCTGTTCCATAGCCTTTAATTTGCAAATGTCTTTTTACAGTAGTCATAGGACTCTCCTTTTATTGAAGTCGTTGAACACGTTTTAATTTACGTGTGGGGTCCCATTGGTAATCGATAAATTGAATACTTGGGAGAATGAATTGTTTTTGCTGAGCTAAGAGTTCAAATTGAGCAAAGATTGCTTGCTCTATAGACTCTGTCCGGTAACTCAAGGCAATGGTAATGGATCCATCTGCCAACTGAGTCACTTGATAGTCCTGAATATTTTCGACAAAGAGAATGCACCGTCGAATAAAATCCGGATAGATCATTTGGCTACTGCCATCGTCTTTTTTGAAATAGAAGATATCATCTGATCGTCCTTCGATCTTTGCGATTCGAGTAAAGACGGAACCGCAAGGGCAAGGAGACTTTTCTTCCACCAAAATATCATTGAGGCGGTAGCGATAGATGGGTTGACTGGTTCGTTTGAAATCCGTAATAATCGGATAAAAGCGGCTATCATCTAGATACTCTTTTTCGACATACAAAATATCTTCGTTGAGATGTAGATTGCCTTCTGAACAGGTACAAGCTAAAAATCCTTCTGTCGCTTGGTAGACCTGATCAAGCTTGTCTAGTTGAAAAGCTTTGGCTATGATCTGAGCATCTCGATCTTCTAGGATCTCTGCGACAGAAACGACCTTGACGGGTTGAATCGCAAGTTGCTGATTGCTGACATAGTTGGCTAACTCAATCAAGGTTGAAGCTGGTGCAACCACAATGGTTGGTTGATAGTCTTTGAGACGCTCTAAATGCTCCTTGCTATCCTTGAAAATATCAAAATATTCCAAGCGAATCAGGCCTGAATTAATGGTTTGATAGAGTTCATTGTCCGCTCGTAAGAAAAAGGCAATGCGATGACCAAAGAGTTTTCCTTTCGGTAGCATCTTGGCTAGAATCGCTGCAGCCCACATACTTCTTTCTTTTTCTGTGGTGACAAAAACTCCTCGGTGGCCGGAGGTTCCAGAAGACAAGCCTACTGCTACTTCTCCATTCATCTCAGTAAAATCTCGCGTCTGTTCTCCGCGAATCGCCATCTCTAAAGCCTGATCTCGATCCACTCCCAGGGTATTGAGTTCGTTGAAATGTGTCATCATGAAGGTTTTATCCATGGTTCCAAAGGATTCGGGAGAATGGGTTTGAAAATAGGGGGATTGAGAAGTGATAAATGCATGGTAGCGTGCCAATTGCTTTTTTTGGTACCTTTCTAAGGCTTCCCTTGAACGGAATCGATGGCACCATCTGGTTTCAATAAAGGTTTTCAGAAAGACTATTTTTTTCATTTAAAATCCTTTCAATCCGATCTTGCGGGTCGTGGCTGACCACAACTTGAATGCCATCTTGCAAGAGTGTTTCCAGCAAATCAGCTCCTTTTAAATAAGCCTTCTTATCATCCTGAACCAAGGAAGGAATGAGACGCATTTGCCGTGTGAAAGGCAAGAGGTCTACTCCCCAAGAAAGATCTGCTCCGATGAAGAGTTTGAGCTCATCCAGATAAAGACAACCTTGCCCTCTCGCATGTCCATCAATAGACGATACAAGAATGCTCCCATCACCAAAAAGATCCGCAGTCGGGCGATAGGGGAAAGCAGGATGCCTTTGATCTGCTTTGAGACAAGTCACCCGATCTTTGAAATCAGCTGGCAAAAACTCTTTAAAAATCAGATCTTTAAATTTCGGTTTTTGGTACACCTCATAGACTTCCCGGGTAACAAAGAAATGAGCATTTGGAAAAAGTGCTGCTCCGCCGAGATGGTCAGGGTGCAGATGCGAAAGAATCACATAAGTAATTTCTGCTGGATCAATCCCACGCTCTTGCAATAAATAATCGATCTGGTCTTCTTTTTTCATCTGCATTGGGGTGGCTAGACGGTACCAGAAATACCGTGCTTTTTTCTTAATCTCGAAGTGATAGCCG
Source organism: Streptococcus parasanguinis (assembly GCF_047465465.1). Classification (GTDB taxonomy): domain Bacteria; phylum Bacillota; class Bacilli; order Lactobacillales; family Streptococcaceae; genus Streptococcus; species Streptococcus parasanguinis_AI. The sequence continues at coordinate 500,414 of NZ_JASGZU010000001.1, read as the reverse complement.
GTATCATACAAAATATAGCCTTTTTCACGATGATGAATCAAAAAGACACCTGCTGGAAATTGCATTTTTTCATTTGGAATTCCTTTAAATAAGAGACCAGAATGACTGCTACAATAGCCTGCTGGAAAATAATCAATGCGCTTGATCATGTTGGACATAGTTGTCAATCCCTTCTTCAATAGTCATTTTTGGATAGTAGCCAAGTTCGGTTTGGGCCTTTTGAATATCGAGGGTTTGGCTATATCGAAGGAGATAATAGGTATAGCGAGTCAATGGAGGTTCAGTTTTCAGATGGAATAATCGATACACTCCTTCAAGGCTATAGGCCGCACCTGCTACAAGACCTGCCGGAATTTTCCGATAGCGAATCGGCTCTCCCAATCCCTTTAGTGTGGTTTCGATCAAATACTTAAAGGTCTTTGGTTCCCCATTTGTAATATTATAAACCTGCCCGTGTGCTTCTTTTGCTTCCAGAGCCAAGCGAATGGCTAGGGCAACATTTTCCACACAGGTCATATCCATGAGCTGCTCTCCTCCTCGAATCAAAGGAATTCCAATTTTTCGACTGAGGCGTAAGACACGAGGCAAAATACTGGTATCTCCCACACCAAATAATCCTCTAGGACGCAAGATGATACTTGGCACATCCGGATAGTCAGAAAAAAGTTTTTCAGACGCCAATTTGCTTCGGATATAATTGTTGAGGTGATTTTCTTTTGGAGCATCGCTTTCCTTGATGTTAAATTGATCTTTTCCAGCTGCGTAAATACTGGGAGAAGATACGTAAACCAAGCGTTTTACCGCATATTCACTACACAAGTCAAGGACATTTTGAGTGCCAACTACATTCGCCTGATAGAAGGCCTTCCAAGGTCCCCAAGCGGAAGATAAAGCTCCTGCATGAACCACAGCATCAACAGACTGAAAGGCTTGTCTTAATTCCTCAATAGAGGTCAAATCCCCTTTGATAAATTGGACGCACTCACCTTCCAGAGCCTTCCCAATTTTTTCATTTCGGCCAAAGGCTACAATGGAATAGTTGTGTTCCAACAACTCATCAATCACATATTTTCCAAGGAAGCCAGTCGCACCTGTTACAAGAATTTTCATAGTTTCCCATCCGTTCCACGTCTTAATAATCGTTGAATCTCAAACTCCAAGGTATCCAACGGCTTGTAGGTTTTTGAAAGTTTGTTTAGTCTCTCTAACTTTTCCCAAGATTCTTTTTCTAATAGGGCATTGAAACCTGCTTGAATCTCTTCGGTGCGATTGCGATGTGCTTGAAAAGCAATTCCTGCTTCTACTCCTCGAATCGCATAGTCAAATTGGTCATAATCATGTGGCAAGATCAAGGCTGGTTTTTTAAATTCGATACACTGATAAAAGATTCCAGCTCCTCCATGGTGAATGACATAGTCCATCTGCGGAATATATTCTTTGTAGGGTAGATAAGAGACAACCGTCACATTTGGCGCTACTTCTTCTTCAGAGAATTCCTTTGCCCCATCTCCAAGAGTGACAAAAAAGTGACATTCTGGATGCTCTTTGGCCAACTGCTTGGTTTGTTCTAGCAAATTCTCCTTCGCCCAAGGCAACTGGGTTCCACATGTCACGAGGACCTTCGTCTTGTCCTCGTAAGGACTGAGATCTAAAGGATAATCTTCAGCTTTTTCAAGAGAAGTTCCCAAAGGGCCAAGCCACGCATATTGATGAGGGAAGTGTGTCTTCAACTCTAGCTCCATCATCCCAATTCCAAAGATGGCATAAGGAGAGTAGATGGTCTCCACTCCATTTTGATTGTACAACTTGAAATTGTATCGTTTTAAGCGTTTGCGTAAGAGGAAAGCCCCACAGTATTTTCCAATGCGCGTGAGTTTACGGCATAGTGCTTGGATCTTCTCTTCCTTCTTCGTACGCGCGACTCCCATCCCTCCGAAGAAGCAAGGAGGACCATAAGGAGTTTCGATTGCAAATTGTGTTGCCATGGTGGTAATCCAAGGAATTTCTAACTCTTCTGCCACAAAGCCTGCTGATAGAGTGATAAAGTCAGCAATGACAATATCTGGACGGTTGACACGCCACTCCTCTAGCAATTGATCCGATACATGATTAATCAAATCAAGACTCCTAGACAATTGCCGATAAGCTGAAAAGAGATTGTGTTTTTTATCGTTATTAGCCACACGTTCAAATTCTTCTACTTTGTCCTCTAGAATCGGAACGACCGTGAAGCCGAGACTTTCTGCGACGGCTTTTTTCTGAGGACCCGTGAAAACTCGGATTTCCATAGTTGGATCATCTAATAAGGGTTTAACGAGATTTAAAGTTGGGTACAGATGCCCACTCAAGGGAACAGCTACCACATCGATTTTAATTTTTTTCATTTTTTCCTGCCTTATATCTTTTTTAGATCTAAAACTAGCTTCTATCTATTAATTCGTAAAAAAAAACAAAAATTGAAGAAAAAATAAAATTTTTTTTAAAAATTTTTAAAAATTTTCAATGTTGCCTTTACTATCACTATTTAGAAAGAATGATTTCAACCTAAAAAAGCTCCCAAATGCCAAAGAGAGTGAGCCTCTCACACATTTGAAGAGTTTTCTATTTTTACGATTTGCGAGCTTAGTTATTTTCTAAATAAAATTCGAACCGCTCGCCGACATACTGACTTTTTACATACTCAAAAGCCGTCCCATCTTCAAAATAGGAAACCTGTGTCAGACCTAAAATAGCCTGCCCTTTTGAAATCTGTAAGTACTCCGCAATCTTATCCTTGGCCAATCGCGCATAGATGGTCTGGTGCGACTTTCCAATCTTATAGCCATGACGCTCCAAGGTTTGGAAGAAATGGCTGGTAACCTCTTCACGATTGAAATTCTTAATAAATTTCTCTGGAATAGAGGCCACTTCATAAACAACAGGGATCCCATCGGCATACCGGACCCGCTCCATCCGAATGATGGTTTCTGTCTTATCAATGCCCAATTTGTCCACTTCTTGGAGGCTAGGAATGGTTTTACGGTAAGAAATCACTTGGCTAGAAGGTTCCTTGCCTTGCGATTTCATAATTTCTGTAAAACTGGTTGTGCCTCGCATTTTTTCTTGGACGCGCGTGCTAGTGATAAATGTGCCACTTCCTACTCGTCTTTCAAGCACTCCTTCTTCAACCAGAAGGGTAATGGCCTGACGAAGCGTCATCCGACTCACTTGAAATTTCTCAGCTAGATCGCGTTCGCTGGGAAGGCGCTCCCCGATTTTCCATATTTTTTGATCAATCTCAGACTTAATCTGATCATGGATTTGAATGTAAGCTGGAATCATAACCTTGCTCTTTCTCTGTGTTATCTCTATTGTAGCGTAAAATTCCTAATTCTTCAATCAGAGATTGGTAAAGACATGGCTTTTGTGTTAGAATAGAGGAAAGTAAATTTCTTTAAGAAGGGGATAAGATGACAAACCTATCAACTGATTTGCATGATGTTGAAAAAATCATCGTGCTTGACTACGGTAGCCAATACAATCAGCTTATTTCACGTCGGATTCGTGAAATTGGAGTCTTCTCAGAGTTGAAGAGCCATAAGATTTCTGCTGATGAAGTTCGTGCAATCAATCCAGTTGGGATCGTTCTTTCAGGCGGACCAAACTCTGTATACGAGGAAGGTTCTTTTGATATCGATCCTGAGATTTTTGAACTCGGTATTCCAATCCTTGGAATCTGTTACGGGATGCAATTGTTGACCCATAAATTGGGTGGGAAGGTCGTTCCTGCAGGTGATGCTGGTAACCGCGAATATGGTCAATCCGAACTGACTTTGACAGAATCTTCTGCTCTTTTTGCCGGCACACCAGACAAACAATTGGTCTTGATGAGCCACGGGGATGCTGTTACAGAAATTCCGGCTGACTTTATCCGCACTGGTACTTCTGCTGACTGTCCATTTGCATCCATTGAAAATCCAGACAAGAAAATTTACGGAATCCAATTCCACCCTGAGGTTCGTCACTCTGTTCACGGTTATGATATCTTGCGTAACTTTGCCTTGAACATCTGTGGGGCTAAAGGTGACTGGACCATGGACAACTTCATTGATATGCAGATCAAAAAAATCCGTGAAACCGTCGGAGACAAACGTGTCCTTCTTGGTCTTTCAGGTGGTGTTGACTCTTCTGTTGTTGGGGTTCTCCTTCAAAAAGCTATCGGCGATCAATTGATCTGTATCTTTGTAGACCACGGTCTTCTTCGTAAAGGAGAAGCTGACCAAGTGATGGATATGCTTGGTGGTAAGTTTGGTTTGAACATCGTCAAAGCAGACGCTGCAAAACGTTTCCTTGATAAGTTAGCTGGTGTGTCTGATCCTGAGAAAAAACGGAAGATCATTGGTAATGAGTTTGTATATGTCTTTGATGACGAAGCAAGTAAACTCAAAGATGTGAAATTCCTAGCACAAGGAACTCTCTATACAGACGTAATCGAGTCAGGTACGGATACTGCTCAAACCATCAAGTCTCACCACAACGTTGGTGGACTTCCAGAGGATATGCAGTTCGAACTGATCGAACCACTGAATACTCTTTATAAAGATGAAGTTCGTGCGCTTGGTACTGAACTTGGTATGCCCGACCACATCGTTTGGCGCCAACCATTCCCAGGACCAGGTCTTGCTATCCGTGTCATGGGTGAAATCACTGAAGAAAAACTTGAAACAGTCCGTGAATCTGACGCTATCCTCCGTGAAGAAATCGCTAAAGCAGGTCTTGACCGCGATATTTGGCAATACTTCACGGTTAACACAGGCGTTCGTTCAGTAGGTGTTATGGGTGACGGCCGTACCTACGACTACACTATCGCCATTCGTGCTATCACTTCTATCGATGGAATGACAGCTGACTTTGCGAAGATTCCATGGGAAGTCCTCCAAAAAATCTCAGTCCGTATCGTAAACGAAGTTGACCACGTCAACCGCATCGTCTACGATATCACAAGTAAACCACCTGCAACTGTTGAGTGGGAATGAAAAAAAAGGTCCGGGGGACCTTTTTTTCACGAGCTAAGAAATAGAAAAGCGAATCTAAGGTCCAGTGGACCTTTTTTTATGAGCTTAACATAAAATTTCTAATTGAGTATAAAAATAGGAAACGACACACAAAAAGCACTCTGACTTATTGTCTGCAGTGCTTTCGTGCTATTTTTAGCCAACTAAACCACTAAAGAATTTAACAATTGCATTCCAGATGGCTCCGAAGAAGCCAGCAATGGCATTCCACGCATTTGTGAAGAAGTTTCCACTGTCTTTTAGAATAGCATTTGTATCAAAATTGAGATTGATATTATTAAAGGTATCGCCTGCCTTGTCTACGATACTATCTTTCAGATCCGACAAGGTCTTCGTAAAGCTTTTGCTACTGATGACGCTACTCTTTGAAAGATTCACTGCGAAATTCACGATCAAATTGATCTGGTTACCTGTCACAGTTGTATCCAGCTTATAATTTTTCAGTGTTTCTTCGACGATCTTTCGAATATCATCCTTGCTTAAATCCTGATTGTTCTGTTTGGCATTGGCTACTGCTGTTTTAATGTCGGTCAATGCTACGTTTAACTTATCCGCATCGAAGTTTTTCTTTCCCGCGTTCTCTTCATTGATCCCTGATAGAGTCTTTAACTCTTCTTGGGCCAGATCTTTGCTTTCTTGAGAAACTTTGGCACCATTTTTTTCAAGCGAGTAATAGATCCCAGCTAAGGCACTTTCTCCGGTCACTTGGATAGGGGAAGCTACTGTAATTTGAGCATGCTCCAATCCAAGTGTAACGGCTGCATTACGATACATATCTGCAGTGACCTTGGTGATGTTTTGAGGCGTTACGATATTCACTTCTAGAGCCTTATTCTTACCTAATTTTTGAATTTTAACGGAGGAATAGAGTTCTAGACTATCATCGTTAGCAACGTTCATAATCGAAGAGTAAACCTCTGGTGTCATGGTCTTCCACTCTTCTTTGTCTTTTGAACTATCGTAGTTCAAGAGACTCAAGGTTTGCTCAATTTGACTTTGGTCCAGCGAATAGCCCAAAACATAGTCTGGTTTGACATAAGTTTCATCAATGACTTTCTGGACATTAGTATCTGCAGAAACACGTGGGACAGCTGTAAACAAAGCCAAAGTCGTCGTTACAAACAATGCAATCTTTTTTAATTTCATCTTTTTCTTCTTTCTAATTCAAATTACCTCTGGGTATCTCATATTACCTTTCTTACCTCACTAGAGATGAAAAAAGAAGTAAATAAAGAGTTTACCCACTTCGATTTTCATTATACAGTTGATTTCTTAAAACTAGCTTACAGTTTTTTTAAGAATGCATGACATTTTTATTTTCCCTAAAAACCGGAGGCAGAACTGATCAGCTTAAAAAAGAGCCAATTGGCTCTCTGGAAAATGATTAAAACCATGAAAATAACTTCATAATTGTCATATTAGTTTCTACTAAACGAGAATAATAAATGTTCCCCCCATTAATGTAGAGTTCCATCCCATTTAATAGGGAAATAGGGTGAAGATAAAGATAGGTTTCTCCGGTTACATTGCCAAGGCTTGGCGCTACTACATCCCGCGAATAAGCTCGGGCCAACTCTAGGGAATTGGTTCCACCGTGTTTAGCTACATAATCAATGTAGTCCTTCCCGAAATTATAGGCTTGAACGGCTGTCCAGCTATCAACCCCTTTTTTCTTGGCTTCTTTCAACTCATCTGAAAGAGTCTGAATACCTTGGCGAATGCTGGCCTTATTATCACTAATGGTATTGGTCTCACCACTTGCACTCTCGCTAGCCTGCATGACATCGTCCTCTCGACCTTTGGTCTCTGTATAGATCATAGCCAGAATGAGGTTTTCATTGGCTGTGGTATCCTCCTCAGCAAGGACTTCTCTAACCAAAGAGCGATACTGCATGACTTGTTTAACATCATGGTGGATCTGGATCCCCTTGTAGATTCCAAATATAAGTAAGATGAATAAGAAGATCTTCACTATGCGTTTAATCATTATTTACTCTGTATATCCTCAATGTTTTTGATCAGAATAGAATAGGTCCCGTTCTCGTTTAGAATAAATTCAACAGATTCTGCATCTTCATAGACATTATTCGGAACGATCAGTTCAATTCCATTTGACAATGACAATTTCTGATTTTCGAACTTCTTCAACTGACGACTTGCATCAATTTCTTCAAAAGTGACAGGTTCAGGTACCGCTTCTTTAACTTGGTCAATAAAACTGAGGCGGGCTGTCAGGTTATCATCAAAGAGATCATCTGCTAATTTCTCTGGAGAGAGTTTATTTTCTTCCTCGATATGATTGAAAATAGCTGATTTAACCTTTGATTGAAATTGAAAATCATCTGTATTAAAGCTTTCCGCAATCTTCTGGGCTGTTTTTTCTAGAGCCTTGATCGATTTTTTAGGAGAAATCTTGGGTTGCGCCTGCAAGAGATTCTCAGAAAAATAATTCAAGAAGGTCCCGTTATACTTGATCCGTTTTTCAATCAAGTGGTATTTGTGGCTTTGAAGATTAATGACCAAGGCTTCATCAGCACCAGTCCCAAAACCAGGTAGATTGTTTTGCGTCAGCTTAATCGGATTGTCCACTTCACCGCCAAGATGGGTCAAGGTTTCTCGTAAAGCGATTCGAAGAAAGGCAAAATGCTCCACTCCTTCTTTCGAGAATTGGACGAATACCAAATCGTTGGTCTTTTGATTCTCAGAGACGACAAATTCTTCCTTCCAGCGATTCGCTACTGCGACAGATGTTTCTAACAGATCATCTGAAATCATCTCAAGAAAAGGATTGTCCTCTTCGAAAATACCGGTCCTGGCTTCATCGGAATAAACTCGCTCAATCTTCTTGCGCAAGTATTCCTCAATTTTAGGCGTGATATTGAGGAATTTATCTGCCAGATAGAGATCGGTATCATCTGGGCTAAATTGATGAATGATGGCTTTCTTTACGTAAATATCCATAAGATGATTTAGTCCTCGTAAAGTGGGAAGGCATCTGTCAAGGCTTTAACTTGAGCACGCACCTCTTCTAATACTGCTTCTTTATCTGCATTCTTCAGCGCTTTGATCATGAGTTCAGCAACGGTGCGACTTTCTTTTTCACCAAAACCGCGAGCAGTGATGGCTGCTGCACCAATCCGAATCCCACTGGTCTTAAATGGAGACAAGGTTTCATAAGGAATAGAGTTCTTGTTGAGGGTAATGTTGACCTCGTCCAGTAAGTTTTGCGCCACTTTCCCATTTTCAACGACTTTAGTCACATCGACAAGGAAAAGGTGGTTCTCAGTTCCGCCTGAAATGACACGGAAATCAGGATCTTGCAAGAAGACATCAGCCATAGCCTGACTGTTCTTAATCACGTTAGCTGCATACTCTTTAAAGGCAGGATCCAACGCTTCTTTGAAAGCAACGGCTTTAGCTGCAACGACATGCTCTAGTGGTCCTCCTTGAATACCAGGGAAGATAGCAGAATTAATTTTCTTAGCTAACTCCTCGTCATTGGTCAAGATCAAGCCACCACGAGGACCACGAAGGGTCTTGTGAGTGGTTGTTGTCGTGATATGGGCATAAGGAACTGGACTTGGGTGAAGACCTGCTGCAACTAGACCAGCAATATGGGCCATATCAACCATGAGCTTAGCTCCTACTGCATCTGCAATTTCACGGAATTTTGAGAAATCAATAATGTGAGAGTATGCTGAGGCACCAGCAACAATAAGTTTTGGTTTGACTTCTTGGGCTTGTTTTAAGATGGCGTCAAAATCCAAGAGTTCTGTTTCCGGATCTACACTATAGGACACAAAGTTATAAGTTTGACCAGAGAAGCTCACAGAAGCTCCGTGCGTCAAATGCCCACCGGCAGCTAGATCCATCCCCATGACAGTGTCACCAGGTTCAATCAAGGCCATATAGGCAGCACAGTTGGCCTGACTACCTGAGTGGGGTTGAACATTGGCAAACTTAGCCCCAAAAATTTCCTTAGCGCGTTCGATGGCCATGCTTTCGACGATGTCTACAACATCAGTCCCACCGTAGTAACGGCGACCTGGATAACCTTCTGCATATTTATTGGTCAGAATAGACCCTTGCGCTGCCATAACCGCCTTAGAGACGACATTTTCAGAAGCAATCAACTCGATATTGTTTTGTTGGCGTTCCTCTTCTTTAGCGATCGCATTCCATAGGTCTGCATCATAGGCTTTGTAATCTTCTTTATCAAAAATCATCCGTCTACTCCTTATTAAAAATTTTTTTATATACATTATGACAGAGGAAGGTCATCTTCCTCAAAGATAAGCTCGGGCACTTGTGCAAGCAAATTAGCTTTCGTAATCGAACCTTGTCGTAAAATCCTGGCCTTGGTCCCAGAAATATCTAGGATAGTCGAATCTTGCCCAGTAAGGAAAGCATCGTCCTCAAAGCCAGGAATTACCTGATCGAATTCTTTTACAATAGCTTTATACTTTGTTCCGCTAGCATGTCCAGATAGATTTGCAGAAGGACCAACTAAAGGACCATATTTACGAATTAATTCCAAGGTCTTTGGATGGGCTGGCATCCGAAAGCCAACCGTAGACATCCCTGAATGAATCCAGTCAGGCACCTTTTCATTTGCTTGAAGAATAATAGTTAAAGGCCCAGGTAAAAATGAATCAATCAGTTTTGTTAAATAGCTAGGTTGATTTTTCGAATAAATTCGAACACCTTCTTCATTTGCTACATTCAAGTTCAGGGCTTTCTCTCTAGGTCTACGTTTTAATTCGTAAATATAATCAACTGCCTCTTGATCCAAAGCTTTAGCGAAAATGCCATAGACTGTTTCAGTTGGCAGAATAACCGCACGTCCTGCTTCTAATTCTTTCTCAATGTGATCCATTGTCTACTACTACCATTCTATCTTGTCCAAATTGGTCTTTCAAAACTCGAACTTGTTTGTTGGAAAATGCCTCTTGAAAAAGCTCTTTTACCTTGCTTCCTTGCTTATAGCCAATTTCTAGATAGATCTTTCCTTCTGGTGTTAAAACACTTGGTGCTTGCTGAGCAATTTTTTCGTAGATGGCATAGCCATCACGGTCTGCAAAGAGAGCTAAGTGAGGTTCAGAGGCTAATACATTAGCTCCAACTTCTTCTACATCGTCCTGTGAGATATAGGGTGGATTGGAAACAATCAAGTCGTAAGGACCTTTTAGATGATCCAGAACATCAGAATACTTAAAATTAAGGATTACTTCTAACTGCTGGGCATTTTCTTGAGCAAGCTCCAAAGCCTCCTCTGACACATCACTAGCTTGAATCTGCCAGTTAGGTCTAGCAAGGGCTATGCTAATGGCAATGGCACCACTTCCTGTTCCAACATCCAGAACTCGTAAGGATTCCCCATCGTTTTCCTCAAGTATGAGAGCGACCAACTCCTCAGTCTCTGGGCGTGGAATCAGCACGCGCTCATCAACTGTAAAAACATGGCCACAAAATTCTGCACTCCCAATAATATATTGGGCAGGGATGTGATGTTTCAACTGCTCAAAGATGGATCGAAGCAAGTCCTGATCCTCTACTTCCACTTCTTTTTGCAAGGCAAGGACAAAGTCTGTAAAGGTCCAGTTTTTTAAAGCACGATATGCGAAGGAGAGGCTTTCTGCTTCCTCTCCAACTGCTATTAATGCTTCTTCATACTGGGCTAATAATGATCCCAACAACATTATTTATTCAACTCTTCTAGTTTTTGTGTTTGATCATACAAGACCAAAGCATCGACCACTTCATCTAATTTACCAGATAAGATAGTATCCAGTTTTTGAAGGGTCAAGCCAATCCGGTGATCAGTCACACGGTTTTGAGGGAAGTTATAAGTCCGGATCCGCTCTGAACGGTCACCAGTACCGATAGTTGACTTCCGCTCTGCGTCTTGCTCGTCTTGGGCAATCTGAGCGAAGTGGTCAGCCACACGCGCACGAATGATCTTCATGGCTTTTTCACGGTTCTTTTGTTGCGTCCGTTCTTCCTGCATCTCTACCTTGATATTGGTTGGCAAGTGGACGATACGAACGGCTGTTGCAACCTTGTTGACGTTTTGTCCACCCGCACCAGATGCGTGGTAGATGTCAATCCGAAGGTCTTTTGGATCAATGTCGTACTCAACTTCTTCGATTTCTGGCATGACCAGAACGGTTGCTGTAGAGGTATGGACACGACCTTGGCTTTCTGTCACAGGAACCCGTTGCACCCGGTGGGCGCCTGATTCGTACTTAAGTTTTGAATAGACAGATTGACCAGATACCATGGCTACGACTTCTTTGATCCCACCAACGCCATTGTAAGAGGCTTCCATGACCTCAAAGCGCCAGCCTTGGCTTTCCGCATATTTTTGGTACATCTGCAAGAGGTCGCCAGCAAACAACTGTGCTTCGTCTCCTCCTGCTGCCCCACGGATTTCCAAGATAATGTTCTTGTCATCGTTTGGATCTTTTGGAAGAAGTAAGATCTTCAGTTTTTCTTCGTACTCTTCTTTTTCAGCCTTGGCATCTTTCAGCTCTTGCTTGGCCATTTCTTCCAAATCTGCATCGCCGCCTGCTTCCTTGATCATTTCTTCAGCATCGACGATATTTTGAAGCACTTGCTTGTACTCTCGGTAGGCTGTCACCGTGTCGCGAGTGGAAGCCTCTTCTTTTGAAAGCTCCATAAAGCGTTTGGTATCAGAGACCACATCTGGGTCACTCAATAATTCCCCTAACTCTTCATAACGGTCTTCTACAGCTTGTAGTTGATCATAGATATTCATGTTTGCTCCTTAATTCTAGGTTGTTAGATCATAGATTGCTACAATTTCGTCTTCTATGACTTGGCCAGTTTCTTTAAATCCATAATGGAGATAGCAAGATCTCGCTTGATTATTTTCCGGTTCATAAGATAACCAAAGACTTGTTGCTTTTCCAGCTGGCTCTGTTCGAACAAAGTCAATGACTGCATCCATAGTCGGTTTAAAATAGCCTAAACCTTGAAATCGTTTATCGATCATAAAACGAAATAACAAGTAGTTCCCCTTACTGATCCCAATTTTCCGGTCATAGGCAATCATAACAAAACCAACTAATACTTCCTTATCATAAACTGCTAAGGGAGCTATAAAATCACCATTTTTATCATATACATAGGCTTCAGCTAAACTAATGGAATTGGATGCAATAAAATTCCTTTGGTTTGGATGAACTTCTAGATTTAAAACGTCAAAATAATTCTCTATTGTAATATCTTTTAAACAAATAGACATTATTATCCTCTCTAAAACGTTCTAGACGCTTTCAGTTGGTATGTCCGGATTAAAATAATGCTTGCGGCAAACCGAGATATAGGTCTCGTGTCCACCAATCTGGATCTGCTCTCCGTCGTAGACAGGTTTGCCCGCTTGGGTGCGCAAGACCATGGTCGCCTTTCGGGAACAGTATTGGCAGATGGTTTTGATTTCCTCGATCTTGTCCGCTAACAAGAGGAGGTGTTTAGAACCTTCAAAGAGTTCATTTCGAAAATCATTTTTGAGGCCAAAAGCCATCACCGGCACATCCAGTTCATCAACGACTCTTGCCAGATCATAGACATGGTGGCGTTTCAAAAACTGAGCTTCATCGATTAAGACACAGTAAGGTTTGATTGCTTGGTTTTTAATAAAGCCAAAGATATCGGTTTCGTCTTCGATCGCAACGGCTTCCCGTTTCATACCGATCCGGCTAGAAACCACTCCAAATCCATCACGCGTATCGATTGCTGAGGTCATGATAACGACGCTTTTGCCTTGCTCTTCATAATTATGGGCCACCTTCAAAATCTCAATGGTTTTACCTGAGTTCATGGTCCCATATTTATAATATAATTGTGCCATTTTCCTTCTGTTCTCTCTAAAATGTGTTTCATTATCATTTTACCATAATTTTGCTGACCTTTGTATCCCAAAATGTGATAAAATAGTCCTATAAAAAATTTAGGAGGTGGCCATATGCCATTTGTACGAATTGATCTATTTGAAGGACGCACTTTGGAACAAAAGAAAGCCCTCGCTAAAGAAGTAACGGAGGCTGTTGTCCGCAATACTGGCGCTCCTCAGTCAGCTGTTCACGTTATCATTAATGATATGCCTGAAGGAACCTACTTCCCTCAAGGTGAAATGCGCACCAAATAATATTTCCACTAGAAAAACCTTTCTTGCTTGTGATAACACATAGCAGGAAAGGTTTTTGTTTTATTTTTCTTGTGCTTGACGTTCTGCTTTACGTTCTTCAAATTCTTCATCACTCATCAGAGTTCCACCGACATTAGCTGATTTAGCAAATGCAGTGTAGCGGCGCAACCATCCGCTTGAAATCTTAGATTTGAAAGGTTTCAAGTGTTTACGGCGTTCTTCAAGCGTTGCATCATCGACAAGCAAATCAAGGGTACGATTTGGAAGATCAATCACGATTTCATCCCCATCTTCGATTAAGGCGATATTACCACCTTCTGCTGCTTCTGGAGAAACGTGACCAATCGCAATCCCACGAGTAGCTCCTGAGAAACGACCATCCGTAATGAGAGCCACATCCTTACCAAGACCGCGTCCGACAATCTTAGAAGTTGGCGCAAGCATCTCTGGCATACCAGGACCACCTTGCGGACCTTCGTAACGAATGACAACGACATGTCCCTTCTTGACTGTTCCATTGTCAATCAACTCAAGGGCTTGATCTTGTGAATCACAACAAATAGCCTTACCGCGGAAAGTGGTCACAGACGGATCGACGCCACCGACCTTGATGACCGCCCCATCTTGAGCAATATTTCCGTAAAGGATAGACAAACCACCAACTGGTGAGATAGGATGCTCAATTGGATGGATAATTTCTTCATTTTTGATTTCCGCACCAGCTACGTTTTCTTTCAAGGTTTTACCAGTAACTGTAATACGATCACCCTTAATAGCACCTTTTTTGATCAACTGATTGATAATGGCTGGAACACCACCAGCTTCTTGCACATCATGCATAGTGTAAACACTTGAAGGTGCAATTTTAGAGAGATAAGGTGTCTTCTTGGCAATTTCGTTGATATCTTTGAGATCATAGTCAATCCCTGCCTCACGCGCAATCGCAAGTGTATGGAGAACCGTATTGGTTGAACCACCCATGGCCATATCAAGCGCAAAGGCATCATCGATAGCTTCTTTGGTCACAATATCCCGTGGACGGATATCTTTTTTAATATTCTCCACCAATTGTTTGGCTGCTTGGCGAACCAATTCGCGGCGTTCATCTGAAACAGCTAGGATGGTACCATTTCCTGGAAGAGCAAGACCTAATACTTCCATCAAACAGTTCATGGAATTGGCGGTAAACATACCAGAGCAAGAGCCACAAGTTGGGCAGGCATTTTTTTCCAAGAAATCCAGCTCATCCATGCCCATATCACCAGCTTGATAAGTACCGACAGCTTCAAACAAACTTGAGAGAGTCGCCTGATGCCCCGTCATGTCAACGCCACCCTTCATAGGTCCACCAGAACAAAATACAGCTGGCACATTGGTCCGCATAGCTGCCAAAATCATTCCTGGTGTAATCTTGTCACAGTTGGGAATATAGAAAACACCGTCAAACCAGTGGGCGTTGATGACTGTTTCAGCAGCATCTGCGATCAACTCGCGTGATGGCAAACTATAACGCATCCCGATATGTCCCATAGCAATTCCATCATCGACACCGATGGTATTAAATTCAAAAGGAATCCCACCAGCCTCGCGAATAGCTTCCTTAGCAACATCTGCTAATTCACGCAGGTGAACATGGCCTGGAACGATATCAATATAGGAGTTACAAATGGCAATAAAGGGCTTTTGCATATCCTTTGCTGATTTTACTTGCCCTGTCGCATAGAGGAGACCACGCGCTGGTGCTCGGTCGATCCCCATTTTGATCATATCACTTCTCATCTTGTTCTCCTTCTAGTTCTTCATTTCTACCTCCTAATCTTACCACTTTGACATCAATTGTCAAGAACTTTCAGAAAATTTATAATATTCACGGTACACAAAAAGCCTGGTTTCCCAGACTTCATTTTAGTTTGCCTGCTTTTTTTCGATCTGCCAGAGCCGAAGCTGGTAACAAATTCCACTCACGACAAGGCTAGAAATAAGGCCGATCCAATAGGCGTATGGACCCAAGTTGGTCACATGATCAAGGAAAATCCCTAGTGGGATAGAAATGCACCAATAACTAAAGACTCCTAATAAGAATGGAACGGTTGTATCTTTATACCCTCGCAAAATCCCTTGTAGGGGTGCTGCAAAAGTATCAGCCACTTGGAAAAAGAGACTATAGGTCATGAAAATAGCTGTTTGTTGCACAAAAATTGGATCCTTGCCATACAGCCCTGCTAGTTGGAAGCGGAATGTATAGAGAAAGACGAGAGTGACAATGGCAAATCCAAATGCTGTCAGTCGTCCCAAACGGCAATATTGTTTGACCACTTCTGGTCTTCCTGCTCCCAGTTCGTAAGATACGATAATCGCCATGGTACTAGAGATACTAACCGGGAAAGCATACATCAGGGTAGAAAAATTCATGGCTGATTGGTGGCTCGCGATGGTCAGTGATGGGAATTTTGCCATTAACAGACCAACCAACGAGAAAATGATAACTTCTGCAAAGACAATTCCACCGATTGGAAGCCCAAGTCGCAATACTTCTTTCATCCCTTTAAAATCATAAGGCTGCGGCTTCCACAATTGGAAAGGTGCTACCTTGGGATGCTTGCACAAGATCAAAACCGCAATAACCAGCAAGACCCAGTAGGCCAGAGAGGTTCCAAGTCCTGCTCCTGCTCCTCCCATCTCAGGAAAACCAAATGCCCCATAGATCAGGATATAGTTAAAACAAGCATTCAAAGGCAAGAGCAAGAGCATCAAGTACATGGATAGACGCGTCATTCCCAAAGTATCGAGGAAGGTCCGCACGATACTAAAGAGCAACAAAGGTAAGATTCCTAGAGAAAGGAAATATAAATAGCGAATGGCTATTTGGGCAACAACATTTTCTAAACCGATCTGCCTGAGAATCATGGGCGCAATCCACCAAACAAAGCCTATTAAGAGAATGGCCATACCAAATGACTTATAGAGGAATTGGTAAAAATCGCCAGCAATCCGTTCTTTATTTCCCTTGCCTAAATGATGCCCAACAATCGGCGTCAGCGCAGAGACAATCCCTGTCAGGAAAGTAAAAAATGGATTCCACAGACTGGTAGCTGTAGAAACACCAGCCAAATCAAGGGTCCGGTACTGACCAGTCATGGCTGTATCGACAAAGCTGGCTGAATAATTGGCTAATTGGTAGATTAAAATCGGCAAAAATAGACTCAAAAACAAGCGCAAGCGCTCTTTAAAGTGATAGGTTACATACATGATTCTAACTCTCTTCTCATCAAATAAGATTTTCTCCTCTTCCACTCTACTATATGTTTCCTTAAAAGTCAAAAAACCGAAGATCCAAGGACCTCCGGTTCATGTGAGATTAGTGTTTGTTGCGGTTTAAAATAGCATTGAGAACGATCGCCAAGACACTGGCAACGACAATTCCGTTAGCAAAGAACATTTGGAATCCTGTTGGAAGGCCATTGAAGAGGGTGCTGTTGTTCAAACCAACCCCTGCAGCAATCGATACAGCAGCGATCAAGAAATTGTGCTCATTGTGTTCAAAATCAACACGCGCAAGAATCTGCATCCCTTGAATCGATACAAAACCAAACATCACTAGCATCGCTCCCCCAAGAACTGGACTTGGAATGATTTGTGCCAGAGCTCCAAACTTAGGCAGGAGACCAAGAAGAACAAGGAAACCAGCCGCATAATAGATTGGGAGACGAGTCTTGATACCAGACAATTTCACCAAGCCAACGTTTTGTGAGAATCCGGTGTAAGGGAAGGTGTTGAAGATACCGCCGAGAAGGACGGCCAACCCTTCAGCGCGATAACCATTGCGAAGGCGCGTGCTATTAATTGGATCTTTAGTAATATCAGAAAGAGCAAGATAGACACCTGTTGATTCCACCATAGAAACTGTTGCGATGATACACATCATTAAGATGGAGGTGATTTCAAACTTAGGAGCTCCAAAGAAGAATGGCGTTGGAACGTGAATCACTGGTGCTTGCGATACAGGTGTGAAATCCACCAAGCCCATAGAAGCCGCAATGGCAGTACCTGTGATCAAACCAATCAAAATTGAAATGGATTTAATAAAACCAGTCGTATAGATATTAACAACTAAAATGATGAGAATAGTCACCACAGCCAAAATCAAGCTTTGAACGGTTGGTTTTGGCGCATTATTTCCCATATTTCCAATCGCTACTGGAATCAAAGTCAAACCAATGGTTGTAATAACAGATCCCGTTACAATAGATGGGAAGAGATTAGCAATCTTAGAGAAGAAACCAGAGACAAGGATGACATAAATCCCTGAGACAATCAAGGCACCAAACATAGCCCCACTACCATGGCTAGCTCCGATCATGCTAAGAGGTGCTACCGACTGGAAGGCAACCCCAAGGACTACCGGAAGACCGATCCCAAAGTATTTATTGAGCTGCACTTGAAGGAAAGTTGCGACCCCACACATGAAGATATCTGTAGAGATGAGGTAGGTTAGTTGATGAGCGTTATAGCCCAAAGCTCCTGCGATCATGATCGGCACCAAAATAGATCCCGAATACATGGCCAAAAGATGTTGCAAGCCTAGAATGGCCGCCTGTGAATGGCTTTCTTGTTTTTGCATTAGATGTCTGCCTCCTTGAATACAACCTGACCATTTTCAAAACGGTCCAAACGTGCGAGGGATACAACTGGATATCCCAACTCTTCTAACAATCCCCGTCCATCTTGGAAGGATTTTTCAATCACGATCCCAATCGCTTCGACTTGAGCCCCGGCTTGTTCGATGATTTGAATCAAGCCTTTGGCTGCTTGCCCATTTGCAAGGAAATCGTCAATGATCAAAACCTTATCTGATGGATCCAAGAATTTACCAGCAATCGAAACTGTGCTGGTGACTTGCTTGGTAAAGGAATAAACCTCAGCCGTCAAGATGCCCTCATTCATCGTGATGTTTTTCGCCTTTTTAGCAAAGATCATGGGAACATCCAGTGCTTCAGCTACATAAAGGGCAGGTGCAATCCCAGATGCTTCAATGGTCACGACTTTGGTCACACCAGCATCTTTGAACCGGTCCGCAAAAGTCTGACCAATTTCTTTCATCAATTTGAAATCCACTTGGTGGGTCAAAAAGGAGTCCACCTTGAGGATACTCTCACCTAAAACATTGCCATCTTTTAAGATGCGCTCTTCAAGTAATTTCATACTTCCTCCTACTTTTTTAAAAAATCCTCTACTCATTCACAAAACACAAAAAGGCCTGCTAAGCAAGCCTTGAAATCTCTCTAGAAAGAGAGATAATCCCGACTTACTTATTGTTAGGTGTTCCGGCACCTTGTAGAAACATCACGCCCATTCGTGAAATAAATAAGTAATTCAATTAGTGTGCATCGCCATTCCAGATAGAATTCTTAACGATCACATAGTCAACGTGTTTCAAATCTGCTAATTTTCGGCCTCCTGCATAAGAGATCGAACTTTGCAAATCTTGTTCCATTTCCGTTAAGGTGTCTTGCAAATGACCCTTGGCAGGCAATAAAATCTTCTTACCTTCGACGTTCTTATAAGCGCCTTTTTGGTACTCGGAAGCAGATCCATAGTACTCTTTGAAAGACTCTCCATCAATCTCTACTGTTTTACCAGGACTTTCGATATGTCCTGCAAAGAGAGAACCGATCATGACCATAGACGCCCCGAAACGAATCGATTTGGCAATATCACCATGAGTCCGAATACCACCGTCCGCAATGATTGGCTTACGAGCTGCTTTTGAGCACCAGCGAAGAGCAGCCAATTGCCAACCACCTGTACCAAATCCAGTCTTCACTTTGGTGATACAAACCTTACCAGGGCCGATTCCGACCTTAGTCGCATCAGCTCCCGCATTTTCCAATTCACGAACAGCTTCAGGAGTTCCAACATTTCCAGCAATGACAAAGGTATCTGGCAATTCTTTCTTGATGTGTTGAATCATCCGAATGACACTATCCGCATGACCGTGTGCGATATCAATAGTGATGTACTCAGGCGCATCTGCCTTTAATTGACTCACAAAGTCGTATTCGTATTCCTTAACACCAACCGAAATGGAAGCGATCAAACCTTGATCATGCATGCGTTTGACAAAAGGAATCCGACCCTCTTCATCAAAACGGTGCATGATGTAGAAGTATCCACCACGCGCCAACTGCTCTGCTACATTCTCATCCAAGATTGTCTGCATATTGGCTGGAACAACTGGAAGCTTGAAGGTATGATTTCCAAATTGAACGGTTGTATCTGCTTCTGAGCGGCTATTGATGATACATTTGTTGGGGATCAACTGAATATCTTCATAGTCGAAAATAGGAAATTCATTTAACATAGATTGAAAAATCTCTTTTCTAAAAACTGACCTACCTATGCGCAAGCGCATCGCTACGTCTCTTGACGTTTCCTTGATAGATTATACCAAAGATACGGACCTAATGCAACGGGAATGATTTTATAGGAAATAACGTTCGGAAATTACAAGATAAAAACCTGTTTCAAACAGAGAAAAAGGTTTTATTTATGAACATTTTGGAGCCAATTGTTGACTTCTCTAGCTACAATTTCTGGCGCCTCTGTATATAGTTCGTGTCCCAAACCTTCTAGCAATACTTGCTTGATCTGGGGATCTAGTTGCTTCAGAGCTTCTTTTCTCCATTCAGGCTCTTCTTGGTATCGAGGTCCAATAAAGAGAACAGGCAGGTCTGCCAGTGGAATCTGGTAAGTCTTGATCTGACGCCGTAGACGCAATAAAGCCATGACCTTTTCGAGATCCAGATTTAATTCATATTGTTCACTCACTGGATTCCAACGATAGCTAGCCTCTACCGCTTTTCGCGCTATAGGAGTAGGATCTGCTCCATCACCAAGTTCGGATAACACAGCTTCTTCTAAAGTTGCAAAGACTTGCTGCTGCATGAAGGACGATGTGCCGTCTAGCTCTTCCTCCAAAGGCAGGATCTTTTCCATATCCAGATAGCCACCATCCAGGAGAATCAGAGCCTGAATCTGAGGAAACTCAGCAGCCAGATAACGAGCCAAATCTCCACCCAAGGAATGCCCCAATAAACAGATCTCTTCTGCCTGGCCAATCTGACCTTGAAACCAAGCATGAAGATCTTTTTCTGTCCGAATCATTTCCCTATAGGGATCTAGAAAAGTTACGGGAAAGCCTAGTTTTTCAATAAACGGAGCCAGATGGTAGCTATTGCTACCTAGGCCACCGATAAAATAAAACTGCATGTGTTTTGTCCTCACTATTTAAATTCTGAAAACTATAAGTGATCGCGATTTTTTTCATACCACTCTCTGTATTCTTTATACGTATTGATCGGAGTTTGCTCATTTGTCTTTGGATCTGTTGCAATAACATCTAATTTATCCTGACCAACTGGCGCAAACCAATGGCGCATATCTTGGAAAATAGCTTCCGGATCATTGTAGTCTCCTTGTCTAACTACAATAAAGGCTAATCCTCCATTCCTCTTAAAATATTCAGGATATTCTTTAATAAAATTTAGCTGAACGTCTTTTCTTACTTTAAAATTCTTTCTGTAAGATAAATCATAATAGCTTATAAAACCGTACTCATTAGCTATATCAGCTAGATTGGTATAAGAAAATGAAAAAGGGCGCCATTTATATTCTGTCTTATCTTCAGGAAGTGCCCGTGTGATCTTCTCACTTTCTAAATCTAAAGCAACTTCTTTTTTATCTTTATCGTTCTCCTTATTTACCAAAGAAAGAACCATATAATCTCTACCATTATCCGAATATCCTCCTCTTGCCTGAAAGTCCAGTTTGTATCTCTGATCATAGGTTTGTAAAAGCTCGACCACGTTAATCGTTTTCGGTGGATTCTTCAAATGATTAAGATCATAGACATCAAATGATAATCCAACCGGTTGATTAGATCCGCTACCAATAAACTTATCTGTAGTTGCAACATAATAATTGGATAAAACAAAAGATCCATTAGCTCCACTCGTCTCATAATAAACAT
Organism: Streptococcus parasanguinis; assembly: GCF_047465465.1. Classification (GTDB taxonomy): domain Bacteria; phylum Bacillota; class Bacilli; order Lactobacillales; family Streptococcaceae; genus Streptococcus; species Streptococcus parasanguinis_AI. The sequence goes on along the minus strand of NZ_JASGZU010000001.1, from coordinate 479,161 downwards.
AGCGATTCTGAGATCCAAAAGTTTCGATTCTTTCTACCTTTGTTTTAACAATCTGTACTTCATGGTCTTCCTTCCACTGAACATATTTAGGCCAGACATAGGAATAAGCAGAGTAGGCAAAGAGAGCTAACAAAATCAAACTCACAATCACCTTAGTCCGAAAGCTGAGGGCCTTTAGGTATTTCATTCGATTAACATTCTCCTATCTATTTCTAGTTTTTAATCAATTCTCTAGTTTTTTACACAAACTATTTCTATTAAACGAGGGGTTGGTATTACTCCGGCAATTCTATCTTCAAACTCATATCCGTCGGTTGTAACACTTTCTGAACCGCCGCAAGAAAGGCCAATCCATTATCAGATGGGGAATACTGGAATGTGATATGGATGATTTTTTTATCAAACTTATCACCATATCGCTCCACATACTGCTTGCTTTCGAGGAAGTAGATGTAGTTGTTGAGTTTTTCTTGAAGCTTCAAGAGATGCTCCTCTTCTAATGACTCTATCCATTTGTTTTCATCAATCAACAACAACTCTAGATGATCATCTGAAACACCCATCGCATCGATACTCGTAACGTCTAGTACAATTGGCCATACCTCTGCAACTGATTTAATTTTTCTTCTATTCTTATTTTCCTCTTTCTTTTGCTCTTTAATGATGTATTCTACTTTCTCTTTATCACAGTTTTTGAAAAGCTCCATAGAATCAATTAAATTACAAATATTACGGTAATAATTCACCTTTTTCTCATTAGGAAGATTATAAATTCTGTCAAGAACAATAGGTACTATGGCCTCCGCATCAATAATAAAAGGTAAAGAATCATATTCTTCCAGTAAATCCTCTTGTTTTTTGATAAATGATACAACTTGATATAAATGTATAATATACTGACTAGAAGCTAATTCCTTTAAAATATTAAAAGTTCGATCTGGAATATCAAAATCTCCCTCTACATAAATTGGATAAAGGCTATATTCTATCAAAATATGAGTATCTGTAATATCTTGATAATATGAGTCTCGATGACCAATTCTATACTCGGGATCAATACCTAAGAAAGCATCTATTTCTCTGTGATTTTCAATAGCTTTTTTATACCGCATAATATCCCACTCGGTATCTTTTTTTAGTCTATATGTCTTCATTTATTACTCCATTGAATCTAAAATGAACTTTCATGACGTTTCTCTACCTTTCGTTTCGATTAAATAATAGTGCAATATCATTCACTATCTTAAATTGACATTCTCACCCTCTTCAATCCAATATTGCTCCTCTTTGGGGATCAAATGATCAAAACGTCCTGAAAAAAACTTCCATCCGTTTGGCACATATCTTTCGTAGTTTTTCATCCCCAGATGGTTTGAATAAAATTCTTCTTTATCAAAATCGATGAAAAGATCCGGAAGCAAGGCTTTTCCTTCCAGAATAATCTCTGAATTCAAGTTCTCCTCTTCCATTGAACGTTTGATCATTGAGATCAATTCTTCAACGGTCACCTTCAGCCAATCATCTTTATACATTTCTAAGTAGGACTCAAGATTGTTTTTTGTAACCACATAAAGATTCTGTTGAATCTCAGGTAAATAGGAAAAATCAAGATCCCAACCTGCTTCCTTGTAGGATTGAATATATTTATCAATATCCATTGTCCACATATCATTGGAACAAACGTACCAGTTAAACCTATGGTTCGCAATAACTCCAACAATATTTATTTCTGGCTTGTTTATTAATTGATCTTTATCCACTAGTATTTATCCTATATCTATTCTTCAATTGTAATTAATCCTCACCATATACATCGCTGCCACAAGCTAACCAGAATTTTTCTTCTTCTGGAATCTTATCCCCAAATGATTTATATTTGCCTTTCCATGGTTCTGAAACATATTCTTCGAATGATACGTATTCTGCGTACTGCGAGTACAGTTCCATCTCATCCATATCAATAAACAGGGAAGGTTTAAAGTCGTATACTGCGTTCAATCTATCTTCCTGATACGATTTAGCAAAAGCTTCTCCCAGCTCATTTCGATTACATTTGTATGCTTCCATATCTTCTAAGAAATATGGCAATGTTTCATTGGTCAGTTTCGAAGAACGTTTTCGCTCATCATACAGAGTATCAAGCGAATAGCGTGCCACCTCATAATCAATATACCAGAATTCCAAATCCGAAACATACCAGGTATATTTATTTTTATGTTTAAAAAGAACAACAATATTTTCACCGTACTTAGGTTCGATCATAATTTCCCCAATCCAACTATATTTTTTCTCTTATTTCTCTCTCGATGTGACATAATATCAGCGAATCGTGTTGTGATTGGCAAACGGCTATCTTTTGTAACAAATTCTAAAACAAATTCCCGAGTCGTTTCCAGATCAATCCAATTCCCACAAGAAATATAGATTGGTTTGACATCTTGATGAGTCCGTAAAACTTGCCCATAAATTTCACCGTCTTTTACAATATTTGTATAAGCTCCCTCACGATTTTCAGGGACAGTATATTGAGCCCCATCAATATGGTAATAGTTTTTAGCGACGCCAATTGTCGGCTTATTTAAGTAGAAAGAAGCGTGTGTCGCTATTCCCATATTGCGCGGATGCAAATATCCATTTCCATCAAACATATACAAATCTGGTATAACACCTAAAAGTTTTACTGCCTCTAAAATCAAAGGTAACTCTCGAAAAGCTAAATAACTAGGAAGATAAGGAACATGGATTTCGTCAGAGTAACTCACTTCCTCCAACGCTTCCATAGTTTTACGGTCGATGACAACGATACATGCAACACCGTATTCCTTATCTCCTTCTTTCCAATAAGCAAGGTCCACTCCTGCCACATATTGGATATCAGAAGGTATGAAACGATTCGTCAAATCAATCTGAGATCTCAAGCGATTTTGTTCTACTTCAAATTTATGTCTAAAGTCGATAAATCAACACCCCACTTTTTTGCTATCTTGAAATCATCTTCGGTAGGCTCTGTTTTTTCTTCAATAACTTTACCAGTCTCATCATATTTCTTATAGAGAATTTTTCCTCCTGCAATACAATAAGAAACCGACTTAATATCACCATTTTCAAAATATTCTTTTTGAATTCCTTCGGCTGAACCTCTGTCTTGATTATTAATTCTTTTAATTTTTCCATTAGAATAAAAGTAGACAGCTAGACCATGCCTATACCCATTATCTATATATCCATAAAACTCTAATTGACCATCTGAATATAAATCATAGGCTAAACCAGTATAAGGAACCTCTTCTCCTAATTCATTTTCACAGACAATTTGTTCATAGAATTCTCCGCCCCAATCAAGTTCTTCTTCAAAACAAACACCATTTTGAAGCACTTCTTCTTTTGTTAAAATCTTCTCTTCCATCATTTTTCAACCTTAGAATTTTTTTTATAGCGTTCCTTCCGCAACCAAATCATAAGGGAAGTACGGAAGTCCTTCTAATCCCTTGTAATCCAATCCTTTAATTTTACAAAGAGCACCTGCTTCAAAGGACCAGTAGCCATAATAACTTCTGTTATTGGTTTTATGTAAATTGTACCATCCTGTATCTCTGCTACCTTGGTACCATTTCTTAGCCACATATTCTTTAAGCAATTTTAGAGCTTGTTCAGAATCCTCTTCTTCAATAATTTTTCTGGTAAAACCATAAGGCTTTGGAAAATTATAATTCAGTCGAATCTTCCACTCTGGACGACGATATTGAATCAGATAGTCAATCAAATAGTCCTCTGAGTCATCCTTCTTGACCAAATCTACTAGCTGATTAAACATATTCTCCTCAATATCTAACAAAATTCCAATAGAGAGAGCCCAGACCATTTGTTCATAGCCAGAATTTCCTTGCCAAGATAGTTGCAAACTCTCTAAATACTTAATATACTCACCCTTGAAATCTTCAATAGAATAACCCGCAGTATAAGTCGCTATCATAACTTCTTTTTGGTACCGACATATTGATGATCTTATATTCGAAATGACAACATTATTGTCCAAAGAAAATTTTTGGATCCCTTCTTTCTCATCCTGTTCAATTACTTGAATTCGTTCTTCAGAATCTTGAATGGCTTTTTGAAAAACTTGGATTAGTCCATTTATATTATTTTTATCTGAAAACGTGTCTCTTAGTTCCAACTCTATCTTCTTTCTATGTCCTTATATAGATTATCTATATATTCCACCTTCTGCAACCAAATCATATGGAAAATATGGAAATTCTTCTAACTGTTTATAATCTAAGCCCTTCATTTTGCAGAGAGCGCCTGATTCAAAGGACCAGTAACCATAATAATTATCAATGTTGCGCTTATGCAAATCATACCAGCCTTCATCTCTACATCCCTGATACCATTTTTTAGTCAAGTATTCTTTCAAGAGAGATACAGCCTTTTCAGAATTTTCTTCCTCTATAATCTTTCGGGTAAAGCCATAGGGTCTTGGGAAATTATAGTTGATCCTAATTGTCCACTCTGGATGACGAGACTGGATAAGGTAATCGATCAAATAATCCTCCGGATCATCCGTTTTGACTAAGTCTACTAACTTATCAAAAGTCGTTTCATCAACTTCTAATAAAATACCAATAGAAAGAGCCCAGAGCATTGCATCATATCCTGAATTGCTATGCCACACAGGGACAAGACTATCAACATATTTAAGGTACTCTTCTTTGAATTTTTCAATAAGATGCCCCGCAGTGTAGGTGGCTATCATATTCTCCTTCTGATAAATAGAAATATCAAGTTGTACTGATTTGATAATTTCTTCAATCGGTCGTTTGTATGAATTTTCCCCTTGTTTTAATTTTGTTAATTCTTGAGTCCAATCATCAATAGATAATTTATTAAATAGAATGAGTTCATTAATTTTTTCTTCTATAAATATATTATCTCTTTTCACTGCTTATCCTCAAATAGTTATATAGAGCTTTTCATAGGCATTACACAAAACTAAACAAACAAACCGTAAATCTATTACCTACTATCATACCGAAATACAGTTTGAAGTTCAAGTTAGTCACTAGCTAGGGAAATTAGATAAGTAAAAAGACACCACAGGGTCTCTTACTATTTGATTCTATACTGAATGATCGAGACACAAAAAATCCACTCACTCAGGGTGAAATGGATTGTTTCTTTATTAACGGTTCAACAAGAAATTGAACAATTTTTCGACAATTTTTACGACCAACCAGCATAAGAATCCGATATAGCTGAAATAGAAAATGAGTGACAAAATCGTAATAATCATGGTTTCCTCCTTCGTCGATTGCAAGTACTTGTCTTATTATACCTTTTTATGCAATCGAACTCAATAGAATTTTGAAAATTGTCTGATTATTCTTTTTCTTCTTTAGCTTCTTTGGTGTCTTGATCGGCTTCTTCACTGCCTTTGTTGACAGCTGTCTTAAATTCAGCAAACATTTTGCCGATGGATTGGCCCAACTCTGGTAGGCGTTTTGGTCCAAAAATCAAGAGGGCGCCCAGGATGATGATGATCAAACCTGGTGCTCCAATATCACGTAAAATTCCCATTAGTTTCTCCTTTTTCTTGAATAGATGACTTTACTGATGGCGACACTGACTTCAAATAAGAGGATCAAAGGGAGTGTCATGGCCAAGTCACTGATAAAGTCTGCAGGGGTTAGCACGACGGCTAAGACCAGCAGAACAAAGTAAGCGTAACGTCGGTAGGTTATTAAAAACTGTGGTGTCAAGATCCCAATCGAGGTCAGAAAAGCGACCAAAACTGGTAACTCAAACAAGACCCCTAAAGGCAAGGTGGTGTGCCATAAGAAGGTTAAATAATTTTGTGCCGTCAATTGGGTATCAAACAGCCCTTCTCCCAAGCGCATCAGGACCTCTAAAATAGCTGGACTGACAAAGAAATAACCAAATGCAAGCCCCAGTACAAAGCAAATAAAGCTAGCTGGGATGTAGGCAAAGACTGCACGCGCCTCCTTCTCCTTCAGAGCCGGCCTTACAAATTGCCAAATCTGGTAGACAATAAAGGGTAAGGTCAGGCTAAAGGCTGTGAGATTGGCCAGCGATACATAGATCCATAGGATATCATTTGGCCCCAGTACCAGCAGTTTTTGATGGAGGCTAGCCGTCAAAGCTTGGTAGAGCTCTCCTCCAAATACAAAGGCTACGATGAAGACGATAATATAACATAAGACCACTGCGATCAATCGTTTTCGAAATTCGACCAAGTGCTCAACAATGGTCATTTCATCTGCTCTACTCTTTGCCATGTTGTCTCACCGTGATGAGGGCGATCAGAGCCACAAACATTAACTGAGGAAGAAGAACTTCCCAGCTTGGATAGATGCCCGCCCAATCGATGGTTGGAAGTCCATTGACCAAATGGCTAGGTAGGATATTGGTCAACTGCAGGGCGTGGATGCTGACACCGAGCATCTTGAAGGCCAAAGCGTAAATCAACCACGTCAGAATGAAAAAGATTCGATGAGGTTGGATAGCTTGACTGGCCTTGGTCATGGCCACTGCAATGATGATGAGAACGGCTATGGCAAACCCTATTCCCAGTAAGAAATTCGCGGTTGTAATCCGCGGAATGATCCCGACATAGAAGAGAATAGTCTCAGCCCCTTCACGAAAGACTGCTAAGAAACTGAGAGCAAACATCGACACAAAGCTTCCTGTAGCCGTTACGGTCTTCATTTGACGGTCCATAAAGGCATTCCACTGTTTGACAGAGGACTTGCTGTGGAGCCAAATTCCAATGAGGATCATCATGACCACAGCGAAAATCCCAACGCCCCCTTCAATGATTTCCCGGTTAGACCCCGAAGTAACGGCTGGAAAAGCTACTTGCAGAACAAGAGCGATCGCTGCACTGGCAAGAACACCAGCAAGAGCTCCACCATAGACCCATTTGAGGCCTTTCCTCATCTTAGCAGCCTTAAGGGTCGTCACAAGGGCCATGACGATCAGAAGCGCTTCTACTCCTTCACGTAGAAGAATCAACATAGCATCAAAAGCGTTGTAAGAAGCTGTCGTATCAATCGCAGACAGGTCCCTGATCAAGGCTTGTAATTTCTCTTGATAGGTCTTTTCTTTCCCCTTAACCATAATGACCGGGGATTCACTCTCTACGAGCGTGTAGAGACTTGGATTGGTCGTGCTGACATCCCCCTCAATAGTTGGCCAGATGGTGATGAACTGCTTCATAGTTGCTGCAGCAGATTTATCGTCGCCGGATTGGAATTGGCTTTGCGCCTTCTCCAAAAGCTTGATCCCATCTTTCAGTGTCAAATCCGTACTAGCACTGCTAATCGCTTCTCCTTTTACAAAGGCATCAATCCCATTTTTGAGGTCATCATAGGAGGACTGGATGCTGGTGAAGTCAGTAGGCTCTGTTTCAATGCTACTACGTAAGAGCGAAATGGCCGTCTCGATTTTGCCATAGTAGGCTGTGCTATGATCCCTTACCACTGCTTCGTTTCGTGTCCAGGTATTATTGAGATCTGCATAGGTTTGACGGGTTTTATCCAGATCCTTAGCTGTAATGGCATCTTGTAAGTTCTTAAAATAAGGAGCGAGGCGACTCACGAGTTTGTCTTTTTCCGCCTCTAAATCGACCGGATTTTGCTCTTTTTCAAAAGCTAGCAAGGCTGATGAAATCTTAGTGAGATCCTCTTTGGTTACCTCCCCTTTTATAGCTAGAGCCTGGCTAACTTTTTTTCCTGCCTTGGAATCATGGTGATCTTTGGATTCAAAATTATCCTGAATCTCAGCGATCAATTTCTTGGCCTTATCCTGGTTTTTATTCTCTACAGCGGTTGTTGCATCTGTGATCTTGATAAAGAGATCGCTATAAGATTCCGCAGCAACTGGATAAGTCCAGAACAAGGCAAGAAGGCCTAACAAGATCAAAAGTTTATTCAAAGAGTGCTTGACCAAGATAGCCTCCTTTCTCTACGCCTGCAAAGCAAGCAAAGAGTCCGCTTCCGATATGGGTGATGTACTCGTTCATTTTATCCACTGCACCTAGATTGGTTTGGATTTTAACAAAACTGTTTGGATCTTTTTGAAAGGCGATAAAAATCAAACCTGCATCAAATTGCCCAGTCTGTTCATTGATGCCATCCGAATAGGAATAGGAACGCCGTAAAATCGGACGATCCACTTCTTTGGCCAAACGGACATGTGAATCTACTGGTAGTTTAGATAAATCCACTTCATCAAATTCGTTGGTTTTCCCAAATGGAGCGCCTGACTCCTTGTAGCGACCAAAGGTGTTTTCTTGCTCCTGCAAATTGGTCCGGTCCCAAGTTTCCAAGTGCATTTGGACTAGGCGAAGAGCCATATAGGAACCACCCTTCATCCAGTCCTTGCTGTCAGTCCAGACGACCTTATCAAAGTCCTTCTCCGTCGTGACATTTGCTGTTCCATCTTTAAAGCCAAAGAGGTTACGCGGTGTTTCTTTTCGGTCACCAATCGCTGCAAAACCGGACTTGCTCCACTTCATGGTGATGGTATTGCGACCCTTGCGGATGAGATTTCGGACCGCATGAAAGGCTACTTGCTCATCGTCGGCACAGGCCTGAATGACGATATCGCCACCAGTGTATTTGTCCTGCAACTGCTCCTTTGGAAATGGAGGCAAATCACGAAAGAGCTTTGGACGTTTAGCTTCCAAGCCCAGTTTCTTGAGAAAGGTAGCCGAAACCCCAAACGTCAGACTCAACCGATAGGGGTTGAGTCCCACTGTTTCACCTGTATCTGTTGGTGGCAAGAGGGCATTGGAACCATCTTTTTTGACCAATTCTCCTTCGACTAATTTACTACTATAGTCGGTCCAGTCTTTAAAAAGCTGGATGACTTCTTTTTTATCCGTCGTGTGAAGATCCAGCACCACCAAGTAGCAAGCCTTCTGCATGGCCGTCGTAATCCCGGCTTGGTGCTTGCCATAAAAGGAGATGTCTTCATCCCCATCATAAGCTTTTTTACTGGAACTGTCTTGATTAGCGAAAAAAGCAGATGCACCAGAAAGGCCCAGTGCAATACCGGCCCCTCCAATACCTGCTTTTTTAAGAAATTCACGACGGTCCATTTTTTTATCTAAAAATTTTTCGTCAGCCATTTTTCTTATTTCCCATCTAAAATCACACCCATTTGAGACAAGGGTTCACCAAGTTTGGTCACCGCTTCTGCCAATTCCTTAGTATCTTCCTTGGTCAAATCTGTGTAAGACTTGTAATTTGTTTCATCAGTCATGTGTTTGTCCAATAAATCATTGACATTTTTGAATTCTGCTTCCAAGGTTTTAACCAACTTGGCATCTTTTTTCTCAATCAAAGGTTTAAAGAGTGAGAAAATCTTTTCAGCTCCTTCAATATTGGCACGGAAGTCGTACAGATCTGTATGAGAGAAGACTTCTTCTTCACCCGTGATCTTTTGCGTTGCCACTTCATTGAGCAGATCAACAGCCCCAGTTAGCATCACATCAGGAGTCACATCAACGGTTGCGATCTTAGCTTTCAACTCCTTGATATCGTTCACCAGTTGGTCTGCATATTTGTCAGTGCCATCTGTGGTATTGTTTTCCCAAAGGATGCGTTCAATCCGGTGGAAGCCAGACCAGCCTTCTTCTGATTTATTTTCATCCACATAGTCCACCAAACGGTAGTCAATCTTCACATCAGACTCCCCAAAGGTTTCAGCAATCGGTTCTGAGCGTTCATAGGCCATGCGGATCAAGGGATATTGTTTTTTAGCTTCTTCCAAATTCCCAGCTTTTAGGGTATCTCGGAAACCTTCTGTATCCTTGAGCAATTGGTCAATTTGCATTTCGACAAAGTCTTTGTATTCAGCTGTCGCATTGTCCAAGGTCTTCTGGTCAGCCTTTGACAACTGCACCGTTGAGCTGGTTTGCGTCTTTTGACTCGACTGTTTGCTACTAGAATTTGCACACCCTGCTAAAAGAGCAACACTCAATAAGAGTAGACTATATTTTTTCATGAAAGACTTCTCCTCTTTTGTTCTTGGACTTATTTTACCAGAAGTTTTCTCATTTTTCAACAATTGTCTGAAAATTTAATAATAGAAAGACTTTTCTAAGAAACTGTCTTTTACAAAAGAATATCCTTGACTCGTCCAATTTCAGATTCTTTCACCACCACAAAGATGCTATCACCTAGATACAAGCGGGTCGCACCATTGACCGTATAGCTCTTACCACTTCGCATTTGCGTAGTAATCAAAATATCTTGAGGGAGTTCGAGTTCATGAACTTGTTTCCCTGCAATCTTTTCGGATACAGGAATCTCAATCAAGGTCAACTCTCCTTCTTCTTGCGCCTTATCAGGTAAGAGTTGCTCCAGCATGGCTTCATAGACTGGTGCTCCATGGAAGAGATCCATGATCATGTAAGCCAGCAAGGTGACCATACCCAGTGGCATTAAACTACGAATATCACCGACCATCTCTGTTACCAAAATCATAGCGGTTAAAGGAGCTTTCGAAATAGCCCCAAAATACCCACTCATTCCTAAAATAATGAAGAGAGGTAATTGATTTTGAGAGATAAAGCCAATGTTTTGGAGGAAAGTTCCAACGATCGCGCCTAAAAGAGATCCTAATGCTAGTATAGGCAGGAAGATGCCACCTGGTAAGCCACTACCATAGCTCAACATACTCCAGATGAAACGGATCGCAAAATAAAGAAGGATGGTCAGCACTGGATACGGTACTCGAGCCAAATCCAAGACCAATTGATTTCCACCACCAAGAATTTGGGGAAGAAAATAGCCGATTGGAAGAATCAAGACAAAGGCAAATAAGGATGAGTAATGAGAGGGAACATGAAAAATCTTTTCAAGTAAACGATACAATCGACCGATATTCAGCACCACTACTTCATAGACATAACCTGCTGCCCCCAAAAAGACTCCGAGAAAAAGGTAAATCCAGTACTGAGACAAATGGAGCGGCGGAATATTTTGCGGCATATGAAGTACGGGTGTTTGACCAAAGACATTGAGTGAAATAAAATTAGCAGTCAGACTAGCAGCCAAGGTCGAAATCCAAAAGAATCGAGAAAAATGATGGTAGACTTCTTCCACGACAAATAAAAGTCCTGCTATAGGTGCATTAAAGGCGGCTGCAAGGCCTGCAGCAGCTCCACTTGCAATCAAAGACCGCTCTTCAACTGGGCTGACCTTCAGATGATGGGCCACTCCTTTTCCACCCATAGCCCCTAATTGAATACTAGGACCTTCACGACCAAGCATCAAGCCACTTCCAATGGCTAAGACACCTAGAATATACTTCTTCCACAAGGTATCCCACCAGCTCACCGCTAAGAGTCCCTTGAGCTCTGCTTCGACTTGAGGAATTCCTGATCCCTTGATATCCCGATTGGTGCGAATGAGGCGACCAGAAATCAGTACGATCACCCCGTACCCCAACAGCATCGCCAGCAAATATAGTGGTTGGCCAGACATCTCCTTGTAGACGCCTTGAACAAAATGAAAAATATGTTCGATCAAAAAACGAAAACTCGAGACGACACAGCCCACAACGATCCCAACCAGAACACCTCTGACAATATGTGCCACAATCGAACTAGAGGCAAAACGAAATTCATTTTTAAAGGCTTCTTCTTTAGCAGACATTCCCTAACTCCTTCAAACTCTTATCCTATTCATTATACCTTATTTCACTGCCTCTGAATACATGTAAAGACAGAAAAAAACAAAACCACCCTTGTTAGTTTTGTTTAGAATGTAGACAAACCATTTTATCCAATAAAAATAAGTTATGAAATTCTACAAAGAAATATAAATATGTCCTATTTATGAAACGAATAAAGAAAAGTCAAAACTTTCCGCTGTGAGAAAAGTGCCTGAAACAATACAGTTTCAGGCACTCGGAATTATTGAGACCTTAGGCTCAATAATTAGTCATGGAACTTCTACGAAGTTCGCTGACGTCCGTACTCACCTAAGGAAAGTTTTTAATAGAACTTTAGCTATTATTCAGCTGTTAAAGCTGCCATTGTGATGTAGTTGTAAGGTTTGTTGAAATGTGGCAAGAAGAACAAGTCTGTCAAAGCCAATTTATCAATCGTCACGTGTTCTTGAATCGCAAGTGAGAACATGTGGATAGCCATTGAGATGGCGCTATCACGTGATACCATTTGAGCTCCAAGGATTTGACGAGTGTCTTTGTCATAAACAATCTTGATACCAACTTCATAGTTATCGTGTTTGATAAATTCAGGTTTTTGAAGGTCGTTAAAGCCAGTTTCAGTGGCATTGAAGCCTGCAGCTTTCGCTTTTTCAAGAGTCAAACCAGTTGAAACCATGTGAAGGCCGTAGATAGAGATACCGTTAGAACCTTGAACACCGATTCCTTCCAATTCATGACCGGTCGCATTGTAGGCACCAACAATACCTGAACGAACCGCATTAGATGCAAGTGCGATGTAGCTCATTTCACCACGTGCATTGTCATAGATAGTCGCACAGTCACCAACTGCATAGACACCTGGAAGTGACGTTTCTTGTTTCTTATCGACAAGGAAGGCACCGTTGCGGAAGAGTTCAATCTTACCATCTGCAAGAGCTGTATTTGGACGGAAACCAACAGCCAAGATGACCATGTCTACATCGAAGGTTTCTTTATCAGTTACAAGACGTTCTACCTTACCATCTCCTTCAACTGCTTGAACAGTTTGTCCAAGAGCCAAACGGATGTTGTGGTCTTCCAAGTTTTTCGCCATGATGTCTGTAAAGTCTTTGTCATAGTAGCCGTTTAAGACAGTGTCTACGATATCCACCAAGACAACGTCTTTACCAAGACGTTCGAAAGCTTCAGCAAGTTCAACACCGATGTAACCACCACCAACTACGGCGATACGGTTCAAGTGTTTGCTGTTGTCTTTCAATTTTTCAATCACTTCTTCAGCGTTTTGGTACAATTTAACGAATTGAAGATTTTCAAGAGTTGCTTTGAATTCGCGGTTACCAGGAACGATTTCAACTCCTTTAATTGGAGGAATGATTGGTGTTGATCCAGTCGCAAAGATCAATTTTTCGTAAGATTCTTTGTGTTCTTTCCCATCAACTTCCGCTGTTACCACTTTGTTGTCATAGTCAATTGAAAGAACAGGAGAGTTCATGTAGACTTTTGCACCTTTTGCTTCCAATTTTTCTTTGTCAGAGTAGAAAAGACCTTCAGGACCATCGATTTGTTCACCAATCCAAAGTGCCATCCCGCACCCAAGGAATGAAATGTTTGAGTTTTGGTCAAAAACTACAATTTCATTTTCATTTCCGAAATTATCTAACATAGTGTTGATACAAGCTGTCCCGGCATGGTTTGCCCCTACAACAACGATTTTACTCATAGAATAAATCCTACCTTTAATTTAATTTACTTCTTGAGTATATCACAAAAATGATATCGGTTACAATAATTTTGCTCAAAAATTGTGAACTTTTTTTCAATTTTCCAGAAAATCAAAATTCACATGTTTCAAAAAATGTCAAATAATTTGTCCGAAAGGATTGTGAAAACGGTCTCTTTCTGATATACTATAAATAAGTGAAAATAGGAAAGGATAGATTTTTAGTGGACCTAAGTAGTCGATCCGAACGTTTGATGGGAACGACCATCACTGTTTCGATCTGTCACCCACAAGCGAATGAACTCTTAGCCCGCTGCTTTGAACTTCTTCGCTCCTACGAACGTCGCTTCAGTGCTAATGATGCAAGTTCTGAACTCATGAAGGTCAATCACCAAGCTGGTCTTACTCCTGTCCAAGTTCATCCAGATCTTTTTGAACTGATTGCATTAGGAACCTTGCATAGTCAAGCTCAAAACAGCCATTTAAACATTGCTATTGGTCCTCTTGTTCAGACTTGGCGAATTGGATTTTCAGATGCTAGATGTCCCCAGAAAGGGGAAATTGATCAAGCCCTGACCAAGATCGATCCTCACCAAATACAACTAGACCCAGAAAATCATACGGTCTTTCTGATGCGGCCTGGAATGAAGATCGACTTGGGAGCTTTAGCAAAAGGCTATAGCGCAGATCTAATTGCTACCTATCTGAGAGGTAAGGGAATCAAGGACGCCTTGATCGATCTTGGAGGAAATATCCTAACCGTCGGTCAACACCCCGTTAAACAGCAGCCTTGGCGGATTGGTATTCAAAATCCTGTCGAAAAAAGAGGAAATCACTTACTGGTCCTTTCGGTCAAGGATAAGTCTGTTGTCACCTCTGGCATCTACGAACGTCATTTAGAAGTCGACGGCAAATCGTTTCACCATATCTTTGATAGCGCGACTGGCTATCCGGTTGAGACAGACTTAGCTAGTATCACCATCCTATCTGATCGATCCGTAGACGGGGAAATATGGACTACCCGCCTGTTCGGGGAATCTCCTACTTCTATCCTCAACACTGTTGAATCACTTCCTGGTATAGAGACCTTATTGGTTTCACAATCAGGTAAGATCGCCTATACAAGTGGGCTTCAATCTTATTTATAATTCTGTTATCAGAAAGGAAAATTCCATGATAAAACTTATTGCGATTGTGGGGACTAACTCCAAACGTTCTACAAACCGTCAACTGCTTCAATACATGCAAAAACATTTTGCTGATAAGGCTGAGATCGAATTGGTCGAAATTAAAGATATCCCTGTCTTTAACAAACCAGCCGACAAACAAGTGCCTGACGCTGTCTTGGATATTGTTGGAAAAATTGAGGAGGCTGATGGAGTCATTATTGGAACTCCAGAATACGACCACTCTATTCCAGCAGTCTTGATGAGCGCTCTAGCTTGGCTCTCATACGGAGTCTTCCCATTGTTGAACAAACCAGTCATGATTACTGGGGCTTCATACGGTACCTTAGGATCTTCACGCGCCCAACTCCAACTTCGCCAAATTTTAAATGCTCCTGAAATTAAGGCGAATGTTTTGCCAGATGAATTCTTGCTATCTCATTCAATACAAGCCTTTGATCAAAATGGAGACTTGGTAGATTTGGATGTTATTCAAAAATTAGATGCCGTCTTCAATGATTTCCGTGTGTTTGTGAAAATTACAGACAAATTGCGCAACGCCCAAGAATTACTTCGCAAAGATGCTGAAGAATTTGACTGGGAAAACTTGTAAGATAGGAGACAAAATAGAATGAAATTTGTTGGACTTGTAGGATCGAATTACGATCAATCATATAACCGTAAACTTCTGGAATTCATTCGCCGCCAATTTAAGATTAAATTTGAATTGGAAGTCCTTGAAATCGATGAAGTTCCAATGTTTAACCAAGATGAAAAATGGGACGAAAGTTTCCAATTGCGTCTATTGTACAATAAAATTACTCGAGCAGATGGTGTCATCATTGCTACTCCAGAGCACAACCATACGATCTCTGCTGCTCTCAAGTCCGTTCTTGAATGGCTATCTTTCGAAGTGCATCCATTTGAAAACAAACCAGTTATGATCGTTGGTGCTTCCTACTATGATCAAGGGACTTCACGTGCGCAAGTTCACCTCCGTAAGATTCTTGATGCCCCAGGTGTCAATGCTTATACTCTTCCAGGAAATGAATTCCTTCTCGGAAAAGCAAAAGAAGCTTTTGACGAAGACGGCAATATCATCAACGAAGGAACCGTCAAATTCCTCGAAACCTGCTTGGATAATTTTATGAAATACGTTGAGGTTGTATCCAAATTGAAAAAACCAAAACCAATTGAACCAGAAGATTTAGATTGTAATCATCCAATTGCTACAACTGTTACTGAGGTCGATCCAGATGATCCAGATTGGGTTGAAAAAGTAGCTGAACTTACAGGTGCTGTTTCTGGAGATACTTATGTCAAACTTGACCACGGTATCCTAACCGTTGACCAAATTAATATGTTCTTGAAGGCCATGCCATTTGAGTTGACATATGCCGATGATAACAACCAATTCCTCTACTACAACAATGCTCATCAAGATCCAGATACCATGTTTGCTAAACGCGTGCCACCTCAATCTGGTAGCCGAATGTCAACCGTTCACGGATCCCTTCCACCAGCACGTATGAAAAACGTTGAATGGGTAATCGGCACTCTTCGCAACGGAAACCAAGAATATGTTCGAACCATTGTTCCAGGATCTCCTGAAGGCGTGATCAACACCCACAACTACCAAGCTATGTATTATGAAGATGGTTCTTACGCTGGTATCAATGAGATTGTCTTCAACTTCAAACCATGGTTAGATTGGTACCTGCAAACAACCGGGCAACGCCTTGTAGGTGGTAGCGGACCATTTGCTCCTACTGGTGGTCATGGTGATGCAGATGCAACTTCTGGTGCTTCTGATGCTGGAGGTCACGGAGATGCAGATGCAACTTCTGGTGCAAGCAACTAACAAAAAATGAAGCTTTATGCTTCATTTTTTTATTTTAAGTCTTTGATAATCTTCTTAGCATCTTCGTTTGAGATAGCCCCTAATTGAACATGTCCAATTTTTCCTTGGCTATCGATAAAGACTTCCGTAGGAATCGAACGAACTTGATAATTCATAAAGGCAGATCCATCTGGATTATACAAAACAGGAACCGATTGATAGTCTTGTTGGGCAAACCATTTGACGAACTCTTCTTCTGTTTTTTCCCCTTGCATTCCCGGTGCCATAACCGTGAGAATCTCAAAATCTCTATCCTTTTCTTCAACCAATTTATTAAGTTCAGGCATGCTTTGACGACAAGGACCACACCAGGTAGCCCAGAATTTCAAATAAACCTTTTTTCCTTTATAATCTGAAAGCTTAACTGTGTTCCCCTTCATGTCTTTTAGTTCGAAGTCACTTGCTTCTTTTCCTACTAAGGGATGTTTACTAGCGGTTGTGTTGGTCATGGTTTGATTGCTCATATTGTTCATACCACTCTCACTTGATTGCTCCATCGAACAAGCAGACAGTAAAGCGATTGAGAGGATTGAAAAACATGTATATTTGATAAATTTCATAGGTATAATACCTCCATTTGATTTATGAAAAGATTGAAGACAAGCTATTTAATTGTCCCAAGAGTAATAGAATCCCCATAATAATGATGATGGCTCCACCGATTTTCTTCAGCAACAAGAGATGGGGTTTGAGACGATTGAAATAAGGCAATACAAGACCTGATGCCAGTGCTAAGAGCAAGAATGGGATGGCCATCCCTAATGTATAGATAAAGAGATAGAGAGCACCCACGAGGGCATCTTGTCCATTGGATGCTGCTAATGCTAGAACCGATCCTAATACAGGACCAATGCAAGGCGTCCAACCAAAACTAAAGCCAAGACCAAGAAGAAAGGCTGAAAACAACTCATTCTTCTGTTTGTTGGCTCCAAAATCTACTGATTTTTGCTTCTCAAGGAAATGAAAATGAAAGACTTCCATCTGATGAAGACCAAGGATAATGATCAGCGCTCCCATCACATAGCGGAACCAGTTGGTATACATAACCTGCCCCAATAAGCCAGCTCCGAAACCTATGATAAGGAAAATAACAGAAATACCTGCGATAAAACACAAGGTCTTAACGATGCCATGCCAGCGTATCTTTTTCCCAAAAATCTGAACGGATTTTTCCTGATCACTTCCTAGCAAAACGCCGATGTAGACCGGGAGCAAAGGAAAGACACAGGGAGAGAAAAAGGAGAGAATCCCTGCCAGAAAGACAGTGAAAGAGAAAACGATTTGATTCATAAAACGCTCCGTATATTGATATGTTAGAAATAGTATAACATGCCCTTCCTTAAATTAAAAATTTCTGCTACGTTTTGGTTTTAAAGAATCCATTTCGTTACTAGTTTCAAAATAAAAAAACTCTAAAGCGGGGAACTTTAGAGTTTCTAGTAAATCTTATTCTTCTTCTGCACTTTGTTTATTGGGCAAGAACAGAGCAAGGACAATACCAACGACTGCTGGTAGTAACCATGGGAGGGATTGGGCAGCAAACGGCAAGTGCTTAATGATGTTTGCTAGACCTGCAAGTTTAAAGGTACTTGCCAGAACGTCTCCAAACGCAACCAAGCTAACTAAGAAAATAGTCAATTGCATCCCTGGTTTTGATAGTTGAGTAAATTTATTTACAATCACAATCAACACAATAGTAATCGTGATTGGATAGAGGATCATCAAGACAGGCAATGAATAGGCAATAATGGCACTCAAACCAAGATTGGCAATGGAGAATCCAATCAAGGTAAAAAGAGTTGCATAGACCTTGTAAGAAATTTTAGGGAAAGTGTTATGGAAGAATTCCCCTGTCGATACGATCAAACCTGCTGTTGTGGTAAAGCAAGTCACCGTTACCATACCTGCAAGGAAAATTTGAGCAACTGGGCCGAAGATAGCCTTGGTTGCTTCTGAGAGGACATAAACACCCTTATTGGCATCGGAAGCCATCACTTCTGCTGGAATTGGGAAGTGATTTCCAAGATAACCCAATCCAATATACAAAATACTAAAGCCAATAGCTACAACGACACCAACAATCCAGATCGTTTTAATGTATTCTTTTTTGCTGGTGAAACCAAGTTGATTAAGAGTAGTCACTGCGATGACGCTAAAGGCTACTGAAGCAAGAGCATCCAAAGTGTTATACCCTTCAAGGAAACCTTGACCAAAGGCAGATGCTTGGTAGTCTTCTGTTGCCACTTGAGGCGCGTTTCCGCTGTACTTGAGAGCACCAAGGACAACGAGTACAACGATCAAGATAGCAAAGACAGGTGTTAAAATCCGACCAATACTATCTAGGATTTTAGAAGGATACAAGGCAATCAAATAGGCCAAACAGAAATAAATCAAGGTAAAAATGAAAAGACCAAGTCCTCCATTGGCATTTCCTAACAAGGGGGCGATTCCAACTTCGTAAGAAACAGTAGCTGTTCTTGGAATGGCAAAGAAGGGACCAATAGACAGATACAAGGCTACCAGATAAACGATGGCAAACCAAGGGGCTATTTTACGAGAAATCTCATGGATATAGCCTTTAGGATTGAGTGTCCCAATAATCAAGGTGATAATTGCAATCCCTACTCCTGATAAGACAAATCCAGCAATAGCTGGCCAAAAATGGCTACCCGACTGGGCGCCTAGCGCAGGTGGAAAGATCAAATTCCCTGCACCGAAGAAAATACCAAATAACAGCAAACCTGTTAAGGAACCTTTTCGTAACATGTGTTCTCCTTTTCATTTGTCAATCTTTTCTAGTATAACAGCTTTTATCCACCACGGCAATTCTTTTTTTCTGAATCTATTGTTTTTCTCAATTGGCAGTTAAGGCTTTTAATAACATTGAACGATTGTGGAGTTCATAAGCACATTTTAGCCAAGTGTGTTACAATTGAACTACTACTATATTTAGGAGTCATCATGTTTTTCTATCTATTCTGGTTGGTTCCAGCTACCATTTTTTTATTTTTCTTTATAAACGACCGCAGACGACTGATCAATGCTTATCTCTTTTCAATAAGTTTCGGACTTTTCCTCCTAATTTCTGCCCTTCTACTAGTTGTTCGTACGGAGCTCTGGTTTAACCAAAAAGTTGCCATCATTATCTTTTCAGTACTTGCTATCCTTGTTTTACTCAGCATTATTTTCTCAACTGTTTTTCTTCTTTTTAACGGCCGTCAAATGATGTCTTTTGAAGGTAAAAGGTTGTCTAACCTCCTCTCACTCCTATATGGGATTTTTATTATCGGCACCTTGGCGCTTCATTTTCTTCCTGATTTCCCAGGAAAAGATCTCTTGATTTATCCAACAGACTTTGCTCTCTTTTACTCTACTTTTCTTTATCTTTCTTATGTTTTATATGGGACTTTTTGCAATTACTTCCCCGTTCGTAAAGAGCCGGATGCTATCATTGTCCTTGGCTCCGGTCTAATTGGGGATAAAGTACCACCACTTTTGGCCCAGCGTCTCACTAAAGGAAAGGCTATCTATGAGCAGTTCGAGGGACGACCAAAACTGATTGTTTCTGGTGGACAAGGAGCAGACGAATTGACTTCTGAAGCTGCTGCTATGGCAAACTACCTGATGGAACAGGGGGTACCACAGGAAGACATTTTGATCGAGAATCGCTCACGTACTACTTTTGAAAACTTGACTTTTAGTAAGGCTATCCTTCAAGAACAGGGACTAGGAAAATATGTTTTAGTCGTGACCAATTCTTTTCACGCTCTTCGGGCTGGTATCTTTATGAGACAATTAAAAATCCCTGGACGCAGTGTCGGTTCAAAAACAGCTTTTTATTATCTCCCATCGGCTTGGATCCGAGAGACGGTTGGGCTAGTTTCTCTCTATTGGAAATGGCATGCTGCTTTCTTAGCTTTTCTGTTTCTGCCTTGGTTCTTTTCACAAGTCATGAGTATCGTGAACTATTTCTTTATTTACTAACCAAAAAAGTTCTCTGCAAATTAGCTGAGAACTTTTTTAAATCATGTCTAATGATCACTAAAGCGTCGGTATTCAATACGGAAATCAAAGTAATTCTCTGCCTGCAGTTTATGGAAGATGTCCCGATAAGCCTCTTCATCAAATTGATCGCCTCGATAGAGAATCTCAAAACTCAGATCATCGTATTCTAAAAAGGCATTAGCAGTTTTAAATCCATTTCGCTTATAGAAATCCATCCGAGACTGACGTTGCTCTATATTGTCGCATTCTTCATCTAAACGTTCCACTTCAAGAATCATGGTCCTTTGGTAAAATTCCACCAATTTTTCAATGATTTCTTGACCATATCCGTGGCTTCTTAAATGTGGCATAATGGCAAAAAAACTGACATAAAAAGCTTTCTGATTATAGATTGAAAAAGCAAATCCGACAAATTCTTCCTCGTTATAAAAAGCAAAGAAATTGGCATCGTCATTGTCCGTATAGCGTAAAAATTCTGACAAAGGAACACGCTCTTCTTCTGGAAATGCTTCGATATTCAGCCTTTCGACCTTATCCAGATCTGGAAACGTTTCAGTGATTAATTGGCTCGTTAAGCTCATAAGGCCTCCTTTTCTGACACGATTATATCAAAAAATGTAAGGGGATTCAACCATCGATGCTTGTCGCCGGTTACTGAAGTTGGTATAATGGCACTATGAAAAGAATTCAACGTGTGGACCTCATAGATGGTCCTATTTTACCCGCTCTTTTAAGTTTTGCCTTTCCTATTCTTTTGTCCAATATCTTTCAACAACTCTACAATACCTCGGATGTTATGATTGTGGGGCGTTTTCTAGGTCAAAAATCATTGGCTGCCGTTGGAGCAACCTCTGCTATTTTTGATTTGATCGTTGGTTTTGCTGTCGGTGTTGGAAATGGAATGGGCATTATTATTGCGAGAAATTATGGAGCCAAAAACGAAGACCAATTACGAAAATCAGTTGCAGCAACTACTGTTATTGGTGGCATCCTCAGTCTCCTCGTGATCTTCATTGGTGCTGTCGGACTTTATCCACTGCTCCAGTTTTTAGGGACCCCATCAGCTATTGTAGCTCAGTCCTATCTATATATTTCCACCATTGTTAATGGTGTGGCAGTGACCTTTGCCTATAATCTTTGCGCCGGACTTCTGAGAGCGGTTGGCGATAGCTTAGCGGCACTCTACTTCCTGATTATCGCTGCCATTCTCAATATTCTTCTCGATCTATATTTTATTACCCAACTACATCTCGGAGTCCAATCTGCTGGAATTGCGACTATTATTGCTCAAAGCTTCTCCGCACTTCTTTGTTTCTTTTATATCCGCAAAAAGGTCCCTTTTCTTTTACCAAGTCGAAAAGATTTTGTCTGGGATCAAAGGCTGTATCAGGATTTGATTAGCCAAGGACTGACAATGGGTCTCATGTCTTCGATTGTCTCTATTGGAACCGTCATCTTACAATCAGCTATCAACAAGCTTGGAATGACCATCATTAGTGCTCAAATCTCAGCCCGCCGGATCATGTCCTTTGCCCTTCTGCCAATGGCCGCTATTTCTACAAGTATGACGACCTTTACCTCGCAAAACTTTGGTGCTAAACAATTCCGACGCATTCAAAAAGGCGTTAAACAAGCTTGTCTCCTCTCTCTTATTTGGTCCATTTTTGTTGCAGTTTTCCTCTTCTTTACAAGCCCCTTCTTTACAAGCCTCATATCTGGATCTAGCGATCCTAACTTGATCGCAAATGCCAGTCTTTATCTGCAGATCAGCTCTTTCTTCTATCCAGTTTTAGGATGCCTCTTGATTTTAGGGAATTCCCTCCAAGGTATCGGCCGAAAATTGACCCCTTTGATTTCTAGCTTTATAGAGTTAACAGGAAAAATTCTCTTTGTTCTCCTGATTATTCCCTATACAGGCTATATAGGAGTCATTCTTTGCGAGCCTCTCATTTGGGTTCCAATGACCCTTCAACTTTGGTTTACCTACCACAAAGCCAGTCATCAGCTTCTTGCATCATAACATTTGACGAGTACATAATAAAACAACTTCTGCTCATTTGAACAGAAGTTATTTTTTGTCATCAGGCGTCTAATTAGAACAAGCCGATCGCTGTTCCATCAGCAGCCACATCCATATTTAAAGCAGCTGGACGTTTTGGTAGACCAGGCATGGTCATCACATCCCCAGTCAAAGCGACAATAAAGCCTGCTCCCAATTTTGGAACCACTTCACGAATAGTAATTTCAAAGTTTTCAGGAGCTCCCAAGGCGTTTGGATTATCGGAGAAGCTATATTGTGTTTTGGCCATACAGATTGGCAACTTATCCCAACCATTTTTCACGATTTGAGCAATTTGTGTCTTGGCTTTCTTCTCAAAATTCACCTTCGTACCGCGGTAAATCTCTGTAACAATCTTTTCAATTTTTTCTTCAACAGAAAGGTTGTTATCATACAAGCGTGTGTAGTTAGCTGAACTTGTTTCGATGGTCTTAACCAAGGTTTCAGCAAGGTCAACTCCACCGTCCGCACCATTCGCCCATACACTCGCAAGCTCAACTGGAACATCAATTTCAGCACACAATTCTTTCAAAGCAGCAATTTCTGCTTCTGTATCAGTGATAAATTCATTGATGGCAACCACTGCAGGAATGCCAAACTTACGGATATTTTCAACGTGACGTTTCAAGTTGGCAAAACCAGCACGAACAGCCTCTACATTTTCTTCAGTCAAAGCATCCTTGGTCACTCCACCGTTCATCTTGAGAGCACGGAGAGTTGCTACGATCACAACCGCATCTGGTGATGTAGGCAAGTTTGGAGTTTTAATATCGAGGAATTTTTCAGCGCCAAGGTCAGCCCCAAAACCTGCTTCTGTAATCGTATAGTCTGCTAAATGAAGAGCTGTCGTCGTTGCTAACACAGAGTTACATCCATGGGCGATATTGGCAAATGGACCACCGTGGACAAAGGCAGGTGTTCCATAGATGGTTTGAACCAAGTTTGGCTTGATCGCATCTTTGAGGATCAAGGCAAGAGCCCCTTCCACTTCCAAATCACGGACATAAACCGGGCTACGATCATAACGGTAACCAATCACGATGTTGGCCAAACGACGTTTCAAATCTTCAATATCTGTCGCCAGGCAAAGGATGGCCATGATCTCAGAAGCAACGGTAATATCAAAACCGTCTTCACGCGGAATCCCATTTAAAGGACCGCCAAGACCGACAGAGACATGACGAAGAGCGCGGTCATTCAAGTCCACTACCCGTTTCCAGATAATCCGACGTTGGTCAATACCTAGCTCATTTCCTTGATGCAAATGATTATCAATCAATGCTGAGAGGGCGTTATTAGCCGTTGTGATCGCATGCATATCCCCTGTGAAATGAAGGTTGATGTCTTCCATCGGTAGAACTTGGGCATAGCCACCACCAGCAGCACCACCTTTAATCCCCATAACCGGACCTAAAGAAGGTTCGCGAATAGCAATCATGGTTTTCTTACCGATTTTATTCAAAGCATCTGCTAGACCAATGGTGATGGTTGATTTCCCTTCTCCAGCTGGAGTTGGGTTGATCGCAGTGACTAAGATAAGTTTTCCTACTGGATTTTTCTCAACTTCACGAATCTTATCAAAGCTCAATTTCGCCTTGTATTTTCCATACAATTCAAGATCATCGTCTACCAAACCAATTTTCTTCACAACGTCCACAATCGGTTGGAGTTCAATGCTTTGAGCAATTTCGATATCTGTTTTCATAAGGGACTCCTTTATATTTGATAGATCTATTATACCTAAAATTCGCGAAAATAACATGGTTTTTCAACCTTTTGAATCGAACGTTCGTTTTTTATCTAAATTTTATGGCTACACATAGCTAATCCTAATAGCTTCAGAACTTTACTTACGTATCTTTTTTGTGTAAAATAAGCATATGCATATTTTAATTACATCAGGCGGAACCAGCGAAGCCATTGATAGTGTTCGTTCGATCACCAATCATTCCACCGGGAGCCTAGGGAAAATTCTTGCAGAAATGGCTCTTGCAAAGGGACATCAGGTGACCTTGATCACAACGCCAACCGCGCTTAAACCCGATCCTCACCCACAGCTTCGTCTTCTATTGATCCAGAATGTCGAAGAATTAGTCGCACAAATGAAAACGGAAGTCCCTCATCATCAGGTTTTGATTCACGCTATGGCTGTTTCAGACTACACACCTGTTTACATGACAGGCCTTGAGGAAGTTGAGAAGGCTCAAGACCTTCATAGCTTTATCCATCGTGAAAATCAGGAAGCGAAAATTTCTTCCAAAGAAGAATACCAAGTACTCTTTCTAAAGAAAAATCCCAAGATTATCTCGCTTGTCAAAGAATGGAACCCTGCTATTCAACTAATCGGCTTTAAGCTATTAGTCGACGTTTCTTCTGAAGAGTTGATCCAGGTAGCGCGTGAAAGCCTGGTTAAAAATCATGCCAGCATGATCGTTGCCAATGATCTGACCAAGATTCAGAACGGTCAGCATCAAGCCTATCTAGTGACAGATGATCACATCCTAGAAGCTTCTACGAAAACAGAAATCGCAGAGGCTATCCTACGTTATATCAAATAAAAAGGAACATATGACACACATTACTTTAGCGGTTACCGGTAGTATTTCTGCCTATAAAGCGGCTGATATTACCAGCCAACTAACCAAATTGGGCTTTGAAGTGAAAGTCCTCATGACTCCTTCAGCCCAAAAATTTATCACCCCTTTAACCTTGCAAGTTCTTTCAAAGAATCAAGTCGGGCTAGATGTTATGATGGAAGACGATCCACAGCGGATCGAGCACATCGACCTTGGGAAAGAAACTGACCTCTTTCTTGTAGCGCCAGCCAGTGCCAATACCATTGCTAAATTGGCTATTGGACTGGCAGATAATATGGTCACAAGCACAGCTCTAGCCTTGCCTCAAAGGACTAAAAAATTACTGGCCCCTGCTATGAATACAAAAATGTTAGAACATCCCGCTACCCAACGAAATCTAAAACTCTTACAAGACTATGGTTACCAGATTATCCAACCTCGTGATGCTATTCTTGCTTGCGGGGACAAAGGTTCTGGAGCTCTAGCGACTGTAGAATCTATTGTTGAAGCTGTTAAGGAGAATTGTTTATGAGAAAGTCATCTTCTATTTCACGAATTGCCATCTTTTTTGCAGTGATGATTACCATTCACTTTGTGACATCTTTCATTCTGCAATTTGTTCCATCAGGAATTCAACCAACCTTGGTTCATATTCCTGTCGTGATCGCCTCTATCATATACGGTCCACGGATTGGAGCTATCTTAGGACTCCTCATGGGACTCTTTAGCCTCACCATGAATACCCTGATTATAACACCAGCCAGCTATCTCTTTAGTCCCTTTGTTCCTCACGGGAATCTCTACTCCCTTATCATTGCCATAGTCCCTCGGATTCTCATCGGGGTAACCCCTTACTTCGTCTATCGTTGGATTCGCAATCGTACAGGACTTGTGATCGCTGGAATTGTCGGCTCTATGACCAATACTATTTTCGTTCTAAGTGGGATTTATTTCTTCTTTGGAAATAGCTTCGGTGGTGGGATTCAACATTTCCTAGCCTTGATTGTATCTACCAACTCTCTCATCGAAGTCATTGCGACAGTACTCATTACCAGTGCAGTCGTTCCATCTCTTGAAAAATTAAAATAACCTTTCAAGCCAAGACCAATTTATCTTGGCTTTTTTTGATGGTGAATTAGCTCTATTTTTTTGAAAAGATTTACAATTATCGCTAGAGTTTTCTGAAAAAATTTGCTATAATGTAAGCGATTAAATTATAAGCAAAAAGGAGACGCTTGCATGACCTATCAAGAAAACTACCAAAAATGGCTCGACTTTGCTGAATTACCAGCTTACCTTCGTGATGAGTTGGTCGCAATGGATGAAAAAACAAAAGAAGATGCCTTCTATACCAACCTAGAATTCGGTACAGCTGGTATGCGTGGATTAATCGGTGCTGGTACTAACCGTATTAATATCTATGTTGTTCGCCAAGCAACTGAAGGGTTGGCCCAATTGATCGACTCAAAAGGTGAGGAAGCGAAGAAACGCGGCGTTGCGATCGCCTACGACAGCCGTCACTTCTCTCCAGAGTTTGCTTTTGAATCTGCTCAAGTTTTAGCTGCACACGGAATCAAATCTTATGTATTTGAAAGCCTACGTCCAACACCGGAATTGTCATTTGCTGTTCGTCATCTTCACACATTTGCTGGGATCATGGTAACCGCTAGCCACAACCCTGCTCCATTTAACGGATACAAGGTATACGGTGAAGACGGTGGACAAATGCCTCCAGCAGATGCTGATGCATTGACAGATTACATCCGTGCTATCGAAAATCCTTTCACTGTACAATTAGCTGACCTTGAAGAAAGCAAAGCTAACGGCTTGATTGAAGTTATTGGTGAAAATGTTGACGCTGAATACTTGAAAGAAGTGAAAGGCGTTAACATCAACCAAGACTTGATCAATGAATACGGTCGCGACATGAAGATTGTCTACACTCCACTTCATGGTACTGGTGAAATGTTGGCTCGTCGTGCTCTTGCCCAAGCTGGATTTGAAGCTGTTCAAGTTGTTGAAGCTCAAGCTGTTCCAGACGCTGACTTCTCAACTGTTAAATCTCCAAACCCTGAAAACCAAGCTGCCTTTGCTCTTGCTGAAGAACTTGGCCGCAAAGTAGACGCTGATGTATTGGTTGCAACTGACCCAGATGCTGACCGCCTTGGTGTTGAAATCCGCCAACCAGATGGTTCTTACCTCAACCTTTCTGGTAACCAAATCGGAGCGATCATTGCTAAATACATTCTTGAAGCTCACAAAACAGCTGGTACCCTTCCTGCCAATGCTGCCCTCTGTAAATCAATCGTATCAACTGAGTTGGTGACTAAGATTGCAGAAAGCTACGGCGCAACAATGTTTAACGTCTTGACTGGTTTCAAATTTATCGGTGAAAAAATCCATGAATTTGAAACACAACACAACCATACTTACATGCTTGGTTTCGAAGAAAGCTTCGGTTACCTCATCAAACCATTCGTACGTGACAAAGACGCTATCCAAGCCGTTCTTATCGTTGCTGAGATCGCAGCTTACTACCGCTCACGTGGTATGACTTTGGCAGATGGTATCGAAGAAATCTACAAACAATACGGTTACTTCGCAGAAAAAACCATCTCTGTTACCCTTTCAGGTGTGGATGGAGCTGCTGAAATCAAGAAAATCATGGATAAATTCCGTGGTAATGCTCCTAAACAATTTAACAATACAGACATTGCTAAGACAGAAGACTTCTTGGAACAAACAGCTACTACTGCTGACGGCGTTGAAAAATTGACAACTCCTCCAAGCAACGTTCTTAAATACATATTGGCTGATGATTCATGGTTTGCCGTTCGTCCTTCAGGTACAGAACCAAAAATCAAATTCTACATCGCTACAGTTGGTGAATCTGAAGCAGATGCTAAAGAAAAAATTGCAAATATCGAAGCAGAAATCAATGCTTTTGTAGGCTAAAACACGAGGCTGGGACAAAAGTCCTAGCCTCTCAATTATTTTTGGATTGTCGAGCAAGACGCAGTGGTTGAGTGGACTCTACTACGCTGATTTTATCAGCTTTTACAGCCCTACTCAACTGTGCGGAGGTGGGACGACGAAATCGAATTCTAACGAATTACCGATTTCTGTCCCACTCTCTCTTTTTTTCGTAGCAAATACCAGCGATTTTATAGAAAATATGGCATACTAGACATAGAAGAAAGCGAGGTAATCTCATGGAACAATTTTTAGAAGATATTAAAGATCTTGAAGTCACAACTGTCGCGTGTGCGCAAGAAGCGATCAATCAAAAAGAAACAGCGACCTTCTTTATCGGACGCAAGACTTGTCCTTACTGCCGGAAGTTCGCTGCTAAATTAGCAACTGTCGTAGCTGAAACAAAAGCTCATATCTATTTTATCAATAGCGAAGAACCAAGTCAGCTAGACGCGTTACAAAGCTTCCGCTCAACCTACAGCATCCCAACTGTCCCAGGATTTTTACATGTCGAATCTGGTGAAGTCACTGTTCGTTGCGACTCATCCATGTCTGAAGAAGAAATCAAAGCATTCGCTCATCTATAAAAAAAAATGAGGCTGGGACAAAAGTCCTAGCCTCTCAATTGTCTTTGGATTGTCGAGCAAGACGCAGTGGTTGAGTGGGCTCTACTACGCTGATTTCATCAGCTTTTACAGCCCTACTCAACTGTGCGGAGGTGGGACAACGAAATCGAATTCTAACGAATTACCGATTTCTGTCCCACTCTCATTTTTCGTTTTCCGTAAACGTCGTCCAAATCTTCTGCTGAGGTTTAGCAAAAGGATAGTCCGAAAATTCTTCTGGTGTTAACCAAACAGTCGATTCACTTGCTGGCTGCACTCCTTCTTTTACCAGGCCGAATCGGATCTGAACCTGCCATTTGCGATGCGAAAAGATATGCTGAACGATAGGATACGATCTGTCCTGCCAATCAATGGCCAAGTCATAGTCCTGTTCAAAAGAAATAATTTCTGGGTTACTCTCTGCTTCCCCCTTCCCATCCAATAGAGATAATTGGCCTAGGTTCTCAGATAGGCTATCCACTTCGATCAAGGGGAAATGCCAGAAACCTGACAAGAGTCCTTCTCGCTCATTTTTCTCCAACAAATAGCGGCCTTGACTATCCTTGATAATAAAGGCTGTGAGATAGACAGGTACCGGTTTCTTCTTGGGAGCCTTAATGGGATAACGATCCATGGTCCCATGTTGGTAGGCCGCACTAAATTCCTTAACAGGACTCTCTTCCGGACGTGGATTGACTGGGGACTCAATATCGGAGCCCAAATCCATCAAGGCCTGATTGAAATCACCCGGCTGGGCCGGATCGATCAAGATTTCCATCATGGCTTGAAAAATCTTGCGATTGGTTGGAACTCCGATATCGTAGTCCACCTCAAACAAGCGAGCTAGAACACGCATGACATTGCCATCCACTGCTGGCTCTGGTAATCCAAAGGCAATACTAGCAATGGCACCAGCTGTATAAGGCCCAATTCCCTTGAGTTTAGATATTTCCTCATAACTTGATGGAAACACTCCTCCGTGATTTTCCATTATCTGCTGGGCAGCTTTCTGCATATTGCGGACACGTGAGTAATACCCCAAGCCTTCCCAAGCTTTTAAGAGTTTTTCTTCAGGGGCTTGAGCCAAATCAGCGACCGTCGGAAACCAGTCTAAAAAACGTTCATAATAAGGAATCACCGTATCGACACGTGTCTGCTGGAGCATAATTTCTGAGATCCAAATTTTATAAGGATCCTGGGTCCTTCTCCAGGGAAGATCCCGTTTATGGGCATCATACCAGGCTAATAACTTTTCTCGGAAGGAAGCAATTTTTTCCTCCTCCCACATGGTAATCCCGTAATCTTTTACATCTAACATATTCCTAGTATACCACAGAATGAGTTAGAGTATAGAAATTCTGATTTTATAAAGAAAAAGAGGCTGGGACAAAAGTCCTAGCCTCTCAATTATTTTTGGATTGTCGAGCAAGACGCAGTGGTTGAGTGGGCTCTACTACGCTGATTTCATCAGCTTTTACGGCCCTACTCAACTGTGCGGAGGTGGGACGACGAAATCGAATTCTAACGAATTACCGATTTCTGTCCCACTCTCTAAATGCATTTCTTATTGTTCCACAGCTTGAGCTGCTGTAATCAAGGTTAATTTGTAAACGTCATCTGCATTACATCCACGAGAGAGGTCGTTGACTGGTTTATTCAATCCTTGCAAGACAGGACCTACTGCTGCAAAGCCACCAAGACGTTCAGCCATCTTGTATCCAATGTTACCTGCTTCAATACCAGGGAAGATAAAGACATTAGCTTGACCTGCCACCTTGCTTCCTGGAGCCTTCAAGGCTGCAGTTGCAGGGACAAAAGCTGCGTCAAATTGCAATTCCCCGTCAATTTCAAGGTCTGGACGAAGTTCATGAGCAAGCTTAGTCGCTTCAACAACCTTATCAACACTTTCACCGAAACCAGATCCTTTTGTTGAATAGCTCAACATAGCAATTTTTGGATCAATTCCAAACATCTTGGCTGTGATAGCTGAGTTGATGGCAATTTCGGCTAATCCTTCAGCATCTGGATTGATGTTGATGGCACAGTCCCCGAACAAGTAGCGTTCAGATCCACGAACCATAAGGAAAGCCCCTGAAGTACGTTTTACATTTGGACGAGTTTTGATAATTTGCAAGGCCGGACGAACAGTTGCGGCTGTTGAGTGAATCGCACCAGAAACCATCCCATCAACAATTCCCATGTGCACCAACATGACACCAAAATAGTTAACGTCGTCTTTCAAAACTTGACGCGCTTCTTCTTCTGTCATTTTGCCCTTACGACGTTCTACTAAGGAAGCTACCATTTCTTCAAAACCTGGATAAGAATGAGGATCGATGACTTCATATCCATCCAAAACCCCTTCGATTTCAAGATAAATCCGAATTTTATCTGGATTACCAAGCAAGACAGGGGTTACTTCTGTCTCGTTCACAATGCGTTTTGTCGCTTGGAGGATACGAGGTTCTTCACCTTCTGGTAATACAATACGTGCATTCTTACCAACGAGGTTGGCTTTGAGATTTTCGAAAACTTCCATGAGTTTTACTCCTTTTAATAATTAATAACTAGTTTGAAGCTGTGTTAATACAGCTTGGAAATCTGGAGGCAGTGGACTTTCTATGACCAATTCTTCCTCTAGAAATGGATGATAATAGGATAGACGATGACAATGAAGGGCTTGGCGCTCAATGCCGTCTTCTAAACTTCCGCCATAGAGATCATCTCCCAAGAGCGGAAAACCAATATGGGAAAAATGAACGCGGATCTGGTGGGTTCGACCTGTGTGTAACTGAATATCCACTAGGTGAATATCACCAAAAGATTGAACAACCTGGTAGCTTGTATGAGCATACTTGCCACCTTTAGCTACCTTTCGGGTGATAATTGAATCTTCATCACGCGCAATCGGAGCAATAATCTCTCCGACAGGATCAAGCTTCCCAGATCCCTTGACCAAGGCATAATAGCGTTTCTGAATCTTTTTAGACTGCAATTGCTTATCCAAGCGGGCATGGGCATAGCCATGTTTGGCAAAAAGCATGACGCCACTAGTATCCTTGTCCAGGCGAGTGACAATGTGAACCTGCTGGTTCTCGTAGCCCTGCTTCACATAGTAGCCTTTTACAAAATTGGCTAAGGTATTGGAATGAATCGCACTTGGAATAGAAGCAATCCCAAAGGGTTTGTTTAAGACCAAAAAATGATCATCTTCAAACAAAATATCCAAAGGCCGATCCATGGGTTTTAGGGTTTCGAACCCTTCTTCTGCTGGAATATCAATGACCAAGCGATCCCCAATATCCAACAAATAAATTGCATTCTCCGGACGTCCATTGACAAGGATCTGGCCACCACGAAACTTAATCTTTGCTAAGAGACCCTTAGAAACCTCGTGCTTTTTCAGGAAGGTCTTGACCTTGACATGCTCATCGACAATGAATTCAAATCTCATTCTCTATCATCTCCGATAAAGGCATCCTTGACCCGATTCCAGAAGCTGGTGTGACTGGAACTTGCCACAAAATTAATCTTATGGTTGTCAATCTGATATTCTACCTTTGCAATATTACGGTAAGAATAGGTTGAATTGTCGACAGAGATAATGTGGAAGCCAGGTCTCGTCGGTGTAATCTCGATCTTATCCTTTTTAGGGACAATGACAGAAGAACCCAAGGTACGATAGACACGATTGTTGAGACTAGCAATCTCAGCGATCTGCAACGCCTCAATAGTCGGGTGAAGGACTGCTCCTCCCAAGGATTTGTTGTAAGCCGTACTTCCTGTCGGAGTCGAAACGGTAATCCCGTCTCCTCTGAAGCGCTCAAAATCCACTCCATTAATCGTGAGATCGGCAACCATAGTCCGGTCGCTTCTCTTAATCGTTGCTTCGTTCAACGCTCTCATAGTACGGGTTTCCCCATTGTCGAAAGTGATCTTGACATTCAAAATGGGGTAAGAAATCTTGGCACCTGTATCATATTTTAAATTTTCAACCAGCTTATCGATTTCACTGTCTAAGTAATCTGTATAGAATCCTAAGTGTCCGGTATGGACGCCAACAAATCGCACCCGATCCAACTGGTGTTCATACTTGTGAAAGGCCGATAGCAACATCCCATCGCCACCAATTGAAATCACAATATCCGGGTGCTTCTCCGTCAAAATAAAATTATTTTTCCGAAGCTTATAGCGCAATTGCTGAAAAACCTCTTCACTTTGACGCTTGCGATTGCGAATAATGGATACTTTTTTACCTGTAGTCTTCATCTGTGTCATCACTATTTCCAACGCCATCATTTAACTTACGATGAAGTGGATCAAACAGGGCTTGAGCCTCCTGAATCGCATCCCGAATTGCCCCCATCTCTTCATCCAAGAGATAGGCCAGGTTTGCTGTCGTCTCTAAGCGTTTTTTGATCTCGTCTGGAAAGTCTCCTTTATATTTATAATTGAGCGAGTGTTCAATGGTTGCCCAAAAATTCATGGACAAGGTCCGAATTTGAATCTCTGCTAAGATCGTTTCATTTCCATCAATAGTATCGACCGGATACTCGACCACGACGTGGTAACTCCGGTAGCCACTTGATTTCTTGTGGCGGATGTAGTCTCGCTCTTGGACCACGCGCATATCCTGCCGTTGTCTCAGAACCTCTAGGATCTCTTCGACGTCATCTACGAACTGGACCATGATACGAAGACCAGCAATATCTTGCATATCCTGAGCCAAATTTTCTTCAGAAATATTTCTTCGGATCATCTTTTCGCGGATACTCTCAATCGGCTTAACACGACCTGTGACAAACTCGATTGGAGAATGCTTTTGTTGCTTACGATATTGCTTACGAATCCCACGCAGTTTGATTTTTAATTCCCCAACTGCTTGGATATACGGATCTAAGAAGTTTTCCCAATCAATTGCCATCCTACCACCTTGTAATCTGAACCATTTTTGTATACAATAAACACATCTCCTATTATATCATGAATCGCTTTCAAAAAAAAGCAAAGGACTACAAAATGAACCATTTAGAAATTGAATACAAAACCTTGCTAGACAAGGAGGAATACCAATCCCTCCTTCCACTTTTTGCTGATACAGAATTGGTTGTCCAAACCAATCACTATATCGATACACCCGACCAGCTCATGCGTAAGGAAAAAATGGCCCTGCGGGTGCGTACTTTCACAGATCAGGCTGAATTGACTCTCAAGGTCCCTGAAGCAGTTGGCCATTTCGAGTACAATCAGAACCTCAGCCCAGAAGAAACCGAGGCGATCCTTCAACACCAACAGTTTCCTGACGGAGAAATCAAAAACCTCTTGATCTCTAAAGAAATCCCCGTTGAACAACTCGCTGTCTGGGGAAGCCTTACAACAGAACGCTTCGAAAAAGAAACAGCTGCAGGATTGGTGGCACTAGACCACAGTCTCTATCTAGACACTGAAGATTATGAATTAGAAATCGAGGTCGAAACTGCTGAGCAGGAAGAAAATTTCCATCAGTTCATCAAAGAGCATGGAATCGTCTACAAAGCTGCTAAAAATAAAATCGCCAGATTGGCGGAAAGATTGTAAAATAGCTGAAATTATCGCAAATTTTTGCTAAAATAGTGCTAAGATCAAAAATCTAAATGAGGTTGGAATCACATGTCAGATAAAAAAAATATGAAGCTCTTCTCTCTCAATTCAAATCCAGAGATTGCGCAAAAGATTGCGGATCACGCTGGGGTTCCACTTGGGAAAATTTCATCCCGTCAATTCTCAGATGGTGAAATCCAAGTCAATATTGAGGAAAGTGTTCGTGGATATGATATTTATATCATTCAATCAACCAGTTTCCCTGTCAACAATCACTTGATGGAACTCTTAATTATGGTAGATGCTTGCCAACGGGCCAGCGCAAATACTGTCAATGTGGTCATGCCTTACTTCGGTTATGCTCGCCAAGACCGGACAGCTGCTCCTCGCGAACCAATCACTGCTAAGCTCGTCGCAAATATGTTGGTCAAAGCTGGGGTGGATCGCGTCGTCACACTGGATCTCCACGCTGTTCAGGTCCAAGGTTTCTTCGATATTGCCGTGGATAACCTCTTTACCATTCCACTCTTTGCAGAACACTACATTAATAAAGGTCTAACTGGTCCTGATGTTGTAGTCGTCAGTCCTAAAAACTCAGGTGTCAAACGGGCTCGTAGTTTAGCGGAATATCTTGATGCACCGATTGCCATCATTGATTACGAACAAGATGATGCAAACCGTGATTATGGCTATATTATCGGGGATGTCAAAGATAAGAAAGCAATCTTGATTGACGATATCCTCAATACCGGTAAGACATTCTCAGAAGCTGCGAAAATCGTCGAACGCGAAGGTGCTACTGAAATTTATGCTGTTTCAAGCCATGGTTTATTTGTGAAAGGAGCTGTCGAGTTATTAGACCAAGCTCCAATCAAAGAAATCTTGGTAACTGATTCTGTTGCTCCAAATGGACCAACTCCAAAAAATATTAACTATCTGACAGCTAGCGAACTGATCGCTGAAGCTATTGTTCGCATTCAAGAAAGAAAACCTGTTAGTCCTCTATTTGCCTACCACAAGAAATAAGGTCTTAATGTGATATATTTTGATAATGCCGCAACAACTCCCCTTCTACCTGAAGTCATTGATAAAATGTCTGAAACTATGAAGACCACTTTTGGAAATCCATCGAGCCTTCATGCTCATGGACGGATGGCTAGTAAACTCCTTCGAGAGTCTCGCGAGCAGATTGCTCAGTCCCTCCATACTCTTCCAAATCGGATTTTTTTCACCTCAGGTGGATCAGAAAGTAATAATACTGTTATAAAAGGCTACTGCTTGAAACACCAAACAGATGGCAAACACATCATTACGACCGCTTTGGAACACCATGCGGTTCTTGAACCCATCGAATATCTTGTAGAACGTTTCGGATTTGAAGTGACGATCGTCCAACCAAGAGATGGACGCATTCAGGCTATTGATATCAAGGCGGCTCTTAGACCGGATACCATTCTTGTCTCTACCATGTTTGCCAATAACGAGACAGGCGATCTTCTACCGATTAAAGAAATCGGAGAACTCTTAAAAGATCATCCATCTGCCTTTCACGTTGATGCGGTCCAAGCAATCGGAAAGGTCCCTGTCTATCCCGAAGAGTTGGGAATTGATTTTCTCAGTGCTTCTGCCCACAAATTCCACGGACCAAAGGGAGTCGGCTTCCTTTATGCAGCCGTCCCAGATTTTGATAATCTCATCCATGGTGGGGATCAGGAAAGTAAGATGAGAGCCAGCACGGAAAATCTCATTTCTATTGTCGGGATGGCAACCGCGCTTCAGCAAGCTACACTTCACCAAGAAGAAAATTTCAACCAGGTTCAAAAACTTGGCCAAGAACTAGTTAATGGTTTAACAGACTACGACTACTACGTAAATGCGAATGACGATCATCTTCCATTTGTTTGGAATCTTGGCTTTCCGGGTGTCCAAAATGACGTTTTATTGATGCGACTCGATCTTGCTGGAATTTCTGTCTCTACAGGTTCTGCTTGTACCGCTGGTACAGTTCAACCCAGCCATGTCCTTGAGGCACTCTATGGAAAAGATAGCTCACGCCTAAAAGAATCCCTTCGAATTAGTTTTTCAGAACTCAATACCGTAGAGGAGGTTCAAGACTTCCTCTCAAAACTTAAAGAAATTTTATCATAGGAGAACAATATGGCTTTTGAAACAAGTGTTTCATTGAAAGACTGCAAATATACCTATAGTCTACACCCAAATGTTAAAAAATATACCTTACGTGACAATACATTCGCTGTTACAAAAGTTGGAAATTACGAGTTAAATCGTTTGCTCGAGGCCGTTCCAAATAGCGGCGAAGGCTTCCTACTTAAAATCATTTTCAATAAAGATTTGACAGGTTTTAAGATCAATATTACAGACAAGTCTGGGCTTCGCCTGGTTAATATCTTTAAAAATCCAGAAAATGACATTATCCAACAAAAATTCTATTTCTTAATGGATAGTCTTGTCGAAAGAGAAATTTTCAACAAAACAGAGGCCTAATATGGTAACCCTAACTTATATCGATGCTTACCAAGTAGAACGAACGACTACTTATCCCGACCTTGCAGCCTGTATTCTAGCTTTTTCAGGCTGTGTAACCTTGCCTGACTCTTACTCAATCGTATCCATTGAATACAAGGGTCAAAAGCTCCCCTATACAGGGCGAGTCGATGGACTCTATGCTTTTTTGAAAAAGGTAGAACAAGCTGAAAACTAAGCTGATGCTGATGGAACTCTCTATCGCCATCAGCTTTTTCTTTAGACAAAAATATTTTTGAAAAACCGCTCTAGATAGTTGATTTTTTCACAATCTTCCTATACAATAAGAGGGAAAGGTTGTGATATTGTGAAACATGATAAAAATACTCCAATTCCACGCGCAACAGCAAAACGCTTATCGCTCTACTACCGCATTTTTAAACGCTTTAACTCTGAAAAAATAGAACGCGCCAATTCCAAGCAAATTGCTGATGCAATTGGGATTGACTCTGCTACTGTTCGCCGAGATTTCTCTTATTTTGGTGAATTAGGAAGACGGGGATTTGGTTATGACGTAAAAAAACTGATGAACTTCTTTGCGGATCTCTTAAATGACAATGCCATTACCAATGTCGCTATTGTGGGGATCGGAAATATGGGAAGTGCGCTTCTCAACTATCGCTTCCATGAACGCAATAAGATGAAAATTGTCATGGCGTTTGATGTAGATGATCATGAACTGATTAATACCAAAAGTAAGGATGGAATTCCTATTTACGGTATTTCCTCCATCAAAGAAAAGCTCAAACAAGAAGGCATTCAAACAGCCATCCTAACTGTTCCAAGCGTCAAGGCTCAAGAAGTGGCTAGCCTTTTGGTAGACGCTGGGGTCAAGGGAATCCTTAGCTTCTCACCAGTGCATCTGACAGTCCCTAAGGATGTCGTCGTCCAATATGTCGACCTTACTAGTGAATTACAGACACTTCTTTATTTCATGCGTAAAAATGAAGAATAAAGACTTATACATTAACAAGAAAAGAGGCTGGGACAAAAGTCCTAGCCTCTCAATTATTTTTGGATTGTCGAGCAAGACGCAGTGGTTGAGTGGGCTCTACTACGCTGATTTCATCAGCTTTTACAGCCCTACTCAACTGTGCGGAGGTGGGACGACGAAATCGAATTCTAACGAATTACTGATTTCTGTCCCACTCTCTTTTTTATACCAAATAATCTGTCTCTTCACGGTAACTATAATAGTTTTCTTCAGATACAATCAAGTGATCCAATAGGGTTAAACCCATCACTTCACAGGCCTCTAAAACTCGTTGCGTTACTTCATCATCATTTTTACTGGGAAATACGGCACCAGATGGATGATTGTGAGCCAAGATGATAGAGGTTGCCATGTGCTTTAGTGCATAATGCAGGATTTCACGCGGCTCCGCAATACTTCGATTCACCGTTCCAATAAAAATGGTCTGTTGATGAATAATTTCATTCTGCGTATTCAAATAGAGGGCAACCAGGTGTTCCTGTTTCTTATGGCCGATTTCCTGTTGAATTTTATGGGCCAATTTCTGGCTGCTCATAATCTGTTCAGAACTCATTAATTCATCTTTATGAATCCTTCGTCCAAACTCAATCACAGCCTGAAGTTCGATTGCCTTCACTCGGCCAATGCCAGAGATTTCCTGTAGCTCCTCTAGGGTTAATTGACTTAACTCCTTTAAACTATTAACCGAACTCAAAAGACCTTGTGCAATCTCATAAACGCTTTTTTTCTTATTGCCTGTCCGTAAGAGAATGGATAGCAATTCTTGATGACTCAGCTTATCTACCCCTTCAGAAACCAAACGTTCTCTAGGAAGCAAAGATGGTTCAATAAATGATATGTCGTACATAATTTCCTCCTCACTTATTAATTCGTAATAAATGAAGAAAACGACAACCTTTCATTATTTACAGGCGATTTCTTGTTTCAAGTCATCTAACACTAAGACTTCATCTTTATTAAAGCGGATCTGGTAACCTGTTTGAACTTGTTCAAGCTCTTTTAAAAACTGTTGAATTTCACAGCGAATCAAGTACTCCTGGCTCTGAGGAATGGCCTCTAAAGCTTGGTAGACCTGCTCTACTTCGTAGATTCCTTTCGTAATTAAACCATTTCGTGGAAAATCGTTTACTAAGAGATTATAGAAATGATGCAAGAGATGGTAAATTCGCTCTTTCGTCACTATTCTACCTCCTTATCATACTCTTTCCCCTTTATTATATACTGATTTTCCCTTAATATTATGACAAGTTCCTTACATTATATTACCAATCTCTTACAATTTTACAAGAATTTCTCCCAGCCTCCTACATAGAAAAGGCCCAGACATTTCTGTCTCGGGCTTTATTTTCTTAAAGTTGCATTTGATTATAAGACTTGCTGAATGAATCCAGGATGTCTTTTGGAGCCTTGTCATAGTCAACAGAGGTTTCCAAATTTCCTTTTACAATCGTACGGTAAGTCGCTGCAGCATCCTCACAGGTCACTAAAGTGATCTCATTAACGCCTTCACGATCTTGAATGACATCTACACGATCTGGAGTCACTGTCTCAACTGACGAGATGACATAAGTATAGATTTTTTCTTTGTCCGTGATGTAGATCTTCATTCCCGCCTTGGCTTTCTCTAATGGTGAGAATAACATGGCATTTGCTCCAGTTAGGCCAAATACATGGTGGCTAGCAAGAGAATAATTGCCTTGCCCCATGACTTGGTTTTCCTTCATGGTCCCTGCTCCGTAGTAGAGGGCTACATTTTCAAGCCCCTTAAAGATCGGAAGGTTCATGTTTAATTCAGGAATCGAAATCCCCCCAATTACTGGTAGCTTTTGAGCTTGCCATTGGGCATTGATGACGGCTTCCGTCGAGAGTGACTGGACATGTTGGAAATCAAAGCTCGTCTTCACTTCTTTATTCTTATCAATGGTTTTTTTATCGACCTTGCTAACCTGGTATTGGTTGGTATGCCAAACCATAATCATGTTTCGGATCGGAGCATTGAAAATCAAGAGAAGCGAGAGAATAATCAAAAGTGTTGCAACGATATTGATAAGAGTATTGCGTAAACTCTTTTTCTTTTTTCTTTTGCGTGACATGCTGTCCCCTTATCTATTCGTTTTCTTCCACTACTTCTTCATCTTTTTCATCGGGCTGGACTGTTGTAAAGGTCACAATTTTCGCATCCTGATCCAGTCTCATGACTTTCACACCCTGAGTTGAACGACCCGTTTGAGAGATATTTTCAACACTTGTACGGATCATGACTCCGGTATCGGTAATGATCATCAGATCTTCATCCCCTTTAACGGTTAAAAGACCAGCTAAGGGACCATTTTTCTCTGTGATATTGGCTGTCTTGATTCCTTTACCGCCACGGCCTTTGGTTGGGTATTCGCTAGCCATTGTCCGCTTACCATACCCTTTTTCAGTGATGATCAATACTTCATCTTGATCCGTAACGAC
Organism: Streptococcus parasanguinis; assembly: GCF_047465465.1. Classification (GTDB taxonomy): domain Bacteria; phylum Bacillota; class Bacilli; order Lactobacillales; family Streptococcaceae; genus Streptococcus; species Streptococcus parasanguinis_AI. The sequence continues at coordinate 438,882 of NZ_JASGZU010000001.1, read as the reverse complement.
GCTAGCCCCAACAACCTTGTCTCCTTCGCGGAGATTCACACCACGTACACCTGTGGCAGAGCGTCCCATATTCCGAACTACAGCCTCATTAAAGCGGACAGAATAACCATACTTGGTACCGATAATGACGTCAGCATTGCCATCTGTAAGGAAGACATTGATCAATTCATCCTCATCGCGCAGATTCAGAGCTTTGAGACCGTTCTGACGAATATTTGAAAATTCAGCTACATTGGTCCGCTTGACCAAACCTTGTCGCGTCGTAAAGAAGAGATAAGCTTTATCACTGCGGTCTTGCTCCACATTGATAATGGTTTGAATCGATTCACCTTCGTCCAATTTTAAGAGGTTGACGATTGGTAATCCTTTAGCTGTCCGGCCATATTCTGGAATCTCATAACCTTTCAGACGATAGACACGCCCTTTATTGGTAAAGAAGAGCAAATGATCATGGGTGCTCGTAGAGACCAGTTCACGGACAAAGTCATCATCTTTGACACCAGTTCCTTGGACCCCACGTCCACCACGTTTTTGAGCGGTAAATTCCGCTTGATCCAAACGTTTGATGTAGCCTTTGTTAGAAAGGGTGATCAAGACATCTGTTTCTTCAATCAAGTCCTCATCTTCAAGAGAAAGGACTTCTCCGATCATCAACTCAGTTCGGCGAGCATCGCCAAACTTGCGTTTGACTTCTTCCAATTCTTCCTTGATGATGGTCGCCACACGTTCTGGTTTCGCCAAAATATCAGCCAAATCAGCAATCAAGGCAACCAAATCATCGTATTCACTTTGGATCTTGTCTCGTTCCAAACCGGTCAAACGACGAAGACGCATGTCCAAAATGGCTTGGCTTTGACGTTCAGAGAGCTTGAATTTAGCCATCAATTCAGCTTGTGCTTCAGCGTCTGTCCGGCTATTGCGGATGATCCGGATCACTTCATCGATGTGATCCAAGGCAATGAGCAAACCTTCTAAGATATGGGCACGTGCTTCCGCTTTTTCTTTATCAAAGATGGTCCGTCGAGTCACCACTTCTTTCTGGTGCTCAATATAAGCCCCTAAAATTTGTCGAAGAGAAAGAATCTTTGGAACACCATTTTGGATCGCCAACATATTGAAACCAAAATTGGTTTGCATTTGTGTCATCTTAAAGAGGTTGTTCAAAATAACGTTAGCCGAAGCATCTCGGCGGACCTCAATCACAAAACGAACCCCTTCACGGTTTGATTCATCACGTACAGCTGTAATCCCTTCGATCCGTTTTTCTTGCACCAAGCGAACGATGTGCTCGTGCACCTTGGTTTTATTGACCATATAAGGGAACTCAGTGACAACAATCCGTTCACGGCCACTCTTGGTTACTTCAATCTCTGTACGAGAACGAAGAACAATTGAACCTTTCCCTGTTTCATAGGCCTTATGAATACCTGATTTCCCCATGACCAAGGCTCCGGTTGGAAAATCTGGACCAGGCAGCACTTCCATGAGTTCACGAGTGGTCACTTCAGGATTGTCCATCATCAGCTTCACTGCATCAATGGTTTCTCCCAAATTGTGTGGAGGAATATTGGTTGCCATCCCAACGGCAATCCCTGTAGCTCCATTCACAAGAAGGTTAGGGAAGCGTGCTGGTAGCACCATGGGCTCCCGCTCACTGGCATCATAGTTATCTGCAAAATCAACTGTATTCTTATTGATATCCCGCAACATCTCAAGTGCGATCTTGCTCATACGGGCTTCGGTATACCGTTGTGCAGCGGCCCCATCTCCGTCCATAGAACCAAAGTTCCCATGGCCGTCCACTAGCATATAGCGATAGCTCCACCATTGCGCCATCCGAACCATGGCTTCATAAATAGAGGAATCCCCGTGTGGGTGGTATTTACCCATAACATCCCCTGTGATACGGGCTGACTTCTTATGTGGTTTATCTGGCGTAACACCCAATTCATTCATACCATACAAAATACGACGGTGAACGGGTTTTAAACCATCCCGAACATCAGGGAGGGCACGAGCTACGATAACACTCATGGCATAATCGATAAAACTCGTCTTCATTTCTGATGTTAAATTCACATCAATTAGATTATTATCCTGCATTCAAAAAATGCCTCTCTTTACTTAATTCACCATACTATTATAACACATTTTAGCCTATTTTTCTTCTTAGGAACACAAACGTAAAAACGTTTACATCAAGGATTCATACTGTTTCAGATGACAAAGACTTTCAAAAGTGGTAGAATGAAGTCGTATGAGAATCTATCTCAAAAAAAAATGAAGGAGACGTTTAGACTCATGGATTTGACTAAACAACACAAAAAAGTTATCCTTGTCGGTGACGGTGCCGTAGGTTCATCTTATGCATTTGCACTTGTCAACCAAGGAATTGCACAAGAGCTTGGAATTATCGAAATTCCTCAATTGCACGAAAAAGCTGTCGGAGATGCGCTTGACCTTAGCCACGCCCTTGCCTTCACTTCACCTAAGAAGATCTATGCGGCTGAGTACGCTGACTGTGCGGATGCTGACCTTGTTGTAATTACTGCAGGTGCTCCTCAAAAACCAGGTGAAACTCGCCTTGATCTTGTTGGTAAAAACCTTGCCATTAACAAATCAATCGTAACACAAGTTATTGAATCAGGATTTAACGGTATCTTCCTTGTAGCTGCTAACCCAGTTGACGTTTTGACATACTCTACATGGAAATTCTCAGGATTCCCTAAAGAACGCGTTATCGGTTCTGGTACTTCTCTTGACTCAGCTCGTTTCCGTCAAGCACTTGCTGAAAAATTGGACGTTGATGCTCGTTCAGTGCACGCCTACATCATGGGTGAACATGGAGACTCAGAATTCGCTGTATGGTCACACGCTAACATCGCTGGTGTAAACCTTGAAGAATTCCTTAAAGACACTCAAAACGTTCAAGAAACTGAATTGATCGAATTGTTCGAAGGTGTTCGTGATGCTGCTTACACCATCATCAACAAAAAAGGTGCTACATACTACGGTATCGCTGTTGCCCTTGCTCGTATCACTAAAGCAATCCTTGATGATGAAAATGCAGTACTTCCACTTTCTGTATTCCAAGAAGGTCAATATGGTGTTAGCAACGTCTTTATCGGTCAACCTGCCATCGTAGGTGCACACGGTATTGTACGTCCAGTGAACATCCCATTGAACGATGCCGAACAACAAAAAATGAAAGCTTCTGCTGATGAATTGCAAGCAATCATTGATGAAGCATGGAAAAACCCTGAATTCCAAGAAGCTTCTAAAAACTAAGAAAAAAACATCTCCTTATTAAAAGGGGATGTTTTTTAGCTGCTTTATTTGGATTTGTCAGCAAGGATTTCAAGCAAATAAGGCACAACGAGATTGCTCTCTATGTCTTTCAAAGAAGAAATCCATTTAAAGTCTGTATGCTCTTCTGGATCTAATATAAAATCACGCTCTTCCAAAATCTCGCCAGCATAAACTAGGCGTGTAAAGACAGTATCTTTGCTGGCATCAAATTGACTATCTTCGTGGATAATCTTATTAATCCGAAGCTTTTGATTAACCTCCTCAATAGCCTCACGTAGAGCAGCCTCTCTGGGCAATTCATTCTCTTCTACACTTCCACCTGGAATATCCCAATAAGATGGATAGACATTAGGGAGACCTCGCTTTATTTTCGAGCGTTTGATAAGCAGATACTTCCCGTCTTTCTCAATCAAGGTATGGGCGATTAATTTTACTGTCATTGCATGTTCCTCCAAGAAAGAGCAAAAAAGACTCCGAGGAGCCTCGTTATGAATCATCCACCCTGAGGGAATCGAACCCCCATCTCAAGAACCGGAATCTTACGTGATATCCATTACACTAAGGGTGGCAACTGTTACAGTATATCAAATTCTCGAGAATTTTACAAGTAAAAAAAGCTTACCGAGAGGTAAGCTTTTTGAATATTACAATTCGATATCGCCAAACAAGTCAGCCATTGAGAATCCAGTTTGAGTTTCTGGAAGATCAAAGTCGCGTTTTTCTTGTTTTGGACGACGTGGGCGAGATTGACGTTTTTCTTGTTTTTCGCCTTCTTCTTGAGCTGGACGTTCTTCAAGAGCTTTGATAGAAAGTGATACACGTTCATCTGCAGCATTTACTTCAAGAACTTTAACAGTTACTTCTTGTCCAACTTTAAGAACATCTTTTGGATTTTCAACACGTTTGTGTGAAATTTGTGAGATGTGTACAAGTCCGTCGATACCTGGCAATACTTCAACGAATGCACCGAAGTCAGTCAAACGTTTAACAGTTCCTTCGATAACATCACCAGCAGCCAATTTTTGTTCTACGCCATCCCAAGGTCCAGGTGTTGTAGCTTTCAATGAAAGTGATACACGACCTTCTTCTTCGTTCAAGTCAAGAACTTTCACTTGGATTTCTTCACCAACAGTTACTACTGATTTAGGTGATACGTTGCGTTCGTGTGACAATTCTGTCAAGTGAACCAATCCATCAACACCACCAAGGTCGATGAAGGCACCGAAGCTTGTGATACGTGCAACTTTACCAGTTACAACATCACCAACGTTCAATTTACCAAATACTTCTGCGCGTGCTGCAGCTGATTCAGCTTCAACAACTTCACGACGTGAAAGGATAAAGCGGTTTTCTTTTGGATCTACTTCTTTGATTTTAGCATCAAATTCTTGACCTACGAAACGTTCAGTGTTACGTACAAAACGAGTATCAAGCATTGAAGCTGGAATAAATCCACGAAGTCCTTCAAATTCTACTGAAAGTCCGCCCTTAACAGCGCGAGTTCCTTTAACAGTAACAACTTCTTCTTCACGTCCAACCAATTTGTCCCATGCTTTGCGAGCTTCCAAACGTTTTTTAGATACAAGGTAAGTTACTGTATCAGTATCTTTACCAACTACTTGACGAAGAACAAGCAATTCAAGTGTTTCACCTGGTTTTACCAAGTCGTTGATGTCAGCATCACGATCGTTTGTCAATTCGCGAAGAGTCAAGACACCTTCGACACCAGTTCCAGAGATTGCAACGTTAGCTTGGTTCGCGTCAACTGTCAATACTTCAGCAGTAACAACGTCACCTGGTTCAACTTGGCTAACACTGTTTAGCAAATCTTCAAATTCATTCATCTAAAAAATCCTCCAACAATCAAGTTTTCTAAAACTTGACATACTTATAATTATTTTTCCTAAGCAAGCACTCGCAATGAGATCAACTACAATCTTTAACGACTCATCCTATAAAGAAATAAAATACCTGGATAGATATTTTATCACTTATCTGATATTACCTAAGAACTGGGGTAGCTGGATTCGAACCAACGCATGAGGGAGTCAAAGTCCCTTGCCTTACCGCTTGGCTATACCCCATGGATGAAATGGAGAGAGAGGGATTCGAACCCCCGAACCCGAAGGAGCGGATTTACAGTCCGCCGCGTTTAGCCTCTTCGCTATCTCTCCATATAAATCAACAGGATCTATTATACCATTGATTTACTATGATTGCAAGCCCTTATTTATTCAAATTATAATTTTCTATTAAAATTTCAACGGCTTTTTCAAGTTTTTTGTAAAGAGAATCCACATTTCCATTTTTGATAATGGCAAATTGACCAGACATGTCTGCAATTTCACCAATCGTTTTCTTTCCAATGGACAAAGTGAATCCATCAAAAGTGTCTTTCCCGACGGTTACTTTACTATCAACGATTTGAATCTCAATTTTCTTATCTTTTTTACTCATTTCAACCCTCTTTTCACTTTTTCTATTTTACAAAAATTCTCTTGATGACGCAAGAGAAAAGGGAGTGGGTCAGAAAGAATTTAGTTAGAAATTCCTTCTTTATCCCACCCCCGCAAGAGTCATTCGTCACCCTTCTATTCCTAAAAGCGAATGAAGAGAAACATTAGCTACTGCGTCTTTTCGTTAAGACTTGTTCTCATTGAAGCCTGGACACTTTGATCTCAGATGCTTTCGGTTTAATCGACTTTGACAATCCATCCTTCTGGTGCTTCGACATCGCCAAATTGGATACCGGTCAACTCGTCATAGAGTTTCCGTGTGACAGGTCCTACTTCTGTTTCAGAATAGAAAACATGGAAGTCATCCCCGTGTTGAACACCTCCGATTGGAGAGATCACAGCTGCGGTACCACAAGCTCCTGCTTCCACAAAGCGATCCAAGTCATTAATAAAGACATCCCCTTCAATAGGTGTCATACCAAGACGGTGTTCTGCTAGGTAAAGCAAAGAGTACTTAGTAATAGATGGCAAGATAGAAGGGCTCAATGGCGTCACAAATTCGTTATTAGCAGTGATACCAAAGAAGTTTGCAGAACCAACTTCTTCAATCTTGGTGTGAGTCGCTGGATCAAGGTAAATCACGTCTGAGAAGTTACGATCATGGGCAATCTTCCCTGGTAACATACTAGCTGCATAGTTTCCACCAACTTTAGCAGCCCCTGTACCATGTGGTGCAGCACGGTCATACTCATCTTGAATCAAGAAGTTAGTTGGAACCAGACCACCTTTAAAGTAGTTACCGACAGGCATGGCAAAGATGGTAAAGATATACTCATCTGCTGGATGCACGCCGATAATATCACCAACCCCAATCAAAAGTGGACGAAGATAAAGTGTTGCCCCTGTACCATATGGTGGAACGTACTCTTCATTGGCTTTTACCACTGCCTTACAAGCATCCACAAACATGTCAACAGGTACTTGAGGCATCAGCAAACGATCCGCCGTGCGTTGCAAACGTTTGGCGTTTTGATCTGGACGGAACAATTGGATGCTTCCATCTTTTGTACGGTAGGCTTTCAACCCTTCAAAGGCTTGCTGACCGTAATGCAAACTTGGAGAGGATTCGGACAAATGCAAGGTCGCATCTTCTGTCAATTCTCCCTTTTCCCAAGCTCCATTGCGATAATACGCCAAATAACGATAGGGTAATTTCATATATGAAAAGCCAAGGTTTTCCCAATCAAGTGATACTGTCATGATCGTGCTCCTTAAATTTTTTCTTTTTGACCTGGTTCAGGTCCATTTAGTTTCTCAATCTATGTAAACTATTGTACACCATTTCATGAGAATTTCAAGTGATATTTTCAATTTTCAGAAAATTTATTTTTAAAGAAAGTCAGTCCTAGAATGGACCGACCCCTTCTTTTATTTGATAGTGGCTGAAAAAACTTCTTGATCCGAAATGGTATCGTTAACAAAGGATCCATTGCTTGTTCTTTCAGAAATGCTTAATTGTGTCAAATCAACTTCTGTCACCTGACCTGTTGTGGAAGTGATCTGAAGGATTTGATCTTGCCTTGCTACTTCTTCTTGGCTCGTAAAGAGATCAAAATCTCCCTGGTCCGTGAAGACTGGACCTGCCTTGAAGACGCGATGTGGTTTATTTTTCAACTCACGCAAGACCTGTAGTCCCCGTTTAGCCCGACTGGTCACAGGAATATCGTCCTGAGACATCCGTTTGAGACTGCCTCGTTGAGTCAGAATGTACATGCTTGGAGTCGTTGACTTAAAGGCGGCAGCAACTTGATCTCCGTCTTTCAGGTTAATGGCTTTGACCCCTGCTGCTTTGGCTCCTACGACAGGGACCTCCTCAATATTGAAGCGCAACCCATACCCATTTTTGGTAATAATCATGATGTCTTCAAGGACAACTGGCGCAACTGCTACGATACGGTCGTCTTGGTCTTTTAGCTTAGCATACTTAGTCGATTTAGAACGATAAGTCCGCCATGGGCTCAATTCCTTGCGTTCAAAGCGCTTGATTTGTCCTTGTTGAGTTGCCGCAAAGTAGGTTACTCCCTCAAACCGATCCACAATCTCCGCAAAGAGAATTTCTTCCTCTTGCTCAAAATTGGTCAAGGTCTGACTGAGGTGCTCTCCGATATCCTTCCACTTGGTATCTGTCAATTCGTGAATTGGTCGATAAATGGCATTCCCCAAGTTGGTAAAAAGTAAGAGATGCTGAGTGGTCTTAGCAGGCTCTACGAAAATCAACTCGTCATCGTCTCGCTTACCGACTTCTTCCAGTGTTGAGGCATTGAAAGAACGAGGCGAGGTCCGTTTAATGTAACCCGCACGGGTTACACTGACGAAGGTTTCCTCTTCAACAATGAGACTGGCTGTATCAATCTCGATCGTTTTAGCAGTGTCTTGCAATTCACTACGACGCGGATTACCAAAGAGCTTCTTGACTTCACGCAACTCCTTCTTCATGAGGTTGAACATGGTCCGTTCATCCCCAATGATGGCTGCCAAAGTCGCGATTTGCTCCTTGAGACTGGCATGCTCTTCTTCCAAGGTGACGATATCCGTATTGGTCAAGCGGTACAATTGCAAGGTAACAATAGCTTCTGCTTGTTCTTCCGTGAAATCGTAGCTGACCTTGAGGTTTTCTTTAGCATCTGCCTTATTATCAGAAGCCCGGATCAAGGCGATGACTTCATCGAGGATAGAAATGACGCGGATCAAGCCCTCTACGATGTGGAGGCGTCGTTCTGCCTTTTCCTTATCAAAGCGCGAGCGAGCGACAATAATATCCCGACGGTGAGCAATGTAGCTAGAGAGAATCGGTACGATCCCCACTTGACGAGGGGTATAATTGTCAATCGCCACCATATTGAAGTTGTAATTGACCTGCAGGTCTGTATACTTGAACAAGTAATTCAAGATCAAGTCTGCATTGGCATCTTTTTTGAGCTCAATGGCAATGCGAAGACCATCTCGGTCAGACTCATCCCGGACTTCCGCAATACCGGCCACCTTGTTGTTAACACGGACATCGTCGATCTTCTTGACCAAGACTGCCTTGTTGATCTCATAAGGGATCTCGGTAACCACGATTTGCTGCTTACCGCCTTTGAGCTGCTCAATCTCAGTTTTAGAGCGGACAACCACACGGCCCTTACCGGTTTCATAGGCTTTCTTGATCTCATCCCGTCCTTGGATAATGGCACCCGTTGGAAAATCAGGTCCAGGTAAAAACTCCATGAGTTTGTCTACCTTGGCAGATGGATGGTCAATCATGTAGACCACTGCATCGATGACTTCAGCGAGGTTATGTGGTGGAATATCTGTTGCGTAACCAGCTGAAATCCCTGTAGCTCCATTGACCAAAAGGTTTGGAAAAGCTGCCGGCAAAACAGTTGGCTCTTTTTCTGTATCGTCAAAGTTCCAGGCAAATGGCACTGTGTTCTTTTCGATATCTTGCAAAAGATAGCCAGCAATTTCAGACAAACGCGCCTCGGTATAACGCATGGCCGCTGGCGGATCACCGTCCATGGAACCATTGTTTCCATGCATTTCAACTAGGATCTCGCGGTTCTTCCAGTCTTGAGACATGCGGACCATGGCATCATAGATGGAACTGTCCCCGTGAGGGTGAAAATTCCCCATGATGTTCCCGACAGACTTGGCAGACTTACGGTAGCCCTTGTCATGGGTATTGCCGTCCTTATTCATAGAATAAAGAATCCGCCGTTGAACAGGTTTCAAGCCATCCCGAATATCAGGAAGAGCCCGTTCTTGAATAATGTATTTGGAGTAGCGACCAAAGCGCTCCCCCATGATGTCCTCCAAGGACATATTCTGGATATTACTCATATAGGATACAAAGCCCGTAAAATACAAAGTGAAAATTAGAAATTTATCTTTTTCACACAGCACTCAGGGCGTGTTCAACTCCTTTCAAAGAATGTTGAGTAGTCTTTTGTAGAAAAAGGAATTCAGTCACACCAAGTAACTAAACTATCCTTTCTGTAGTTTAAAGTATTTAAAATAGATTATTGAATCAATGATTAGAAAGTTTCTCTTCAGCATAAGCCATCATCTTCTCAGCCACTTTCAGATCATAGTCAAATCCCATCTTTTGGGCCAGGCTTTGCGCTTCTCGATCAAAAATATTCATGGTAGCAAACAAGGACTGGCTGACCTTCTCTAAACTAAATAGATCTAGCAAAGCTGAGAACTCCTGCTCCTTCTGAACAGTCAAATAGTGAAAGAGATACTTGTAGTTTTTCCCGATATCAACTGCTCCCTTATCGCTTGCTACCTTCCAAGCCAAGATCTTAAGGAGTTCTTGCTGGCAAATGCCATAGAGGTGATCGGTCGCATAGATGAGCTGATTTCTTCGAATGGCCTTGACGACATAAGTCGATACCCACCAAAATTCATTGCAGGAGGCTGCAAATTCTTCTTCGATAGGCGGACAGGTCCAGTAGCGCTTCGGACTAGGAATGTAAGAGTCAAACAAGCCTTTGTCGTCTTTTATAACTTCAAAATTTGCTTCGCTGTCCACCCACTCTTGGATATACTCCTTGGGGCAGAGGGTTAAATCAATACGATTCCCATCTTCAAAAAGCATGAGATACAGACGACGGTGTCCAAGGACATTGTGCTGTTCAATCAGACGCATTCCAAACTGGTCTAGCCAAGATAAATCAGATAACAAATCGTTCAGATTCTCAACAATATAGACTACATCATAATCTTGAAACTCATCTCTTAGAGAGTGGATATCGGCCCGCGAGCCGGATAAAGCAATTGCTGAAATACTTAGATTTTTTGAGATCTGCAAAATTTTATTAACTATCTTAATTTCAGATTTCATGGAAATACCTATTCTAATACAGTCTAATAATAATTAAATTCAAAAGTTTGCTACTCTTTAATGATTAATACATTAACTTGGAGAAATTACATAATTACACAACCTAAAATACTTATCATCCTGTCCTTTTATTTTATCCTGTCCTTCTTTTAATATCTTTTCATCGATAAAAAATATGAAATTAGATAGAATATTGATTTTCTCATACTTACAAATTTCTCTAACATAAAGTTCAACTCCTTGAGCAGAAAAACCTTGTTGTAGATGTAACATTTGTTCGTTGAAATTTTCTTTAAGAAACTCCTCCGTGCTTTTTTCAATAGAAAACCAGAATTGACTTCCATCTTCTCCATTTACATCTACGGGAAGACAAATATATCTCTTTCCTTCTTTAACAGTATTTTGGTGTTTTGAAAGAAGTGTCACATTCCTAACAAATCTTTCAAACTCATCTATACTGTTTATTTTGAAGCAAGAATACTCAAGTCTAGAGTCAAGATAAAGTTTTATACAGCGTTCTACTGTTTCACACTCCATTTTTAACTCTTTCACTTTTCGATTTAAGGAAATTATTTCCCTATCAGCTAACTTACTTCTTTCTGATTCAGTTAATTTACTTTCTAGTTGAACTAGTTCTTTATACTGAACATGGATAGGTATATCTTCTAAATCATCAGTAATATATTTCACAATTAGTTGTTGAATCTCATTTCGATTAGTAATTTCTGGTACACCTTTTTTTACATCAATTTCAATGTCTAAACTTTTAGCTGATTGTATGATTCTTTCACAATTATTTATTTTTACATTATCATTTTGGTTTGTCAATTCATCAATGTTATTTTCAAAACCATCAATTTGAGCATGTGTAAGTGAATTGATAGTTCGTAAAGTAGCTATGTCTGCTTGTGAAAATTGCGAGGTTTCTTGAATTGTTTTTATTAATTGTTGATAAAGCTCATCCATAAGACTAATAGATAAATCCTTATCTATATCTTCTTTGTCATCATATAACTTATTTAAATAAGTTTTAAATTCTTCATAATCTTTATATTTACTATTCGAGTTATATTGAATTTTTATAAGCTCTTCAGAAACTTGGTTTTCCTTCCAGAATTTAGCTATACCCTCATAGCAAGGATTGTCTCCATGTCTCTCCAATATATATTTGTCAAAATCGTTTACAGCCTTTTTAATTTTTTTTCGTTTAAGGTATCCAACTACCCCTAATCCCTCTAGAAGCTTGTCCAAATCTATCCCTAAAAAATCAAAGAAAAAAGATATAATTTTTTGTTTATCCATATGTTTTTCTCTCTTAAAACGCTGTCGTTTCTTCCAAGGTAAACTTAACATTGTCTTCAATCCATTGACGTCGTGGTGCAGCCTTATCTCCCATTAGGACGGAGACACGGCGTTCTGCACGCGCCAAGTCATCAATGGTGACACGGATCAAGGTGCGGGTTTCTGGGTTCATAGTTGTTTCCCAAAGCTGATCCGCATTCATCTCCCCCAACCCTTTATAACGTTGGAGGGTTGCCCCACGACCAAAGGTCCGACGTAGGTCTTCCAATTCACTGTCTGTCCAGGCATAAGCCACTTCTTCTTTCTTCCCTTTGCCTTTAGACATCTTGTAAAGAGGAGGCATGGCGATATAGACACGTCCTGCTTCAACCAAGGGGCGCATATACCGGTAAAAGAAAGTTAGGAGCAGGGTCTGAATATGGGCTCCATCTGTATCCGCATCGGTCATGATGATAATCTTGTCATAGTTGGCATCTTCAATCGTAAAGTCAGCCCCGACTCCAGCACCGATGGTGTAGATCATGGTGTTGATTTCCTCGTTTTTGAGGATGTCACTCATATTGGCCTTCTCAGTATTGAGAACCTTCCCTCGAAGCGGAAGGATGGCTTGGAACTTGCGGTCCCGACCTTGCTTAGCAGAACCACCGGCTGAGTCTCCTTCGACTAGATAGAGTTCGTTCTTGGCAGGATTCTTGGACTGGGCTGGCGTCAATTTACCAGATAAGAGTCCCTTGTCCTTCTTGTTCTTCTTGCCATTTCGACTCTCATCCCGCGCTTTTCGAGCGGCTTCACGCGCATCCCGGGCTTTAATAGCCTTACGAATGAGATTAGAAGCCAATTCTCCATTTTCCATGAGGAAGAAGGTCAATTTATCAGAAACAATGCTATCGACAACTGGACGAGCCAAGGGACTTCCTAATTTGTCTTTGGTTTGTCCTTCAAACTGCAAATGAGCTTCTGGAACCAAGATCGAAAGAACAGCAGACAAACCTTCGCGGTAGTCTGATCCTTCCAGATTCTTGTCTTTTTCTTTGAGGAGCCCTGTCTTTCTTGCATAGTCGTTCATAGCCTTGGTAATGGCTGTCTTCAGACCCGTCTCGTGGGTTCCCCCATCTTTGGTGCGGACATTATTAACGAAGGACAAGATATTATCTGAGTAGCCATCATTGTATTGCATGGCCACTTCCACCTGAAAACCATCTGATTCGCCACTAAAGTAAAGAACAGGTGTCAAAGTTTCCTTGTCTTCGTTCAAGTACTCTACGAAATCTTGGACACCATTTTCATAGTGAAAGGCCACATGGTTATCTTCTTCCTTGCGGAGATCGGTCAGCGTCAGCGTCACGTCCTTCAGCAAGAAGGCTGATTCTTTGATTCGCTCAGCAATGGTATTGAATTTGAAATCTGTCGTTGAAAAAATGGTTGGATCTGGCATGAAGGTGACCTTAGTCCCTGTCTTTGACTTGGGAGCGGAGCCGATCTTTTCAAGGGTCGTAACTGGTTTTCCCCCATCTTCAAAACGTTGCCTGTAGACAGCTCCATCACGAGTAATTTCTACCTCTAGCCAGCTAGAAAGGGCATTGACGACAGAAGATCCCACTCCGTGAAGACCTCCAGATGTCTTATAGCCTCCTTGACCAAACTTCCCTCCGGCGTGGAGAACCGTAAAGATCACCTCAACGGTTGGTTTACCCATAGCATGCATCCCGGTCGGCATTCCACGTCCCTGATCTTCTACCGATAGAGAGCCATCTTTATTAATCGTGACATCGATTTGTGAGCCAAAGCCAGACAAGGCTTCATCGACCGCATTATCCACGATCTCCCAGACCATGTGATGCAAGCCATTTCCGTCGGTCGATCCGATATACATCCCTGGACGTTTACGGACCGCATCCAACCCTTCTAGTACCTGAATGGCATCGTCATTATAATTATTAATATTGATTTCCTTTTTTGCCACAAGGAACCTCCTGTTTGTTCATCTTTTCTATATTACAGTTTTTTAGGAAATTTTGCAAAATTTTTTCTCTCTATATGGAGATTTCTATTTCCCAGTACAAAATGTTGGCTGGACACTTTCTTCAGATGTCACACTTGAACTCCAGAAATTGCTTTTTCTATCGATGGCTTTTTGATATAATGAGAGTATGATAAAAGAAATAAGTGTTTTAATCTTAGCCTATCTGTTAGGCTCCATTCCTTCGGGATTATGGATTGGAAAAGTCTTTTTTAATATTAATTTACGAGAACATGGATCAGGCAATACAGGAACAACCAATACCTTCCGGATCTTAGGAAAAAAAGCTGGAATCATTGTCTTTGCGATTGATTTCTTAAAAGGGACACTGGCCGTCCTCCTTCCGACTTTCTTTGGAATTCAGGGGATCTCGCCGATGGTCTTTGGTCTCTTAGCTGTATTGGGGCACACTTTCCCAGTTTTTGCTGGATTCAAGGGTGGAAAAGCAGTGGCGACGAGTGCTGGTGTCTTACTTGGTTTCTCGCCTATCCTGCTACTCATTTTAGCTGTTTATTTTGTAGCCAGCCTGTATTTAACCAGTATGATTTCGTTTTCGAGTGTTACTGTTGCGCTACTCGCCATTCTTTCGGTTCTCCTTCTTCCTTTGACTGGATGGATCTTGAACAGCTATGATCCGCTTTTTACAATCATTGTCTTGGCCCTAGCAACCTTGATCATTCTTCGTCACAAGGACAATATCCAACGGATCAAAGAGAAAAAAGAAAATCTCATCCCTTGGGGAAAGAACATCACCCATCAACAACCAAAAAACTAGAGCGCATGCTCTAGTTTTTTATGTTCATTAAATAGAAGATCTCTGGAAGAAAGCAAATATGAGTCTCTCCCTCCTCTTTCTTCTATAACTTCACTTTCAGGAGTCTCTCAATTTCTTGATAAAGAATCTTTGTTGGCTGGTAGGCTTTGCTTTTCTGAGCCAGATCCTTTAGGTGCGACCAATCTTCCCGAGAAACCAATTCATTAAATAAACGCAAGACTTCGGAATTCGTCTTTTTACGAGAAACCAATCCTACTTGGAATAACTCAGCCCGAACCGCATTGTCAAACTGGTCATAGTCTTGGGGCAAAATCAGACTAGGAATCCCCTCTTCGATACACCCCATCAAAATCCCAGCACCTGCATGATGAATGGCAAAGTCCATCTGATTTAGAACATCTGAATAAGGAAGGTAATCAAAAATCAGAAGATTATCTGACAACATCCTTGGTGGATGCTCCAAACCACTAGGGTCGCCTAGGGTTACGTAAAAGACATAGTCAGGATGTTCTTGGCTCAAAAGCTTTGCCAACTCCACCATCCGCTCTTTTTCCCATTTTAAATGAGTGCCGCAAGTGACCAGGACCCGCTTTTTAGAACTCATAAAATACTGTTTCTGTTCTTGAGGAAGGTGGTCAAAAGAGAGACAGCGATAACCAATCCATTTGAGTTGGGATGGAAAATCATCTCGAAACTCCAACTCTTTCATGCCTAGAGCCAAGATTGAGTACGGAGAATAGATGGCTTCTGTCCCATCTTCACGGTAGAGTTTAAAATCCTGTAGGGTATCGAGATTCTTCTTAACCAGCGCTAATCCAACCTTCTTTGCTAGACGGATGACTTGCCTACCCAGAGCATCTCTCCACTTGTAGAAGGTCCCCTGGTGCGGTTTCCATCCTCCTAGATATGCAGGGGTAGTCGTGCGACTTTCGATCGCTACTGGACTTGGAATGGTCGTAATCCAGGGAATGCCCAAACGATCTGCTAAAACTCCAGCAGGAGCGGCTACAAAATCTGCAATAATCAAGTCTGGTTGTCCTTCAGAGTCCCAAATTCGATTTATCTCGTTGAAAACTTCAGGAATCAGTTTGCTATTAGCACCTAATTGTTGGTACATGATAAAGAGATTTGCTTGCTTGGCTGTATTGGCTATATCTTCCATGACTGTCGGACGGTCAGGAAACAAGGCAAGGCAGTCAAAACCAATCTGCTCAACCAATGCCTTTTTCTGAAAACCTGTGATGACTCGAACCTGAAAACGAGGATCCTCCAGCAAGGGCTTGACCAAAGTCAAAGTCGGAAATAAATGACCACTAAAGGGGACGCTAATCACATCGATTTTTATCACTTTGTCTAATCCAGTCATAGATGATTCCTTTCACATCTTCTCTGTATTCATAGCTATAATGATCCGTATCCACTTGGATATCCGCTGAATGGCGGTCCAAAATTCGTGAATAAGGATCTTTTTTGCCTTTGATAACCAATACCTCTACCTCCTTTTGACGTAAGAGAAGCTGGGAAACAGGTCCAAGCGCTATCACGCGCAACCTTGGCAAGGATACCTCCTTCCCTACATTTCTAAGCCACTGCGTCAGCATATTAACCCCTGAACTCTTACAAACAAGAACCACCTCCTGCACTTCCAGTAAGGGAGACAAGTGTTGTTGTAAGAGCTTTTGAAAGCGAGAGTTCAAAATCGTATGCCAATAGTAGATGATATTGGATGCAGAAGCCGACATTAGGGATACTTGAGGAAATTGTATATGTTCAAAATCTTGATTGAAGGGAAAATTACTCTCTACTACTCTATAACCTGATGGACAAATCGCATGGAGGAGGTCTAGCTGCCCAGCTGTCAGCCCGGCACAAGTGACATCACTGCTCCCACTGAGAAAGAGAACCAAGCGATTAGATTTTAGCATGGTATAATCAAGAGATAAAGCAGACAAACGGTCTAGATAGGACTTCATCTTACTCATAACGAATCTTTCCGTCCGTCACACGAATCTTCCGCCCCCGCCAATTAATCACAGGAGGAGTCATCAGAACATAGACAAACAGCCAAGGAAGCAGGAGATCATTCAGCACTTCGTAGATGACTTCATCCAAGTGTAGGCGATTGGATAGGATGCTTTGTCGATAGAGGAGCATCCATACTGCCTTGAATACCAGTAAGCTTAAGGCTAGAAGAAGATAAGGCCATCCTAAAATGAGGCTTAAGATCAAACCTGGAAGAGGTAGAAAACTCGGTAAACCTATGAGACTAAACAGCTTCCAGTCCAGGTGTTCCTTGAGATAGATAGAGCTAAAGAGAAGCCAACGCTTCAGCTGGAGCAAATATTGCTTGGCATCCTTGATAGTCGTTCGAACATTACAGGTGACCCGTGTTTGGATAATGGATACCCCTTTACTCCTTAAAAAATCAGCCACGGCTAAATCATCACATAGATAATCCTTAATCGCTGTGAAGAGCTTCTGGCCTTTTGCAAGTTCTACCGGTAGGATATAGAACATCCCGTTGATGGAGTGATTCGCCTCAACTTCTGCCATGGTAAAATAGGTAATAAAAGAATTGCCATTTACAAATGCTGCGACCAGCTTAGACCAGAAATTGCTTCTCTCCTGGTTATAAGGAATACCTGTCAGAATGACCTCTTGACCCAGATGGGCAGTTAGCTCACCCATTTTAGAAAAATCAATGACACTATCATCGTCCAAAACAATCAGATAAGGCCGGGTCAGCTCCTCTACAACCTGCTCAATCTTGTAACTCTTGGGATTAATCCCCTGAGGGACGTCTTCAATGAGAAAAATTCGAATGCGGTGGGCAAAGGATGCGTCTTGACAAATCCGATCTGCTACTCGCTGGGCTTCTATATCAGACTGATCAATCAACCAGTAGAATTCTACTGCTTCAGTTTGCTGGAGATTGGCCCGCAAATCACTTTCTAAACGAGGATCCCCTGAGAGGATGGGTTGGACCACCGTAAAAAGCTCTTCTGGGAAGTCCGCAATATGAGCCTGACCTCTTTTATAATAAGTGAAGGACAGCAACCAACGGATGAGAAATAAGAAAAGATAAGTAACGGCTAAAAATATAAATATGAATTTCATCTATTCAGTCCCTTTTTTAAATATATAGCAAGGAGACGGATGATCCACCTTTGGGGAAGCAGGCGACCTAGCCAAACTAGCAAGCGATAGCGAAGGCCGATAACAGCATAGGAAGTATCCCTTTCTATGAATCGGATCAACTGCTGAGCAGCTTTCTCAGGCTTCATCTGCAAGCTACCACCTCCCAATGCTTCTACTAGTTTGGGAGGAAAAATAGCTGTTTGGACTGGTCCAAGAATATAGAGACGTAGCTGGACCTGGGAATCTGATTGCCTCAGTTCCTCCTGGAGAGCAAGAGTGTAGGTCTGCAAGGCAGCCTTGCTAGCACTGTAGGCTGCTAGATAGGGATGAGGAAAAAGAGCTGCCAACGAAGACAGCTGGACCAGCTTGATCTTCTGATTCTTTTGCACCACCTGCTTGATTAGCTGGACTGGACTATGGTAGTTGACCTGCCAGAGGTCTTGCTCACTGGCTGAATCAAGGTCACATCCTAGGGAAAAATAGGCTAGTCCCGCACAATTGACGAGAAGATCAGCATCTAGACTCTCTACAAAAGCTTCTAGAGCCACTTGATCTAGCATATCTAATGTTAGGATTGAAAGCTGCGCCTTACTCCCAGTTAGTTCTTTTTGGACTTGGGAGAGTTTGTCAGCATCTCGACCGACTAAGATCAGATGCTCCAAACGTTGTGCCAGTTCTTTCGCTAGCTGCCGGCCAATCCCTCCTGTAGCGCCTAAAATGATTGCTTTTTTTATAGTATCTTCTATCTTCATAGCTCTAGTGTACCAAATTTCAACCAGTTAGAAAACTCTTACTACCATTCTCCAGCTTTACAGTTCAACCCCTACTTGTCAAAAAGGTCTCTAACGTAAAAATAGAGTCCTTTTGTCTTTTGTCTATTTCCCAACCGTACTTCAATAACTACTAGCTATTAGGCGATCAAATAGGAAAGGTCGGTTCAATAAAACTACTGGAGCAGTGATGATTACAAATAGTACCAACATAAAAAAGTAAGGGCAAACAAGCAGAGGAACAAGAGTCTACCTGTAGCTTTATTAAACTCATTCATTATAGTCACTAGGCCCAATGGAATCAAGAAGAAATAGGTATCTCATAAGATTTCTCTTAGATCAGTATCCACTATAAAGCATCGACTAAGTCCATCAGTATTTCCATAGGTGTTTTTTTCCTACGACCATTAACAGTTTCGATGATGTGATAAACTTTTAAACGATTGTCGTTACTGAAGACAAAATCAAAGCGAAACTCACGACCGTTCGGTGCCACAGTATCAAATTTCGTTTTATATTTATCATGAACGGGGCTAACTGGAAACTTATTGAAGAGCAAGCGTCGCTTATCTCCCGCTTCTTTTAGACAGTTTTCTAGCTCCTGACAATAGTCATAAAACAGCTGATAGAGGTCTTCTTCTGAAATTCTTCTTCTCCGAACTAATGATGTAAAATCCGAAAAATTTCTGCGCGGGATTTCAATGCTAAATGAGAATCCCTCTTGGTTGATTCTTTCTAAAAATGCATCTCTTGAAATCATAGAACTACTCTTTCTTTTATCAATCTTTAGTGAACCCTTATTGTTTCTATACATCGTCAATCCATTATGTAATCAAGCAGGTCCATCAGGGTGAGTTTCTTGCGACCATTGACGGTCTCAAAAAGATTATAAACTCTTAGTTCTTGGTTCTTTTTAAAAGCAAACTCAAAGCGAAATTCGCGACCATTGCATGCGACTATATAAAATCCGGTCTGATACTTTCTCTTATCGGCTACTGCCTGCATTTGCCGGTCTTCTACCTCTCTACAAAGTAAAAGAAAGATCTGATAGAGTTGCTCCTCAGAGAGCCTTTTTCTCCAAACTAATGACTTGAAGTTATTGTACGTCCACCATGGGATTTGGATGTTGAAGGAAAATCCTTCCTGATTGGCTTTATGGATAAATGCTTTTCTGGAGACCATACCACTTCCCCTTCTATTGGAACAAAGTTTAACTCTATTATACCATCTTTTATCCTTTCACAAAAAAAGCATCCCAAATGGAATGCTTTAAAATTTTGACAATCTGATTTTTACATAAGACAGGTTAAGGAATGCTGAAAAAAATTAAAATGATAAATATCATCAAGTTCATACAATATACACTGAAACTTTCCGCCGTGAGAAAAGTGCTAGAAACAAAATTGTTTCTAGCACACGGGAGTTTTGGAACCTTAGGTCCAAAACTAAGTCATGGAACTTCGTAGAAGTTCGCTGACGTCCGTACTCACCTAAGGAAAGTTTCTAAGATAACTTTGTCTTCAATCCGAGCATCCCAAATAGAATGCTTTTTTCTGTTTCTTAATAGTATTCCCCTTGGCGATAGTTCCAAGAGTTGAAATGATCAGATAAGTGCATCATGATCTTATCAATATCCAATCCTTTACGGATCACAACTGGACAAGTATTGACAGAACGGCTACCTGCTCCTTGTTCTGGGATCAATTTTCCTTCCGCATCAACCATAGAGACCATCACGCCTTGTTCATAGCGATTTTCAATGGTCTTGTCTGGTTGGATAGAAGCTACATAATCATCGGCTTCGATGACCAAGTCCACAGCACCTTCGATACGCTCACCGATTCCTTCAACCTTCCCGCGGTTTCCTTTACCGGAAGGGTTGGCTGAAGAAGCGTAAACCATCTTGCCTTCTTTTTCCCACATTTCTTTGGCGATTTGCTCACCAGCTTTACCAAATTTGATGACAAAGCATGAAGTTCCACGAACGTCTGTCATGAGTTCTTCACGTCCATCTCCGAAAGCTTGCAACTTTGCATAGGCATCTTCACGCCAAGGAAGGATACAACCAAGCAAGATATCTTCATCCCAATGTTTTTGGTAGAAAGCTTCGATTTCAGGATTCAATTGCGCAAGGGCACGAAGTTCATCCATGCTTCCGCAGAGAACCACACCTGGTTTGTTGCGGTTACGTTCTTTGGCTTCGAACTTCCGTTCCAAGCCAGCCTTGTCACTGGTCATGATGATATAGCCAACTTTGGTAGGGCAGACGATACAGCCACCCTCTCCTTTAAGAATATCAAATCCTTCTTGTGAAAGTTGTCCGTCCCATTGAATGTGTTTTGTCATAAGTCTCTTTCCTTTTCTATTCTTTTTAGTATTGTATCAAAAAATAGTCTCAAATTCAATATATTTTCAGAAAATTCGTAATTTGATATACAATTTTATCATTGCCAGTAGGCTGGCCGATTCTTCTCATAAGCTGCGATCAAGTCTTCGTACTGAAGCGTAATCTCGATATCATCCAAACCATTGAGCAATTTGTGCTTCCAATCTTGATCGATCTCAAAGCGAAACTCTCCAACAGGCGAGAGTATCTTCTGCTCTTCCAAATCTACCGTCACTGGATCTGTCGGCTTCAAACTTGCCAATTTTTGACGAACCTCTAGTGGTTGGACAATCGGCAGCATGCCATTATTGAGCTCATTATTGTAATGGATATCTCCGAAGGATCCGGCGATAACGACTTTAAAGCCATAATCAGCTAAAGCCCAGGCTGCGTGCTCCCGAGAGGAACCAGCCCCAAAATTGTCACCAGTGATCAAAATGGTCGCCTTGCGGTATTCTGGCTTGTTAAAGATAAAATCTGGATCCTCAGTATATTGGTCATCCAAATAGCGCCAAGCATACATAAGGTATTTCCCAAAACCCTTTTTATCAATCAACTTTAAGAATTGCTTGGGGAGGATTTGGTCGGTATCAATATTATCGTTCATCAAAGGAACCGTAGTTCCTGTATAAATGGTAAATTTCTCCATGCTTCCTCCTTTTACTCGACTTCTGGCATTTGTCGCACGTCGACAAAGCGACCAGCGATTGCTGCTGCTGCAGCCATTGCTGGGCTACAGAGATGGGTCTTAGCCCCAAATCCTTGACGATCTTCAAAGTTCCGGTTGCTAGTAGAAGCACAGTGGACGCCATCTGGAACCTTGTCTGGATTCATTCCTAGACACATGGAGCATCCTGGATCACGCCATTCAAAGCCCGCATCCATGAAGATCTTGTCTAAGCCTAATTTTTCAGCGGCTTGCTTAACTGGACGAGAGCCAGGTACCACAATAGCAGTTAAGTTTGGCGCAATTTTTTTGCCTTTCACAAACTTGGCTGCCAACTCCAAATCGCTGAGACGCGCATTGGTACAAGAACCGATAAAGATATAGCCTAATTCAATGTCTGCTGGTTTTTGGCCAGGTTCAAGATCCATATAATGATAAGCCCGTTCATCATTCATGTCCCGAATCTCTGGAAATGGAGTCTCAAAGTCCACTCCCATAGAAGGATTGGTCCCCCAAGTCACCATCGGAGCAAGATCAGATACATCCATACGGATGACCTTATCATAAACGGCATCGTCATCACTGACTATAGTCTTCCAATCAGCTACTGCGGCCTCAAAATCATCTGGCACACATTCGCGTCCCCGGAGGTAGTCAAAGGTCGTCTCATCTGGATTCATGATCCCCATTTTGGACCCGAACTCGATCGACATGTTACAGATGGTCATGCGTTCTTCCATGGTCAAGCGATCAATTGCTTCTCCCCGATACTCTACGACATAGCCAACTCCACAAGCAACACCGTAGCGCGCTATCAAAGCTAGGATGTAATCCTTTGAATAGATCCCTTTTTGTGGGGTTCCGGTGAATTCAACCAACATTTTCTTTGGTTTGACTTGCCAGATGGTTTGGGTGGCAAAGACATGCTCCACTTCACTGGTTCCAATCCCAAAGGCAATGGCACCAAAGGCTCCGTGAGTTGCAGTATGGCTGTCTCCACAGACAATAAATTTTCCAGGCTGTGTCCGACCGGTTTCAGGGCCCACCATATGAACGATTCCTTGCTTAGCAGAACCATGGGCAGCATGATCAATCCCAAAGTCCACCACATTCTCAGCTAATTTATCAATTTGGGCTTTTGAAATCACATCACGAATATCAAAAATATTGACCGTTGGAACATTGTGATCAAAGGTTCCAAAGGTTAAATCAGGTCGTCGAACCTTGCGTCCTGCATCCCGTAATCCTTGAAAGGCTTGCGGACTCGTCACTTCGTGGATGTAGTGTTGGTCCACATACATGAGTTGGGGTTGTCCTTCCACTCCTGTAATCACGTGGCGGTCCCAAAGTTTATCAAAGATAGATTTTCCACTCATTGTCTTTCTCCATTTATCTTGTTATTAGGAAATCCATTGAAGGATTAGAAAGAGGACACCTGCTAAAAGAAGGCTACTGCCCCACCAGGTGGCTTGAAAATACCATTTCCGCACCTTGTGGTGAAAAAGATATCCACCTAGTAGAGCTCCAAATCCACCAAGCAGCCAGCTCTCGAGTAACAGGACCTTTTCAGGAATCCGCCACCTGTTTTGGATAGCTTTTCGCTTATCTAAACCATAGGTCAGAAATACGATACTATTCCAAATAGCGATTAGCACTAAACAGCGATCTCTCCAAGTCATCTTAGAGATTCCCAATAATGGCTGCAGTCATCTCTGCAGTAGAAGCCTGACCACCTAGATCCCGTGTCAAGATTCCTTGATTCAAGGTTTGATTGACGGCTTCTTCGATCATTTCTGCACCTGCTGTTTCTCCAAAACTGTCTCGGAGCATCATAGCAACGGACAGAATCATGGAAATCGGATTGGCAATGCCTTGACCTGCAATATCAGGTGCTGAACCATGAATCGGTTCGTACATACTTGGTCCTTGGTCGGAATGACTGGCAGATGGCATCACGCCTAGTGTTCCAGGAAGGACGCTGGATTCGTCAGATAAGATATCTCCGAATAGATTCTCTGTCACTACGACATCAAAGCGGGCTGGATTGGTAATCATGATCATGGCCGCACTATCGACAAGCTGGTGCTCTAAGGTCACATCTGGAAATTCTTTGGCAACTTCTTCTGCCACTTGGCGCCACAATTTAGAGGTTGCCAGAACATTTTGCTTATCGATACTGGTCACTTTCTTGCCACGTCCTTGCGCGATCTTGAAGGCTTGGCGCATAATCCGACGAATTTCTTCTGCACTGTAATCATTGATATCGCGCGCTGTATCTTCTTTCAAGATATGCTCTCCAAAGTAAATCCCACCTGTCAATTCACGCACTACTACAAAGTCGACACCCTCGATACGCTCTGGTTTCAAAGGAGACAAGTGTTTCAAGGCGTCAAAAATCCGTACAGGACGAATATTGGCAAAGAGATTTAATTCCTTGCGAATAGCGAGCAGGCCTTGTTCTGGACGAACAGGAGCATTGTCATATTCAGGACTCCCGATGGCTGCGAGAAGAATAGCATCCGCTCCTTTAGCTGCTTTTAGAGTATCTTGGGGAAGTGGGTGGCCAGCAGCATCAATTCCAGCTCCCCCAAAAGGTTTGTCTTCAAGACTATAATCAAAGCCGATTTTTGGAGCGACGGCTGCGAGGACCTCCAGTCCAGCAACCATGATCTCAGGGCCAATCCCATCTCCTGCAAGTGTTACAATTTTCTTTGTCATGTTCATTTCCTCTTAGGCTTGTGGAAGATCCCGGTAGGAGACAGCTCGTCCCATCTCACCCGCATTCTCTTTTTGAACCAGCGTGTTGGCATTGATATAAGCGATGGCAGAGGCTTTCAATACGTCGAAGTCCAAACCAGATGCATTGAAAATCGTATCTGTATCGATATTTTCCACTGATACCAAGACACGGGCTTGGGCATCGATCCCATCAGTCACTGCATCGATATTATAAGATGTCAAGCGAACAGTTTGGTTGAAGAATTTATCAATCGCATTAAAGATCGCTTCAACCGACCCTTGACCATTGGCAAGGAATTCGAGCACTTCCCCTTCTTCATTGCGGAGGCTAACTGCTGCTGTAATCGTTTCGTCTGGATTGGTTGTCAAGCGGAGATCGTTAAATTGGAATCCTTCTGGATTTTCCACTGCTGTACCGGCTACAAGGGCGCGGATATCGGCATCTGTGATCTCGTGTTTTTTATCTGCCAGAGATTTGAACTTAGCAAACAATGGCTTGATATCTTCTTCTGTGAAATCCAGTCCCAACTCATGCAGTTTTTCGACAAAGGCATGGCGACCAGATAATTTTCCAAGCGGGAGACTATTGCTCTTGACACCCACCAATTCAGGTGTGATGATTTCATAGGTAAGAGGATTTTTAAGGACTCCATCTTGGTGGATCCCAGACTCGTGTGAGAAGGCATTGCCACCAACAACCGCCTTGTTTTTAGGAATTGGAATACCAGAGTAACGAGAAACCAACTCAGAGGTGTTGATGGTTTCATTAAGGACAATCTGACTCTCCACTTGGAAATAGTCTTCACGAATATTGAGAGCAACTGCTACTTCTTCAAGCGCCGCATTGCCGGCCCGCTCCCCGATGCCATTGATGGTTCCTTCAACACGACGGGCACCATTTTTAACAGCAGCGAGGCTATTGGCCACCGCCATACCTAGGTCATCATGGCAATGAGGAGAATAGATAATCTCGCGATCTGTCTTGACATGGTCAATCAAGTACTTGAAAATGGCACCGTACTCCGCTGGTGTCGTGAAACCGACTGTATCAGGAATGTTGATATAGCTGGCCCCTGCATCGACTGCAGTCTGGACAACTTGCAAGAGGAAATCCAATTCCGTCCGGGTCGCATCTTCTGGCGAGAATTCAACAATTTCAAATTTTGAGCGAGCGTAAGAAACGTGCTCTTTGATGGCTTCAAGGATTTCTTCCTTGGTCTTGTTGAGTTTAAACTCCCGGTGAATCGGACTGGTTGCGATAAAGACGTGAATTTGTGGATACTTAGCATCCTTCAAGGCTTCATAACAAGCATCAATATCTGATTTGACAGAACGGGCCAAACCTGTCACGGCTGTCTTGGTCAAGACCTTGGCAATCTCTTGAACAGCTGTGAAGGAATCCGGACTAGCTGCAGGAAAACCTGCTTCAATAGCAGAAATGCCCCATTTTTCCAATTGCTTGGCAATGGCAATCTTTTCTTTAATTGAGAAATTGACTCCTGGAGTCTGTTCACCGTCCCGAAGGCTGGTATCTAAAAATTCAACTTTACGCATAGGGTCTCCTCATTTCTATGTAGTGGATATAAAGAAAAACATCTCACTCGGTTAACCAAGCGAGATGTTTTTGCCCGCTTGGTAAGCCAAACAGGACTAATGCTTCTGCACTAGCCCTTATACCTCAACAACAAAGCAAATTGAATAAACTTAGCTGTTTTCATGTTTGACTTTCTCCTTTGTTCAATGTCTTGTTTAGTATTTTAGCATAGGGAAAAAGCAATGTCAAGAATTTTCTGTAATATTCTGAATTTTTTGAATAGAAACAAAATAAAGCTTTCAGTTCTAGTTAGATTGAGGATATAGTCATCTTAGAAACTTCCCGTCATGAGAAAAGTGCTAGAAACACTATTGTTTCTAGCACTCGGAATTATTGAACCTAAGGAAATTTTTTAAGATGATTGTGAATTCAATTTGAATAGCCTCTTTCGCCCTACTTCTTCTGATACAAATCAAAAACGATCTTGTCATTATAGAGATCAATGGTATTGGCCTTGACATAGATTCCAAAGTCATTGTCAATTTCTGGTAAGACAATGGTGATAGTAGACTGCTTTGGCGAAATCTGGATAAAATCTGGAATAGTTTTATTCTTGCTCAAGAGCTGCAAAACCATTCTTTGTGGAATTTGAAAAGTTCCGACTGAAAAATCCTTCACCGTCAAGAGGATGTTCCCGTTTTCCAATTTGGATGGTTGAAAGTAAATATATAAGGGATAATCCTTCCCCAAGATACTCAACTGTCCTTCTAATAGGATTTGCTGATTGTCCGCATAGACCTTGTAGTCGGACAGCTTATATTTTTTCAGAAGCGATTTGATGGTATCATTGAGTTGATCACGAGTCGTTGTCATAGTTCCAACTTTGACATCTTTGGTGCCAACTGCTTGATGAAGCTGACTGACATCTTCCCTTGGCGTCGCTAAGCGTCCTTGCACGACTATAGCGAAGGCTAAGAGAAGGCTGACTAAACCTAAAAATAACCATTTCCAAATATTAATTTTTTGAAGGAAGGGGATCTTCTCTTTTATGGGATTATTTTTGACTCCAAGTTTTCTTCGTGGCATTGATTTTCTCCAATATTGCTTCTTTCATCTTTTCATAGCCCATATTGTTAGGGTGAAAACTATCCTCTTCATACAGGGCATCATTGATAACAGTTGTCTTCCCGTCACTAATTTCTGACACGCCCATTTTGCCATCAATTCCTTTATATAGCAGATCATTGATCGGAACGAAATAGACCTGATCAAATTGCGCGATGGTTTCTTCCGTCGTCTCATTCCAACGATCTACAGCCGTCTGAATACTGGTTAATTCAGGAAAATTCAGGTAAAGAGGATTGTAGATCCCCACTACATAAATGGGAAGATGGGGATTGTCCTTTCTGGCCTTTGTGATAATTTCTTTGAGGTTAGCTGTATAATTCTTGAGCGGTTTTCGGATATCTGATAGAGAAAAATCACTCAGATGATCGACAACGACTTTGCGTAGATCATTTCCTCCAACCGTTAAGGTCATGACACGCGCCTTCTTGAGATCCTTCTGAAGGTCTGTTTGCTTCTTGAGTCGATCTAAGATCTGAGCACTTGTATTCCCAGCTACTCCATAGTTGACAGGCTGGTACTGGCCGTCATTTTCATTGGACAGGCTTTGGGCAAGGATGGGCACAAATCCCCCTTGATTGGTGCTATCCCCTACTCCTTCGGTCAGTGAATCACCTAGAGCTACATAAGTATAGGTGATTTCTTTCGTAGCCGATTTGGGCTTGGTCATGCGAGGGGACGCAGTTGGTAACAGAGCACGAAATAGAAAGACAAAGACAAGAAGGCTGGTTAAAAAGAAAACCAAGCCTTGCATCATTTTTTTAAGATTCATATGAATACGATCGCTTATCCTTGAAAAATCACTTGTCCATCACAGATTGTATAAGCAACTTTCCCTTTTAATGTTTCGCCCACAAATGGTGAATTGCCCGCTTTTGAAGCGAAATGATCCGATACCAGACGATCTGCTTCTGGATCAAAGATGGTCAAATCTGCCGGTCCATCCACTGCAATATAACCAGCATCAAAATCATAAAGACGTGCTGGATTATAGGACATCTTTTCAAGCAATTGCATCAGGCTCAAATGTCCTGCTTGCACCAAGTAGGTCAAACCAAGAGAAAGAGAGGTTTCAAGCCCAGTCATGCCAGATGGTGCCTTGGTAATATCAGGGACATTCTTCTCATCCGCATGGTGAGGCGCGTGGTCCGTCGCAATCACGGAGATAACGCCTGACTTCAAGCCTTCAATCACTGCTAGACGGTCAGATTCCAAGCGAAGAGGTGGATTCATCTTAGCATTGCTTCCTTTAGTCAAGAGCAGACTTTCTGTTTTCGAAAAGTGTTGAGGTGCCACTTCTGCCGTCACATGAGCTCCTAATCCTTGGGCAAATTCCACCACCTTGACACTTTCTTCCTTGGAAAGGTGTTGGATATGGAGGTGAGCACCTGTCGCATGGGCAATCATGGCATCCCGCGCAGCCATTGAATATTCAGCTACACCCGTCGCACCACAGACATGGAAGTGTTCCTTGGCAATGTTCTCATTCAAACCAAGAATGCCATTCAACTCAGGGTCTTCTTCATGAAGACTAATAAAGGTCCCTAGACGCTTAGCTTCTTCCAAGGCTTCACGGACAACCTTAGTGCTTTGAAGGGGAATCCCATCATCTGAAAATCCTACTGCACCGGCCTTAAGCAGTCCTTCGAAATCTGTAAGGTGTTGACCGTCAAAGTTCTTAGTTACCGTCGCAACCGTATGAATGTGAAGATTTTCCTTGGCTGCAGAAGCTAAGACTTCCTCTAAGGTCGCAATATCTGAAATGGTCGGATTGGTATTGGCCATCATGACCACTCGAGTAAAACCACCAGCAGCTGCGGCTAAGGCACCCGTATGGATGTCTTCTTTATGAGTTTGACCGGGTTCGCGGAAATGCACGTGTACATCGATCAAACCAGGTGCCACAACCAGACCAGTAGCATCAAGGACTTCTTGCCCATCCGTTCGGAGGTTCTCAGCGATCTCTACAATTTTCTTTCCTTCAATGCGAAGATCACAGACTTGATCCAAGCCAGTCTTGGGATCCATTACGCGACCATTTTTAATGACAACCATTGCATTCTCCTTTATTCATAAAAATCAACATGCGACTCTAACAAGCGGTCGCCGTCATAGCGAAACATTGCTGAAAAGAAGGGTTTATCCTCCAACAACCACTCGACAAAGGTGTGGTCCCCTTCCCAGGTTGGTTTTGAGAGAACTCGATCATAAGGTACCCACTCCAAGGTCCCTTCGTTACACTCGATCAGTTCTCCCTCAAAATCTGTTACCTTGAAGACATAGGTGTACCAGTCCAAATCTGGAGTAAACTCTGGAAAGGTAATGATCCCTTTCAAGACTGGCTTGGCTCTAAGGCCCGTCTCCTCAAAAATCTCACGCGCCGCACACTCCTGAGGGGTTTCCCCGCGTTCTAATTTTCCACCAACTCCGATCCATTTACCTTCATGGACATCATTGGGCTTTTTATTACGATGCAGCATGAGAAATTCTTTCCCATTGTCAATGTAACAAATCGTTGCTAATTGTGGCATTTCTTTCTCCTATCTTAACCAATCAATCGGCTCACGTCCCGCCTCTTTCAAAAACTCATTGGTTTTTGAAAAGGGTTGGGAACCAAAGAATCCTCGGTAGGCCGATAAGGGACTCGGGTGAGCTGATTCAAGGACCAAATGTCGATCGTGGGTAATCAGAGGCTTTTTCTTACGGGCATAAGATCCCCAGAGGATAAAGACAACAGGCTCCTCCAACTCATTGACCACCTTGATCACAGCATCTGTGAAAGGCTCCCAAATTTGTCCTGCATGGCCATTGGCCTGACCAGCAGGCACCGTCAAACAGGCATTGAGCAAGAGCACTCCTTGCTCTGCCCAAGAGGTCAGATCATGGGAACGCTTCTCTCCAATATCTGAGCGCAATTCTTTGAGAATATTTTGCAAAGACGGCGGCGCTGGTACATGATCCGGAACAGAAAAACTTAAGCCCTGCGCTTGATCCGGTCCATGGTAGGGATCTTGGCCTAAAATCAAAACCTTGACCTGATCAATCTCTGTCGTCTGCAAGGCCTTAAAGACCTTGTCACGCGGTGGATAAACCACTCCTTTGCTGTAGACTTCATTCATAAAGTCATTGATCTGGTGAAAATACCCTTCTGGAAGATGGGATTTGATGGCTTCATGCCAGGGTGAATGCTGCATGGAAACTCTCCGCTATCCAATAAATTCTTACCTTCCATTATACCACATTTGGCGCAGATCCACTGGATAAAAAAGAGGCTGGACATTTTTGTCCAACCTCAATTTCTGTCTGTCAAACAAGCCAGAGCTTTTAGGTATTTTCTTTCTTGGTAAATCCTGCTAGACCGATCGAAGCGACTAGTAAAATTTGCGGTAAGAATTGGATGAGGTAGCGGGTTTTCCCACCTTCAAAGATGGTTAAGAAGAGCAAACCACCAAAGACCGCTAAGGAAAGGAAGTTAAATTCATCTGTATCTCGACGTTTGAGATAAGCTCCAACCAAACCAGCCGATAGGATGATCCAGATCACCTGCTTCACAAATTCATAATACTTGTACTGCGGTCGATCAATGCTGAGGAAATAGGTCCGCACCCATTTTGCCAAACCATTATTTTTAGTCAGAGGTGCATAGAGAGGATTGATAAAAGGCGTCTTCTCATACTCTACATCTCGGTAAAGCCAACCGAGGGTCCCTTCTGCTACCGTCAAGGATTGCTTGTAGTAGATATGCCCGATCAAACCGAACGGTCCGTACTCCTTAAGACGGCGCTTGATTTCTTTGATCACATTTTCTTTTTTAAAGAGGCCATTGTTGTAATCCGAGCGCTTATCCTCATCAATATAGGCTAGCAAGCCTTCTTTCATATCTTCTTGGTTGTGCCCCATATCTGTCAAGCCCAGATTGATAAACAAGAGCGGTCCTTTAGCCAACCCTTCTTGTTTCAAGATCGGCACAACTCTTTGATGATTGACCGCCGTATTCAATCCTGCAAAGACAAAGCCCGTCATCACCACGGTCACCGTAGCAATCTTTCCAAAGGCCTTCCAATTTCCTCTGAAGAAAAGCACAGCCCAAAAGGCAATCATGACAATAATTGTCGTTGGACGGATCAACATGGATAGGCCAGATAAGATGCCCAAGCCAACTATCTTCTTCCAAGAGATGCTTGCTTGGTCTTCCTTCAAGAGATCCAAGGCCCACCATAACTGAAGAGCGATCAAAGGAAGCGGCGGAATGTCCGTGTACATTGAATAGAAATACGGCGAGTAACAGATCAAGCTCACATAGAAGAGATAGGCTAGATCAGCCGTTTTTTGATTGAAATGCTTCTGGGACAGCTTGTACAAGAGGACTGCTCCCAGATTGACATAGAGGATATTGAGAGCCTGCATGACCCACAGACCGCTAGAGCCAAATAAGACATAGAAAAACTTCTCGTAAAGAAAGAGCGGAATGTTATTGGGATTGCGACTGAGGTAGTTGGTTATGGAAGATTGCTTCAGAAGATCAAAAGCCCCTTTGAAAACAACTGCAGCATCCCGACGGATAAAAAGCTCCGCACAGACCATAACAATCAACTGAAAGACAACCGCTCCAAGCAAGAAGCCTTTTTTATGCCGAGTCAACCAAGCAAAGGCACTCTTTAGCCCATCGCGTTTCAACCAGGCTAGCAGAAATAGCAATCCAGCACCTAAAATGGCTAGCCATGAAATTTCTCTCAGATAGGTCACACTGATCAAGAACCAGTGGACCATCACCAGCAACATGACAACATGAAGCATCCCAAATAGAATACGTTTACTTTTCGATAACATAGGTCCATTATATCAAAAAAACAGCATTTCTGCTGTTTTGGACTGACTATCAACTGTAAAGTGCAAAGAAAAGTTGTTCTAAAATGTAATTTATAAACATACTCATTTTATCGAAGCAATTTTTAACTCTTAACCTTAACTAACAGACCTAAAATACTAGAATTAAAATACATAATAATACAAGATAAATTCCAACTGTTAGAATCATTCCGATTTTATAGAAACCGACTAAGCCGGCATATCGTTCGACAAAACCGATCTGTGGGTCGACTGGATTATAAAAGACTGTCATGGGAGACCCGATTGGGAATATCATCCGCAAATCCAGATTTTTGCCGGCTCCAAGAACATAGGTTCTATCGAAAACATTGGCCTGCCTAGATTTGGAAGAAGTCTCCCTAAAATAAGCATAGGTGAATGTCTTTTGGTATCTTTCGCCCCCGACCTGATACTCCACCACAGGCAGAGAAATAAGCGGTTGATTTTTGGAATCAAAAGCAACTACTTCTCCCATAATTTTTGCGGTTGATTCTGTTTTCACTTTAATTTCACGACGATACAAGGTGTAAAAGATAAGCAACATGATCAAGAAAACAAGGGTCAGAATGCCCAAACTAAGCCAGAATGTTGTTACTGTCATTTGTTTTTTACCCTTTCACAAAAACTAGTTGATTTCAAACCACTTGAAAAGTCATCTTACTCTCCCCTTTTCAACCAATTCTGTTGCTGCGCTTTTTCTGCAAGATCTTTTGCTTTGTTTATATCTAGTGAGTTTGAATCTGATGGGGCATTGGATTCGATTTCTTCTTTCAATTCTTGTAAGGTTTGAACATCTTTCGGAGTTAAATTGGAGATCGAGCTAGATTCTTTTTCTGTCGAACTTTCTGGTACAGACTGGATCTCGCTATTAGTTTTTATTACCTCAGTTCCTACATCCGTTTTTGGAGCTGGTCGGTATAACATGAAGAATCCAACAATTACAATGATGAAAGATAGGATCGATATCCCATTTCGTTTTTGAATTTCTTCCTGAGGAATTTCTACTCCTTTTGTTGATAAATTCTTCCATTCTGGATGTTCCTTCTCAGCTGCTTTTTTCTCATAAAAGACAGGTGCAATCAATGACTGATTGATGAAGGTGAGAGTTCCAAGACAGGTTATAAAAAAGGGCACTTCACGAGAGTGGCTAAGCAATATCTGAATATAAAATACACTAGCAATTATACCTAGGACGATAATAATTGTAAATCTAATTTTAAATTCCTTCTTCATTTGCAAATAATCTTCTTTTGTCATCTTCTTCTCCCTTAAAAATAGTTTTTCCTTCATCCATAAAAACAATTACTACTATCATACCGGATTTTACTTTGAGATTCAAGTTAACCACCAACTAGTGAAAAGAGTATAAAAAAGAAGCGTTAGAAACGCTTCAGTTGAATTATTTATTTTGCCAAGTTTCTTGGTTTTCTTTGAAACGGCGTAACAACTCTAAACCTTCAGAAGTGATGTAACCTTGTTCTTCTGCCAAATGAATCAATTCTGTATAGTTAGACAAGGTTTCAAGTTGAACGCCAGCTTCCGCAAATTTCTTATCAGCTTTCTCCAATTGGTAGGTGAAGATAGCTACGACACCAAGGACATCCGCCCCTTCGCGCTTGGCAGCTGCGACAGCATCCAAGACAGATCCACCAGTAGAAATCAAATCTTCCACTACGACCATCTTTTGACCTTGTGGTACACGGCCTTCAATTTGATTACCAGCACCGTGGTCTTTTGGTTTGCTACGGATGTAGGCAAATGGCAAATTCATCTTGTCCGCAATAATAGCTCCGTGAGGAATCCCAGCAGTTGCTGTCCCTGCAATCACTTCTACTTCAGGGAAAGCTTCCTTAATTTTATCTACAAATCCATTTTCGATCAAGGTGCGAGTTTCTGGATAAGCGAGTGTTACACGGTTATCTGTATAAATTGGGGATTTGATCCCAGATGCCCAAGTAAAAGGTTCTTCTGGTTTCAAATAAACCGCTTCGATTTTCAAAAGATGGCTAGCAATATCTTTAGCTAATGACATGATGACTCCTTTTTACGATTTTAATCATATACGAATTAAATCATTTTTTGATTTAAACAACAACATTTCAGGTTAGTGAATAGTTTAGGAAAGATCCCATCGAACTTTCCGTAGAACGTCTAAGAAGCTGTGCTTCAAGACGTTCTTAACTATTCCACTGTCTCTTAATTTCATGGTAAGCGTCCCATGGGTTTTCTGCTTGGATGATTGGGCGTCCAACGACAATATAGTCAGATCCAATTTTATGAGCTTCTTGTGGCGTCATGACCCGTTTTTGGTCGCCGATTTCAGCTCCAGCAGGACGAATCCCTGGTGTTACACAGACAAAGTCTGATGAAGTGGCATCCTTGATCAAGGCTACTTCATGGGCTGAACAGACAACGCCATCCAAGCCTGCTTCTTGGGCCTTGCGAGCATAATTAACTACAGACTCTTGGACCGTTGTTTGGATGTTTTGGCAATCACGCATGTCTTCTTCACTGGTAGAAGTCAACTGGGTCACGGCTACCAATTTAGCTCCTTCACCAAGAGCTGCCTTGGCTTCGCGCATCATCTCTACACCACCAGCTGCGTGAACTGTCACCATATCTACTCCGAAAGTCCCCAGTACGGACATGGCTGATTTGACTGTATTTGGGATATCATGCAATTTTAAATCAAGGAAAATGCTGTGTCCAAGCCCTTTGAGGTAATGTACAATTTCAGGACCAACTGCATAGAAAAATTCCATTCCGATTTTTACAAATAATTTTTCGTCTTCTGGAAAATGCTCTAAAAAGTTTTTGACATCCTCGAAAGCTGGGAAGTCAAGGGCGATAATAGGACGTTCTTCACGCATGGATTACTCCTTTTTTGATTGATCATTTT
Organism: Streptococcus parasanguinis; assembly: GCF_047465465.1. GTDB lineage: Bacteria > Bacillota > Bacilli > Lactobacillales > Streptococcaceae > Streptococcus > Streptococcus parasanguinis_AI. The sequence continues at coordinate 404,005 of NZ_JASGZU010000001.1, read as the reverse complement.
GTCTACAAAAAAACCTTGCACGAGGCAAGGTTACACGAAAATTAGGTAGGAACAACTACCATGATTCACCGTCTAGACCTTAGGAGCCTCTCTGGACTGCTTTAAAGGTTTTTATTTATTGTAGTACGATATTTGTGAAAAGTCAAGGATTTACAGTAGATTTTCCCGTACATGTTTACGGAAGTTCTCAAGGGTGTCAATACCGTATCGATCCATGACCTGTGGCAGATCTTCGATGATGGTTGGACATGCATAAGGATCGGTAAAATTAGCGGTTCCAACTCCAATCGCAGAGGCCCCTGCAATCATCATTTCAATGGCTGCTTCGGCTGAATCGACACCTCCCATTCCGATAATCGGAAGTTTAGTGGATTGGGCAACCTGACGGATGAGTTTCAAAGCAACTGGGAAAACGGCTGGACCCGACATGCCTCCGGTTCCATTGGCGATGATGGGCTTACCAGTCTTGAGGTCAAAGCGCATTCCGACCAAGGTATTGATCATGGTTAAGCCAGTCGCCCCTGCATCTTCTGCTGCTTTTGCGACCTGCGTGATGTCTGCCACGCTAGGCGTTAACTTGACATAGACAGGGACGGAGGACGCTTCTACCGCTGCTTTCACAGCCGCATAGGCCAACTCAGGAACCTGCCCGATTAAGAGGCCGTTGTTCCCATGGTCTACGTTTGGACAAGAGATATTGAGCTCAATGGCCTTGACATTTGGTGCTTGCGAGATCTTCCTAGATACCGTTGCATACTCTTCATTGGAGAAGCCGGCTACGTTGGCGATAATCGGTAGATCTGGATAATGCTGGGCCAACCAAGGGAGTTTTTCCGCCAGGACCACGTCTATGCCTGGATTTTGGAGCCCAATGGCATTGAGCATGCCGGCAGGCGTCTCAGCGACACGTGGCGTTGGATTACCAAAACGAGCCTCAGCAGTTGTCGCCTTGATCATGATGGATCCAAGCAGGTCTAAGTCATAGTATTTGGCATATTCCTGACCGAAGCCAAAACAGCCAGATGCCGGAATAATCGGATTTTTCAAGTCTAAACCAGGTAAGGATACGGCTAGTCGATTTTCTGTCATAAGGTCCTCCTACATCACAATCGTACCGGTTTCAAAGACCGGTCCGTCTTCACACACGCGCTTATTGGCCGCTTGGCTTTCATTTTCCAGATGCACTACACAGGCGTAGCAAGCCCCCATCCCACAAGCCATACGCGATTCCATAGAAATATAGGCACGGGGATGATCATGGAATTTGGTATTGACATATTTGAGCATTCCAGGTGCTCCACAAGAATAGATAGCGTCAAACTCCTGCTCCATCTGATCAATGACCGTCGAGACATAGCCCTTAGTGCCATAAGTCCCATCGTCTGTCGTTACAGTGACATGAGCCACCTGAGAAAGTTCTTCTTCCAAAATGACGGCTTCTTTGGTCGCAAAGCCGACAACCACTTCAACTTCCACCCCTTGTTGGTGGAGTTGTTTGGCCACTTGGACCAAAGGAGGAACACCGATCCCACCTCCAATAATCAAGGCTTTCTGACCTTGGCCGAGATCGTTGAGATCAAAGCCATTTCCCTGAGGCCCCATGACACTGAGTTTGCTACCGATTGGCAATTGGGAAAAGATAGCTGTCCCCCCACCTTCGATGCGGTATATCAAGCGACACGTCTGTGTCTTACGGTCAATCTCAGAAATTGAAATCGGACGGCGAAGGAGCTTGGAGCCATCAGGGACGCGGATATGAAGGAATTGACCTGGCAGCATCTGCGCCACCATTTCCCCCTTCAAGATCATAGAATAAATACGGGGAGCGATCTCTTCTTGAGCAACCAGCTCCATCTCCTCCATCATGATTTTGCCAAAGCGTTTTTTACAACTGTCACTGACCATTGATATCCTCTTCTTTCTTTCAGCAAAAAAGACCTCGCAAAAGCAAGGTCCCACAAATGATCAGCTAGACTCCGTCCGCTGATCTTTATTCCGTCTTTCCTTGCAGGCCTCTCTGGACCTCTTAAAGGTTAAATTTGTCTCATTATATCGCGCTCCTTCTCGCTTGTCAAGTAAAATCAGTAACTTAGGAAACTTTACGGGGTTCAAAATCTTCTGGGATCGGTTTGATGTATTGCATGGCAATTCGATTTTCAGGCTTACGATCAACTAGATAAAGAACCAGTAAAAAGAGCCATTCCAAGGGTTTCATTAGGTAATAGATCAGGTCCATAGCCCATTTTTTCTTGATATGTTTGGCAAAGGGATAGCCATAGCGGTCATAATTGCGACGCAAGAAGCGATGGAAACGTGGCGTCTTTTCTTCTAGCACCTGCTCAAAGGCATTGGCAATACAAAGCTGGCGATTGACAACGACTGGATGACCGTGGCGGACGCCCATCCGCTGGGGCTTGACAACATTTTCATGGCCACCAGCCGCAACCGTACAAAGATAGTGCTCATCAATGATGAGATTTTGAGGAGGGATCTTCTGTGAGAAGGCCCAGTCAGCTGTATTGGTCCAGGCTTTGATCATGGAATCCGGTTGCTGCCCAAAGAGCATGAGAACAAGGACAACAAGGGCAAGGGTTGGAAGGGCAACAAGAACTGCTAGCCATGGCCAGTTGCGCGACTTGTTTAAGAGCTGATGGAGCCATTGAAGTAGACGATTCTCATAGCTTATCTCTGTTCGATCTTCCTGCCACTCCTTGATGCGAACCCATAAGAGATGGATGGAATAGATCAGTAAGAAAAAAGTGTGAAAACTTGCTACCTGCAGTTGATTATCGAAAACTAAGAGAAGAACCACACCTCCTAGAATGCCACTGATGCAGAAGACATTTGCTAACGGCGAGAGTGAATTCGCATCTCTGTAGGAATAGATGATCAAGGCTAGTAAAGTAAGAGCTGCCAGTGTGAAGAAGGTCGGATAGGCGCCAGACCAGATCAAGGCATGTTTCTGAGAATTGATCAAGGGCTCATTCCATTCGTAAAAGGTCATTTCCTTGACAATAAAAATGAAAATCGCTTCGAGAAAGCAACCAAAGAGTCCAAACCAAAGTACAATGGTAGGCTGTTGCTTTTTCTTTTTGATAGGCTTAGGACTTGATGTTTCAATTGTGAATGTATCCTCTTCTATCAGTTCTTCGCCCTTCACTGGCCCTCTCTCTTCAAACAAATCCGGATCTTTGAGAGCTTCTTCCTCTGCTTCTTTGAACTGGAGGCTGGACCACCGACCAATCCCATAAATGATGACAAAAATATTGGGGACAAAGAGGGCAATGGTTAGACCGTAGGGTAAGATCTCCATCGTGAAGGCAATGATCTCCCAAACACTAAATTGAATGAATGGATCCTTTATTGCATAGATCGACTCACTAACAACAAAATAAATGTAAAAGGCTAATAGAATCAGTGCATTGGTCACAAAATTGATCTGCAACAGACCGGCTGTGAAATGGGTTTCCAATTCCTTATCCTTTTTCTTATACCAGGAAACTAGTTTTTTCATAAGATCTCCTCAATCAATTTTTTACCATTCTATCAATCAGCTCACCCCTTAATCAAGGCAAAACTGTAATTTTGCATCAAAATCAGTCTCCAGATGGAGATTTTGTTTCCAATCTTCTATTTTTTAAACATTTGATCTAGCCTACTTCCTATTACCTACCTCAGCCTGCATTATAGTCTGATACAGTCCTTGAAAGACCACATTTTACGGGAAAAACGCGCTTTTTTATGTTAAAATAAAAGCATGAGAATACAACAATTACAATACATTATCAAAATCGTCGAAACCGGCTCTATGAATGAAGCCGCAAAACAACTCTTCATCACGCAACCTAGCCTTTCCAATGCCGTTAAGGACTTGGAAAATGAGATGGGGATTGAAATCTTTATCCGGAATCCTAAAGGGATCACTTTGACTCGCGATGGGATGGAGTTCCTCTCTTATGCCCGCCAGGTGGTGGAGCAGATTGACCTCTTGTCCGAGCGCTATAAAAATCCCGTGGGCTCTCGTGAGCTTTTCAGCGTCTCTTCACAGCACTACGCCTTCGTGGTTGAGGCCTTCGTTTCTCTATTGAAGAAAAGCGACATGGAAAAATACGAGCTCTTCCTACGGGAGACGCGGACTTGGGAGATCATCGATGACGTCAAGAATTTCCGAAGCGAGGTTGGCGTACTCTTTTTGAATAGCTACAACCGAGATGTCCTCTCTAAGATGCTGGATGATAATCACCTGATTGCCACCCACCTCTTTACAGCGCAACCTCATATCTTTGTCAGCAAGACCAATCCTCTTGCCAAGAAAGAGATCGTCCACTTATCTGATCTGGAAGATTTCCCATACCTTAGCTATGACCAAGGAACCCACAACTCCTTCTACTTCTCAGAAGAGATCCTCTCTCAAGAGCATCATAAAAAATCCATCGTCGTCAGTGACCGGGCGACCCTCTTTAATCTCTTGATTGGTCTGGATGGCTACACCATTGCGACCGGGATCCTCAACAGCAATCTCAACGGAAATAACATCGTCTCCATTCCCCTTGATATCGAAGACCCGATCGAGCTGGTCTACATCAAACATGAAAAAACAGCCCTCTCAAAAATGGGAGAAAAATTCATCGAGTACTTGCTTGAGGAAGTGAAGTTTGATAAGTAAAAAAATATCTGAGTGATCCATGTTCACTCAGATATTTTTTATTGTCTTAATTGTGAAAATACTTCCCCAATTTTTCCTTCAATGACCAGGTCTGCTTGCTTGTCTTGTGGGATACTGGTTTTATTGATGACAACCAGCTTCTTCCCTTGGAAATACTGGATCAAGCTAGCTGCTGGGTAGACCACAAGTGAGGTCCCACCGATAATCAGCAGATCAGCCTCTTGGATAGCTTGAGCAGCTTGGCTAAAGATGTCCATATCGAGAGGCTCCTCGTAGAGGGTCACATCAGGCTTGACCACCTTGCCACAGTCCAGACAGTGTGGAACCGGGCCTTCTAAAGCTAGAAAGGACTCCAAATCATAAAATCGCTGGCAACCCGTACAGTAATTGCGGTCGGCACTGCCATGAAGCTTCAAAACTTTTTTAGAACCAGCCATTTCATGGAGACTATCAATATTTTGTGTCACCACCGCCTTGAGTTTACCGGTCTCTTCAAGCCACGCGAGATAGCGATGGGCAGCATTGGGCTTGGCATCTGGGTAGAGCAAGTACTTCTTGTAAAAGTCGAAAAAGTCCTCTGGATAGCGCTCAAACATGGTATGGGAGACCAATTGCTCAACTGTCAAATGCCGACCCACCTGAACACTATAGACACCGTCTGAGCTTCGAAAATCTGGAATATTTGACTCTGTGGAAACTCCTGCCCCTCCGAAAAACACAATCCGTTGACTCTGATCAATCATCTCCTGTAGTTGAGCAATCTTATCCATCTACTTCTCCTTTAGTAGCTCTTCCATGACAGCATTGGCCTGATCAAAATAAAAGTTAGCTTGATCGTAATGGATGCCTGTGTAGCTTGCAAGGTCAATCAAATTCTTCATAAAATCCTGAGAAGAGAAACCTGTCGTCCGATGGAGCTCTTCCTCATCAAAGGGCTTGATCAAGTGGGCCAAGGGGTTGCGAACTGATTTTTCTAACTCCCGCAATTGTTGGGCCGCAACTTTGACGCTATCTGGAAAATCCAACTGCACAATCAACTCCGTCAAACTGGACGAATTGACCACACTTTCGCTGTGGAATTGCTGCAGGATAGGGTTGTCGGACGCATGCAGGCTCTCAAACTTCCAACGGTCATAACTGGATTCTTTGGAGTTATGAATATAGTTGGTAATATCAGGAATTTTCAACTGAATCAAACGCATAAAGATCCGATAGATGGCTGGGCTAACGGCACGAACAAAGTCAATAATCTGCTCATTTCGCAACTTCGCTTCGAGATCATAGAGGTAGTTGGCCAACTGCTCGTCTTCTGGATCCTCATGCCAAAAAAGCTGAAAACCAGTCGCCTCTAGCAACTCGGTTCTCAACTTTTGATTCATGACGGGTTGGATATTGAGCTCTCGACGCTCCGCCATTAACTGTAGTAAACTTACCAACAAATCCGGTACTTCTTCCTGCTGCTTGATAGAGCGCAGAGCCCGGCTGTAGTGATAATTTTGGAGGTCGTAGAGCCATTCATCATGAAAGAATGTTGCCATTAGTCTGCAATCAAGGTCTCAAGACCGACTTTCATCATGTCTGTGAACGTATTTTGACGTTCTTCAGCGGTTGTATCCTCATCAGGATTGACCAAACTGTCTGAAATCGTCATGATAGCAAGCGCATCCACATGGTGTTGAGCAGCAAGATAATAGAGAGCCGCTGCTTCCATTTCTACAGCTTTCACACCCCATTTACCAAGCTCGATGTTCTTTTCACCATAGTTTGAATAGAAGACATCAGAAGACAAGACATTACCCACGTGAGTGGTCATGCCAAGATCTTTGGCAATATGGTAAGCCTTGTCTAAAAGATCAAAGCTAGCGATTTGTGGGAAATCGTATTGAGGCCAGTCGTTACGGATGATGTTTGAGTTGGTTGCAGCAGCTTGTGCCAAGACCAATTCACGAACATGCACATCCTCGTTCAAAGAACCAGCTGTTCCCACACGGATTAATTTTTTCACGCCGTAGTCCACGATCAACTCACGCGCATAAATAGAGATCGATGGCATCCCCATCCCAGTTCCCATAACAGATACACGATGACCCTTGTAAGTCCCTGTGTAACCAAACATGTTACGCACTTCGTTAAAACAAACAGCGTCTTCTAAAAAGTTCTCAGCGATAAATTTCGCACGAAGAGGATCCCCAGGAAGAAGAATTTTATCAGCAATTTCACCATGCTTAGCAGCAATATGGATAGACATAGTTTATGATACAAAGAGCGACCAGAAAGCGACTGAAAATTAGGAATCTGACGAGAAATCCTGATTTCTCAGTCAGATTATCTATTTTCCGAGCTTTCCGCTCGTGTTCAAATCAGAACACATGCTCTACCTTTCTTTTTTATTTTTTAGAATAGGCGTTAAAGAGGCAAAGTAAAAATAGGAAACTGACGACGCATCGCAGATGCTAGACAGTTTATCTTTTTTACACAGTTCTCCGCCCGTATTCAGTTCAGCGAATACGGTAAACCCATCCTTTCTTTTTTTATTGAGTAATTAGGAGAGCTTTCCGCTCGTGTTCAAATTTAGAACACATGCTCTACCTTTCTTTTTTATTTATTTTGTTAATGAATCCAAAAACGCAAAGAGTTTGCTATTCATTTCTCGATAATCGTAAGCACGAATGGCTTCGGGTTTTTGAACAAAGGTCAATTTTTGGCTTTGATCTTCCAAAACAGCTTCACCGTCAGCAGCAATCAAGAGATCAACTGCTTCTGGATCAAATTCTAAGTGAGCTTGGAAGGCATAGTGTTTCGGACTAAAGCGAATCATCTGACGTGGACATCCTTGACTAGTCGCAAGAACAACAGCATCTTCTGTCAATCCTGGCATATCGCCATGCCAGTGGCCAGTTTCAAGAGTTGCTCCAAACTCACCGACATGTGGATCTGTGAGTCCTTCAGGCGTCAAGGTCACAGGATAAACCCCAATCTCACGTTCCGGACTGTGCTCATACTTCGCACCATAGGCAACAGACAGGAGCTGGGCACCAAGACAGACCCCAACAATATAACGATCTGCCTTCATAGCCTTTTGAATCAGCTCGATCTCTGCTTGAGGATCATAGTATGGAAAAGTTTCCCGATCTTCATCTGGCGATTGAGGACCTCCCATCACAATTAAGAAGTCGATCTCATCCACTGTCTCTGGTAGAGCTTCGTTCTCATAGACTTTGGTCGTAGTCACCTGATGACCACGCTCCTGCGCCCATTTTAGATAAGCGCCCGGCACTTCAAATGTTTCATGCAGTACAAAATGTACCTTCATCATCTCTTCTCCCATCTCATTCGAATCACGTAAGACACACCTGTTGCAAGTACAAGCGGGATTGTTAAACTTAAAGACTGCCCTGTAAATCCAAGGCTCAGGGCAATAGCTGTCAAAGGAGCTTGTAGGGTCGTTCCTAAAAAGACGGTCGCACCAAGTAGCATCCCGAGAGCAGGATCTAAATGAATTCCAACGACTGTCATCAATAAAGTCACTAAGTAACCGGACCCTATTCCTAAGGCAAATGATGGCGTCAAGGTTCCCCCATAGGCACCGTTGCTCAAGAGGAGATAGACTAAAAGCCCCTTCACTGCAAGAGTCAATGGAAGATAGGGAATCGACTGACTAGACAACAAGGCCTGGGCTAGTACCTGACCATTTCCCATAAAGATGGGGCAAAAGGCTACTAGGCTCCCCAGCACAAGAAAGGCTAGAGGAAGAGCCCAAAGAATTGTTCCATCCTTCCGTCGTTTGCGACCTGCGCGTTTAGCTAAAGATCGAAAGCCTAGCGCAAATGGAGTAACCAATAAAGCAATCAGAATCGCCTGCAAGAAACTGCTGGCCGACCAATGGACTAGCGACATATGATAAATAGAACCGTGCCCAACGATAGGCTGGGCCACCCAAGTCGCTAGATAAGTACTGGACAAAACCAGCAGAAAGTTCTGCCAACTGTAGGCAAGTCCTAAGGTCTCAAAGACGAACAAGCTACTAGCAAAGGGAACCTGATAGACTGCGGCCAACCCAGCTCCTGCACCACAGGCGATTAAAACTTTTCGCTCTTTGATTGCCAAGGAGAAGGCTTTGCCCAATCGACCAGCTAGAAGAGCCCCGACCTCTCGTGGGGCTCCTTCTTTTCCGACCGATGCGCCTGCTCCGACAATCGCAACCTGCATCCCTGAATGAAGGAGGTGGGCTAAGAACGCTGGCTCACTGTCTCCAGCTAGGTCAATTTGCCTACGAATGGAGAGAATTTTATAGCGCCGTTGCAGAATATACCAGAAACCTGTTGCTAAGACCCCTGTCACACCTAGGACAAGGAATCTACGGAAACCTCCAGCGTGATTAAATTGCTGAAGCAAGTCCCCCTTATCTTGGCCAAAGGCCAGTCCTTGCACACCTTCTAGTAGATAATGACAGGCAATTCCGACCAGACCCGTCCCTATTCCCAATGATAGAGTGGCTAGAAGCAACCTCAGTCCGTAAGGCAGGCTTTGGAGTCTTGCTTTCATAGGATTAGAGTTCAGCCAGAATTGCTGTCAGCAAGCCTTTAAAATCGTCTTTGACGCGCTCCGTCACTTCCACTACTTCTTCGTGGTTAAGCTCTTCTTGGAAACCAGCCGCAAAGTTGGTAATACATGAAATACCAAGAACTTTCAAACCAGAGTGAGCCGCAATGATGACTTCAGGAACAGTTGACATACCGACAGCATCCGCACCAAGAGTCTTATACGCACGGATTTCAGCTGGAGTTTCATAAGTAGGACCTGTCACACCAATATAAACCCCATCATCCAATTTAATACCCAATTTGTCAGCGACTTTATGAGCAGTCTCGCGGTATTCAGGAGTGTAAGCTTTCGACATATCAGGGAAACGAGGACCAAAGTCATCCAAGTTTTCACCGATCAATGGGTTTTGACCAGTCATATTGATGTGGTCAGTAATAGCCATCAAGGTACCAGGACCGAAGCCGATACCACCAGCAGCGTTGGTTACTAGCACTCCTTCACATCCCAACACTTTCATGACACGAACTGGGAAAGTCACCACTTCCAATGGGTTTCCTTCGTAGAAGTGGAAACGACCTTGAAGAGCCAAAACTTTACGTCCAGCAAGATCACCATAAACCAACTTACCAGCGTGGCCGACAACTGTCGAACGACCCCAGTTTGGAATGTCAGAGTAGTCTACTACGACTGGATTTTCGATTTCTTCAGCCAGTTCACCCAAACCTGATCCAAGGATCAAGCCAAACTCAGGCGCTTCCATTCCTTTGCCCTTCAAGAAAGCAGCTGTTTCATTGATTTTTGCTAACAATGTCATTGTGTATCTCCTTTTATTTCTTAAGTAATCTACCAATTTTGTCAAAGGTGTTAACGTTGCGAATAGTGATCTGACGATAGAAAGGCATCTTCATCAGATATTTGTGGTAGGCGGTTTTAGCGTAGCTTTCTTCTGAGAATTTGCCCCAGAAAACCGCTGTTTTGCCAAGGTGAAGCACTTCATCACCTAGCTTCAAATCAAGCAACTTCTCTTCTACGGATTCCCTATCCAAGCCCTCGGTGTAAAAGAGCACATCCTTACGAGCCATCTCTTCTGTCCACCATTGTGGTAGGTTTGCACATTCTGCTTCATAGTCTTCACGACTCAGGAGAGAAAAGCGTTCAATAAAGGGATAGTGATTCTCAAAGAAGGTCGACAGGCACTCTACTAACTGAGATCGAGAAAGACCTGTCGTAAAGAAGATATTGCCACTGTTGATGTAGGTTTCCACTTGTTCCAATCCCAGCTCCATCAATTCTTGACGAAGTTGAGCCATGACCACTTTGTTTTTGCCGCCAACATTGATTCCTCTTACGAGGAGAGCAAAGCGCATCATCTTAGACTAATTTATCTAAGAAGCTTTCTCCGATCATGGCTTTCTCAACACCAAAGTTTTCCGCCACAGTAGCTGAGATATCCGCAAAGTGGCCAACCGGAATCACGCCATTGCCTTTGAAAGATGGGCTATAAGCCAAGAATGGGATGTATTCACGCGTATGGTCAGTACCAGCGTAGGTTGGGTCGTTACCATGGTCAGCCGTAATCATCAAGAGGTCATCTTCACGCATGGCTGCGATGATTTCTGGAAAGCGCTCATCGAACTCATGCAAGCAATCACGGTAGCCGTGCGCATTGCGACGGTGTCCGTAAAGAGCATCAAAGTCTACCAAGTTGGTAAATGAGAAGCCTTCTTGGAACTCAGGAAGTCCCATGGTCTTAATCAAGGTATCCATACCGTGGCTATTTGATTTGTTGTGGCCCATATCGTGGTTGATACCAGCACCGTTGAAGATATCGTTAATCTTACCAACTGCATAGGTATCGATGCCTGCTTCGTTCAACTTGTCCAAAACAGTTGGCGCAAATGGTGATACAGCCAAGTCACGACGGTTGGCCGTACGTGTGAAGTTTCCTGGTTCTCCAACATAAGGACGAGCAATGATCCGACCAAGAAGAGCCGGACGTTCCAACGTGATCGAACGAGCGTATTCGCAGATACGGTACAACTCATCCAAAGGAATAATGTCTTCGTGAGCTGCAATTTGAAGCACAGGGTCTGCTGATGTATAAATGATCAACTCACCAGTTTCCATTTGACGTGGTCCAAAGTCATCGATGACCGCCGTACCAGAATAAGGTTTGTTGGCTTCACGGATAACCTTACGTCCTGAGAATTCTTCAATCTTTGTAATAATTTCTTCTGGGAATCCATTCCAGAAAGTATCAAAGGGTTCTGTAATGTTGAGCCCCATGATTTCCCAGTGACCAGTCATGGTGTCTTTCCCAAGAGAAACTTCTTGCAATTTTGTCGCATAGCCAGTTGGGTTGCTTTCAGCTGGCACAGTCTTCAATGGTACTTCACGAGGAATATTTCCAAGACCGATTTTCGCCATGTTTGGCACATTCAAACCGACGGTTTTAGAGATGTGACCCAATGTATCAGATGCTCCATCTGGAACACCTGCATTGACAAAGTTATTGGCATCCGGTGCAGCACCGATCCCAACAGAATCTAGCACAACTAAGTGCATGCGTTTAAATTTTGACATATACTGCCTCTTTCCTTTATTAAACTAGCTATATTATACCATATCCCTATAAGAAGAGAGCCGTTGTTTGATTCGAGGCTGGGACAAAAGTCCTAGCCTCTCAATTATTTTTGGATTGTCGAGCAAGACGCAGTGGTTGAGTGGGCTCTACTACGCTGATTTCATCAGCTTTTACAGCCCTACTCAACTGTGCGGAGGTGGGACGACGAAATCGAATTCTAACGAATTACCGATTTCTGTCCCACTCTCTATTTTTCAATGATGACAGGACCATCTGGTGTCCCTACAATCACTTTTGAAATCATGTTCAAGAATAAACCGTGCTCTACGACGCCTACGGTGTGATCCAGTTCATTGGCCAGAGCTTCTGCATCCTCGATCACCTTGAAATCCAAGTCAATGATGAAATTGCCTTGATCAGTTACAAAACGTTGTTCATCCGCGATACGGAAAGCAGGATGGTAACCTTTTTGCTCAAAGTGACGGAAGAGATTTTCAGCTCCGTATTGCACTACTTCCACTGGAAGTTTGAAAGCCCCAAGAGTTGCGACTTGTTTGGATTCATCCACGATCCAAATGCAATCTTTTGAATTGGTTGCGACGATCTTTTCCATGAGGAGAGCCCCACCGCCCCCTTTAATCCCGTTTAATTGAGGATCCACTTCATCTGCGCCATCCACTGTCACATCGACCACTTCGACATCGTCGATAGCCTTGAGCGGGATGCCTAAACTTTCAGCCTGATCATAGGTCACACTCGACGTTGTGACAGCTGTGATCTGCAAGCCTTCTTCTTTGATGCGACGACCCAATTCAGCCACAAAATAATAAGCAGTTGACCCTGTACCGAGACCGACAATCATGCCGTCTTTGACAAACTCAGCCGCTTTAATTCCTACCTGTTCTTTTAGGTTTACCATCATAGACCTCCTTTTATATTCTATTACAGTATAGCATATTCTGAAAGAGATTTCACTAATTATTTGAAAACCTTTCCATCTTTTAGTTCTAAAAGCAAAACCTTGCCCGTCTGCTGACTTTACGATAGAATAGAGATGAATCTACAGGAAAAGAGAAATGACATGATTACTAAAGAATTTGATACCATTGCTGCCATCTCGACTCCTCTCGGTGAGGGGGCGATCGGGATCGTCCGCTTGAGCGGGACAGACAGCTTTGCCATTGCACAAAAGATCTTCAAGGGGAAAGATTTAAGCAAGGTAGCGAGCCACACGCTCAACTACGGTCATATCGTGGATCCAGATAAGGACGAGATTCTCGACGAAGTCATGGTGGGGGCCATGCGCTCGCCGAAAACCTTCACCCGTGAGGACATCATCGAGATCAATACCCACGGCGGGATTGCCGTAACCAATGAAATACTACAATTGGTCATCCGCGAAGGAGCTCGATTAGCTGAACCTGGTGAGTTTACCAAGCGGGCCTTTCTGAACGGTCGGGTCGATTTAACCCAGGCTGAGGCCGTCATGGATATTATTCGCGCCAAGACCGACAAGGCTATGAACATTGCAGTCAAACAGTTGGACGGTTCCCTGTCTGACCTCATCAACAACACGCGCCAAGAGATCCTCAATACCCTGGCCCAGGTCGAAGTCAATATCGACTATCCTGAGTACGATGATGTCGAAGAAGCAACCACTGAGATCATCCGTGAAAAGACCCGTGAATTTGAAGCCCTCTTGACCAACCTCCTCAAGACTGCCCGTCGCGGTAAGATCTTGCGTGAAGGGATCTCTACTGCTATCATCGGTCGACCAAACGTCGGCAAGTCCAGCCTCCTCAATAATCTTCTTCGCGAAGAAAAAGCTATCGTGACCGATATCGAAGGAACAACCCGTGACGTTATCGAAGAATACGTCAACATCAACGGTGTTCCCCTCAAACTAGTCGATACGGCCGGAATCCGTGAGACCGAAGACATCGTTGAGCAAATTGGTGTCGAACGGTCGAAAAAAGCCCTCAAAGAAGCTGATTTGGTCCTCCTCGTCCTCAATGCTAGCGAACCCTTGACCGACCAAGATCGCCAACTCCTTGAAATCTCTCAAGATAGCAACCGCATCATTCTCCTCAATAAGGTCGATCTCCCAGAGAAGATCGAAATCGACCAACTGCCGGAAGATCATATCAAGATTTCCGTTCTGAAAAACCAAAACATCAATCAAATTGAAGACCGGATCAACGCCCTCTTCTTCGAAAATGCTGGGCTGGTTGAGCAAGATGCGACGTATCTTTCTAATGCTCGTCACATCTCTCTGATCGAGAAAGCTGTTGAAAGCCTGCAAGCGGTCAACGAAGGCTTGGCCCTCGGTATGCCGGTAGACCTGCTTCAAGTCGATCTCACCCGCACCTGGGAAATCCTCGGAGAAATCACAGGGGATGCTGCTCCAGATGAGCTCATCACCCAACTCTTCAGCCAGTTCTGTCTTGGAAAATAACAAAAAATGCGTATGTGTGCAAACATACGCATTTTTTTGTTTTATTTTGCTTGTTCTAATCGCTCGACGGTCTGATACGCTTGGTAGATCAGGAAGAGCCCAGTAGCATTCAAGACTGGAATCGCAATCGGCAACTCGGTCACGATTTGTGAGAAAGGTGAATTGCCAACAAAATGAAGTCCAAACCCAGCTACTAAATATCCCCAGCCTGCTAGAGCTAGATCCTTGCGTCCTCTGCTTGCTTGGACAATCAAGAAGAGCCCTAGCATAACAAGACCTGTGTAGACCCAGTGAGACATGGGTGCATTGGCCACACGACCAAGAATCCCTGACACCGTGTAAGAGAAACCTTCCGGCATATCCTGACGGATATAGGCAAAGTCCTCCACGATCTGGAAACCAAGACCAGAGGCAATCGCCAAGAGGAAGATCGACTTGATGCGACGGACGCTGAACAAATAGAGGACAAAGAAGATAGGGATCAACTTAAAGGGTTCCTCAAAGAGGGGCGCAGCGATGGCACTCTCGTACTGGTTCCAAAAGTCGCTATTTGGAGCGATCGCTTGAATCATATCATGGAAATAAGTATTGGCAAAGCTAGACAACCAACCGGCAACAAAGCCCCCACCTAATACAGAAAATAGAACCGGTACCCAAGACAACTTCCACTTCTTGGCAAAATGAAAGAGAGCCCAAACAGCAGGAAGTGCATAGACCAAAAGGATCAAGGTCGAAAGTCCCACAATCCCGTACTGGCTACCAGACATCCAACCTTCCGTCAGTGACTGGGTCTCATAGGCTAGGCCGATCGCTAGCAAGAGTAAATAGAGAAACAAAATCGATTTGCGTTTCATAAAAGACCTTTCTAAAGTGAAATGAAAAAGGCTGGAAGACCAGTCTTTTCCGTGTACTATCATTGTAACAGGATCATCTTAAAAAAACAATAAACTGAGCTCTCAAATTCAGCTCCTACTTCAGTACGGCAAGAATCTGGCGAATCATGTCTGGATCCCCATCTGGCAATGTAACCGTTTCAGCATGGTCCAAGATCCCTTGGGTAAATTGCGTCATAAACTCTTCACTATTGAGTTCATCTGCAGACTGTTGCCAGTGGCTCGGTACAGGATAGATCGTCACTGTCCCATCACCGTTGGATGCATAAGTGATATTTCCTTCTGCTGAATAAGAACCAAACAGATGACGCACATCTTTTGGATAATCGACACCCAAGCCACCATTATAAATCTTTGTTCCAGCTGCACTATTTGAAATATTTAATTCTGATGGCACGTTCTTGATCACATAAGCCCAGACACGCGCAGCTTCGACCTGAGCATCGGTGTAGCCCGGATAATCATTCTGTTCCGCCTTCTTCGAAGATTTGACCTCACCATCCGAGCGAGTATTCCACTTCTTGGCCTTACTTGTTTTAGACGTACTACTGCTATCGTCTGTATCTACTTGCTCCCGTTCTTTCGGTTGCTCTTTCTTGCGATAGTAGAAATTGTCATCATCGCCATAAGCCGGTGACTGACCAGCCCAGATCCGATCCTTAGACTTATCCGAAGCATCGTCTTTTCCCGCTTTCTGACCTTTTGGAAGAAGCAAGAGACCGTAGCCGCCAACACCCGACTTGGCACTAACCGTCATCTCAGCAATCTGGTCCTTCTGCTTAAAGCTCGATGCATCAAGCTCGACATCTTCGCTAACCAAGCCCTTGTCATCAAAGACCAGCTCATTGCCACGACCATCGATCCAAGTCCCCTTGATACTCGTGTAGTCCTTAGCTTTAATGGCTTTCAAGTCCATGCCAGACTGTTTCTTTTCTGAAGTGCTGGTCTGCTTGGTATCCGAACTCTTAGGTGTCACCGTCCTCTGAGGACGACCACACGAAGCCAAGACCAAAGCAGAAAGCACAACCACAAAACCTTTTTTCATATCAATCTCCCTTCACACACCTACTATTTTAGAAAAATAAGAAAGGAGAGTCAAAGAAAAAGTGGAGGGGGAGAATCAATTAATGACATAAAAGTCTGTAAAATTATGATTTGAATTTCTCAAGAAAAAGAAGCTCAATGTATCGAGCTCCTAGACCATCATTTTTTGTTTTTCTTGTTTTGGGATCATTCGAAAGAACACAGCTCTAAAACAAGGAAACATTGATACTATCAACTCCACACATCCTACATAGACAGTTTCCCTTATTTTTTTAATATGCTTCAAAACTATATTTTAAACAATTTATTTAATCTTTCTAACTCTGATACATTCATATATATTTCTACTCCAGTAACTACCCCCTTACTATAAATAATTCCACAAGAAAACACAATCCTCTTCTGACTCAAAATATTTGACAATATTACAAATGATTCCAAAACATAATCCTCTATAGTAATAAAACAATTATTTTCATCTTTAAAAAACTCTATAAATCCAATATCCTTACACGTATCACCCAAATGAAACCTAAGTGATTTTAAAAAATAATCAAAAAACACATCATTTTCCATAGAAAGCCCTTTCATTTTTAAAATATTATGTTATATCATACAAAAAATAGTTTTGGGACCATTCGAAACAACACGGCTCTAAAACGTCAACACTCTGTCATAAGTGAACTACTCCCCAAAAGTTAGACAGAAAAAATCTAACTTTTGGGGTGCAGTTCAACTGTCAGTGTTTTCTTTTCTATCTCTGTCCCCTGCCGAAATATAAAATATGCTTAGAAAGCCTATTCTAATGGGCTTTTAGAAAATTTTGTCTACTTTTTAGCTATCTTGTTTTTTGACTGACCTTCGCTTTAATACTTTTAATCCCTCATAAATTGATTAATTTTATTCTTCTTAGTTGTTCTTTACTCCGGCAATTCTACCTTCAAGCTCATATCCGTCGGTTGCAATACCTTCTGAACCGCTACGAGGAAGGCTAAGCCGTTATCCGATGGAGAATATTGGAAGGTGATATGGATGATTTTCTTATCAAACTTATCGCCATATCTCTCCTCATATTGCTTGCTTTCGAGGAAGTGAATGTAATTGTTAATTTTTTCCTGCAGAATTTCCAGATGGACTGCTTCTATCTCTTCCTGCCAGCCGACTGAATCCACCAGAAGAAGCTCTAAATGATTATCAACTATACCAATAGCGTCAAGTTCGCTAGGTTCTAGTTCTGAAACAATAGCTTTTTTTACAAGAGCTTTAAACTTTTCAACATCAAACAACTCACGTTGAACTTCTATACTTGGTAGCATAGTTTCAGGATGATTACGTATATAGTTTCTATCAATATCATCTTGCTTACTTAAGGGCCAGTTCCCTGTTTCGGCATAAATCATCACCTCATATGCTTCCCTAGAAGATTGAAATGCTTTATCCATTAGTTCCTTAGTAATGGGGTAGCATACTTCTGGGCCCATAGCTCCTCCAACTTCTTTAAAGAAGCTAATTTCGTAATAACCATCTGTTTCATATACAACAAATCCATCGCCTCTATGTACAATCGTATTGGAATGATTATAATCATCTAACTCATCTTTCTTTGGCCAACGATGATGTTCACAATAAAACATTACTTCTAAAGCATCTTTTTCTGATTTTGAAACACGTTCTGCTAATTTTTGGCTAATGGGAAAGTTAAGCACTTCTTTCCCTCTACTCCACAGAATCTGATAATCATTATTGTTTTTTTATACCGTACAATTTTTGTATTGTTGAATTTCTGTTGTCATACTATTTCTTTTTGTCTATTTCAATGGTGACACATAATCATCTGGAAGTTTGCCTCTCCAGTCAATCCATTTTTGTTCAGCAAGTGGAATTAATGTCTCAAGCTCTTCCTGAGTAAATAATTCCCAACTCTTAGGATTAGCTATTAAAGGAGTTAAGCCTTTTAATACAAATTGTTTCTCACTAGCCTTCTTTTCTTCTTCCGTCGGTGGCCAAGAATCGTGTTTAATCTTCCAAGATACTTCGAGTAGTGATCTCTCTCCACTATCTAATAGAGAGAATAATTCTTGGGGTAAATCATAGACTGCTAACCAAGAAGCCACAGTTCCCTCTTCTGAAACTAAAAAATATTTATCCTCATTTTTCCAAATTGACTTCCCGTATCCTTTTACTTCTTCAAACTGGATAACATCTTCCCATTTTAGGTTTGTTGGTTTCATTTTATATCTCCTAGTGCAGGTTATTTTCTCAACCAGAATATCATAAAATCAGGCTTCTTTTTCTCCTCCTCAATAGGCAATGCCATCTTTTACCCATTTTCTAGTTTCTAACTCCAAATTAAAATAGAAATCACTTCGACCAAATTTATCAAAGGAATCTTCTTTAAGAGCCTCGCATACAATTCTCAGTTTCTTCTTACTTATCTCAGAAATATATAGCATAGTAAACCCTGCAGGAGATTCAATTTGGTCAATTTTCTCACCTTCTAAATTATAAATCTCTAATTCTGAAGGGAGTCCAAAGTCACTTGATGAGCGAAATATACTGAAGATACGCTGATATTTAGGGCTAAAGCGAAGATGATGTAAATGATGAAAAACAATCTGGTGTTGACCATTATGATTCCAATCTACGGTTCCTTCTAGTAGATTTTGTTGCCCTAACAATTTTCCTTCTAAGCTAAAGTAGAAAATGATTTTACTTACAAAGTTTTCTCCACTATAGACGATAACAATGTTCTCATTTTTATTATATTCCGCATGAATGATATCTGGTAGTTCTATCTTTATTACACAACCATCCCACTCCCATGTGACCATCTGTTCACTGTAATCGATTCTCATCATCCTTCTCCTACTCTAACTCAGATAAATTCGATCTGTATTGTTTGCTCAGTCATCATGGAATCCACTTCCTCAACAAGTTTATCTATCTCGCTCTCTGTGATACGAATGTGGTTGTATGGTGGCTCCCAATTCTGTATACTTGACCTATATGCAGTAAAACTTCCATTGGTTAACAATTCTCCCTTTGCTTTTAAAACATAACCATTTTCATAGTCAAATGTGATGATAGACTTTGTACCAGAAATTTTCATTTTCTCACTTTTCTTATATCCCTTTCAGATTAAACTTTTAGAGCACTCATAATTTTTTTAATTTGGTATTCAAAAAAGGTAGGACTACCTTAAAATTCAGTGTCTCTTTTTCCACTATTATACCATACAAGAACTTTCCCTAAGATCCATCCTTGTATAAACCAAAAAAAAAACACTGGCGAATCAGTGTTTTACTTATCTATATTGTCCCCTGCCGGAATCGAACCAGCAACTACTCCTTAGGAGGGAGTTGTTATATCCATTGAACTAAGGGGACTTATAAAAAAAGAAGCGAGATCACTCCCGCCTCCTTGTTCGTCTTAACGACGGATTTCTTTAATACGAGCTGCTTTACCTTGCAATGCACGAAGGTAGTACAATTTCGCACGACGTACTTTACCGTAACGTACAACTTCAATCTTTTCTACACGTGGAGTGTGTACTGGGAATGTACGTTCAACACCGACACCGTTAGAGATTTTACGAACAGTGTACATTTCAGTGTGTCCTTGACCTTTACGAGCGATAACAACGCCTTCAAAGATCTGGATACGTTCACGAGATCCTTCGACAACTTTCGCGTGTACACGAACAGTATCACCAGGACGGAATGCAGGGATATCAGTACGAAGTTGACCTTCAGTCAAGCTTTGGATTAATGGATTCATTTTATTCTCCTATCTTCGTCAATCTTGAGGGACCTCCCTCAGCGGATAAACTGTATTTTTGTGCTTCCATTACGCACAGAAACTATCATATCAGATAATTTCAGGTTTGTAAAGCTCTTTTCTCTACTTTTTCGCAACTTTTTGACCGGAATAAATGCTCCACTCTTTTGGTAGGCAATAGGCGATGGCACAAGCAATGACAAAGAATGGCAGGTTGGCATAGCCAAATACTTCTCCTCCAATCAAAATCGGTGCGAGCAAGGTCGTCGTCGCACTACCAAAGACACTGGCATAACCGATAGCGGCCACGACTAAGACAGGTAAGCCCAGCATAGGGGCAAGAAAGACTCCAAGCGTAGCTCCGATCGCAAAGAGCGGAGTCACTTCTCCTCCTTGGTATCCCGCTGAAATCGTCACCACGGTAAAGAGGAGCTTCAAGATCCAGTCATAACTCCGCGCAATGCCCTGATGAAAAGCCACATCAATCAGATTGGTTCCAAGACCACTGTATGTTCCGACCTTGGTCAGCTGGAGAGTCAAGAGGACCAAGCTGAGTCCAGCCCCTATAAGGGCAATCCGGATATAAGGATTAGGTAAGACTTGAGCGACTGTTTTCTTCAACCATGAAAGGCTAACAGCAAAGAGTTTCCCAGCGAGGCCAAAAGCTAGGCCAAGTAGAGCGACTTTGATCAAGGTCTCTGGTGTCCAGCTCAGCGTTTCTCTAAGTGGCACAGCAAATTTCTCCAAACCAAGGGCATGAGAGGTGAAGCTAGCCACGATTGAGGCGATGAGCGCTGGATAGAGAGCCATCAACTGCAACTCCCCAACTGTCAAGACTTCAAGAGCAAAGAAGGTTGCTGCGAGTGGCGTCTGAAAAAGCCCCGCAAAACCAGCTGCCATCCCAGTCATGAGAAAGATACGCGAAGCATCTGGAATCTTGATATAACGCGCAAAACGATGCGAAAGGGTCGCTCCGATCTGGACTGCTACACCTTCCCGACCGACCGAACCACCAAAGAGATGGCTCATCCAGGTCGTCAGCATGATCAACGGTACCAAGACCAAGGGGATTTTCTCCTCACGCGCGTGCCCGACATCAAAAATGAGGCCCATCCCTTTTGAAGCCTTGCCACCAAAACGTTTATAAAGATAAACGATGACAAGACCCGCTATGGCTAGAAAAAGAATCAAGGGCCAATGCTGGCTTCGAAAATCTCCAATCAGGAGAAGACCTTGACCAAAAATCATGTCAATGGCACCGACCAAGAGACCAATGAAAAGAGCCATCCCTGTTAGGACCACATACTGTTGTGCTTTTTGCTTGATCGATAGACTAGTCACGCGCCCTCACCTCCTCTTGGAAGTCTCTCGAGCGCTTCATCATATCTTGAAACTGAGCTTGAATGGTTGCACGATATTGCTCATCCGTCACGAGAGAGCCGACTTTCTCAAGCACCTCTCTTTCCCTTCCTTGATCGAGCACAGGTAAGCCCTGTTGCTCCTTATATTTTACAATCTGACCGACACAGACCATCCGTCTTTCCAGCAAGGCTACAAGCTCTTGATCGATCTGGTCAATGTCCTTACGAATCTGATCTAAATCCATGTGTCTCCTCTTTATTTTGGATATAAATCGAGGCTAAAATCCATCGATCCAGCCTCTTTGTCATTAATTTGCTTTTGCTACGAGTTCTTCTGCAAAGGCTTCTAATTTTTCAATGTCTTCGTCTTCTGCAGACAAATCAACTTTGACACACTCAGAACCTTTTTCAGCACCAGTCGCAGCGAAGCAACGGTCGAAATCATCAACTGCTTTACAGAATTCATCGTAGAAGGTATCACCTGATCCTACCACACCGTAAAGTTTGCCTTTGAGATCAAGGCCAGCCAAATCTTCGTAGAAATCTTGGATCTCATCTGGAAGCTCTCCATCACCGTATGTATAAGTCGCTACCACTGCGATATCTGCTTCAAGGAAGTCCTCCGCATCCACAGTTGTACACTCATCCACATCTACTTCGACACCAAGATCACGGAATTTGTCCGCTACGATATCAGCAATTTCTTCAGTATTTCCAGTCATACTAGCAAAAACAATCTTCGCTACAGTCATAATTTCCTCCCAAAAGCTATTTCCCGTATTATACCACTTTTTCAAGCATTTTGCACGAAACCTTTCCCGATAAGCTGAAAGAAGGGACACGTTTCAAGAATTTGGACCGATTCAACCTAATCACCCTCGTTTTCTTTTTGAATCTCTTTAATAGTTCAATTATTATCCGTTTTTCGCCTCCAACTCGTACTCCTCTTCAATATCTTTAATACGCTTGATTTCTTCATCTAGTTTTTTATTAAATTCAGATTCAGTCTTATATGGATAGGAAAAACGGCTCCAGGTATACCACTTCAACCCATCTTTCCCTTTAAAATACCATTCAAGTTTGATCGGTAAATAATCTTGATTATAGGTGACCCGAACTTTGGTAAATTGGTCTTCTTTATCTAAAACTTTAGCCTCAAATCCAGGTGTCATTTTTCCTTTCACTTGTGATTTAGTGATTAGAGATTTCGGATCTCGTTCAATGATAAAGTTTGACTCCTCGATCTCTTCTTTTGGAACCTTTAAATTCAGAATTGCGGAAGTGACATTTCGGTATAAGTTTCTATGATACCTATCAGATGGTTTTTCGTCCGAATAACTGCCATATTTTTTACCATTTTTTACTACGACTTGTGTGATACTATAAAAATTATTATTCTTTAGATCATATCCGTTTTCAAAATTATATTTATATAAATTTCCATTTATCGAGCTATCCACAACAATAAACCGCTGTTGTTCTAATATCGATTTTGAATCTTCTTGAATCTTACCTCTTTGAACAACTATGAAAATTCCAGCAACAACTACAAGAATCAAAGCAACTAGAAAAACTTTTAAACTGAATCGTCTCTTTTTAACTTCTTTCATCATTTCCACATCATTCTAACAACATATCTAATCCAAAGGAAATGTCTTCCTAACAAAATAGTTGAGCCCTAAATAAGCTAAGATTTATTTCAAAAACAGGTCAATCACCCTCATTTTCTTTTTGAATTTCTTTAATAGTTTTGATTTCTTCATCAAGCTTCTTATTAAATTCAGCTTTATTCTTAAATGGGTATGAATACGTGCGCCAAGTGTACCATTTCAGACCTTTTTCACCCTTATAGTACCACTCGATTTTGGTTGGTAAAAATTCTTTGTTGTAGGTGATACGAACTTTGGTGAATTGACGTTTTTTATTTAAATAAATCGCCTCAAATTCTGAGTGATACTCTTCTTTCATCAATTTATCGTCCACAAACCTTTTTGGTGAGCTCGTAATTTGATAGTTAGATTTCTTTATTTCATCAGTAGTAATTTTGTTGCTCAATAATACCGATGAGAGTTCTTCATTTATCGCAGATTTGTAATACTGTTTACGATCCCAGTCTGCTTTATAACCGCCATAAACTGTATCGTCTTTCACTGCCGTTTCATCATTATAGTAATATTCCTTTTTATCAAGATCCAACCCAACCTCAAAATGCTCTTCGGTAGGATCTCCCATTTTGATCATAACAAATTGCTTTTTCTTTAAAACATTCAATGCTGATCGATTGTTACTGCAACTACTTATAAAAAACAGGGCAAGAATTGCCATCATTATTTTTGGCAAATGAAACAATAATTCCCATTTGCTTGTTAATCTTTTAATGTGTTTCATCTCTCTCATTCTAACAAAATATATACCTAAAAGGAAGTGTCTTCCTAACAATAAAGCTGGGCCCTAAATAAGCTCAGCTTTATTTCAATAACAGGTCAATCACCCTCATTTTCTTCTTGAATTTCTTTAATAGTTTCTATTTCTTCATCAAGCTTCTTATTAAATTCAGCCTTATTCTTAAATGGGTATGAATACGTGCGCCAAGTGTACCATTTTAGCCCTTCTTCACCCTTATAGTACCACTCAATTTTAGTAGGTAGAAACTCTTTGTTGTAGGTGATACGAACTTTGGAAAATTGACTATCCTTGATAGAATATCTACCTTCAAATTCTGGCGGATGTTTTTCATCTAATAATTTTTTATTGATGAATGAATCAGTTGAACGAGTGATTTGATAGTTGGAATCTTTTATATCTTCAATATTAATGTGGTGATTTAAAAGTGCTGAAGTGAGCTCAATATCCAAAGCTCTTTTATAATACTCCGCAGCACTATATTCCTGACTACCACCATACAATTTACTATTTTTTATTGCAGCTCCATGGTAATAAAAAAATTCTTTATCTTTTAAATCAAAACCCGCACTGATTGATAATTTTTTATCATTATCTGAAATACTTTGAGTCTCAATATAACGTTTATTTATTAATATTGAATGAGTATCACTTATGCTCTTTGATGTACTCAGGGCTACGAGTATACTTATTATACCCGCGATCGCTAGGCTTAATGCCACTAGCATAACTTTTATATTTATTATACTCTTCCATTTTTTCTTTTTCTGACATTCCTTTTGTATTACGTTGCCATGCTTCATAATCTTCATGTCCTCCTCCTTTTACAATATCCGCGAATTGACCTACATGACCAGTTTTTTCATCTGTTTTACCCAAATCATCTTCATAGCGAAATAGTTTTTTTGCTTCAGTTCGAGTAGCTGGCTCAGGAGTGCCATCCACATCGAGCATTCCATGTTTACCTTCGTAAAACTTAGTAACATCAGAATTATCACCTTTTGAAGGACCATAGTTAAAGGACTCCGTATTTGCAATTTCTCTTAATTCTTCTTCAGAATAATGATCTGGGTTGGAATCATAGCGACCATTTGGAAGTTTGTGCTTGTCATAGGCATCCCATTGGCTATCAAACTCGCCGGTATCCATATTCACAATAAACTCCACCATCCGAGCATTGTTTAAATCATTCCCTTTAGATGAATTGCCTTTGGGTACTTGAACCTTCATATTATAGGGATGTTTGAAGCCATCTTTTGGAGTGAAGCGGTTATGGTAGTTAGAGCCAGTTGTATAATCAAATTCAATATTATTTTCTTTACCATATGCTAACAGTTTTTCGTAATCATTTGCTCCTTCGTAATGACTGCGAATATAGTAAATCGCTTGACGATCCAAATAATAGCGGAAGAAATGAACTTGTTGCCTAAGTGGATCCTTTTGGTAATTAAGATTTTCATTTCCAAACGCTTTTACCACATCCCGTCTGAAATACATGTTGAAATCACCGTGTGGTGGTAGGTTCTCTGAAATCTTATGGGTTTGACTTGTCAAATGCATAAACTGCTTTTTGTCCGTTTCTGCCCCCAATTGCTTAAGAACCAGTTTTACTTTCGCTTTTGAATCAAGTTTACTACTAGCATACATCTCTGTATAAATATCGGATCCAATCTCCTTGGTTTCCGCATATAAAGCATCTCTCCTTGCGTTTAACTCGCTACCTGTCTTGATATCTGCTGTTCTTTTTGAAACGCCTTTGACATAACCTTTGATGGCATCCTTATCCCAACCATCTATTTCTTTAAGGTTCACTGATTGTTCACGTAATCCCGTGAGAAATTGGTTATATTCGAAAGCTGTTACACCCTTTGGTTTCGTTGGCAAATATTCACTTTCAAACTCTTTATTCTTAATCGTTTCATTTACGAGATCTGACCAAGATAAATCCTTTGGAATAGAATACATTCCAGTATTTGGATCCCACGCTACGTTAATTTGATTGACAGCTATTTGAATAGCTTGGGCTAAAACATCAATTTCCCAGAAGATGCTTGGTGACGTTGCATTAAATGCTCTTAGTTTGTTTAATTTTTCTTGTAGTTTATTTCTAGCAGCTTTTACAATACCATCTAATATGTTTAAGCCTTGAAGTCGCTGTAATCTCTGCAACCGTTGAAAATCTCCAGCACTGGTCGATTGACTAGCTGCAATTTCATTGATCTCTGCATGAAACATAGCAATCATCCGATCACACTGTTCAATATCAGAAACCAACTTTTCTTCCTGTAAGTCCTCATCAGCCACCTCAGAGCGATAGGATTTTGGGAGCTTTTTCACACTTTCTTGTGTCGCATCCGCTAAAGCTACGCCGGCTTCTTTCAATGGCTTAACAACACTTGTCACAAAGGTTCTAAATGAGTCGTAAGCTTGGCCAGACAAGCGTGAGGCTGAGTTTTCTATTTGGGTTAATGATGTTTCTAGTGCCTCATAGGCTTTCAGTTGCTGCTCAACCATCGTCCCTGTGCTAGTAGCCTGACTATCCAAACTACCTCGATAAACTTCGATTCCCATCGTCACTCTCCTTTTCAAAGTTTAGTTTTTTTCGTTCGTGATAAATATCATTTAAATCATCTTCGATTGTTCTTTTTTGGATAGCTAATTCATCTATTTCTTCCAAATAACTAGTTGAAATTTTTCGCGATTCATGAAGGGCTTCCTCCTGAAGGTGGTCAAAAAAATTTCTAGAGGAAGGATAAGATTCAAATGCATTCCATAAAAAACGGTGTGCATCATAGCTATACGCTTCAAAGCGGTTCAAATCCTCTTCCAACTTTCTTGTTTCTTTTATAATGGCCCTTTCTTTCTGGAAAAGTTGGTCTTCTTTTTTTCTTAATTCTAACAGTCGTTGATCGTAATCCATCTTCCTACTCTTTCAACCTATTGCATGCTCGCAGCAGTCGCTTCATCCACTTCTGTAAATCCAGTTGAAACACTTTGTAGGTTGGTCCCGATTGATTCAATCGCTGCTGCAATTTCTTCTGCTTTGGTTTTAGCAGTATCAATGGCTTGATGGGCAGCATCATTACCGGATAGTTTGGTTTGTTCATCTTTTGAAGCTGCTGCAACTCCCGAAAGTGTATCCCCACTATCTTTTAAAGAAGCCGCTAACTCTTGTGCTGTCTCAGCATTACTTTTAATTTCAATCATTCTAGTTCCTCCCATACTCAATCTATTCATTCATTCTACCAAAATATTGAATATCTGTAAAACCGCTTCCACTGCCCCTACATAGTGATAAATGCTTGCTGGATGGGCCTTTTTTATGTTAAAATTGACAGAGAAAATGAGGTAATGTATGAACGTAATGAATGACATTCTTGAAAAGATTCAAGCTTATGACACGATTATTATCCACCGTCATCAAAATCCGGATCCGGATGCGATTGGTAGCCAAGTGGGCTTGCGGGATCTCCTGCGTGCGCACTTCCCTCAAAAGCGGGTATTGGCAACTGGCTATGATGAGCCGACCTTGACTTGGCTAGCTGAGATGGATGACGTCAAGGATGAGGATTATGAGGGAGCTTTGGTGATCGTTTGTGACACGGCCAATACTCCCCGCATCGATGACAAGCGCTATACGACGGGAGATTTCCTGATCAAGATCGACCACCATCCAAATGACGATGCTTATGGTGATCTACTCTGGGTCGATACCGAGTCTAGCTCTACCAGCGAGTTGATTACCCTGTTTGCCAAGGAATTGGATCTCGAACTCCCGGTTAGTGCTGCTCGTCTCCTCTATGCCGGGATTGTCGGCGATACAGGGCGTTTTCTTTATCCTGCCACTTCGACTCGGACCTTTGAGATTGCTGCAACCCTTCGAAGCATTCCTTTTGATTTTACTTCACTTGCTCGTCAAATGGATACGATCAATCTCAAAACTGCTAAGCTTCAAGGCTATGTCTATGACCATCTCGAGATCGATGAACATGGTGCAGCGCGTGTTACCCTGACACAAGAGCTCTTGAAGAAATTCGATCTACGTGATTCTGAGACTGCTGCCATTGTCGGAGCTCCTGGACGCATCGATACCGTGTCTGTTTGGGCTATCTTTGTTGAGCAGCCTGACGGTCACTTCCGTGTTCGGATGCGGAGCAAACGAAAAGTGATTAACGAAATCGCCAAACGTCATAATGGTGGTGGCCATCCACTAGCCAGTGGAGCCAACTCCTACTCCCTCGAAGAAAACGACCAAATCTACAAAGAGCTACAAGAAGTGGCTCGCACGAACGAAGGCTGAGAACGGTTTCTCAGCCTTTTTATCTTGGTCATGGGGTTTTCATTTGCTCCTTCTTATGGTAAAATAAAGCTAATAAAATTTTTAAGGAGATTTATTATGGAAAAAAATCGTTTGTTTATCATTATCTCTGCTGCAGTAGCGATTCTTAGCTCTTTCTTGCCATGGGCAAGCCTGAATGCTGGAAACTTTGGTTCATACAGCTGGAATGGTCTTCACGGAGATGGATGGTTTGTTATTATCTTCGCAGTCGTTGCGATTGTCCTTGCTTGCTTGAACGATGTGAAATCTTCACTACCAAAAGGTTTTGCAATTGGTGTTATCGTATCAGGGGCTCTCTCAACTATCGTAACATTGATCGATCTATTTGGTGTAAACAAATATGCTGTTAACTTCAATGGTTATGGCGTTTCAATTGGCTTTGGTTTGATCCTTGCTTTAATCGCATCAATCGCTATTGTTGTAACTGGTCTCTTGGCGATGTCAGGCGGTAAAATCACTAAAGGAACATTCGAAGAACTTGCTGAATCTGGTAAAGGATTTGCCCAATCTGTTGGACGCGTGACAACTTCTACTGTAAAAACTGCTGTAAATGAAATCAAAAAAGAATCACACGAACACACTGAGGGACAAGCTGATCAACCAGTTGAAGCACCAAAAGATCCAAATCAATCTGAACAATAATAAGATTAGATTCACCTTGGCTTAGCCAGGGTGATTTTTTTGATCATTATTTTAAATAAAATTAGTGAAAATACTTGTCAAGATCCTGGAAATTTGGTAAACTAGCTTAGTAACAATCTATGGCTCGGAAAGAGACCATGGCAGAAAGGAAATATTGCAAAATGAAAAAAGATATCCATCCAGAATATCGCCCTGTTGTCTTCATGGACACTACTACTGGTTACAAGTTCCTCAGCGGTTCAACTAAATACTCTAGCGAAACAGTTGAATTCGAAGGTGAAACTTACCCATTGATCCGTGTTGAAATTTCATCAGACTCACACCCATTCTACACTGGACGTCAAAAGTTCACTCAAGCAGATGGACGTGTGGATCGTTTCAACAAAAAATACGGTCTCAAATAAGAACCAACACAAAACCACTTCCCTTTTGGGAGTGGTTTTTTTGATCTCTGTTTCTTTTATTGTGAACGCACAAAATAAGAGGTTAGGATGTTGATCCCAACCTCTGTTTTTTATCTTAATGGAACTGCATTCCACCATCCACGATAATGGTTTGACCTGTGATGTAGTTTGAGTCAGGTCCAGCAAGGAAGCTGACAGCCGCTGCTACATCTTCTGGTTCAGAAAGACGTTTCAAAGTGATATCTTTAGCGAATGTTTGCATACCCCATTCGTCGTCTTTGCCTGCGTTCTTCCCAACTTCATGAGCAATGTCAAACATCATTGGAGTCTTAACAATACCTGGTGCATAAGCATTGACAGTGATGCCTGAATCTGCCAAGTCACGCGCCAAAGTCTGTGTGATACCACGAACTGCAAATTTAGTACCACCATAAACAGTCAAGTTAGGGTTACCTACAACACCTGCTTGTGAAGTCGCATTGATGATCTTTCCACCATGACCGAGTGCTTTGAACTGAGCTTGAGCTGCTTGTGCACCCCAAATCACGCCACCAACGTTAATAGCAAATGTACGTGTAAATTGTTCTTCTGTAATTGTATCAAGTGGTGTAGTTGGCGCAACACCTGCATTGTTCACGACAACATTCAAATCTCCAAAATGGTCAACAACTTTTTGGAAAGCTGCAGCCACTTCTGCTTGTTTTGATACATCGGCAACGACTGCAAAAGCATTTTCTGCGGACAACTCAGCAACTGCTTTTTCAGCTGTTTCAGCATTGTAGTCCAATACTCCAACCTTAAAGCCATCTTGCACCAAGCGTTTTGCGATTGCAAAACCAATTCCTTGACCAGCACCTGTGACAATAGCTACTTTAGACATATGATTCCTCCTTGGTATCAATGATACCAGCAAACGTTCCTATCAGAACAGCAAGGGTTGACAACTAGTTTTGATGGGATCTTTTATAAATATCCGACAAAACTATGCTAACAGTATACTCCTTTGTGAAAAAAGTGTCAAACTCTGGCCTGTTATTTTTTAAAAAAAGTTTATTTATATGATATTTTTATTTAGTGATAAGTGAATGAAAGCGTGAAATAGAGTAAAGCTTTTAGCCAAAACGGTTAACTGTTCTATTCTGTAAATCCTACATAAAAAGCCTTCTTTCGAAGGCTTCTCTTAAACTATTCGTTTGATTGATCCCTTTAGTCATCAGACTCCGCAAATACTTGAGTAGCTTTGACTGCTATCTTCCACCCCTTGTACAGCTCTTCCTTACGAGATTCATCCATCTTGGGTTCAAAGATTTGGGCTGCTCCATGAAGAGATTTTAATTCTTCCAAGTCCTTCCAATAGCCTACAGTCAGACCTGCTAGGAAGGCCGCTCCTAAAGCAGTGGTTTCCAAGTTTTTGGCACGAGCAATCGCAATTCCAAGAATATCTGCCTGAAACTGCATTAAATAATCATTTTTCGCTGCTCCTCCGTCTACTTTTAGGACAGGGATAGGAGTTTTAGCATCCACCTGCATGGTGTCGATGATATCGCGTACTTGATAGGCAATGGATTGAAGGGTTGCCTTGATAAAGTCTTCCTTGGTCGTTCCCCGGGTAAGCCCGAAGACAGAACCACGCGCCTCTTGGTTCCAATATGGTGCTCCAAGACCAGTAAAAGCAGGAACCACATAGATTTCATCCTGGTTCTGAGACTTCAGAGCATAGGCCTCGGATTCAGGTGAACTGTCGATCATCCGAAGGCCATCGCGAAGCCATTGAATAGCACTCCCAGCGATAAAGATCGATCCTTCTAATGCATAGTAGACCTTGCCATCGATTCCATAACCAATCGTCGTCAGCAGGTTATTTTCCGATAACTGCATCTCTTCACCCGTATTCATAATGATGAAGGATCCAGTTCCATAAGTGTTTTTGACCATCCCAGGTTCAAAAGCCAATTGACCAAAGAGGGCCGCTTGCTGGTCTCCCGCCATCCCTGCAATCGGCACTTGTCCACCGTAGAAATGGAAAGGCGCTGTCTTGCCATAGATTTCAGAGTTTGACCGCACCTCAGGAAGCATGACTTTAGGAATGTTGAGGATTTCCAAAATCTCATCGTCCCATTTCAGTTCCTTGATATTGTAAAGCATGGTACGGGCTGCATTGGAATAGTCTGTCACGTGGGCAGCTCCATCCGTCAGCTTCCAGACCAGCCAAGTATCAATGGTTCCAAAGAGCAGTTCTCCTTTTTCAGCTCTTTCTTGCGCCCCTTCAACATGGTCCAAGATCCAACGAACTTTAGTTGCTGAAAAGTAGGCATCAATGACTAGACCTGTCTTTTGGTGGAAGGTTTCTACATAGCCTTGGTTTTTAAGTTCTTCAGCCAGTGGAGCAGTTTGACGAGATTGCCAGACAATGGCATTGTAAATAGGAAGGCCTGTGTTCTTATCCCAAACAACTGTCGTCTCCCGTTGATTGGTAATGCCGATCGCCTCTATTTGATTTGGCTTGATGCCACTTTCGATAAAGACCTCAGCGATCACCGACTGAACCGAGTTCCAAATCTCATTGGCATTGTGCTCCACCCAACCAGCCTGCGGAAAAATCTGAGTGAATTCCTTTTGACTAGAGCTGACTTGCTCGCCTTTTTTATTAAAAATGATAGCCCGCGAACTAGTTGTTCCCTGGTCAATCGCCATGATGAAAGTTTCTTGAGACATAAACTGCCCTCCTGAATTAGGTACTTAAAAATCTTGTTCTTTCATCAACTAGTATACTCTATTTCATCATGGATTTGTATCCATTTTTTAAAGAAAATTCGATCTAACATTTTCCTAGTACTTCCAGCTCTATCAGACCAAGCAAAAAGAGCCCTGAGGCTCTTTTAACTAGTAGTTCAAATGCTTATCAAGATCTGCTCTGATCTAACCGATTTAAGAACTCCATGGTAGGGCTGTCTTGGTAAAGTTCTTTGAGAGGAATGTTCTGATAGACCGCTATTTCGTCCGCAGTCACACCGTAACGAATTAATAGATCATAAATACGATTTAAATCATGACGTAATTCATCCGTTATGAGGACATTATCGCTTGTTTCTTTTGTTTTCCAATAATAAGATGGCAGCACTTCCTTGGTTTCAATTAAAATAGTTTGCAACAAAGTCCCACCATGGCTGTCCTTCTGAGAGATATCTGCTCCAAGTTCTAACATTTTTTTAAAAACCTTGAAAGACTCGTCAGCTTTTTCCTTAGACGAATACATCTCATATTGACCATTCCAACGTTTGATCATGCGCCTGCAGTCAAATACAGCTCTTCCACCGGCAGTTTGGATAACCGGTTGACAAAATGGATTCAGCTCTGTAGGTTCTTCAATAAAGTTAAGATCTGCCCCTCTATCAATGAGTAAGTCCGCAATATCTAAATGTCCCGATTTAATAGCGACTTGAAGAAGGGATTGGCCTTGATCTCTTTTAGGTTTGTCACCCGAAACAGCATTGACTTCTTCAGGCTTTTTATCCAATATCTGACGGACTCCTTCGATATCTCCTCTTCGCAATAACTGAAAGGTTTTTTGCATGGTCTTTCCCCCCTTACCTAGTAAATAAATATCAGACTGTGTTAAAACTATGGTCCTACCTCTAGTTTCTTCGTTAAACTGATTATACCATTTTATGGACTCTACATTGAAGTCCTAAAGGGTGAAGATGACAGACTCTCACAGAAAGAGGTTAAACTTTATTTTTCCGATTTTCGTATTGCTACTAGCCAAGAGGATACTAGGATTTCGAACATAACCAGAAGGATAATCTGAGGAAGAGAACTCTGAACCAGCATAAGGACAGCCAGACTATCGATCAGCATGTGAGCGAGGATACAAGGAACAGCACCTTTCGAGTACTCCTTGAGCGCTCCAAATAGGAAGGTATTCCCTAAAATCATCAAGTAAAAGATGAGATAGTTAGACGAACCTGCTGTAATCCAAGGGAGTTGATAGATGGGAATATGCCAGAGAAACCAGACAAAGGAAAGAACCATCATTTTAGATATAAAGTGCTTGCTAAAGGAAAGATGCTCTTGTAAAAACCAACGCCAACCGACTTCTTCTAGACCGCCATATAATAATGTCCAGGGGAAATAAAGGAAGAAGGCCAAGAGGGAGTTCCCAGTAAAGCGAACATTCATGAGCAGGATGGAAATCCCATAATAAATGACGGGGATGAAGAATGCTAGGATCCAGGATAGGGGACTTTCTTTTTGAAGAAAGACCTTTTTGAAAAATTCACCCAAGGAGTTGACTTCACTCAACACCAGAGAAAAAACAGCCGCCACAATCATGGGAATCAAGTTCATTAGGATAAACAGTAGCGAGGCCCCCATACTCCTCCCATCTGGAAAACACCAAAGGATCACTTGCCCGACTAGAAAGGTAGCTAGGAGGGCAGTCAATCCATACCAGATAGCGACTGATTGTTTTGAAATAAATTTGCTCATTTTTCTTCCTTTACAGTTACATACTTCTTTCTTGCAATCCAGATTGCTAAACTAATAATAAGAATTTTACTGACGATAGATAGCCATACCTCTTCATTCACTAGAATCTGAGACAAGGAATTGATACAGGCATGGGTCATGACACTGAGCCATAAATTTTGCGTTTTATGATACAAGGCCGATAAGATAAAGCAGTTAATTAGCAAACCTACTAGAAACGGAAGCAACTGAATGACACCTAAAGAACCATCAATGTAGAAGTATAACAGATGCCAACTAGACCAGGCTAAAAAGGTGATTAAAGTAGCTGAAAGATACGGTATTTTTTCCTCCAAAGTTGGCTGAAAGAAATAACGCCAGCCAATTTCTTCAACTCCACCAAAAAGAAGAGCCTTAAAAAAGAGTACTACTGGCAAGACCAACGATTGAGTGGTTATCTTACCACCAAAGATAAAGGGGAAAAAGTCGAGCAGCAAGAAAACGAGCACTAAACAATAATTAGCTAACCTGTCTTTGACTTGAAAAAAATCTTTGAGAACTTGTTTGAAACTAGATTGATGGTAGCCAATACTAGCAAGACTCCCCCAAAAAGCAGATGATAAGCCAGCTAAAGCAACAGCGATGATCCCCAATGATGATGTAAAATCAACCTTGACTCCTCCTGCTCTTAAAAAACAAACCAGAAGGCTGACTCCTAATACTTGACCAAAGGTCCCTAACAAATACATAGATAGGGCTTGCTTTCTATTCATTCGCGATTCCTTTTTCTTTCAATTAATTACCAGTGCTATCTACCTTAAACCCATACCTACCTGCATTTCGTTTGAGCTTCTCCACTAGCTCTTCATTCCGCTTGCTTTTTCCAAAAAAGAAGGGAATAGTCTTTCCATTTCTAAGCTCGATATAAAAAGCATAGCGAGCCCCACCACCAGATCGTCCACGAAAAATTGCATAGGTGATTTGCTTGATCTCTTTCAGTGGGATCCTGCGACGACTGAAACACAGAGCAACATGGATATAGAAGATTTCACGGTTAATATGGAAGGGCGCAAAGAAGGGACCACCACTACGTCTCGCGATTGCCCTTCTTCTCAAGATAAGGAGAAGAGTGAAAAAGAGCAAGAAAACTAGCACATATAGAATTGGAGCATACTCCATCATCTTTCTAAACTCTAACACGCTGTCTTTCATCTTCTACTTCATCTCTACCCATTTTTCATTGTCCATGATAAAGGGCTTAGCTAGACCTTCGCCTGTGTAGTCCTGGTATTTGGTCTCCAAGTATTTGTAAACATCTTCCTTGGTCGCAAATTTGATGGCTTGGTAAGGCTCTTCAAAGGTTAGCTTTTCAACAAAGAGATAGCCGTCCTTTGCAGGAACCAAGACACCGACGTGGCCGACAAAAAGGGTATTTCCGTCTAGGTTATCATGAACGATAACGGAAAGCATGCGTGCATTTTCATTGAACTTGAAGTTTGAAAAATACTCTTCCATCTTCTTGGCATGGACTTTGACATCCGTTGTCGCCTCTGTCGGAACCCGTGAATACAGAATGTTAAAAACTTCCTTGTCTGCCTCATCGAAGATCTTCCCTTTGTCAATGGCATCATTATCCACGAACAAGAGTTCACTATCCGCTTTCATCTTAGGAATCTCGATGCGATTCTTCAGCAAGGTATAACTATTGATCCGGCAGTTGGTCCCGACAAAATCGCCCTTCTGCTTGGTCCATAAGTCACTGATCTTCTCGACATTGTAGTCTGTTTTCTTGAACTTGCTGAAGTCACCCGTCAAACCGACCGAGCCGACAATGCTATCATAGTCCGTTACTAGACCAAGAAACTTGTCTACACTCTCCTGATCCAAATAAGCAGACAAGAGAGTGCGCACTTCTTCGACACTAGCCTTGCTATTGAGGTTGCTGTATGTTCCCTTGTAGTGCTCCTTGTCTGAACTAGATTTCTGCACAGTGGAAGTTTCCTTCTTTTCCTTGGATTGCTTTTGGTTGGTCCCACAAGCTACTAAAGCAAAGATCGCCAAAGCACAGCTAGTAAGGAGCATGATTTTTTTAGATGGTTTCATAGATTGGTTCCTTCTCTATTGATTAAAATATTTGTACCATAAATTTTTCATATTGATAATCCTTCTCCTATATTATAGTTTAAAACTGGCTTTGCTCCAACTATTTTTTACGAAATGAGAAAAGTTAATAAACAGCAAAAAGAGCTGGCAAATTGTCCAGCTCTTCAATATGTTATAAAAATCAAAATTAAAACTATTGTTTAATTCAACCAATCTATTTTTGCATGTTCTATTGCATACTCAGCTTCTTCTTGAGTAAATTTTCTATTTTCAACAAGTATTTTTAATAGCCTTTCTTTCGAAATGTTGCCACCGTTTGAAGAAGATTCTGCTTCTTTCACAGCGTTCTCCTTCCAATCGAAATGAACATGTTCTATGGCATAATCAGCCTCTTCTTGAGTAAATTTGTCAATATTTATAAGTTGCTCAACCAATTTATTTTTCGAATAATGAAACTCTTGATATGATTTTGCTCTTAAAAGTGCTTGCTCTTTCCAGTCTACATTAAGCTTATTTAAAGCGTACTGAGTAGCATCCTCTGAATAGCTGCTGCCATACTTAGTAAGATAAATTTTAATTTGCTCCTTCGATAAATGCTTTTTTGACCAAGATTTAGCTTCTTCATATGCATATGTATAATCTGGATCTAGTAAAGTTGGAGGAAATAGTCTTTTCATAAACATATTCATTAATGATTCTAAATCATCCTTATTTTTTCTATCACTTGAAGAAGCGTATTCTTGTTTTGATGATTCTAAATCATCCTTATTTCCATCACTTGAAGAAGAGTATTTTTGTACAGGATTAGTCAACTGTGATCCTGAACGTGAATTTATCCATTTATTATAACTTATTTGATACTCAATTGCCATCAGAGCTAGCATTCCTGCAAATAATCCAAAAATTGTAAAAATAAATATCAAAAATTTTTTCATCATGACTACCTTTACTTGTTTTTTTCCAATGGAATCTTTCATCCTCTTGAACTACATTCATTAGTATTATACCATGAAATATTGTTCATTTTTATTTACTAGTGTAAAAGTCTCTATGCTAGTAAATAAAAAAGTGACTGCATTTCAACTGCAATCACTCGTTCAATGTGAGATAAAAAATAATAAAGGATTATTTAATCTTGTGTTTGTTCATCTTTTCTTCAAAGATGGCTGTCATAATCTTGCGGAGCTCTTCTCCTTCTTTTTCAGGAAGGTCCCCTTGACGTTTAGCCACGGCATAGAGTTCAGGGGATTGCTTGGCTACACGCTCAACTGTCTTGGTCGTCGCATGCCCTCTGACAAAGAATGGAATACGTTTGATCCATTCTTGCGGGACTAAAGCGAGCAACTTCTTCGCCGCTTCTTTATCAGTAATCTCAGCTGTACTCAAACCTTGGTTGATTTGTTCTTGTTCTTTTTCTGTAAAATCTTTTAATTCCATAGTAAATTCCTCATTTGTTTATCTAAGGACACATTATACACCTATGTAGTGAAAACTACAACTAAAGGAACCGAAAAATAGAGCAAGGGCAAGTCATCCCTCACTCTATCTCTTAATCGTAAAATCTTATGAAGGATATTAATTTCCGATTTACTGTGGAGCATCACCCTTTTGCTTTAAATAATAGTCACTTGCCTCAGTTAGTTTTTTATAATAATGATCGTAACTCTTACTAAATTGTCTAATCAGCGGAATAGCGACCTCATAGTAGTGATGGTCCATCAAAAATGTTTTCAGTTGATCTTGAATATTTTTCATTGGACTTGTTTTGTAATCATCACTGTTCAAATAGCGATCATAAATAGAAATTGTGTCCTTATTTTCATTATGCCACTTTTCATTACTTTCTATCGTAGCTATTTTAGATTCATCAGCCTCTTTTAAGTTCTTCAAATCAATAGTAAAATTATTGTTTAATTTAACCAATCTACTTGAGCATGTTCTATTGCGTACTCCGCTTCCTCTTGAGTAAATTTTCTATTTTCAACAAGTATTTCTAATAACCTTTCTTTCGAAATATTGCCACCGTTTGCAGAAGATTCCGCTTCTTTCACAGCTTCCTCTTTCCAATCGAAATGAACTTTTTCTATAGCATAGTCAGCCTCTTCTGGAGTAAATAGATCAACATCTACAAGTTGCCCAACTAACTTTTCTTTTGAATAATGAAACTTTTGATATGATTTTGCTCTTAAAACAGCCTGCTCTTTCCAGTCTATATTAAGCTTATTGACAGCGGACTGGGAAGTATACTCTGAATACCTGCCATACTTAGTAAGATAATTTTTAATTTGTTGCTTCGATAAAGGAGATTTCTCTGACCAAGATTTAGCTTTTGCATATGCCCTTGTACTTACTGGTACTAGTAAATTTTCTTTCGGTTCTGGAAAGCTTGATCTATGATGAGCCGCTTCATAAGCTCGAATATATTCATTATATATCATAGCTAACATTCCTAACATCAATCCAAACATTGTAAAAATAAATATCAAAAATTTTTTCATAATGAATACCTTTACTTGTTTTTAGTCTAATTTGTTATTTTGTGCTTAATAAAACAATATTGTCACTCAACACTAGGAGAATTAACTTCTCCAGTCACTCAAAACAATTCCTATAGAATCCTTCAATAACGGTTTTATTAATCCCTGTTTAAATATAGCAACTCATTCTTAATGATGTTAAAAAATGAGTTGGTTCCATAAAAGACTCAACATTTGTGACAGGACCACCAGGCAATGTCATTCCTTGCCTAGACTCTTTCTCACGATCCATAACAAGAACTCTATCGCCGTCTCTTACCATACAAAGATTTGTGAATTCTAGAGTCTCATTCATAGCCCTATTTCCTAGCTATGTTTCCATTTTTTCTTATCGACAGCCTAACATTTCATCCTAGTCACCTTTTAGTTGCACTTGCGTATGGGCTAGCAGGTCACCTATATGCCTCTTATCTTTCCTAAACAGCGTCATTACCAGTAGCAAAACTGCGAGTAGAGTTGCTGAAAACGAGAGGCTAATGGATAATCCGTCAAAATTACTATAGAAACCATGAATCGTGCCCATATGACCAATTTGCCAAGGTAAAAATTTAATGGTGTTTCTGATTAAGCTAGCTTGCACTGTTTTTTTCTGGTAGACCAGCTCAAGTCCCGCTTTTCCCTTCCCCAAGCTCCCATTTTTTGCATAATCCAAATATGTAAACAGGAGGGTGATTGGCAAAATAGATGTTAAAAATACAAGCCACTGTGACTGAATTTCTGTAAACTCTGGGACACCATTAAAAAAAATGATGTAAATAAGCATCGAACCTATAAACAGAAAAACTAAATAAGTTAGAATGAAAAGATAATCAAATAGAAATTCTATCATTCTTTTTTTAACCGAAATAGGATTGATTGCTAACATCTTCATCGCCGGCTCCTCCTTTCTCATCTCCATTATAATATAAGGGTACGAATAAAGAAACCATTTATAAAAAAAGACTGAAATACCTAAATTCCAGTCTTCTTTCTTATTAATCTTCTCTATAAATAACAAATCCATTTGGTTGGATAACCAATTGATCATCAGAGATGCTCCCAAGGCTGATCAGATCTGCTTGTTCTCTTTCTAAGACAACGTCTTTCTTGGAGTGGTTAAAATATGCTTTGAGGAGCTGTCCTTCATACCGCCATTCTACTGCCAGTATATCTAGCTCTACTTCTTCCAGACTCACTTTACCATACTGAATCATGCCTGCTACTTCTTTTCTGAGCTGGATCAAGTCCTTCATAAAGTTCAGCATGTCATTGTCTGCTGACACGCGCTCCCAGGGCATGACACGGCGGCAATCCGGGTCTGGGCCACCGATGAGAGCTAGCTCCGTTCCATAATAGATACATGGCGTTCCCCGTTGCAGATAGAGGAAGGCGAGGGCAGACTTGACGGACTGAAGTTTGCCTTTGGCAGTCGTCAAGATTCGCTCTGTATCATGCGAGTCCAAGAGGTTGAACATAACCTCAGAGATCTGCTGCCTGTAGTACATGGACTGGCTATTGATCTCCCAAATGAAGCGCTGGGTCTCCTTATGCCCCCGTAGGAAATAATCCTTGATACTCTCAGAGAGGGGGTAATTCATCACGGCATGGAACTCATCACCATTAAGCCAAGGTTGGGACGAATGCCAGATTTCTCCAAGGATATAGAGGTTTGGTTTCTTGGCCAAGACCGCTTTACGGAAATCCCGCCAGAATTGATGGTCGATCTCATTGGCCACATCCAGTCGCCAAGCATCAATATCAAACTCTTCAATCCAGTAAGTCGCCACCTTCAAGAGATAGGCCTTCACCTCAGGATTAGCCGTATTGAGCTTAGGCATAAAGCCCGCAAAGGCAAAAGCATGGTAAGATAAGTTGCGACTATTCCACAGATTTTCTGAGGAGACAGGGAACTCTTTGATATGGAACCAGTCCTTGTAAATCGAATCCTCCCCGTATATGACCACATCCTGCCATTGGGGTGAATCATAGCCAATATGGTTGAAGACGGCATCCAGCATGATCTTCATCCCACGCGCATGGGCCTCTTTCACTAGCTGGCGGAAGGTCTCCTTATCTCCAAAATGTCGATCAATTTCAAAATAATCAATGGTATCGTACTTGTGATTGCTCGGCGATTCAAAAATCGGGCAAAGATAGAGCCCTGTAATCCCTAGATCCTGCAAATAGTCCAAGTGATCGATGATCCCTTGCAAATCACCACCAAAGAAATCCAATACTTGAGGAGCAATAGAGGCATCCCAAGGACGAACACCTTCTGGCGAAATGGCTGGATTCCCATTGGCAAAGCGCTCAGGAAAAATCTGATACCAAACCGTCTGAGCCACCCAATCTGGAACAGCACACCCATCAATCTCATGGATAAAGGGAAGCTTAAAACCGTTCATGACGAAGTCCAGGTTCTCCTTGTTGTAGGCTGCCACACCCCGATCTCCGTACAAGACCTTCTCTCCCGCTGTGTCCTCTAATTCAAAGAGGTACTGGATCCGGGCATGGCGGACAGATACCGACACTTGCCAATAATCAAAGAGGTCGTCTGTCGTCACCTTGTCCATTTCCTTAGTTGCCTCATAAAGATCCTCTATAAAAATAAAGGGATCCCCATAGTGCAAGACAATTCGTTTGATATCTTCTTTCTTGGTCCGGATGCGAATGTGAAGCTGGCCGTCCTTATAAAGATAGGCGTACTCCGATTCAGGCCTGTGATAAATCGCTGTTAATTCCATCTGTCTCGTCTCCTACTATACTCTCTTTTCATCATTTACCAATTTATGCAAACGATTACACAAAACTCATTCTAGTATACAACTTTAGAAAAAGGTTTGCAAGATCTTGTGAGATAATTTTAGACTACTCACTTTTTAAGATTGTAATGCAATACAAAAAGCCCAGCAATTGGGCTTAAAGATTTTTGTTGAAGCAATGACTTTACCTTATAAGCATCACTTTATACTGTTTCCTACTAAAATATACTACAGATCTATATTTCTGTTAATAGTTTATTGAACAGTTGTTCGAGCTTACTAGTATCTCCATAAACTGTTCCATCCATATATAAGTGATAGATATCATCATCTAAACCAATTGAAATTTCACATTCATACCCTTTCATCAAAGCTAAAGAACGGATAACTTCTCGTTGAGTACGACCATTTCCTTCTCGAAATGGGTGAAAATAATTTAGATTATCTAATATCTCAGCTAAACTTTTACAAATCTCAATTTTATTATTTGCGTTAAGTAAATAGTTTGAAAGCAAGGTATTTAAAAATTTTTCTGCCATATCAAAAGACTGAACTGGCATAAAAGCATTTCCACTTTTAGAGATATTTACTTGACGGTATTGACCTGCCCAAGTATACATTCCTTCAAAAAGAAACTTATGAATCTTTAAAATATCTGAAACAGTATTTACTTCAATTGGATTAATAAACAGTTTTAAACTTTGGCTTGCTACTAAACGATATTCTAATTCTCGTGCTTTATTATCATTTTTCTCATTAAATTTATTTATGAGAACAGATGAATGGGGATAGGTGTATAAATTATCAGGGTCTATATAATCATACCCATCATATATTTTTCTGACCATTATCCAACTCCTAATGCAACTGCCTCTTCTCTCAGTCGCTCCACGTCTTCTACCGTGGGATGCCATCCTTCAATCATATTGGTGCTCAGAGCAAACCAGACGCTCTTAAAAACCTTTTTGTTGTCAAAAATCACACCCATAATCATCATTTTTTCTTTATCTATATCTAAGGTCATATTCTACCTCCGTCCTATTATTATAGCATATTTTCAATCATTTTAGTTCTCCTATTTAGTACTTACCCTACACAAAGAGCCCAGCGATTGGGCTTTCTCATTATCATAATAACTTATACTCATTCCTTACTTGTATGCCGCTTTCCAAGACTTAGCGCTTGCTCTTCTGACATTTCAACTACTTTCGCAAAGTTGGTATTTCGTGGCATGCTATCTTTAGAATACCAATAAACATCCGCACTCCCATTTCTGGCCACATAAACAACTGGAGCTAGTTGAGGAATTGGTGCTGCAGGCTCGACAGGTTGGACTGGCTGAACTGGCTCTACTGCTTGACTCGGTTGAGGGGCTTGACTTGGTTGCGTCTCTACAGAAGGACTAGCAGGTTGAGGTTGACTACTTGGTTCTGTCGGCACTAAAGATGGCTTGGCAGTCCCCTTGAGATAGTCAATGGTCGCATTCTTAGAGTAGTTGTCCAAGGTAACGGTGGTGATCCCATAAGCATCTACTGACTCTTTGGGACTACTTAAATTGATTGGTAGAAGGTTGCCATCTCGATCAATTCCTACATATTGCAAGGTCACCTGCCGAGGAATTAATTCATCCCCCGTATAGACCGGAGTCACCTTGTAGTCCAGCCAATAATTGGGGTGGGTGGATAGCCAGCTATCGAGTCGTTTCTCGTAGTAGAGCATGCCCTCCACATTGCTATCTGCTGTCCCTTTATAATTCCCCGTATTGGTCCAGGCAGTTAGAGGAACCAGATTTTTCCCTTCATTGGTCAGACCGCTAAACTGATAGCCGATCAAATGCCCTCTATGGAACAACCAGGCCTTCTTTCCTTTATTTCCATAAGCAATCTTATAATTGTGCCAGCCAACCGGATTATAGCTGAGACGTGGTTCTCTTTTTTTCTTTGGCTCATCCTTGTCCTGCAGCTGAATATGAGCGGAGGTTGCACGACCCAAATGATCAAAATCCCCCAGTACTAGCTGCTTATTGCCATTAAAAGGCAGTAGATGAAGACTCTGGTAATCGAGTCCAGTTTGCTGAGCTTGAACCCCATGAACAAAAGTTAAGGTCATGAAAACCGCGACTATCCCAACGATGACATTTTTCAAAAATCGTTTTGTAACCATAATAAACTCCCGTATTACTATCTAGTATTATTATAGCAGAAAAAAGCGGTTACAAACATAGAAGATCTGTTTAGATTTCGATTTTTAGTTTTACC
Source organism: Streptococcus parasanguinis (assembly GCF_047465465.1). Classification (GTDB taxonomy): domain Bacteria; phylum Bacillota; class Bacilli; order Lactobacillales; family Streptococcaceae; genus Streptococcus; species Streptococcus parasanguinis_AI. The sequence continues at coordinate 360,786 of NZ_JASGZU010000001.1, read as the reverse complement.
AAATATAACGATGGATCCCCTATACCAAGTTTTTACAGCAAGTCTACATTTATACCAGCTTCATCTTTCAATTATATGTTTTTAATGAGTTAATTTTCAATTTGATGTTCTTTGATATACAAAATACGGACCAGTATTTAAATATATAAAATGATCTACAGCAATCCTAAATCAACTTATATTCATACCACTCTTCGTCTACTTTCTGAAATCCCAAAGCCAAAAACATTCTTTGACTTTGAGTATTAAAATGATAAATTTGAGCAGTTACCTTAACCATTTTTTTCTCTTTGGCCAACTGTATCATTTCAGAAATACACCGTCTTCCGATCTGTAAATTCTGATACTCTTTGCTGATCACTATAGAAAGCTCTGAATTATCTTGAAGTGTCACATCTCCAACTAACACTCCCTCATATTGGATATAATAGCAAGAACCATGTGAAGATAGGTAATCATACATTTTATGAAGTTTTGTTACATCGTAAATCTGATCAGTATTATCCACCTGTTTGCAAACCTCACTATCTTGATACCAAAGAAGGGAGATCTCATCATTCCTATAATAAGGAATAAGAGTGATCTGATCGTCTACTATTCTATTCATCATGAATTGTTCTTATTTCTATTTAGAGCTTTCTTCCGATACTTCAATATTCCCAATCAACCAATTGGACATCTTTTTGCCTTTGTCTTTATAAGGGTTGGGAGGAAACAAGGTAAATGGGGGAATGCTGGCATCTGGGAAGAATAGTTCTACGCTTATCGTTCGCTCGCGGTTATTGTTGACGTAGGCTGTAAAATAGATATGGTAATGTCCGCTCACATCACCACCATTATCATACTCTCCTCTAGCAGTATTTGGTAAGAGCGTCACAGATTTTATGTCTTGCCTTTCCTGAGCTAAGTGTGCGATGATTTCACTCTTAATAGCAGCCTCATGATTTCTGACAAAATTCCCATCATCACTATATCCAGGATGCTCACTAAGAGAATAGAAAATAATGACCATCAGAAAAGGTAGGGAAACTAAAAAAATAATCAGCTTATTCGATTTTAACATGGGGTCCTCATCCTACTTATAAAAAATCTTGACCCAATCCTGCTTTGCACTGAGTATACGAGCAACATACACTGTATGCTTCTCAATATAATAAAATGCGAGATAGTTCTCTATTGGCATATAACGATAGGGTTTCACATCATTCGTCATCTCACCATAGCCCCGGCTTGATACCAGAGGACAGGCTTCTGGAAACAGTTCTAGGGTCTCAAGAGCACTTAATAGCAAATCAACTTTGCCATCTGCAGCTTGCTGGCTATAAAAATTCACAAGAATATAGTCGTGAATGCCACGCAAGTCCTGCTTAGCCTGATCTGCAAGAAAGACCTGATAGCGTTTCAACTTAGTCAAGACCAAATTCCTTTCTCACATCGGCTACAGAAGTGACTTTCCCTTGAGCAATTTCCTGGTGCCCAACTAAAATCTCCTTCTTCAAATCCTCAAAGGCCACTTGATACTGCGTGTTCTGCAAATCACTTGAAACAAATTCTCTTGGATCCACAGTCCCGTTAGCAATTTTTCGAAGTGCTGCATTTAGGACATCTGACACAGAAATTTTTTCATCAGCAAGTACCTCTTTTGTTTTCTGGTAAAACATCTCATCTGCTCGAAAATTCACTGCTTTCGTGTTTGCCATTTCTACCTCTCCTTTGTACATACAATTTGTATATACATTCTACCATACGAAAGAGAAGGGATTCAAGTGAAAAATGGATTCTTCTTTCACTAAATCTAATTAAGAGATACCGTTAGTTAATCTATATTCTTTCTCTCGTGTCAACTGATACCTCTTAGAATCAACAATTTAAGTAGATTCCACATCTTAATTTAACAACTCCAAGTAATTTTAGTCAATTATATTAGATATATTTTATTAATTTCTTTATAGTAAATTCCTATTTCTCTAGCCAAAAGAACGCTTGGTTTAACATCTCTTTTGTTTGTCCAATGATACACGGTCCATGAGAAATAATAATATTCTTAGGTTCCCATTTCTTTATTTTATGATAACTCTTCAATGCTTGTTTTTTACCAAATAAAAAGGTCATTCTTAAATCTCTTGGTGTTTTACCATTTGGATAGTGATTATCACCTATTTTTAACAGTAGCTTTTCAAAAATCGATAAATTTTCTGTTTCTATGTTTTCAATAAGATCCGTTAAAATTAGAGTTGAACTTTCAGTATGGAAAAAAACAACCTCTTTCACGTAAAAACTTCCCTCAAATGTTGTAAAACAAATTTCCTCGTTCCAATTGGCTTTCTCTAGTTCATGACCATAATATAAATTCATTCCCGATTTTCTGGCACGCTTTTGAACACCACTAGCTAGCCATACTTCTGCTTCCGGAAATAGTTCGTGCCACTCATTTATATAACTATAATGTAAGACATTGGGTGCAATAAGGTGTTTTACCTCACCTAATTGCTTGATTTCAAAAAGTAAATTATCACTAGGCTTAATCGGCGAATGCACCCAAAGACCACCATTCTGCAGACGGATAACTGTCATTCTAGTTGAAAAAGGCACTTTGAAGAGTTTGAAATTCATCAGTACTTCTTCCCCATCTACAATCCAGAGGTTATCTGCTATCTTTTTTAATGAATTGAGCGGACTATATTTTTTGACTTCCATGAAACTCTGCTTTCTAAATTAATAAAGTATAATCAATCGTTATTCTCCAAAAATGGTACCACCAAATCAATCCATTCTTGAGGCAGGTAAGCTGATAAATAGCCATGATTATACCCCTTTGCTTCATACAGGATCGTATTTGGATGTAGCTGCTGAAATAATTTCGCCGATGCTTTCACACCGTTCAACTCTTTTTCACCATAGATATACAGAACCTGAGCCTTACTAGCAGAAATTGTGTCCTTCAGCTTGTATCGCCCCATATAGGTCTTGTAAATGGTCACCAATGTTTTGATAGGTGTCCTTGGCAGATCCTCTAAATAATATGCTTTTATTTCCTCTGGATAAGCCAGTTTAGGATAGAGTTTGTCCATCATGCTTAATTGAAGTTTGCAAGAGAATTTACTGAACATCAATTTACCAAATAGAGCTACTAGAAAGATGCTGATTTTAGCTAACCTTGGTTGTGGAATACAGAGGCTTCCATCTATGATGGCCTTCTCAGCTATCTCGCTGTCTAAGGACAAAAGTTCCATGGCAATTTGACCACCCAGTGAAACGCCACCGATCGCAAACAACTTTCCACCATAGTTTGCTTTGATATAGTTTAGGATCTCCAAAGCAGAATCTTCAGTAGAAACATAATCGAGTTGATACTCTTCACCATGGCCATTCAAAGTGGGTAGAATAACACGGTAGTCTTCTGACAAAATCCGTGCTTGACGAAGATAATTCCACCAAGAACTGCCACCGCCATGTATCAGTAAGATAGGAGGCAAATTCCTATCACCAAATTCATGGAATTTCATGTTTAATCTCCTTACTGTGGGATTTTCGCTAGGCACATTCTTGTTCAATCAGTTTGAACAAGCTGTGATACCGCCTCAACATGTCGTTATAGCAAACATCTATATTTTAGAACGAAAGTGACTGATTGTTGTTTAAAATTATACTATTAGAATGAAAATAATTTATAGTTACCATTTTTTAACTTTATAGTTGATAATTGTCACTTAATAAATTTACTTGCTAACTTGTATACTTGTTCTATCTCTTTACTATTAATATCCCAACCATCAAGTTCTTCTTTAATCAACTCTGGAAATTTTTTGCTAATATCCCTCAAAGAATTGCCAACTGATTTTCTAACATATTCACTGGAATCTTCTTTTAATGCTGCAATTCGTCTGACGGCTTCACTCGGATTATCCTTGAAATATGGTCTACTCGTCCATATTCTCAAACCTTCTGTAACAGCTCTTCTAACATTTGGATTACTGTTTTGTAACCATTCGTCAATAACCGGAATAGATTTTTCATAACCTGTTTGCTTACAAAATTCATCAAATGCTTTTGCTAATACTTCTTGAACTCTCCAATTGTCATCCTTTGAAACCTCATCCCTCATGAAGATCAAAATTTCTTCATACGATGACAAATGGCCAAAGAGAAATACACTGTACATTCTAACTTGATATACATTGGATTTAAAAGCTAAAAATGCTAATTCTTTGGTATACTCATTATTATTTGTTTGATAGTCAGCAAGAGCTCTTTTCTCTTCTTCTTTAAATCCATTTTCTATTAAAGAGAATTCTTTTTCTAAATTTAAAATATATTCTTTCATGTAACTTGCCCTGTCACTGAATTTTAATTATTTTTCTATTTTTGATTCAAGTTTATTTAAATAATCTTTGATCTCATTTACTAATCTTAATCTTGAAAACGAATCAATACCACCAGAAAGCATTCTTCCAAAGAAAACAGGAATTTTCCTATCCCCGAAAACTGTATTTGTATTTATATCACTATCACACAACCATTGAGAAACTTGTGAATTATTTATGTATACAAATTTAATATTTTTACCAGCTTTTAAAAGTGCCTTAATATGACACTCCAACATTTCGCTACAGTATCTCTGGTAAGATTCATCTTTTATTGGTGGCAGTTTTTTTGAACTTGTTTCATGATAGTAGAACATATCTCCAATATAGATTGTTACTTTACTATTTTGGTGATTTAAATACTCACATGTATCTCATCTAAAAAAACTTTGTCCTCAGAATGTTCTAATTCTTTACTTAAAATATCCCATGATTTATTACACCAATGCCATTTAGCATCATTATCAAAGATATCATTGATTAGTTCATATATAGGTTTATAGTATTTATTATAAACATATTTACTTTTAATAGACTTTTTTAAACTATATAGATATGTCCTGTTAGTTTTCTCATTGTTTGCATCATCTTTATCTCCTGCAGGATTTAGACCAATAACCAAAACACAATCTTTTTCAGATGTTGAGTTATCAAATTCAAAGCCTCTAACTCCAAGTCTTGGATCATCTTCATCTAAATCTAAACCAACTTTTGTTTTATCTATAAACTCATTATTTTCTAGACTAGTTGTCATAATTAAAACTCCTTTATTTACAATTGTCTTTATAAAACATAAGAAAAATAAAGTTACCAGTAGTACCTTTTCTCACTTAGATATTGTTCTTTTTGTTCTCTAGAATTTTCATGATTTCTGATTCCTAATAATTCGTCTGTTGAAGAAACTATTGGGTCGATCCAGTCAGCTTTGGATCTAATCCAATCAATTTCGTCCTTACTAAGTTTCCCTGCTATCTCCAGTTTATCAGCCATCAATCTTAAATCATTTGCTGTTTGAAAATCTTCTAGCATATTCAGAAGAGACATCGTCCGCTTCTTCTCTTCTTCGATTCTATTTTGTAATTTTCTTTTTCGCTCCTGCTCCTCTTCGTATTGTCTTGCTCTCTCTTCACGTTCAAGTCGTAAGTTCTTAACTTTATAATACTCTTGGTAAATTAAAACGATTATTTCTGGGATTGATTGTTCAAGTGTGAATTCTTTAGTATCTTTAATGTATTTGCCATCTATTATCTTAAATCGAAATTTTCCATTTGCTATATAGTCATACTTCTTTATTCTTGGTTTATAAGCATACCCCTTAAACTTTACGCTATCATTGTACTCTGCTAGCTCTTTAGCTTCTTCTTTCGTTAATTCATGACTTACTTTGTCTGTTGATTCTATAACTTCAAAACGAACAATATCCTTATCAATTTGAATATCCCAATTTGAAGTTACATTATCACCGATTCTTTCAATTACAGTAACTAGTGTATCTAAAAAGCGATATAAACGTGGAAGAGAATTTACTGAAATATTTTTTACAAATTTAGGTTCTTTTAAATCATTATATCTGTGTCTAGAATCAAAGTAAGGATAGGAAGCAGCTTTTTCCCTCTTATTCCACTCTGCGATTTTATCTCTTAGATTAGCTACAGATTTATGTAATCTCTTATTTGGAGACTGGTTTAGGTTTGAAACGGCTTCGATAATAAGCTCTATTTTATCGTCCTCTAAAAATGATAATGAACTTCTTATACTAGTTGTATCAAGTTTAACAGTATCTCCGTTTTTATGTTCCGTACTATCTTCTTTATGTTTAGCAGCTTTAATTCTACTATTCTTTAGACTTTTTCTATCAATATGAACCTCATTTATGTCATTTTGTGGTAATGGAACGATAAGTTCACTTAAGTCTTGTCCAGTATTCTTACGATACCAATAACTACCCTTTGGAATTGGGATTTCAAATTCTTTGCATTTCTTGAGTAAGTCTGAATAGCTTAAATCATATTTCAATGCAACTTGTTTCGCACTTATCTCCCAGATTTCTTCATAGAGTTCTTCTCTAGAAAAGGTCTTTATCATCTTCATTTGAAACACCTTTACCCTTATATTTTACATCACCGTTTTTATATTTACCAAGCGAAAACGCAAATTCAAAAATTTCTAATTCTTCACTTCTGCATTTTCGCTTAATATAAAAAGTAGATCTTGTTTTAAACCGTTAAATTCCTCTATAATTTTATCTAAACTAGTTTCAATATTTTCAACACGGATCTCGGATAGTTTACCATGATTGTATGAAATCATTCTTTCAGCAATAATATGATATGACCAACTCTCAGTGAAACGTCTATCTCTTTCTTCGTTATGAATAGCAAAACCAATTGGAAGAAGATTATTTCTAAGACCTATAGCAACTGCCTGTGAACTTATACCTAAATAATCACCAGCAATTTTTAATGTGATTTTATTTAATTTTCTAATATCTTCGTCGGTATATTTCGGCATGTTAGTACTCCTTTGTTATAATTCCAAATGCAATATCATCTATTTAAAATATCTTGATAGGATGCTATCTAGTTGCTTTCCTTAACTATAAAATTAATAAGTAGCACACAGTACTCTGAAAGCTAATTATCTATTCAATTAAAATTTATTGTCAATCAAAAACAATCTCTTCAAATTCATAATTACGATGTATTCTATGAAATCCCAAAAATATTTTTCGGTAAATTACTTTTTACTATAGTTCTTTTCTTTTTCTGTAAGGTGAAACACACCATTTAAAAGTAAATCCATTAGTTGGCTCCAGACTAGACGTAAATAGTTATTTATTATCTAAATCAAAACCAATCTGCCAAAATCCCATATCAAGAATTTTCATTTGAGGATATAGCATGTCAGCAACAATAAATTTTGGGGGGACTGAATCTAATTGTTCTATGTTGTTCTCATAAAAATTTATTAGTTCTAAAATAGATTTAATGTTATAGGTTCCAATGACAACCTTTTGTGATTTTAATCCAAAAACAAAATATCTATCAGAAGCTGGTACACAACCGAGTGTGGCCATTTCGATATATCTATGTGATTACAATTAATTTAAACTATCTAGAAAATCTTTTAAAATTTCAAAAACCTCATTCCGATTCAATAAAATATCATCATTTTGAGGAATAGTTGATATCACAGACTCAAGTTCTATCACAAAACGGTGCATATCTGCTTTCACCGTTTCACTAGAGGTTATATTTGACAGTTTTTCACTCCCTAGTAATAAAGCTGTTAATCGAGTAATATCGTTCAAATGTTTTTTAATAGCTTTACTTAAACCTTGAGTACCTGTGGCAGAGCGTTCTCTCATATCCAACCAAGCTTTAGCCTTGAAAATAATTAAACCACGATTACTCAACACCGAGTATCCCTGAATAGATTCTTTTTCATGCACTAATATATTATAATAATCCTTATCCAATAATAAGGCTGACAAACTAGCATCTTCATCAAAATGTAAGGGGATTTCTCTCCCCTCCTTCTTTAATGGGTATTCTGGTAAAATACTAAATAGTTCAATCATAGAAGGAAACTCAGGTTTATTTGTTGTAAATCGAAATAGCTGTGCCTTTTCATCCTTCTGACCTCCTTTATATTCTCCCAATTCTAAAAAGTGATTCAAGGTATCATAAAATTCCTTATTTTTTAATTCATCAATGATTACCATATCATAATCTTTTGTTGTACGACTTTTAAATCCTTGCGAATCCAGTATAATAGAGGTTGCAGTTCCACCAATCAAAACGTAATAGTCTTGAAAATTCGTAAACATTTCTTGAAAAATAGCTTTCGTATTAGCTGGCATTGTCTTCTCCTAGATACTGTAATATATTATTTTTTAGTGCTTCAACCTCTTCCTCCACACGTGGATCATCATCATCTTTTAAGGTCAAATAAAGAGAAATAGGATCAACAAACTGTCTATCTTGAGTTTCCTTAAAATCGTTCCAAAATTCAGATACAAAAGGACTATATCGCCATATCTCTAATACCTTGCCTTCTAAAATATGCTGAGAAAGTGGCAAGGATAATTTATTGAATTGTCTCTGTGATATGACATAGCTACTATTTTCATCTGATTCAGCTAAAAAAGTCAAATAGGATAAAGCATAAGTACCACCGTATAAAAGCCTAGAATCAGATTGTATCTTCTTTAGATCAAAATCTGACAACAAGAGCCGTTTTTTGATGGGATTAAATAAAAATGACTCAGATTTTAAGAATAATTCTTTTTTTGATGCAGTATATGTGTAAAGTTTATTTGGCTTGTTCAACCAATTTAAAGTTTTAAAAGTTCTCAAACACCTATAAATTGTTGAGTTTGGCAGTCCAGTTATCAGTGAAAGCAAATCAACATCTACTACTTTTTGACCTTTTGTCAATAAAAAGGCAATCCAAGTTAATTGTTCACTAGGTGTTAATTCCTTAAATACTTCAACATCATCATTAGCATTCAATGCTAATCCCAATGGAGGGAAGAAGAGATTCCCCTTGAAGTCTACAAAAGGAACTCTAGCTTGAAGGAGTTGTTTTTTTTCATTGTCTGATAGCTTTGAAAACACCAAAATAACATCCATGCTAGCTTTTCTACCCATAGTACGAGCTTGAGTAACAAATGAGTTTAAACTTCCTCTTCTCTTTTCTTTAATCAATAAAAATGACTCCTTATGAAACTTCATTTTGGCATATTGATATCTTTTTTCAAAACTGATTGGTAAAGTTAAAGCTATTTTTTCAACACTTACATTAATATAAAACGATTGAAAAATAGAAATTATCTTTTTAATATTCATTGCTTTCTCCTTTTTATCATTTTATATGTATTTTATCATTTTAAATGATAAAATGCAAGTTTTTTGATAATAAAAAGTGACTTACAAAAACTATAAGTCACCAAAATATTAGAAAATTTCAAGTAAAGACTCTCTGTTTCGTCGTATAAGTAAAATTCATGGCATTATCTGGTTGAGAAAACGGTCTGCCATCGACATTCATTTCCGATGCCAGAAATAAATCATTTGGCTAGTCCTCCTTGACAAAAGACACATGACCATACGGAACAAAGGTTCCATTACTGCCACCGAAAAAGGAGATAATAACTTCAGCCCTTGGACAGGTAGTTGCGTTCGTATGTGGAAACATATCCACATACTTTTTAACGATAGCATAAGGCTTTCGTTAAAAGGGATTGCCCCCGATAACCTTGGAGTTGTTATTGAGTTTATAATCGTATGATTTTATTAGCTATATCTTCTACAAACCTCTTATCGTGTTCCACAAATATGAGTGTAGGTTTTGCTTCTTTTATAACTTCCTCAATCTGTATTCTTGATATTACATCTATATAGTTTAATGGTTCGTCCCAAACAAATATATGAGCTGGCTTTGACAAACTTACAGCAATTAAAACTTTCTTTTTTTGTCCATCGCTATAGTTCTTTAAATCTATTTCAAATAATTCTCTTGCAAAATCTAATTTTCTAAGAATTGTTTTGCACAATGTTTCATCCACACCTTGCTTATGAATATACTCATTTAAGCTACCTGTTAAATTGGATGTATCTTGAGGAATATATGATACTTTTAAATTACTTGCTAATTTTACATCACCTGAATACTCATGATTTATACCTAATAAAATTTTAATCAAAGTTGATTTTCCGCTACCATTCCCCCCATATATAGCCACTATATCACCTTGCTTTATATCAAAACTTACATTACTTAATATCTGTCTTTCTCCATAGTATGATGATAAATTGCTAACCGATATTAGAGGATTTTTGTGATGATGTAATGGATGTAATAATAGACTTTCCTTCGTTTCAATATCTTTTAGTAAATTTTGTTTTTCTTCTATTGCCTTATTTTGTCTATTCTCCAAATTCTTGGATTTTTTCATCATCTTGGCTGACTGATGACCTATATGTCCCTTATCTGGTTTTACGCCTGATACTTTCACTCCGTTTTTAGTATTTTCAACTTTATCAGACCAAATTTGACTTTGTCTTGCAGCTTCTTTTAATCGTTTAATATCTTTTCTTAATTTCTCATTTTGACTAATCTCAAATTGGTCTTTCATCAATTTGTTTTCATACCACGACGTAAAATTTCCTGATTGAACATCAATAGAATTCCTGTTAATAGAAATAATATGATTGATACAACCATCCAAAAAATCTCTATCATGAGATATAAGCAAAAAACCTTTTTTACCTTTTAGATATTCGCTTACAATTTTTCTTCCGTCCATATCTAAATGATTTGTTGGTTCATCTATAAGCAAAAAACCATCTTCTCTTGTAAACAAAATAGCTAAAAGAATTTTTGTTTGTTCTCCTTTAGAAAGCGTTTCAAACTTTCTGTAGACAAGACTCTCATCTACATTTAGCAAATTAAGTTCTCTAAATAATTTCCATTCTTCCTCATCTGATATTAATTCTTTATATAACTCAATCCCTAATTTTGAAGTATCACTTATATTGGGTGGGAATTTAATAAAGTCAACATCCTTGCTTATTTTACCTTGATAAGTTTCTTGATTTAAAAGCACCTTAAAAAGAGTTGATTTACCAATTCCATTTCTTCCTATTAGCCCTGTTTTCCAGTTCGTATCAAATGAAAAGGATACATTTTCAAATACAGGTTTTACATAGCCATAATATGAGAAAGTGAGGTTTTCAATTTTAATGGCCGACATAAAAACACCCCCTCAAATTCAAATTCGATTATTTCTTTTTCTTTAGTTTTGGTGTGGGCAGCTCATCTGTTTCTACTTCGCTGATGCCTCAGCTCGTACAAGCAGTGACACCGCCTCAACATGGTGCGTTTGTGGACTCAAAAGGTTCAGTGAACCTTTTGAGGATTAACTGCGTTTCACTAACAAACTTACACACTCGACGTGTCCTGACGTTATCTTCCTATACTATGAAACGAAATGATGATTCAAAATATATCCGAATTAAACCATTAAACGTAACTATAATTATTAACCAATTATATTCTAGTCTTGCTTAATTACATGCACCCGCCCAGAGTAAGAATAATTTGTGTGTGTTTAAAGCCCTTATTTTTTTCACTACATTCCATAACAATGTAATAGTCGTCATCCTTCTCTGCTTTCACAACAATCCCCATAGAATAAGGTGTTTTCCAAAGAGGCTTAACACCATAATAACTTGCTACAAACTCATTAGTCGGATTCGGAACCTCAGTGCTAAAACCATTTTCAAACAGCCATGCATGCCAATTTTTGAATGCCGGTGGAAAGCCCATGGTAAAAATAGATTGCATAACTGCTATTGAGAAATCTATCTCTTCTTCTAGGTTTATTACATACTTTTCAGTAGGAACTAGTTTATATCCATCAACAGTTTGGGCTTGTGTCATTCCATCATTAAGTTTAAGTTTCTTCATGATAATTTCCTTTATATATCTTTTGATTTCGGCCTTGCATCAGCATATGGGCGATATTGATTTACAAACTGGTTAACTGTCAAAAACGAATTGCCAAGTTCATTTAAGCTAAGTACTAACATGTACTCCGCAACCTCCCCTGCATGATTAATGCAACGCATTGGGTCTAACTTTTTACGAAAAGTCTCAAATGTATCGCCAACAACTTCCCACTCATCATCTTCTTTATCATAATAACAATGAAGGTCTCGCCATAATTCTTTATCATTTTCTTCAAAAAATTCTTCATCAGCAGAAAAATGAGCCCATGGAAATAGCTTAGGAAAAACCTCTGTGTATGGAGTAAAAGGAAACCAATACGGATACAAATACTCTTTAGTTTCATTCCCATCATTGACAATTAACTTGGTCTCGCCTCTGCCACTTGATTTATTAACCCATTCATTTGAATATAGTTTTACTTTACCACCATTTTGAATAATTTCCATAAACTTTTTCTGAGATAGTAAAAAGTTATAATTCTGTACATGTTGGGGTAAATTTGAATAGGAAAGAAGACTATTTTGAGAAGACTCATTTAAAAAAACCTGATCCAACGGAACCTTAACAAAAAAGCCTTTTCCTTGTCCATCATTGGTTCGTTCAATGGTTTCAGTAGTTAATTTTTGCCAAATGCATGTATCATCCTCAGGGTTATATAAAACTACTATGCAAGGGAGAGAATTCATAGTCCAGTAATTATACTGTCTCTCATTTATACCTCTAAAAATAATACTATTACCACGTTTTTCTTTAAACCAGCTTGACCCTGACTTTATCTGTAATGCAATCAGTTGCTTGGGATTCATATTGTCAATAAATTCCATATGAGCATCTATACCAACATCATCTATTGGTTGTTCTCGGAACATCCATTTATTGCGTTCTGCAATCTCGGCACAGTGGTATATCCCAATTCGTTCAGTCGAATTTGCCATAAACACTTCCTTTTAATTAATTTATATTACCAATTTTTTGTATGTAGTATTTTAACTTAAAATACTATATAAAATATGCTTCAAATTCCATAAAATTAATGCGACGTAATAGTAATTTAGGTACCGAAATGATTGTCAGAATCTCATTTTCACGAGTAAAAAATTTTACTTTATATGTATCTTTATCCTCTTTGGAAAGCACTATTCCTACTAAGCCTTTTTGAAAGCCCTTATAGTTAGCAATCAGCTCGACATACATGTCAGCTACCTTTTTACCATAACTACTTTGATTAATCAAATCTAGTAACGAGGAGCTCTCTGGAATTTCTGATTGATGAAATTCAAACGCCCCAGTACCTATTGTTCTACCAAATCCTCCGTGAAATCCAGTCCCCATTAGGCACCTCCCTGCATATAAGCCAACGAAGTGTTACTTGGATAGTGAAGAATATTAATTCCTTGAAGACGATACCAAGCAAACACATCATCTAGTAAGGCACCATATACAAGAATTGTATGAGGACTAAGTTTATCAACAACATAATCAAGCCCGTTGATAAAATGCTTTCTATCATCTAAATCTCTCATCTGACCATGCGAACCGACAGAAATCACATTATCTTTTGATATACCCAGGCAAGCAATATCGTAAGTTCTCTCATCCCCCCAACGAATATTTGGAATGACTGGAATTCCCATTGATTGAAGCCAATTACCTATAGCACGACTTCTGTATATATTATTTACTTGCATGTTATACGGCATGTCTCTAAATAGACTAAAATCAGGAAGGATAACCCCTTCAAACTTAGAAAGTGTATCCAAATGAAGTTTTGGATTCTTCCAAATATTTTCAAATTTATAATCATCCTCATAAAAACATAGCCATGAAAATTTCTCCTTAGTTTGATGCCTTTTTGAAAATAGAACCATTTTTTCTGGCAAAATGCCATTATAAGGTCTAATAATCGGAATTTCTTCTTTTCCTGCGTAAGCAGCATCTTTCACTAGGAATGCATTAAAAACGTCTTTGCAACCTTTTCGATTACCTTGAATTTTTACCATAGAGTAAACCTTTCTATTGAAATATCCAGACGACTATGGTAAACTGATATTGTGTATGTCGGTTTACCCAGCCGCTCTATCCAAGCCTTGAGTCCCCACTCAAAGGCTTTTTCTTTTACCAACCTTCTTTTTCATATTGTCCAAGTTGAATACTAGCCATTGCTTGTGTAACTTTGCATTGTTCTACGATCTCTTCAACAGATAAATTTTTAACTAATCTTTTTGGAACTAATAATTCTCCTGCGAAGCAGTTGGCTTGCCACTCAGGGTCTTCGTAGGCTTTTCTACTTTTCATTTCTTCAACCGTACGACAAAAAACTATCTCTTCTTGACGATGTTTAAAAAAATGAAGAAGTTCGTGAGCAATTGTGGATCTGGAAAATCCATCATCTTCACAAGCTTTCTCATATATATCTTCACGAATACGAATTAAGTTTTCACCTTTGAGGGTTTCTCCATAGTTATTAGGCATATCCTCAATTGGAACAATCTCATAATCATAATATCCAGTTTCCGCCAATAATTCAAAAACCTCAACAATTGGATAGGCAAGTTCATTAGACAACTTTGTCTTATCACGGAAATAATCAGCATAGTTTCGAATTTCTAATCTAGAACATGGGGCTACTTTATAATTATAGGTCATTAACTTCCTCCGAATTCTTATTAAAAAATTTAGCAAGTTTTGATAAATCTTGAGTATCAAATCTTTCAAGACTTCTCGCAAAAGCAAATGCTGTATCTTTTTGTGCATCAGTTAACATTTCCAGATTGATTTCAATCAACTGTTGACTAGCTTGCTGAGAACGTCTCAATTCAGCTAACTGCTCTCCGTCCAACTTGTACTCCTTTACTAGTTTTTCTTCCCAAGTTTTTGGGATTTTCTTTTTACCATTCTCTACAGCTGATAAAAAGGCTGAGCTGACACCTAGCTTTTCTGCCATTGTTTTGAGGATTTGGCCTTGGTCTATTCTTAATTTTCTTAGAAATTTTCCATATTCTGTAATCATTTTATTTTCCTCCATTTTACCTCTTATAATATAATTATAAACCATTTTCTAATATTAATCAACCTTTTTGGTTAATTGTTTTAAATATTATGGTTAATTCAATTACTACACTAATCATAATAGATAATAAATCGTATTTCAAAAATAAAAAGGCCATAGCATGAGCACTTCCTCTCTTAGCTATGGCCTTATAAATTAACTTCTGTTACTTCTAAAAACATGACGGTGATACTGCCGTCTTCTCCTAGACTAATCTTCTCAAGTACCTTACACATCTTTCTTCCATCAAATGCTTCCTACTCGCTATCAAGGAGTTCCTTTAGTTGAGCCGCATGATACTTTTCCAGCCTTTGCTCTTCACTAAAGCTAGCCCACTTCTCTTCTAGCTTTCCCTTATTTTTACGAAGAACCTCTATGGCCCTAAGAAAAGCCTGCTGTAGGGGTTCCTCATCAATATGGAGATTGTTACACACCCACCAAAACTAAAAAGCCACTGTTTCCAGTGACTGCTTAGAAACCTTTCGCTTAAAGATTCCTAGTTTTTCACCAGCAGAGCTATACACTCAACACGTGGTGATAAGCAAACTTCTATATTATAGAACGAAAGTGACTGACTTGTTGTTTAAAATTATACTATAGAATGAAAATATTTTATAGTTACCATTTTTTAACTTTATAGTTTAGAATTATCATTTAATAAATTTACTTGCTAGCTTGTAAACTTGTTGAATCTCTTTACTTTCTAATTTCCAGCTATCAAGCTCAATTTTAATCAACTCCGGGAATTTCTTACTAATATCCCTTAAAGCATTTCCAACTGATTTTCTCACATATTCGCTTGCATCTTCTTTTAAGTTGGCAATCCTTTCAATAGCTTCATCTGGATTATCCTTGAAATATGGTCTACTCGCCCATATTCTCAAACCTTCTGTAACAGCTCTTCTGACATTTGGATTATTATTTTGTAGCCAGTCGTCAATAACCGGAAGAGATTTTTCATAACCTGTTTGCTTACAAAATTCATCAAATGCTTTTGCTAATACTTCTTGAACTCTCCAATTGTCATCCTTTGAAACCTCATCCCTCATAAAGATCAAAATTTCTTCATACGATGACAAATGGCCAAAGAGAAATACACTGTACATTCTAACTTGATATACATTGGATTTAAAAGCTAAAAATGCTAATTCTTTGGTATACACATTATCGTTTGATAGATAATCAGCAAGAGCTCTTTGCTCTTCTTCTTTAAATCCATTTTCTATTAAAGAGAATTCTTTTTCTAAATTTAAAATATATTCTTTCATGTAACTTGACCCCAAAACAACATTCCAAGTTTCAAGATAATTCTCGATAGGTATTAATAAAGAATTGAATTCGTTATAATATGAGCAAATAATCTTGACATTTTTTCAAATTGATATTTAAACTCTTTTATTATTAAGCCTTTTTCTCAATCAAATACCAACTAGGAATGATTTGCTTCATATCATCATACCATTCTAAAATTTCCTTAGCTTGATTTTGCATTACTGATATTTCTTCAGGTCCGTAAGGTACAGCCCAGGGAAGTGATCCAACTAAGTTATTTAGAATATAGATAGCGAGAAGCTTCCAAAATAATTCTGGAACCTTACCATCAAAATATCCATCTATCATACCAGACGCAAAAGAGGGAGAGACTTGAGCAGACCATACAATACGATTGAATTCCTCCCAAGGATCTCCCAGATCAAATCGATCAAAGTCAATGACATAAATTTTACGATCTTCACCAATCATGAAATTCCCGATGTGATAATCTCCATGTTGGAAAACCTGAGGTCTATCTTTTAACAATTCTCGATTTGCATTTAAATAATCAATAAAAATCTGACCATTTTCGTACTGAACGGGACATTCTTTGTATTTGGAGATTTTGTCATCAATTTTTCGATTATAAAAGACCTCCCAATCTTCACAAACTTCTGTAACAGAGAGTGAATGAATTTTTTGAAGGATTCTTCCTGCTTCTAGTCCGTAAATGTATTGTTGTTCTTTTGAAACAGTTAAAATTGTTTCTCGAGCATCTTTCCCATCTATCCATTCATGTAAAGAATGTACTTCGTCATCGCAGAGTTCAAAGCTAATTGGTTTACACATCGGAACTCCAAGAGAAGCTACTTTCTCCATCATATCAAATTCAAATTTTTTAGAATCTAACTTCTCCTTATCAGAAACACGCAAGAAATATTTTTGCTGTTTTTGATCTGTCACACAATATTTTTTATCATCTGACCAGCCTTTATTTATGGCTATCTTACTACTAAAATTCATCACGCACTCTCCGATTCACTTTCCAACACTTCTTGCAGTTTTCACTAGTAACCCATCCAGTTTGTCTACACTTTAGTTACCTAGATCAAGATTTAGATAATGAAAACTAGTCAATTTTCTCAATAATGTTTCCAAGTTTATCCAATACAAGACATGAAGGATCATTTAGTGGAATTATGGGAACATGAACGAGTTCTTCAGCTCTATCCTTATTAGCTTTATCATTCCAGGAATCATAATGGACACTAATTAAAAACTGACTAAAGAGTCCTAATCCATTTTTTATCTTTATCTGATGATCTGAATGATCATTAGGTGAAACATAGACTTTTTCTCCTAATAATAGGGCTCCTGCAGAAAATCCCATAACTTTCGCCCCTTTATTCAGCATATGAACGATATAATTTTTGAACTCCTGATTGACATAAGTAGCTAGATACTTTTCCGTATTTCCACCACCGATGATGATGACATCAGCATCTAGATAGCTATCAAAATCAATCTGCTCAGTGTCCAAGAGTAAGTAATCAGTGTTTAGGTTAGGAAAATGACTTTGAAAAACTTCCGTGTACTTTTTCATGTAGGGTTCCCAATTTTCTCGAAAAATTGTAAAAATAACAATTCTTTCGATCATACTTGATGACACTATTTTATTAACAATCGTATGATTTTTTATTGGTGGATTTCCACCCATCAAAAAAATTTGTTCTTCCAATCTTTCACACTTTCTAAAGATACATAAAGTTTAAACAAGTTTATTCTCGTTTCGAAATTATAATTTTTTCTTAAAATGAATAATTCTATTTGCCTCCTGAAATCCAATATTGAGATGAAATCTTATAGAATCCGTATTCGTTAAAGTACAGTCACTTGCAAATTCCTTACATCCTTTATTTTTCGCCCATTCCTCACATTTTGTACAGAGATTTTTAGCAATATCCTTTAAACGATATTCCTCGTC
Source organism: Streptococcus parasanguinis (assembly GCF_047465465.1). GTDB lineage: Bacteria > Bacillota > Bacilli > Lactobacillales > Streptococcaceae > Streptococcus > Streptococcus parasanguinis_AI. Next base: position 342,620 of record NZ_JASGZU010000001.1, on the reverse strand, counting down.
GACAATAATCCCTTCTAAGAATCCAACTGGACTATATTTACAACCTTCAACATAATCAAATCTGAGTGAACATAGTGCTAGACCTACAATTTTGTCACCTTCAACTTCTGTAAAGATTGCAGTATTTTTGCCATTCGTATATTTTTTTACTTCATCAATAGCTTCTTTATCTGTCAATTGGGGCCATAATTGTTTCATTAGTTCAGCCTTTTTTATAGAATCTTTTGTTATTCCATCCATATTGATGTTCCTCCGCAAATTACAAGCAAATGTTTCGAATCATGCTGTTACTTTGTTACTCATTGATTGATACCAATACCATACCCTTCTACTTTTCGCTGTCTCAGATCGGAAGAGTAGAGTCACACACTCAGCGGTTCGGACTTACCGTATCATTTCGTCGGTTTCCTTCCTCATTCTGCGAGTCATATCGCATGGGCAGATCATCTACTTCTGCTTCGCTGATGCCTCAGCTCGTACAAGTAGTGATACGACCTCAACATGGTGCGTTTGTGGACTCAAAAGGTTTGGGGAACCTTTTGAGGATTAGCTACGTTTCACTAACAAACTTACACATTCGACGTGATGTGTTTGTGGGACTCAAAAGGTTCAGTGAACCTTTTGAGGTTTAGTTGCGTTTTACTAACAAGCTTACACATTCTACGTGATGCGTTTGCGGGACTCAAAAGGTTCAGTGAACCTTTTGAGGATTAGTTGCGTTTTACTAACAAGCTTACACATTCGACATGGTGCGTCTGTGGAAAAAGATCCACCGGCTGGACTTTCTTCAATTCGTATCCCAACTCTTGATAGAGTTTGATATCACGCGCCATGGTGGCGACGTTACAGGAGATATAGGCAATACGGTAAGCTCCTGTTTGAGCGCTTGCTTTGATAAAGCTTTCTGTCAAGCCCTTGCGTGGTGGGTCGACCAGGATGGCAGTTGGTTGGATGCCTTCCTTGAGCCAATTCTTCATGGCATTTTCAGCTGTGTCACAGACATAGTGGGCATTGGTGATACCGTTCAATTCTGCGTTCTTCTGGCTATTTTCTACTGCTTCTGGGATAACTTCCACTCCGTAGACTTCCTTGACATGTTTAGCGACTGATAAGCCAATAGTTCCGATTCCTGAATAGGCATCGATCACCACATCATCTTCTTTTAAGTCCGCAAAGTCAATGGCTGTTTGATAGAGCTTCTCTGCCATTTCGGTATTGACCTGGTAAAAGGCTGGTCCAGAGATTTGGAAATCATTGCCCAACATTTGGTCGGTAATATAGTCTTGACCGTAGAGAGTACGCCATTCTTTCCCGAAAATCGCATTGGTATTTTGGTCATTGATATTTTGCATTACTGATATGATTTTTGGGAACTGCTTGATGACTTGTTCAATCAACTGTTCAACTCGGAAAATTTTAGGACGAGTTGTCACCAAAATAACCATAATCTGACCTGAATGATGGCCACGACGTACAACAAGGTTACGAATCAGACCAGACTGTTCCTTCTCATCATAGGGTTTTAAGTCATAACGACGAAGTAAATCTCGTAAAGCAAGAATAACTTGGTCTATCACTGGATCTTGAATATAAAAATCTTCAAGCGGCATAAGATCATGAGAATTCTTACGGAAGAAACCAGTCTCTAGAACACCATTAACACGACGAACAGGGACTTGGGCCTTGTTACGGTATTGGACAGGATGGTCCATTCCCAAGGTCAGGGGTACTTCGATATCAGAGATTCCTGCCATCTTGTAGAGGCTATCCTTGACCTGCTTGGCCTTGAATTTCAGTTGCTCGGGATAAGCCAGGTGCCCCAAGTCGGCGATTCCGCTTCGTAAATAGGCAAGATCAAGCTCTTCATTACGGTGAGGCGATTTTTCTAGGTACTCCTCTACTTTTCCGTAGCCGATCTTTTTGTTGACTTTAAGCACGCGCATGCGGACAACTTCTCCTGGCAGGGCATTCTCCACAAAAAAGACCAGGCCATCGACCTTAGCCACTCCTGCTCCTTCGTGGGTCAAATCGACAATCTCAACGGTTACAATTTCATTTTTCTTTAACATGGTGTTCTATCTTTCTACAAATTAAAAGGGGTGGAGTTCAAAACTCCTATCCCCTTATTATATCATCTCAGTCCCATTTGGTACAATTTCTTTTTATAAGCATCGAAATCGACGAGCAAGCCTTGGCCCCCATACATATCGTAGGCATCGACCCAATCCCCATTTTCTGGGATGGTCACTCGTTCAATTCCTTTTCCAGCACTACCGACTAAGCCAAGTCCATTAGTCAATAGGAAGGAGAAAGGTACATTGGTAGACGTCATAGCAAAGACTTTCCCGAGGGCTTCTGATCCCGTAAAGAGTTTTGTTGGATCTTTGATCTGGTGCATGATGGCGGACATGACCTCTTGTTGGCGACGGGTCCGACCAAAGTCCCCTTCATCATCCTTACGGAAACGCGAGTAATTGAGAAGGGTCCGGCCATCCATCCGTTGCTTTCCAACCTTGATGGTTTGCTGCGGAACGACACCGTCTTTCATGTTCAAATCATCTGGTACTTCTACTTCACTGACCTTCTCGCCATCAACCGTTGAAAACTGTGCATTCATCTCGACCCCATTCGGGAAGAGGGTATCGATCGCCGTCGCAAAGGTCTTGAAATCGACCATGGCGTAATATTGGATGTCAATGTCAAAGTTATCTTTGAGCATCTGACGCACCAATTCAGCCCCTTGGTTGTTATTTTGCTCCCCTATGGTGAAGGCAGTGTTCAGTTTTTGATCATAGTAGCCATCATATTCAGGAATATTTTGCTGGCTCACCCCATCAATATGGACCAGTGTATCCCGCATGAAGCTGACCATCTTGATCTTGCCTTCTTTGTTATTGACATTGACCACCATGATGGAGTCTGTCCGAGTCTCATCTGATTTCTCACCGATCCGACCATCTGTCCCCAAGATCAGGATATTGACCCCATCTCGCGACTTCTTGCCGTTAAATTTCTCGACGACAGCTGGTTTGGCATCTGGACCTGTCGGCTTGCTGTTGAGGCCTTTCACAAACATGAAGACCATGCCACCGATAATGAGCAAGAAAAAGAGAGCAAGCCACTTGAGGATCCGTTTGACGCGGATCTTTTTCCGTGGTTTCTTAGGTATATCGCTCGTCGCAGCAACTGCTTTCTTCTTAGACTTTTTGCTACGTGATTGGTAAACAGGGAGATCCCCAATTGGTTCAGCAATCTCACCTTGCACTTCTTCTGTAGCGTCTACCTCAGGTTGAAGGGCTTCTGCTTCCTCATAAGCTCCTTGGCTCTTCTTGAGCAGGTAATTGTATTCTAGTTGTTCTCGTTCATTCAAATAATGAAAATTTGAGTATAAGTACTCTAATCGCTTTCGCTCATGGTGAGATAGAAAGTTGGATTCGTTACTCATCTTTTCTCCATTCCGTTATCTTTTATGGTATAGACCTGATACTGACCCAAGACTTTTGTCTGAATACCCAGACTGTCTAATTCTTGATAGGCAAACTGCACTAGATCAGGCGCTTCATTTAGGAGGTCAATAATGAAAAAGTATTCTCCTAAAGCTGTTTTTAGGGGGCGACTTTCAATCTTGGTTAAATTGATTCCCCGCCAAGCAAAGGTGGACAAACCCTTATAGAGGGCTCCTGCCAGATTACTTGGCAAGGTTAAAGCCAAGCTAATCTTTTGACTCGAAAGATTCAAAGTTTCTGAAATCAAGGGCTCTTTTGCCCCTAAAATCCAAAAACGCGTGTAGTTGTCCTCGATTTCTTGGATGTCTTTGGCCTGGACTTCCAAACCGTACTCACTTGCTGCTGCCAGAGGGGCAATAGCTGCAATCTCCAATTCTGGATGTTCTGCTACATAGCGGGCTGCATAGGCTGTTGAAGCCGTCATTTCCATGGCCACATCTGGATAATGGGCCCTTAGAAAAGCCTTCCCTTGGGCCAAGGCCTGTGGATGCGAATAGACCGTTCGAATGGGGCGGTCTTTTTTTGCCACCAAGAGCTGTTGCTTGATAGGATAGACCACTTCTGCAACGGCCTGAATGGTCCCTTGATGAAAGAGGTAATCAATGGTCTCATGGACACTGCCTTCAATCGAGTTTTCAACAGGGACAACCGCAAAATCGATCTCTTGATTTTCATAAGCCTTGATGACATCTGTGATCGTCCGATAGGCAATGCGTTCAGAAGTTGGAAAGCTATGAGTGGCTACATCATGGGTGAAGGATCCCTTGGGACCAAGATAGCCTACAAGCATCGAATGATCTCCGCAATTTCTTCAGGTGTTTTGTCCTCGACATCCACAATATGGGTAGCAATATCCTCATACAAAGGCAAACGACCATCAAAAATCTTCTTGAATTCTTCTTTGGTGTTGTTTAAAAAGAGGGGACGTTGCATGGCTTTGTCATTTTGAATCCGTCTGTACAAGGTTTCAAAATCTACCCGCAGATAAATGTTGTGAGGATTTTTTTCCAAGAGCGCACGGTTATGAGGGTTGACGACAATCCCGCCTCCAGGAGAAATGATGGCCGCTTCATTTTCCAATAAACGCTCCAGCATTTCAGCCTCGCGACGACGAAAGGCGTCTTCTCCTTCCACTGCGAAATAATCATTGATCGACATACCGATCTCTTCAACAATTAATTCATCCATATCATGGAACTTTGGATCAAGAATGCGACCAACAGTCGTTTTCCCAGCTCCCATAAAACCAAGTAAAATTTTAGCCATGCAGTAAGGTCTCCAAATCTTCAAAAAAACTAGGGTAACTGGTGTTAATGGCCTCTGCCCGATCCAGCATCACATTTCCTTCACTCACTAATAAGGCAGCAATGGCAGCCATCATGCCGATCCGGTGGTCTCCAAAGGTCTCTAAATCAGCTCCATGCAGGGGAGTCGGACCAGTGATGAGCATTCCATCTTCCGTTGGCACGACAGTGGCTCCCATGGCATTGAGGCTATCTGCTACGACCTGGATGCGATCCGTTTCTTTCACACGAAGCTCCTCAGCATCCGCAATCACGGTCTGGCCATTTGCTTGTGTCGCTAGTAAAGCAATAATCGGCAATTCATCAATCAAGCGTGGAATCAACTCCCCATCAATCCGAATCCCTTTTAAGGACGAAGTCTTAACAGTGAGACTTGCAGAGACCGCTTTTTCATCGCGATCCTCAATGGTGAGATCTCCCCCCATTTCTTGAATCACATCGAGAATCCCTGTCCGAGTTTGGTTGATACCAACATTTTCAATCTTGATCACACTCTCTGGCAGAATGAGGCCGGCCACTAACCAAAAGGCTGCACTGGAAATATCTCCAGGAACGATGACTTCTTGACCTTGGAACTCTTGTCCACCTTGGATGCGGATAGTTTTTCCATCCACTTGGATCTCTCCACCAAATTGGCGAATCATATCCTCCGTATGGTCACGCGTTTTTTCCTTCTCGATAATCGTCGATTCGCCCTCAGCCTGTAGAGCGGCAAAAATGAGAGCAGACTTGACTTGGGCCGATGCCACTGGCAAACGGTAATGAATGGGTTGGAGCTGATGGGTTCCTTTTTCATGTAAAGGTGGGCAATCGCGCTCTCCCTGACAATCAATCTCTACTCCCATCTGACGCAGTGGAATCGCGACACGATCCATGGGACGTTTGGAAAGACTATCATCTCCGACCATGGTCACTGCAAAATCCTGACCTGCTAGGACACCTGAGATCAAACGAATAGACGTTCCTGAATTGCCCATATCAAGGGGAACCGTCGGAGCTTGAAGACCTTGAAAGCCTACTCCTTGAATCCGAATCACATCCCCATCATCTTGGATAGAAACTCCCAAGTCTCGAAACACCTGGATGGTAGAAAGCACATCTTCGCCTCGCAAGATATCATAGACCTTAGTTTCGCCCTTTGCAAGACTTCCAAAAATAATGGATCGGTGACTGATGGATTTGTCACCAGGGACACGAATGGTTCCCTTTAGACCCTTGCTATTGGTTCTTAATTTCATTGCCATCTCCAGAGTGCTTTTCCACATATTCTATCATAAATAGGACATGAATTCAATTTTTGATCAAAAATTTGGAACAAAAAACGAATGTTTCCAAGCATTTTTTGAGCTTGTTTTCCTCTAGTGGCGAACGAAAATACCAGAGTCGAAATGACAACTCTGGTAGTGGTTCTTATTTGTATAAATCTTGAATCGGCTCAAAGATGATCTTTTCAAGATCTGCAAGATAAATAGACAATTGTTGTTGTTTGGTGAAAAATTCATTCACAATCGGACTTGCTTGGATTTTTTCCATGTAGTCCTTCATTTCTTGTTGCACAGCTTCTGTTGGAAGTTGACCGGATTGCATCAAGCCTTGTAGTTGATTTTGGAAAGCGACGTATTCGTCAAACAGTGTTTTCGCTTCTGGATTTGCTTCAATAGCTTGCTTACTTTCTACGACAGCCTTGTATTCAGGAAGGTCTCGAAGGGTGCGAGAGAGTTCATTTGCTACATCGTATATATTTGCCATTTTATGGGCTCCTTTACTGATAAGATACTTCTATTATACTGCTTTTCCTTCAATATTCCTAAAATGAAGCAGGCATTTTGACGCAAATCCTTCTGTAGACCTAGCGAGCAAGAACGGTATAAGACGTCGCTTGGCTGATCAATGTTTGCGCTCGCTCTTGATCCTCTGCATTTTTAAAGGTCAGCTGCAAAATCCCGTGGATATCCTCCCGATTTTCTTCATTGATGTGAATATTGACCAAGGAAATCCCTTGTAAGAGTTGTAAGATTTCGAGGATCACACCTTCCTTATCGGGGACATCGATAAAGAGATCATAGGCACTATCGCGTCCAGCACGCTGATGGATTTGCATTTCTTTTCGGTGCTTCCGCCCTTTTTGGAAAAATGACCAAATGGCCTCTTCGTTATCTGCTTGAATGGTCTCAGCCACTTGATCCAAACGATCTTTGAAATCTGCAATCCGCTCTAATATCGCTTGAGGGTTGGACATGAGAATAGGGGTCCACATGCCTGGCTCACTTTCCGCAATCCGTGTCATATCCCGAAAGCCACCAGCCGCAAAACGACGGGTCATTTCATGCTCTTCCCCATAAGCTACAGCCTGCTCGACCAGAGTCGAGGCTAAAATATGAGGAAAATGGCTGATCTGGGAAGTCACCCGATCGTGTTCCTCGGCGTCGATTTCAATAAATCGAGATCCCAATCCACTCAGAAGCTCTTTCAACTCTTCCATGGCACCCCCTGTCGTCAAGCTGGAAGGGGTAAAAATATAATAAGCATTCTCAAATAAGGTGGCATCTGCTGCTGCAGCACCTGTCTTATGACTACCAGCCATGGGGTGGCCTCCCACAAAGCGTACATCCTTATCTGTAAACACTTTTTCAGCTTGTGCGACAATTTCTGCCTTGGTAGAGCCTGCATCTGTCACCAGTACCCGGTCTTTCAAATGCAAGCTAGCTAAGGTTTCTAAGTAAGACTTGGTTTGCTTGATGGGAAGGGCCAAAATAATGATATCTGCTAAAGGGGCAAAGGCTGCGAAATCATCCGTCACCTGATCCACCATTCCTCTTTCAAGAGCGATGGTTCGAGAGACTTCACTACGATTATAACCAAGAATCGTCACGTTTGGGTGGGCTCTCTTTATCCCTAGCGCGAGGGATGCCCCAATCAAGCCCAAGCCTGCAATATAAACAACTTTCTTCTCCAAAGGAAAACTCTTTCTCTTAAAAATTCTTCGTAAAATCCCGGTGCTTGGCAACGGCTTCTTTCAATTCTTCCAAGTTATCGGAAGAGAATTTTTCAAGCACTTCTGTAGCAAGGACTGTTGCGACCACTGCTTCCATTACCACACCTGCAGCTGGTAGAGCCGTTGGGTCGCTGCGCTCAACCGTTGCCTTATATGGCTCATGAGTTTCAATATCCACACTCATCAAGGGTTTGTAGAGGGTCGGAATAGGCTTCATGACACCACGAACCAGAATGGGCTCACCATTGGTCATGCCCCCTTCAAAACCACCAAGATTATTGGTGCGACGGGTATAGCCAGTGTCCTGAGACCAGATGATTTCATCCATGACTTGACTACCTTTTAGGCGACCTGCGTCAAAACCAAGGCCAAACTCCACTCCCTTAAAGGCATTGATAGAGACCACCCCTTGAGCGATTTTGGCATCCAATTTCTTGTCCCATTGCACATAGGATCCTAGTCCAACAGGCACACCGCCAACCAAGGTTTCCACAATTCCCCCGATGGTATCACCATCTTTTTTCACTTGGTCAATGTAGGCCTTAACAGCTTCTTCTTGTTCTGGCACAACGATCGAAACTTCCGACTTCGCTGCCTTTTCCTTGATTTCTGAAACGGTTAGATTCTCGGGAATTGCAATCTCGATTCCCCCAAAATTAACAATGTGGCTGGCCACTTCAACGCCGATTTCTTCTAAAATCCGTTTAGCAACTGCACCAACGGCTACACGCATGGTCGTCTCACGAGCAGAAGAACGCTCTAAGGAGTTACGGAGATCATCAAAACGGTATTTCATCCCTCCGACTAGGTCGGCATGACCAGGACGTGGCTTGGTGATCTTACGTAGATTTTTCTTTTTCTCTTCGACCGGTGCTACATTCATGATCTCCAGCCATTTTTGGTGATCCAGATTGGTCACATTCAGAGTAATCGGACCTCCCATGGTCAAGCCATGACGGATCCCTGATGTGATCTCGACCCGGTCACTCTCGATTTTCATCCGAGAACCACGACCATAGCCACCTTGTCGCCGTTTGAGCTCTTTATTAATATCCTCTTCAGATAAAGGAAGGCCTGCCGGAACCCCCTCGATGATGGCTGTTAGTCGAGGTCCATGGGACTCTCCTGCTGTTAAATATCTCATACGACCTTATACCTTTCTTTCTAAAAAGTCCTTCATTTCTTGAAGAGGGATTTGATGAATCGCTGCTTGCCCCAACTCTGGAACAATTACTAATTTCAAGTTCGTCCCACGCGCTTTTTTGTCATGAGTCAAGGCTTGATAAAGGGCTTCTTTATCCCAGTTCTCATAGATCACCGGAAGGCCAAATTTCCGGCACATTTCTTCGATTTGTTGGCTGATTCCTTTTGTCATCAAGCCCTTTTCTTCTGCAACTCGGGATAGCTGCACCATGCCCATACTGACGGCTTCTCCATGCATAACCTGCCCATAACCCGCTGTCGCTTCAATAGCATGTCCAATAGTATGCCCAAAGTTGAGATACAGGCGAATGCCATTGTCCAACTCGTCTGCCACAACATGGTCTCGCTTGACCAGACAAGAATGAGAAATGATGCTCTCTGCATGCTCTAAAATACTCTGGACAGAACCATCCATGGCTTCCAATTCTTCCCAGAGTTCAGTATCTTGGATGAGGCCGTACTTGATGACTTCGCCCATCCCCTCGATCAATTCACGTTGCCCCAAAGTGCTCAACACTTCAGGATCAATAAACACACCATCTGGTTGAGCAAAGGTCCCTACCATGTTTTTAGCAAGTGCTGTGTTGACTCCCGTCTTTCCCCCGATAGAGGAGTCCACCTGTGCGGTCAAGCTAGTCGGGATCTGAACAAAGGAAATTCCCCGCATATAGGTCGAGGCAGCAAAACCAGCCAAATCACCAACTACGCCACCCCCAAGAGCAACAATTCCATCACTGCGCGTCATGCCCTGGGTAGCTAGAAAGTCATAGACTTTTGAAACAGTGGTTAGATTCTTACTGGCTTCTCCTTGAAGAAACTCAAAGCGCACCACTTGAAAACCAGCTTTCTCAAGGCTCTTCTCTACGATAGAGGCATATAGCTTAGCCACGCGGTTATCGGAAATAATGGCGACTTTTTTATCGCCCCAAAGAGTGCGCAACCAGTCTCCAACCTGGTTGAGACCACCTCTTTCAATCACAATATCATAGGAATGTCCTGGAATAGGTACCGATACGTTCATAGGAATCTCCTTCGCGTTTTTCTTTGATTCTATCTTATCATGAAATAGGACACATGTCTCAATCAAAATGAAAAAGAGACTAGAGCAAGACTGTTTTTTTTTAAATCAGGTCTTGTTCTAATCTCATAAAGCTTTTTCAATAGGAAAAGGTAAACCCCTCTCTTAGTCACATACAAATTGGCGATATTCTGTTGTCAATGCTTCCCATACAGACTCTGTAGGAAATACTTTTCCAGTCATTAATTCAAAGGCTGCTTCAGCTTGATAAAAGAGCATTCCCAGCCCATTTACCCTCTGGTTTCCTTGATTCACTGCTAATTGCAGAAAGGGGGTCACTACCGGATAGTAGGCCATCTCTACGATTAAGGCATGTGGGGGAAAGGTCAAGTGACTCGCTATCGGAAGAGACTGACCATCCATTCCAACACCAGTCGCATTTAAGATGAGATCGGCTTGATTAAAAGAGTTTTGAACGTCTTCATCTTTCTCAATCGCATACAATTCTATCATGAAATCAAAGGCATCTTCTAGCAACTGAACCTTGGAACGATAATGAACTAATCTCTCCTCTCTCACAAAGACAAGGATACGTTTCACACCTAGATGAATGGCCTGTGCAATAATCGCTAAAGCTGCACCACCTGCGCCTAAGAGAACCATTGTTTTTCCCTCAATAGAGAAAGCAGGAGGTAAACTACGAAAGAAACCAATTCCATCCGTATTATAGCCTTTAAGCTTGCCATCACGGTGAACAATGGTATTGACAGAACCGATCTTTCGGGCCATCTCATCCACTTCATCTAAGTAAGGAAAGACCTTCTGCTTGTAGGGCATGGAGATATTGGCCCCAATCATATCCAACTTACGAATTTGGCTGATGGTGCTTTCTAAGTCTTCTTCAGCAATATCCCAAGCTAGATAAGCAGCATTGGTCGCTGTTAATTCATAAGCTAGATTATGGATGAAAGGAGAAATACTATGACGAATGGGATGGGCAATGACCGCTGCCATCCGAGTATATCCGTCAATCTTCATTTAATAACTCCCGAATTCTTCTCATATTTTCAAGAGGAATTTGACCTGGGGCGCTTTCATCTCCGACTCTAGCATAAGACCAGGAAGAACCTGTCAAATCAGCTGTCAAGCGCGAAATCTTCCCGACCTTGCCCATGGAAATGGTTACATATTCTTGCTCAGGATTCAGCGTCTTGAAACCACGCGTATAATTCATCAAGTCAAGAACATCTTGTTCATTGTGGGCCATAACGGATACCTTGACCAATTTTGGAGAAAAGCTGGTCAATTCCGATAAGATCTCCATCATATTTTCCGGTGTCTCTTGGAAATTGTGATAGCTGAGAACAAGATTTGAAAATTCCAACATCTCTTCAAAGACTTCACGGTGACTATAAAACTCGAAATCGATATAATCTGGATGATAGATGGATTGAATATCTTTCAGGATCCCAACATATTCTTCATTAGTCAGCTCCATCTCTCCACCTTCAGATCGAGTCCGCAAGGTGAATAAAATTTCGCGTCCAGCAAATTTCTCAAAAACTGCAGGAGCGACGGTTAAGATCTCGCTTTTTTCTAAAAAGTCCGCACGCCACTCAATAACATCTGCATCCTCGTAACGCGAACTATCTAGTTGTTGCGCCTCTTCTAAGGAGCGAGGCATAATCGAAACAACTAACTTCATACATCCACCCTAATCGTAAATACTTTTAAGTAATTACTACTTTCTTCTTTCTTGTTCCATCGAAAATCACCCGGAAGTCCATATTCCGCTACATAGCGATGCTTACGACCTTGAAATCCCTTTTCGATTTGTTTTTTAAATTTATCTTTGGTCACATTTGCCGCATTGGTACTGAGAATCAAGGTCCCACCTGGATTTAAAATCTCAAGAGCCTCGCTGACCAATCGATGATAATCTTTAGCGACTGAAAATGTCCGTTTTTTATTCCGCGCAAAGCTAGGCGGATCGAGCACGATCACATCATAGCTTAGGTCATGGCGTTTGGCATATTTGTAATAGTCAAAGACATCCATCACGACAAAACGATGAGCATCCAGCGCCAAGCCATTTGCCACAAAATGCGCTTCTGATAGTTCTCTACTTCTCTTAGCCAGATCGACCGATGTTGTCTCAACTGCTCCACCCATTGCCGCAGCCACAGAGAAGGCCGCCGTATAGGAGAACATATTGAGCAAGGACTTGCCAGCTGCTAAGCCCTCTACCAAGCTACCTCGAACTTCATGCTGATCCAAAAAAATCCCCGTCATCAAGCCATCATTGAGAAAGACTTGGTAAGAGACCCCATTTTCAAGAATCAAAAATTCTTGCGGTGCTTCTTCTCCATAGACATGAGCCGATTCATAGTCCAAACCTTTAAAGCGAATCTTTTCATAGCCACCTCGGACTTCTGAAAAAGCTTCTTGAAAGGCTGCTAGAATGGTTTCCTTGATCTGAAATACGAAGGGATTGTACCAAGAAAAGACAACAAACTCACCATACAAGTCAACCGTGAAGCCACCAAAACCATCTCCCTCTTGGTTAAAGAGACGAAAGGCTGTCGTCGTTTCATCCGCATAATAAGAACGACGGTATTGCTTGGCTTTGATGAAAAGATTTTTAAAAAAGTCTTGATCAAAAGTGACCAACTCTTGTGAAACAAACCATCCAATCCCTTTATTTTGTTCAGATAAGTATCCGACTCCTAGGGATTTTCCATCTCCTGAAAGCAATTGAACCTCTTGATTCAAAGCAGGAAGTGACTCAAAATCTTGCTTTTCAAGAAGGGATTGTCCTTGTTTGATTTTTGTTGCGACTTGGCGACTGACTGTGAGTTTTTTCATATCCTCTATTATAGCAAAAGTCTGCAGTTTTCACAAAGAGAGGCTTTATTTACTGGAACTTTTTTTACCGTTTTATCCTAGCTTTCATCATTTAGCTTCAAATGATATAAAATGCCGGATCTTTCCTATTTCTTTCCTCTCCTTTACAGTCATTTTTTTCTTTCTCCATAAAATTGTGGTATACTTGTATATGAAAATTTTTAGGAAATAAGACAAGGAAGTAACATTTTGTGAAAAAAATTACGAATTCGATACTCAATTTCATGAGTACCAGACTAGGATTTGTCTTGACCCTTCTGCTGCTCTACTGGTTCAAAACCATGTGGGCCTATTCAGTTGATTTTAATTTAGACATTCAGGGACCTTACCAGATCTTTCTAGCAGTGATCAACCCATTACCGATTAGTCTGCTCTTCATTGGTCTTGCACTTTATATCAAACGAACTAAGCTCTTTTATAGTTTGGCCTTTGGGATCTACCTTCTCTTATTTATTTGGTTGGTTTCCAACTCCATCTATTATCGAGAATTTACAGACTTCGTAACGGTCAATACCATGTTGGCTTCGAGCAAAGTGTCTGCCGGTCTCGGAGCTGCTGCTTTAGAATTGTTCCGCCCTTGGGATGTGATTTATATTTTGGATTTCCCGATTCTAGCTTTCTTCTTCTTTAAGAAATGGATTCGAATGGATAACCGTCCCTTCAATAAACGAGCTAGTTTTGCGATCACATCTTTGTCTGCTATGCTCTTTTCGGCCAATCTTTTCCTTGCAGAAATTGACCGGCCTGAGCTCTTGACACGTGGGTTCTCAAACTACTATGTTGTTCGTGCCTTGGGTCTTCCTGCTTTTCTAGGATACAGCGCTAATCAAACTTATGTTGCAAACAAAGAGCGTTCCAAAGCCTCTGAGGCAGATCTAAAACCGGTTGAAGAATATATCCAACAGCATTATGCCAAAGCTAATCCTGAGTACTTCGGAATGGCCAAAGGCCGTAATGTCATCTACATTCACTTGGAAAGTTTCCAACAATTCTTGATCGATTACAAGTTGAAAGTAGACGATAAAGAATATGAAGTGACGCCTTTCTTAAATTCCCTCTATCATTCGAAGGAAACCTTTGCCTTTTCGAATGTCTTTAACCAAGTCAAGGCAGGGAAAACGTCTGATGCTGAAACCATGATTGAAACTGGGCTCTTTGGACTCAACCAAGGTTCCTTTATGGTGAACTATGGCGGAACCAATACCCAACAGGCTGCACCATTTATTCTTTCAAAAAATGGGTACAACTCGAGCGCTGTTTTCCACGGGAATGCTGGAAGTTTCTGGAATCGAAATACGGCCTATAAACAATGGGGCTACAATTACTTCTTTGATGCTAGCTACTTCACCAAACAGAACAGCAGCAACTCCTTCCAGTATGGTCTCAATGACAAATACATGCTCAAAGATTCCATCAAATACCTCGAGAGATTGCAACAGCCTTTCTATACGAAGTTCATTACGGTTTCCAACCACTACCCTTATACGACTAGCTTGTCAGGAGATGATCTTGGCTTCCCTCTTGCTAAGACACAAGACGAAACCATTAATGGCTATTTTGCGACCGCTAACTACCTAGATTCTTCGATCAAGGCCTTCTTTGATTACTTGAAAGAATCTGGTCTTTACAAAAACTCCATCATCGTCCTCTATGGGGACCACTACGGAATTTCAAACTCTCGTAACCCAGCTCTTGCTCCTCTACTTGGTAAGAACTCTGAAACGTGGTCAAGCTATGACAACGCCATGTTGCAACGCGTACCTTATATGGTAGTCATTCCAGGTATGGATAAAGGTGGCATCATTGATACCTATGGTGGCGAAATTGATATGCTCCCAACCTTGGAACATTTGCTAGGCATTGAATCCAACAAATTCCTCCAAGTTGGTCAAGATATGCTCTCACCAGATCATGATCAAATCGTCGCCTTCCGCTCTGCTAACTACTTTGTTACTCCAGAGTATACGAGCTATAGTGGCCGGACCTATTACACCAAAACAGGTGAGGAAATCACGAACCCAGACGAAAAAACCAAGGAAGAACTGGACAAGATCAGGGAAGCTGCTAACCTGCAATTGAAGATTAGCGATAGCATCCAGACCGGTGACCTCCTTCGCTTCTTCAAAGGCAATGATCTTGGAAAAGTCAATCCAGAAGATTATTCCTACACCAATTCCTTCAAGGCATTGAAGAAGATTGAAAAGGAAAAAGGTGACAAATCAACCAGCCTTTATAACCAACGTGGCAACCAGTCTACCGTTGATCTCTTCAAGGCACCGACTTATAAAGAATTGCACCCAGAAGACGATAGTTCTTCCTCAACAGAGACCAGTAGCAGTTCTTCTAAATAAAAAGAATCCCTGAGTTTAAAAACTCAGGGATTTTATGATTTCTTTAAAAAGAACTTAGTCTAGGACTTCAAAAACAGAAGCTGTTAAATTCTCCACGTAGAATGGTCGTTTATGACGACTATTCCCAACCATCAATTTCAATTTATTTGAATTTTGGAGGTAGTAAGGAAGTCCGCTGGCGTTGAAGATGACCAAGTACTTCTTGTCTCCTGTTAGTTCATAGATGACAAGACCACTGGTATCAGTTGCAGATTGAATAAAGACTTGTTGATAGATTTTATCATAGCTTTCAAGCTCTAAGACAGGAAGACTTGTCTTCAAATTGATCAAGCTTCGGATATAGGCAATTGATTCCTTGTTTTGACTGACCAGATCCCAATTGACCTGATTCACAAAATCTGGAGCATTGTAGGAATTCATGGCCCGTTCACGATCCAAAGGTGTGATTTCTCCATCAGGACCTGTCGCTACCAATTTGGACCGCATAAACTCTTGACCCAATTGCATGAAGGCCATGCCCTGAAAGAGCAGATTCATGGCCGTAGCCAACTCTGAGCGCTTGACCAATCCTGCTACTTCTCCATTCGGATGAAGGGTCTGAAGCAAGTCAAAAAGATTATAATTATCGTGAGCTTCCACATAATTCAAGACCTGATTGGGACTTAAATAATTGCCAAGCTCCGCACTACCTAAAACAGCACGCGCAACGATATTCTCTGTTGATTTTCGGCTGACAAAGCCACGTTTGATGGAACCATAAACCTCAGCCCCTTTAATAGCATCGCGCTCCGTGTCGTTAAAGAATCCAATACGTGGCAATTGCGCCGCATTGTCTTTCTTAGCCTTATCCTCTGGTGCGAGACCGGTTCCCATGTCCCAACCTTCTCCATAAAGGAGAATGCGAGGATCCAGAGCATCCATCGCCTCCCGAATAGCATTCATTGTCGTCACATCATGAATGCCCATCAAATCAAAGCGGAAACCATCGATCTGGTACTCTTTTACCCAGTGCGTGAGGGAATCAATCATGTACTTGCGGTACATTTCATGCTCACTTGCCGTCTCATTACCGACACCTGTCCCATTTTGGAAGCGCCCATCTGGCTCCATCCGGTAATAATAATCCGGAACTGTATTTTGGAAAGGACCATTCTCAGTTGAGTAGGTATGATTGTAGATCACATCTATGACTACAGAAATCCCAGCTTCATGATAAGCCCGGATCATTGTTTTAAGCTCTTTCATGGTTTGTTTGGGATTGGATGGATCCGTTGAAAAACTGGTTTCTGGTGCAGAATAATTCTGAACGTCGTAACCCCAATTGTAGGTCACACGACCTTCTTCATCATACTGTTTATAGCGATCAGATATCGGCTGCAATTGCACGACATTGACCCCTAACTGACGGATATAATCAAAGGCAGTCGCATCGCCATGGCTATTGACGGTACCTTCTTGGCAAGCCCCTAGATAGGTCCCACGCAAAGACTCGTCCACACCTGATGTCGGTGACTTGGTCAAATCCCGAAGGTGCATCTCATAGATCACTGCTCGACAAGGATTGTCCAGGCGCCAGGGAGTCGCATCGGCGCCTTTTTTAGTGCCCCAATCAAACTGACGATCTGCTCTTGAAAGAATGGCTGAGCGCATTCCATCGGCTGTCGTTGCAATGCTATAAGGATCGCGCGTCACTTGAGTCTGGTGTTCAAAATGCACACGATATTGATAAGCCATGCCACTTAAATTTCCTAGAAAATCTAGAATCCAAACACCTTGGGTGTTTTCTGGATGGTAGCTAGACTCTTGTTTGCCACGCATCATCGGAATAGTCTTCCAAATAGGCGCATCCAACTCTGTTGATTGATAGAGCAACAATTCAACTTTCTTAGCAGTAGGGGCCCACAGCTTAAAGCAATACTCCCCTTCTTCTTCACGATAACCAAGCCAGCCTTGATAAGCCCATTTGGTGTCAAATTCCTTGGCATGGGTCGCCATATCGTAGGCATGAGGTTGACGATGACTATAAGCATGACTCGTCAAAGCAGCTTGCAATGAATAATAGACAGTATCGTCCCCATCGAGAATCCAAACTTCTCGAACATACCCTTCTGGTAAGAGTTCGATTTCAAAATCACGGGTCTTAGTGAGCCAATCCCCTTCTTTAACCAGGACATGGCCCCGGTTCAAGGCATGCTCACTCTCGTATACCAGATTTCCCTCCACTCCAAAATAATCCAACTTGGAGAAAGAGACTGATTTTCCTTCTACTTGATCCTGCCACTGCCACATATCATAAGCAAAATAATTTCCTTTTTGCTTATGAAAATGAAGCTTTACATGGTATTGTCGCATAACATTTTCCTATTTCCAATTTAATACCGAAGGAACCATCCGCTGGTGAAACACGTAATGGATTCCAACTATTTGTTTTTATTCTTCAGATGGGTGAACCAAAGCATCGTTGTTGATTTCATCAATATTTGCAAAGAATTCCAAGTGGTTATGGAAGACTTCCAATTCAACTGGAGTATCTCCTCCGTATTCCCCATCTAGATTGATGCGGAATGGTTGAGCATTTTTCCCTAACATTTCGATCGTCAACTTCTTGGTCTTGAGATATTCTACATTTTCATCGTGCACATGCTTGCCCCCATTAATGGCCTGAATCATCAAGGACAACATGTTAAAGAGCTTAGCAGTTTTTACGATAATCAAGGTAAAGTTCCCATCATCAAGCTTAGCATCTGGCGCGACACTTTCAAAACCAGCAATGGAGTTGGTCAAGGCCACAAAAATCATAGACGCTGGCCCTTCAAAGACACCATTGTCGTGCTCAATCCGCACCTTTCGAGCCTTGTTTCGCGGCAACATTTTAGCTGCTTCAGCCACATAGGCAAAGTAACCCAAGCGAGATTTAACACTACTTGGAACACTGAAGGTCAATTCTGTCATGGTTCCTGCTGCAGCAATATTGATGAAATACTTGCTGCCATAGGCACGACCAATATCCATCTGAATGGTTTGATTCTTTTCGATAATGCGAGCAGCCGCCACAGGATCTCCCATCGGGATCTTCAAGGCACGCGCATAGTCATTGGTGGTACCGGTCGGAATAAAGGCCATCTGCGGACGATTTTCCAGACCTGCGACCCCATTGACCACTTCGTTAATCGTACCATCTCCACCAGCGGCAATGATTAAATCAAAGCCTGCTTTAGCGGCTCTTTCTGCTTCATTTTGGGCAGAAAATGGTTCTGGAGTCGTTTGATAAGCGCTGGTTTCATAGCCCACGTCTTCGAGTACGTCCAAGACTTCCGCAATATTTTTCTTGATAATTTCTTGCCCAGAGGTCGGATTATAAATTAAACGGGCTTTTTTGATTCGTTCTACCATAAAGATCCTCTATAAACTTTCAAGCCAGGCCTCATCTTCTACCTGGATTCCTAATTCTTGTGCTTTGGTTAACTTGCTACCAGCGTCACTACCAGCAACGACCAAATCTGTTTTTTTGGAAACCGATCCAGTCACCTTAGCGCCCAGACTTTCTAATTTTGCCTTGGCTTCTGAACGCGTGAGTCGCTCTAGCTTCCCAGTCAAAACGACTGTCATTCCTGATAGGGCCGCATCAGCAGCGACTTTCTCACCAAGATAGTCCATATTGACGCCAGCTTCTTTAAGCTCTTGCAATAGGTGCTTGGATCCTTCTTGTGCGAAATAACGCTTGAGGCTTTCAGCCACGACCATACCGAGACTGTCAATGCTGGCAATTCGTTCTGGATCAGCTGTAGCCAATTGATCGAGGTCATGGAATTCTTGGAGCAAGATTTGACTAACCTTGCTACCGACATGGCGGATCCCCAAACCAAAGAGTAATTTCTCAGCTGAATTCTCTTTTGAAGCTTGAATGGCTTCATAGAGTTTTTCAGCAGATTTTTCTTTAAAGCCTTCTAAGGTCAATAGATCCTCGACTGTCAGACGATAGATCCCAGCTACATCCTCTACCAACTGAGCGGCGAAGAGTTTCTCTACAACAGCTGGACCCAAGCCTGTGATATTCATAGCATCCCGACTGGCAAAGTGGCTCAATCCTTCCTTAATCTGTGCTGGACAGAGCGGATTGATACAGCGAAGGGCTACCTCATCCTCGAAATGAAGCAACTCACTCTGGCAGCTTGGACAATGAGTTGGAATGGCTAATGCTTGATCAGAGACTCGCTTATCTTTAACAACACGCAAGACCGCAGGAATGATATCACCCGCCTTGTAGACGATGACGGTATCATCCTGATGAATATCTTTTTCAGCAATATAGTCCACATTGTGCAAGGTTGCCCGACTAACGGTAGTTCCTGCTAGCTGGACTGGAGTTAGATTGGCAGTTGGCGTGACAACACCGGTCCGTCCAACCGTCCAATCCACCGATAGGATTTTCGCTTCTTTTTCTTCAGCTGGAAACTTATAGGCGACAGCCCATTTAGGAGCCTTAACGGTAAAGCCTAGTTCTTCTTGAACAGCTAGGTCATTGACCTTGATGACGATCCCATCGATATCGTAGGGAAGATCCTCTCGAAGCTGAGCTACTTTTTGGATAAAGTCCCAAATTTGCTCCATATCCTCAGCCAGCACTCGCTCTTGGTTCACGACAAACCCTAAGCGGGCTAATTTCTCAAGCACGCCTTCCTGACTGCTTTGATCCGTCGGGCTCACTTCTTGATACAAGAAAGTTGCAAGATTTCGCTTGGCCACGATTGTCGTATCCAATTGGCGAAGCGTTCCTGCAGCAGCATTTCGTGGATTAGCAAACTCCGGCTCGCCGTTTTCTTGACGGATCTGATTGACCCGATCAAAGGAAGCCCGTGGCATATAGCACTCGCCTCGAACTGTAATGTTCACTGGCTCTGGTAACACTAAAGGAATGTCCTTGACCCGCTTGAGGTTCTCTGTAATATCCTCACCGACAGAACCATCCCCACGTGTCGCCCCCGTTACGAGGACTCCATTTTCATAGGTGAGGGAAATAGACAAGCCATCGATTTTCAGCTCACATACATAGCTGATAGAAGGAAATTCCTTACGGACACGCTGATCAAAGGCTTCTAATTCTTCACGCGAAAAAGCATCCTGCAAACTATAAAGGGGATACTGGTGCTGGTATTTGGTAAAGCCTTTTAAAACCACCCCACCTACACGGTGAGTTGGACTCTCTGGTAAGATCTCATCAGGATGAGCGGTTTCTAGTTCCACCAACTCCCGATATAATTGATCATATTCACTATCCGAAACAGATGGAGCGTCTTTTGTGTAATACTCGTAAGCATATCGATTGAGTAATTCCACTAATTCTTTCATTCTGGTTTTCATGTTCTTATTTTATCATAAAATCTTAATTTAGCCTTGAATTTACTGCATTCTTAGCATTAAAAAAAGGAGCCAAAGCTCCCTTTTCTTATTTTGTAAAATCGATCCGTTTAGAAAGTTGATTGATCACAATCGCTCCAAAAATCAAGGATGCGAATTCACCCAATCCCATAGTCAACCAGTTATAGAAGAATGGTTGGCCTTGAAGGTAGTATAGTTCCAAGGCAATCGTAAACATGGAGATGGAAAAGAAAATCGCAAACAAGAAATGGTCCAAGCGAATAAGACCGTCAAACAAGAACTTGTTTTTAAATCGACCAAATAGAATGAGTCCAAGTCCTAAGAAGACAAAGGTTGAACCTCCACCGACAAAGACATCGATCCATCCAAAACTAAATAAGTTAGCAATCATACAACCAAGCGTCACCGCAATCAAGTACTTCTTATTGTAAAAAGCTAAGAAATTCATCATTTCCGAAACACGGAATTGATAGCCATAGTAGGCCATAGCGTTGAGAGGTGGGGTAATGGTCAATACGATATAAATCGCAGCAACAATGGCAATTTGTGCCATATCACGAGCAGTTAACTGTTTCATTTATTCTCCTTTAGCGGTTTTCCCGCGTGTAATATGCTTGGCGAAAGGATCTTAAGCACCAAGGGTTGAAGGTTTGATTTCTTCAACCTTTCAAGTATAGCATATTTTGAGGTTTTATGGTAGACTGAATTTATGAAAACACTAATTAAAAAATTTTTTGATAATGAGATTTTATCCTATCTCTTTTTTGGAGTTGCCACAACCATTGTTTCCGTAGGAACCCGCCTCTTCATCTATCATGTGTCTCGTGATGAACGATTAGCGACAGCGATTGGAAACATTGCTGGGATCCTCTTTGCCTTTGCGACCAACGATACCATTGTCTTTAAACAAGAAAGAAAGGGCTGGTTTCAGCGCTTGATCCGATTTGCGATTGCGCGCTCTGGAACCTTTATACTGGACATGGCCTTGACTGAGATTTTTGTCAAGCAGTTCCCAGGAATTATCGGGCAATTTGTCCACAATAACAAAAGCCAGATCAATCTGATTGAAACCCTCTTTGCACAAGTGGCCATTGTGGTCCTCAATTACGTCTTTAGTAAACTCTTTGTCTTTAAAAATAAAAACAAGGCTTGAAACGATTGTTTCAGCCTTATTCTTTTAAACTTCTATACTTGCATGCTCTGCACTTAATTGATAGATGGTGCCTTCAACCCCAAAATAATCCTTGGCTAGATCTTTCAATTCCTGCATAGCTGTTTGGGCCCGTTTGGCCTGCTCCTCATTGATGGCTTCAATCACCAAAATAGCGTCCTTGGTATCTTCTGTTAACATGGTTCTTTGAGCCTCACGCCAATTCAAACAACGGCAAACAGCTCCTTCTTGATCGTAGTAGATGATCTCCCCTTCCAAAGCTGGCGCATCTTCTTCAGCACCTAATGGAAAGAAAGGTTCGCCTCCTTTCGCTTGTCCTAGAGAGAGTCCACCCACCAATTTATCCATATCTTCTCCCCCACAAGGAAGGGCATAAGCCATCGACACGCTATTGTAAAGATCCACCAAAGGATTAATCGGATAGAATTCACGTCCCTGGTGAACCCGTTTTAAGAGTGCTTCGATGGAAGATCGGGCTCCTTTTTTTGTTTTAAACTTGCTAAAAGCTTGGCGCCACTCTTGAACGAACTCACTCTGGGTATAGTTTTCTTCATCAATAAATTCCCATGCTCTCTTGGTACCCTTGTCCAACAATTCTTTGAAATAAGGATCCTTGGCTTCATCTACTGTATTATCAATACCATACAAGGACATCACTGTAATTCTAGCTGTTGGAAATAAATCCCAAAATGCTTGATCGACTGTCACTTTCATTGCTTTACCTCACTATAATTTCTTTTTTGACCTTTTTTGACTAGCTCCCAATCCAAGGTGATATTCTCACGAACTCGGATGAGATACTCCTCTAACTGTGCGACTTCTTCTTTGGAAAATCCTTTTAAGGCAGTTTTTTCAGAGTAAAGATGCTCCCCTAAAATGAAGGGGTAAATCTGCTTACCTTTTTCAGTTAATTCCCATTCCTTGATTTTAAGGTTTTCACCCCTTGGACGCTGCTGAATCAGTCCTCGTTCTTCTAGTTTTTTTACAGACCTTGCAACGGTGGATCGATCTACTTTCAAGACTTCAGAGAGTTCTTCCTGAATCATTCCAGGTTGCTCGGCAATTCGCACCAGGTAGAGGTATTGACCACGCGCCAGATCCAAATCTCGAAATTCAATATTTGCTATAGAATCCAGTGCTCTCGCAATGATGCCAATCTCACGCAAAATACTCATCTTACTCCTCCTTTCCTATTGACAATAGCATAACACATTTTTGTTGCAAATGCAATAAAGATAGATAAGAAAAAAAGAGGCTGGGACAAAAGTCCTAGCCTCTCAATTATTTTTGAATTGTCGAGCAAGACGCAGTCGTTGAGTGGGCTCTACTACGCTGATTCCATCAGCTTTTACAGCCCTACTCAACTGTGCGGAGGTGGGACGACGAAATCGAATTCTAACGAATTACCGATTTCTGTCCCACTCTCCCTTATTCCGTTTTTTCTTTTTTTATCAAGCGTAACCGAAGCTTTAATTTTTGTGAAACTTCTCTATGCCGAAAGTCCACTTCTTCTGATTTTAACTTAGAGACAATTTCTCCACTGCGCGTTTGGAACTTTGCTTCTCTAGCAAATTGGATACTGGCATTTAAAATACAACCAATAATCATGATTTTTGCCACCAAGATAAACCAGAACATGATGACCGCTAGGACGACCGAACCGAAGAAACGAGCATCTAAGAAATGACTCACATAACGATCCACATATTTCCAAAAGATATTCAAGATCGCATACAGGACAGCAACAACAAAGGTCGCCCCTGGCAATACATATCTAAATTTCGGAATTTTGACATTTGGAAGGGTGTAATAGAGCAAGACCAGACTAACAAAAAGCAAGAGATAGATGGTCGGCTCTGTCAAATTCAGTAAGCGCACATAAATCGTCCGATCAAATGAAAAGGTCTTATAGAGATAACGAACGATCATTTTCCCAAACATGGAAAGGATCAGCGAGAGTCCAAACAAGCCCTGCAAGGCAAAACTGATCAGAAAGCTAAAGAGTCGCCCCCAGATAATACCACGCTCCTTTTCCACCCCATAACTCTTGTTATAGGCTTTTTGGAGGTAGGCAATGCTCTGAGAGAAGATCCACAAAGCAGAAATAATCGAGAAACTCAGTAAGCCTGTCGAAGGTTTGGTCAAGACACTCGAAATCATCTGTGCCACTATTCGATATAAGGAGGATGGCAAAACTTTCTGTAAGCTTAAAAGAATCTGAGTTGGACGAATATGAAAGTAAGGCAGAATATTGGCTGCAATCAGCATCAAAGGGAAAATGGAGATCAGCAAATAATAGGCAACCGCAATGCTAGTGATATCAGACTCTGCACTCTGATAAAATCGCACGAAGCCTTTTATAAATGGCTGTCCCAGTATTTTTTGTAGGACCTTTTTCATTCGTCACCTCCCCATTTTACTAAAAAAGAGCAAAGAGCGAAACCAGACACTTGCCTTCAGCTCCATTCTTTCCTCTCTATTTTTTAGTATGTTCCTTCTTCACCTTGACTAGTCAAGATCACTGGACCATCTTTTGTAATCACAAATTGATGCTCGTATTGACAAGAAAGGCCACCGTCAAGGGTCTTATGGGCCCAACCAGTTTCCATATCTGTATCAATCTCCCAAGTACCGGTATTAATCATTGGCTCAATCGTCAAGACCATCCCTTCACGTAAGCGAAGACCGCGTCCAGCACGACCATAATGTGGGACCATTGGTTCTTCATGCATGGTAGGCCCGACACCGTGTCCGACCAAATCACGCACCACGCCATAGCCTTTGCTTTCTGCATACTCTTGAATCGCTGCACCAATATCTCCCAAGCGATTGCCAACGACCGCTTTCTCAATTCCCTTATAGAGACATTCTTTGGTCACGTCCATCAAATCTTGGACTTCTTGCGAAACATTTCCAACCGCATAAGCCCAGCAAGAGTCCGCCAAGCCACCACTATAAGACTCCGTGTATTTCTTGACTTGCTCTACATTATCAAAATCTAATTTCGATACATCCAAAACAGACTTATCAAGCGGTTCTGACAAGACCATGTCTACCTTGAGGAGATCACCATCTTTGAGAATGACATGACGTGGAAAAGCATGGGCTACCTCGTCATTCAAACCACAGCAAGTCGCATAAGGATAATCCATGAGACTGCCTTCTACACCGATCTGAAGCGGCAAGACATTGGCTTCTTTACAGCGACGACGGACATATTCTTCTACTTCCCATAGGTCAAGCCCTGGCTTGATCAAGTCACGTAATCCAATATGGATGCTGGCAAGGAAATCACCTGCACGATCCATAGCTTCAATTTCACGTTGTGATTTTAATGTAATCATTGTCTCCTCATTTCTTTTGTTTAATTAATCTTAATCGTAATGGTTGCTTTCGCGACTAGCTGCAGATCTAAATACAAGCTAAAATCAACCAAGGCCGAACGTCTGGTTCGTCGAACTAGTTGTGGTTCAATGCGGATCACATCATCCACCTGCACAGCCTGTAAAAAATTGATGATCAACTGTTCGACAATCAAGCTACGCCCACTGTGTTGCATCATCTTGCGAATAACCTTCATCAGCACTTCGATCATGACCCCATTGGCCAAAACACCGCTTTTCTCCAGCATACTTGGCTCCACTGTGAATTGGTAATGGTCGTTCTCTGTTTGAATCTTTTGACCAATTTGCTCACTAAAGGTTGGTAAGCTCGAAAACTGCACCTTGCTAATCCGATCCATGACATCCCGACGCGTAATAACACCCAGCAAGGTCTGGTTATTACGAACAACAGGAATCATTTCATAATCTTCAGCGATCATCCGTTGGCTAATCGTCGCAATGCTGGTGGACAAATTAGTGGTAAAAATGGTCCGTGACATCACCTTATCAAGGGTCGTCTGAGGCGCCTTATCTCCAGCATCTCTCATGGTTACGACGCCCACTACCATCTGGTGCTGATTGACAACCGGAAAACGACTAAAGCGATTCTTTCGAACCAAATCTAAATAATCCCGGACCGTATCCGTCTCAGAAAGATAGCCGTACTCATGGAAGGGCCGATAGACCTGCTCGACTGTCAAGATATCCGTCTTGATCTGCATATTAGACAAGGCCTTATTGATCATAGTCGCGACGGTATAGGTATCGTGTGAAGTTCGGATGACTGGGATTTGTACCTGATTGGCCAGATCAATCACATCCTCACTCACTTCAAAGCCACCTGTCACTAAGACCGCATTGTCATGTTTAAGAGCCAATCGTTGGATGCTAGTACGGTCACCCACGATCAAAAGCCCACCTTCAGACACATAGTCTAGGACGTGCTTTTCCGTCATGGCACCAATATAAAATTTATTAAATTCTTTTTCGAGTCCCTCTTCACCTGCTAATATATCAGAGCCGGTGATTTCTAAAATTTCCCGATAGGTCAAATGCTCTAGTACAGCTTTTTGCGATTTGACACGGATGGTCCCGCTTCTAGGACGCGTTTCGACAATTCCTTGATTTTCAGCTTCTTTAATGGCACGATAGGCCGTCCCATCACTGACATTCAAAAAATTGGAGATACTGCGGACACTGACCCGTTTTCCAATCGGTAATTTTTCGAGATAGTCTAAAATCTCTTGGTGTTTACTCATAGAAGTCCCCTCTACCTAGGCGGAAATCATAATAATCGCGCATTTTACGCGTATAGCGGTCACTCCCTTTGAATTGACGAAAGAGACGAAAACCAGCCTTCAAAGCGACCTTTTGACTCCCTGCATTTTCAACATGGGTGACAATCTTAAGCTCCTTCAGTTGAAATTTCTCAAATGAGAGATAAACCAACTCTTTGACCGCTTCAGTCATGAGGCCCTTTCCCCAAAAATCTTTGCGTAAAAAGTAGCCTAACTCAGCCTCACCCTTGATTTCATCCAACTTTTCAAATTTGATGGAGCCGATCATCCGATTGGTTTTCTTATCACAGATGGCCCAAACCCCCAAAGGATTTTTCATGAAATAGTTGGCTAGTACATATTGAGTTTCAGCAAGATCGGCTTGTGCAGGGAAGATAAATTGTAAATTTTCAGGATTCGAAGCAATCTTATAAAAATCTTCCGCATCCTCAAAGAGAAAAGGTCGTAAATACAACCTTTGTGTTTCAATTAGTGAATAGGCAGCTAAGTTCGTCCAAATATTCATTTCAAACTCCATTGTTCGTGTATCCAGCCGCCACTATCAGATCCCAAGTTCTGTCACTATTCCTCTACCAACTGGATGTCTGCTCCAAGTTGGGTCAATTTATGAATAATATCTGAATACCCGCGAAGGATGTATTCCACATTTGTAATTTCTGTTGTTCCAGAAGCCATGAGACCTGCGATCACTAAAGCCGCACCAGCTCGAAGATCCGTCGCTTTCACACTGGATCCTGTCAATTGATTTGGCCCTTCATAAATAATGTGGTCGTTCAAGGTCGAAATGGTGGCCCCCATTTTAGCTAATTCTGGTACATGGTTGACCCGCTTTTCATAAATCGTATCAACAATGCGACCACGTCCTACAGCCGTTAAGAGCAAAGGTGTGATCGGTTGTTGCAAATCAGTCGCAAAACCAGGATAAGGAGACGTTTTGATCTGGATGGCCTTCAAGCCCATCTGCTTTTCTACAAAGATACTATCTTCAGAAATGGTCATGCGCACACCCATTTCCTCTAACTTAGCAATATAGCTCTCCAAATGCTCATACAGGACATTATTGATCTGGATACCTTCCCCAATAGCAGCGGCAAGGGCAATATAGGTTCCAGCTTCGATGCGATCTGGAATCACCTGATGTCTCGTTCCATGCAAATGCGGAACACCATCAATGGTAATGATATCCGTCCCTGCTCCCCGAATATGAGCTCCCATATTGTTAAGCAAGGTTACCACATCGATAATTTCAGGTTCACGAGCAGCATTTTCGATCACTGTCCGACCTTCAGCCTTGACCGCTGCCAAAATCGTATTGATCGTTGCACCAACACTAACAGTGTCCATATAGATAATCGCTCCTTGAAGGGGCTTGCCGTCTGTCGCAAGCTTCATACTGGAGCCATCCATGGTCATAGCAGCTCCCATCGCTTCAAAGGCCTTCAAATGCAAATCGATCGGACGCGGGCCAAGATCACACCCGCCAGGTAGTCCAACCGTTGCTTGACCGTAACGCCCTAATAAACTGCCATAGAAATAATAGGAGGCACGGAGACTATTGATCTTTCCAAATGGCATGGGCATATCCTTCACCCCACGAGGATCAATGATCAAACTGTCTTCTTTGCGCTCGATCTTAGCCCCCATGATGGTCATGATCTCAATCAAACTTGCCACGTCTGAGATATCTGGCACCCCATCAAGGGTCACGATATCATCCGCCAGAATGGTCGCAGGAATCAGGGCTACTACGCTGTTTTTTGCACCACTAATGGTCACCTCTCCTTTTAGAGGGCGACCACCATTTATTACAATTTTTTTCATCTTAATAATTCATTAGCTCTTTCAAGTATTTTTCCTTTTACTATCGTTTTTTTCAACGGAAATAAAAGGGACAATGTATTTAAAATACTGCATCTATTATACCACAGATCGCCCTATTTTTCCATCTGTAGGAATTTTCAAAACGAAAAAAAGCCAGGATCATATTGACCCTAACTTTTCCATTTCAACGAATTATTTTACAGCATCTTTCAAGGCTTCTACCTTGTCCAAACGTTCCCATGGAAGGTCGATATCTGTCCGTCCCATATGACCGTATGCTGCTGTTTGACGGTAGATTGGACGTTTGAGGTCCAGCATTTGGATAATCCCTGCAGGGCGAAGATCAAAGATCTCACGCGCTGCTGCTTCTAATTTGCTCTCAGCAACAGTACTTGTACCAAAAGTATCGATACGAACAGATACTGGGTGAGCCACCCCGATCGCATAAGCCAATTGCACTTCTGCCTTCTTAGCAAGACCAGCTGCCACAATGTTTTTAGCAATGTAACGAGCTGCATAAGAAGCCGAACGGTCCACCTTGGTTGCATCCTTACCAGAGAATGCACCACCACCGTGACGTGAATAACCACCATAGGTATCGACGATGATCTTACGACCTGTCAATCCTGAGTCCCCTTGAGGTCCACCAATAACAAAGCGGCCAGTTGGGTTGATGAAGAATTTAGTCTCATCATCTAGGTAAGAAGATGGAATCACTTCTTTAATGACCTTGTTAATCACATCTTCGTGGATTTGTTCATTGCTGACATCTGGATCGTGTTGGGTTGAAATAACAACCGTATCTACGCGCACTGGGCGGTCGTTTTCATCGTACTCAACAGTGACCTGAGATTTCGCATCTGGACGAAGATAACTGATTTCACCTGACTTACGAAGCTCTGCCAAACGACGAACTAATTTGTGGCTGAGTGAAATTGGCAATGGCATGAGTTCTTCTGTTTCATCCACCGCAAAACCAAACATGAGACCTTGGTCTCCTGCTCCGATCAAATCAAGTGGATCTTGATCTGCATTTCCACGTACTTCCAAGGCTTCATTAACCCCTTGGGCAATATCAGGAGATTGTTCCACCAAAGATGGGTGTACTCCTACAGTTTCAGCTGAGAATCCATATTCCGTATTAGTATATCCAATTTCTGCAATGGTATCACGAACCACACGGTTAATATCCACATAAGCAGTCGTTGAAATCTCACCGAAGACATGCACGGAACCAGTATAAACAGCTGTTTCGGCAGCCACGTGAGCTTCTGGATCTTGCTCTAAAATAGCATCTAAAATAGCATCTGAAATTTGGTCTGCAATCTTATCTGGATGCCCCTCAGATACTGATTCAGACGTGAAAAGTTTACGTTCTGACATAAAAATGTCCCCCCTTAAAAAATATTGTTATAGAGTTACAAAGTACTGATAGAAGATTTCTACCACCTTATCGGGACCATATAACACTTCATTATAACACATTACAAATGATATGGAAAATGATTTTTCAAAAAAGCCCATTAAATCAGCTTTTTTGGGCTCTATTAAACAAACTTAAGCAGTCCTCAAAGTTCCTAAAAAGTTCACAAAAAAATACCCCGTAGGGTATCCATCAATTTACGAGTTCAACAGGTAAGATCTAGCACCCTCACATGATGCTTTTTTATCTTCAAAAATGGTAGGTGTCCGCGTACCAATGGGTACTCGAAAACCTACCACCTACTTAAATGATAACAGTTCTTTAAAAATTTTCAACCCTATCTACTTTAATCAGTCTCCATTTTTAAATAATATAGTTCCAATAAATACCAAGACTCCCAGAATAAAGGATAAAATATTTGGACCTATCCAATAAGGATCTGGCGTACCTATAATAGAAATAACAAATAAGATAGCTGCCGCATTTAGGAGTCCTTTACTTCCTTTTCTCATACCAATGAAAAGTAATATAGTCGCAATCATAAAACAAATATAATGGATGGCACCAATATATAAGATCAGTAGATACATGGGGTTTCCTAAAAATAAAGGAAAAATCATAATACCAAGGTGACAGACTGCTATTATAAGGGCGCTCCATAACCAGGACGACTGAAGAATAATTCTTTTTGGCGAATTTTCTTTATCATTGTTTGATCGTATCTCAGCATTCAACTGATCGTTTACATCTATCTCTCCTTCTACTAGAGGGTATTCCATCTCTGGTTTAGTTTCAATAGATGATAGATCTTGTACTTTCACCTTGGACTCCCAGCTATCTGCAACTTTATCAAACAAACCAAAAACACGACAAACAATATAAATCGATAAGAGAAGATAAAAGAGACCGTAGAAGCTTATACGAGAGATGAAAGAGTATACTACACCTATCACAACAAGAGAAGATAAAATGAGCAAGAGAGAAAATACTTTCTGAAGTTTATCACTTGTACTTGTGATCATAACATTAATCAGAAGTATAAACATTAACTCCATTACAGTGTATCGCAGTGTAAAAGCGTAAATGTCACTCGTTCTATCCATACCAATCAATATAAATAGTGGAGAAATATTTGTAGAGGCAACAAATAGTACTAAATAAGCTATCGATGATTTCCAACTATCTTTACTTTTCCAATTGTTTAAAAGCTCCCTCATTTCTACATTCTTTATAAGCAACCAAATCCATATTAAACAAATGATATTTAGCACAAAGGAAATGTTCAGCAGATTTGTTGGGGAAAAAGGTGGTAAAAAAAACATCAGTAGTTGAGTAATTGAGAGGAGAAGAACAGCTATCAATCCTTCAACATTTAAACGTTGCTTCATGATTCTCCAAATTACCCAGCAAATAATCATTCCATTCCAGATAGAAAAAATACTAGAGGCAGTGAACAGTGGTGTATTTCCATTTAAATTTCGGGAACTATAGCTCACTACTAGACTACTACCATAAGAAACAAGATAAAGAATTGCTTCAAGAATTAGCAGTATACAATACCATTTTTTTCTAGACATAGATTCTCCTCTACTTTCTAAGAAAAGTATTTAACTATTCATTTATTTAAATTATAACACAGTTTGTAACCGTTTTCCTAGTGAGTTGTCAGAAATAAATAAAAAAGATAGGTTTGAACACCCTACCTGCTATCATCATTCTTCATTTTTTAACAATACAGTTCCAATCAATACCAGCACTCCTACCACAAGCGGTGGTATATGATTAATCACCCAAGAAGGATTACCCGCAGCAATAAATGAAAAAACATAAATAGCTGCTGCTATATAAAGAGTTGCTTTATTGCCGTTCACATTTCCATTCCAAAGCAGGATAGTTGCAATAACAAAGCTAATAATATGGATTCCCAAAAAGTACAAAAAACCACCAACCCATGATCCTAGTGAAAAGAGACCTAATAAAAGCAAAACGATATAAGCAATGGCTAGGACCGAGGCAAAAGCAAGTATTCCAGATTTCCCAATTCTCTTTTCTGAATCAAATTCACCAACAGGTGAAAGATCTTCATCTGTAATCCTTTCCTCTTTTTCTTTTTTTACTTCAGAATGTTTTGGTTGAACTGACATTTCATTTCTTCCTAAAGTTCTTAGTTATCCTTTAAAATAATAGTACTCAAAAATCGACAAAAAGAATTGATTTAACGATCGCTTTGATCGACCCGAATACTTTTTATTAAGTAAAGTGGCCCATACCTATCTTTTAATTAAAAGCTTTTCTCTTCTTTAACCAGGAGTGTTCCGATTAAATCCAGAACACCTAAACATAAGGGAGCAATTCGAAATATTTCCCAGTCTGGATCAAAAGCCAAGATGATTGACAGCAGATAGAGTCCAATACTCGCATAAAGAAGGCTTTTATTCCCTTTCCTCATCCCTAGTCGAATTAGAAAGGCCCCAATGGCAAGACTTAATAAGTTTGGACCAAGGAAAATCAAAACGACAAATCCCCATCCATAACCCAAAAGTGCAAATAAAGAGACAAACAATACAAGATAGATAATGGATAAGTAAAAGGCCACTGAAAGAAGAATAGAATGTAAGCTATTTTCTTTTAGAGGATTCTGAACAAATACAGAATTGGGATAATCTTCACTTCTCTTACTAGGTTCCTTATTTTCTTCAAAATGTTTCTCTTGGTCTGTCATCACGGTTTCCTACCTTTCATATAACAACAACCCCAGGTCCCTGGGCGAATAAGAAAATTAGATAGCAAATTTTACGTATCATCACACTCTCATTCCTCTAGAAGAATCAGCCAAGTGTGATCTCAAAAACAAGCTTTCTATTAGATCTATATCAAGTTTTAGACAGGATCTTTTTAAATGAAGTCTGCCTCTGCAATAGCTTCTTTAACCACTTCCAATGGGAGATGGACCAGTTCTACCTCTTTTTCACGGTAGAGGTATTCAGCATATTCATCGATGCGGTATTGATGGATGTATACCACCCGCTTACAGCCAACTTGAAGCAATTGCTTAGTACAATTGAGACAAGGAAAATGCGTGACATAAGCTGTGAAGCCTTTGGGAATTCCTCTTTCAGCTCCTTGCAAAATAGCATTGACTTCCGCATGAATCGTACGGACACAGTGTCCCTCGACCATGAGGCAGCCATCCTCTAAACAATGATCTGTTCCAGAAACAGATCCATTATAGCCGGTTGCAATGACCTTATTATCCTTAACCAGAACAGCCCCTACTTTCGCCCGATTACAGGTCGCCCGATTCGAAATCAGTAAAGCCTGAGCTGCAAAATACTCATCCCATGCTAGTCGATTATGTGTCACCTTTATATCCTCCTCATATCGGTTACGATTATTTTCATTATAGCATGAAATCAACAAGAAAAAAAGGGAGTGGGAAAGAACTCTGACTAGTAAAAAAGAGTTCGTTTTCCCACCCCCGCACAGTTGATTAGGCTATCTTTGGAGCTTATAAGGCGAACAAAGAAGCCAATCAATCACTGCGTCATACAGTTATTTCTATCATACATCAAAGGCTGGACAACTTCTGCCCAGCCTATTATAAACATTATTTACCAAGTTTTGCTTTAGCTGCATCTGCAAGAGCTGTGAAAGCTGCTGCATCGTTAACAGCCAAGTCAGCAAGCATTTTACGGTTCACTTCGATCTCAGCCAATTTCAAACCATGCATCAATTGTGAGTATGAAAGTCCGTTCAAACGAGCTGCCGCATTGATACGTGTGATCCACAATTTACGGAAGTCACGTTTCTTTTGACGACGGTCACGGTATGCATAGTAGTAAGAGTTCATTACTTGTTCTTTTGCAGTACGGAACAAGATATGTTTAGCTCCATAGTAACCTTTAGCTAATTTAAGAATACGTTTACGACGTTTGCGTGATACAACGCCACCTTTAACACGTGCCATTTATATTTCCTCCAATATTTCCTAGAATTCTTTACTTACGAATACGCAATTATTTCAAGCGAGTAAGCATTGCTTTGATACGTTTGAAATCTCCTGAATGCACCATAGATGCTTTACGAAGATGACGACGTTGTTTCTTAGTTTTTCCGTGGAAACGGTGAGAAGTGTAAGCACGGAAACGTTTAAGTCCACCAGAACCTGTACGTTTGAAACGTTTAGCTGATGCGCGGTGTGTTTTTTGTTTTGGCATGATATTTTCTCCTTTTTTTAACTTTCTGACAGATTATTTCTTGTCAGTTGCTGGCGCCAATTGCATGAACATTTGACGTCCATCCATCTTAGCACGTTGTTCGATGATCGCCACATCTTGTGTCGCTTCAGCGAAGTCGGCTAAAACTTTAGCACCAATCTCTTTGTGGGTAATCATACGACCCTTAAAGCGAATGGATACCTTCACTTTATTTCCTTTTTCAAGGAATTTGCGAGCATTGCGAAGTTTTGTATCGAAATCACCCTTGTCAATCACTGGGCTCAAACGAACTTCTTTCACGGTCACAACGCTTTGTTTTTTGCGTTGTTCTTTTTGCTTCTTCTGGTACTCAAATTTGAACTTACCGTAGTCCATAATTTTCGCAACAGGAGGTTTAGCTTGAGGCTGAATGAGAACCAAGTCAACATTAGCGTCGTCTGCAAGTGCTTGCGCTTCGCTAAGTGGTTTGATACCCAATTGCTCACCTTCAAGACCGATTAAGCGAACTTCACGTACACGAATTTCATCATTGATGAATAAGTCTTGCTTTGCTATGGTTTTCACCTCTTTTTTATTATTCGAGAAAAACAAAGAACGGACCTGCAATACAGGCCCGAACTACATGATGTATTTCATTACTGAAACTTGATCCGTAGGGGCCAGGCAACTTGCGTCACAAGGCGAGAAGTTCTCACTTCTGCTTTTCTCAACTTTTATATGATATCAAGTTTTTTATTCTTTGTCAAGAAGTTTTTTTGCTTTTTCTTCAATAAAGGCCACAACGTCTGCAATTCCAACACCCGTTGTGTCAAAATGAATGGCATCGGCTGCAGGTTTCAAAGGAGACACAGCACGGTGGCTGTCCTTATAGTCCCGCTCCGCGATTTCTTTTTTCAACAACTCAAGATCCGCTGTGATGCCCTTTTCAACATTTTCCTTATAGCGACGTTCTGCACGCTCCTCAACAGAAGCGACCAAAAAGATTTTCAACTCTGCATGTGGCAAGACAACTGTCCCAATATCGCGTCCATCCATGACGATCCCACCCTTCGCAGCAATCTCTTGCTGAAGAGCCACCAACTTTTCACGGATAGGCGCAAGCGCTGCGACCCACGAAACATTATTGGTCACTTGGTTATCACGAATTGGATGGGTAATATCCACGTCCGCTACAAAGACAAGCTGCTCTCCTTCTTCCGAACGACCAAAACTAATTGGATATTGATCTAAAAGGGCTAAGAGGTCATCTACCTGTTCGGCTGTCAGATTATTTTGTAAAGCTAGGTAAGTCGCTGCACGATACATAGCCCCCGTATCTAGATACGTATAGTCTAGATCCTTGGCAATGATCTTTGCAACCGTAGATTTTCCACTTGAAGCCGGTCCATCAATGGCAATTTGAATTTGTTTCATGCTGTCCTCAACTCCTACTGAATCTTAACGACATCACCAGGATTGGCATACCAAGATCCTGTAGACATATGAGAAGGATTTAACTGTTCCAATTGGGCAATGGAAATACCAGCACGCGCAGCAATCGCTGCTTCCCCTTCACCTGCTTGAACAGTGATCGTACCTTCTTCAGAGTTCTCATCTTTTGAACTATCGTCTTTAGCCGCTTGGTCAGTTTGTGCTGCAGGGGCTGATGATTTCTGTTCAACCTTAGTCTCTCCATTGTAGAAACCAGACATTTGTTTTGATTTGTTGCTGCCACCTGTTGAAAGGAAAATCAACAAGCAGACCATCGCCACTACTACTACAAAGAAAATAATGGCTAAAATCGTCAATAGACGGTCTGCCTTGATTCCGTTTAACTTACTCGTTCTTTTCAATGTTTCTTCTCCATCATCGTAAATATCTTCTTCCCATGGTTCTTTTGCCATGACTTCCTCCTTGTTTTTTCTCGTAAAAATCATTACAATAGAAGTATGAAAGTTACGTTAATTCCAGATCGTTGCATCGCTTGCGGTCTCTGTCAGACCTATTCTGAATTATTTGATTACCATGACAATGGCATCGTTAAATTTGCTGCTGAAGAGGACGACCTCCTTGAAAAGGAAGTCCCTGTCACAAACGATGTTCTCGAGGCTATTAAAGAATGCCCCACTCATGCTCTCTTAAAAGATTAAGAGGGCTTTTTATTTGTTTGCATAATACATCTCGTAGTAATCCACATGGATGAAATTGTCCGTCAGGATTACTTCTCCCTTAAAATAAGGATTTAAGGCAAGTGCATTGATAAAGTATTTTTTCGGCCATTTACGCATACAGAATGTTCGACTGCGCGATCCATCATTAAATATGAGCTTGATCGATTTCTTATTTACTTCGACCTTTTCGATCGAGTCAATCTTCACTTTGATTGGAGTAAAAGGATTGGCAGTAATAATCCGCAAGATCCCATCCTCATAGATCGTGAAGTAACGATGGACCCCAATCGCGAGCAAGACCATAAATAAAAAGAACGAAAACAAAACTAGCGTTGGCACACTAGAGCTCTCATACATCAAGGCCAGTCCAATAAAGACCGGAATCACTGCAATGGACCAATAAGTCACAAGAATAGATAAGTCCGGTTGCCAATGATAATGGACCTTTCCAAATATCTTAATCATGAGCGTACCCCCATCTAATAGTTTAGCATAAAAAACAAAAAAAAGGGAGCCAGACAGCCAAAATCACAAAGATTTTTAACTGCTTGCTCTCCTTTTAATTGGATTTATTAGTTGGAACTTTAAAGAAGTCTTTAGAAAGGTAACCTTTCCCACTAATCAAGTCGTATTCAACCATTTTCAAATCCTCTGCAATTTCTTGTGCTTCTCCTTCTAGGGCCTTTTTATCGACACTTGCTTTTTTCAAAACTTCAGTCAACAAAGCATAATAAGGTGAAACTTTTGAATTAGTCTGTTCAAAGACCATAGCAGAGAAATCGCTTGAATTAACCAAAGGATAATTTAACTTCGGTGCATCAAAATTACTCCAAATGAAATAGTCTGTCTGGTACTGACCTTCTGGGTTGTTCTTAAAGGCTGACTCCGGATAGAGCCCCGGCAAGTGATCTCCATAGAATACCACCGTAATCTTCTTATCTATTTTAGAAAGACTTTCCAGGAAGGATTGGGTAGCGGTGTCTGTTTGAGCAAGCAAACGACTATAGAAAGTCAGTTTTGAATTTTCTTCGTCACTAAATCCTTTACCTTTTGCATCCAGAGTTTCTGGATTGGCTTCTAACCACGGGGTGTGGTTTTGCATGGTCATCACTGAAAAGAATTGTCCGGTTTTATCATTTAAGTTGTCTAAAACAATATTATAGGTGGATTCGTCACTCGGACTAATCCCTTCTTTTCTATATTTGATTCCTTTTGTATCGGTCGTAATAAAATCTTTGAAATCCAAGCGGGAATAAACGATATCCCGTGAATAATTCGATTTACCTGCCAAGTGAACAGCAATCTTATTCTTTTTTGAGTATGCATTACTGATAGACGGCACATCATGGATCTTAGGAAGAACTTCCGTATACAAGACAGATACAGTTTGTGATAAATTATAGAATGGTAAACCTGTAAGAGTCTGGAACTCCATATTTGCAGTTCCGCCACCATATCCATCCGATTGCATTTGCCCACTCGTGTGGGTCTTCATGATG
Organism: Streptococcus parasanguinis; assembly: GCF_047465465.1. Classification (GTDB taxonomy): domain Bacteria; phylum Bacillota; class Bacilli; order Lactobacillales; family Streptococcaceae; genus Streptococcus; species Streptococcus parasanguinis_AI. The sequence continues at coordinate 304,998 of NZ_JASGZU010000001.1, read as the reverse complement.
TTCTCAATATTGGGAATCGGATTTTGCGTAAGCTCAACTCCCTCGACTTTTCTAGGATCAGAAAAACTTTCACTCAGAATATAAATGACCGTTTGATCGTTTAAGTAGTTACTTCTCTCCTTATTGATCGCATTCGACAAGTTGGTATATTTTTGGGCTATTTTCTCAAGACGTTCTTTGGAATAACCATCCGGTTTTGGAACAACCTCCGTCGTCAATTGATTCATCCAAACATAAGACAATCCTTTGTAACGAGCATTGGTCGTATTCCCTAGCCAATTAATATCTTGGTAATTGTTCAGGGTGCTAATAATTGGTACATTATCCTTGATCTTCCCGTTTTCTTTATCACTGAATATCCCATTGACACTCTTAAAGCATAAGAGCATCACTGCAATAGCTCCGATTTGTATTTTCCATGAAGAAATAATTCTTCCTTTAAAGAGGTACTTTTTCCCGACAATCAGTAGACAAACCAGAAAGACCACCAATAAAAAGATGTAAAATATTTGCGCTTTGTCCATAAAGCTCAAAAGCGTCATTGGCTTGGTTAACCAAGTTAAATCACTCGGTAAAACTGGTTCATTCCTCATGCCAAACTTGATGGAATTTGCAACTACAAAAGCAATGGAAACAATGGAAATGAGACAGGTAGCAATCCAATATTGATTGATACAAATGTAAACAAAGATAAGTATCGCTGTCAGAATGAGAATTTGAAATAAGATGGCATCTGGAATCGTGTAATGAACGCCTAAGAAGGGTTCTGTTCGACCTAAACTGAATTGGATAAAATAATTCAATACAATTGCGATGGTGGTACTAGAGAAGAACACTAAAGAGAAACTCGGTTTGTTCTTGACGAAATCTCGCTGCCCTTTTGTGTATAAAAATCCAAGCAAGGAAATCAAAGGAAATAGAAAATATAAAAACTCATTTGTCAACCAGAATTGTTGAGCTGAGTATTTGCCAATTTCAAAGGCCTTATACAAAAAATTATCTGTCCTGTAAATCAGGGTCGAAAAATTTTTGTCTGTTACGATGAAGGTGATCAAGAGTTGTGACAAGACCAAATACTGGTAGTTCTCGCCTATCTCTTCTCCTCCTTTTTTCCGACTTGGCAGCTTATCATAATGCTGTCGTAATAGAACCAAACCACCTGTAGAAGCAAACAGAAGGAAAATGACAAGGAAGGAGTCCGTTCTAAAGAATGGATTCTGATCAAAATTCCAAACCTTGTATTTTGGATTATTCAAATAAATCGTGATTTCTGTCAAATAAGAAAGGGTATTGTAGACCAAATAACTGACAATCAGCTTTAAAGGAAACCATTTTTTAAAATTGAACTGGGATAATATTGGAATTAACAATAGGAAACTAATTCCAAATAGAATTCCTAAAAAATTGACATATTGTAGGACAGTCCCCGTTGCTTTGTTATGTACTGCAAGATTGTTCTGAGCTAGGTAAAAATTAAAAAAAGAAAATAGAACGAAAGTAACCCCATAATACCACTGAGTTCTTGAGACTTTCGATAATGCTGAGAGGATAAATTCTTTAACATTAAACTCTTTTTTCCGTTTCATTATTTCACTTTCTTTATCATTCTTTTTAGTATATATTTCACAGCTCTTGCTGGTCCAATCACAATATACTTCAAGGCCCCTTTAATCCCTCCTATTTGATTAAAGTCCACAAAGGTATGCGGTTGGAGATCCTCACGATTGTTCAACTGCTTATTATCGATAAATGGTGTCAGAACATGTGGGTTTTGAGAGATTCTAAAGTCATACTTTTGATCCCAAGCAATATAGACCAACAAACGCTCGATCGCATGAAGGATCGAATTTTGAGGAAGAGGTTCAGCCGGGACATCTGCTGCTGTCAAATTCAAATCAAAGAGTGGTTTCAAAGCATCATATTTAAACCAAACAAAGGTCCCATAACTCATGACAAAGGTATTGAGATTTTTGAAGTCAATCGTCTTGGTCGCTCCCATCCGTTGCCAGAGCTTGTTCATCTCTGGTGAAATAAGAGCCTCATTCCAAGCAACCACTATGCGATTGTAACGGAAGAAGGTTGGAATATCTGCTATAGTGATTCCGACTTTTGGATTGGCCTCCATATTGGCCAGGATTTGATCAGCCGGGTTAACTAGCATCTCGATCAATTCTTTCCGCCAAGATTCACCTGCCCAAAAATCTGCTTCTTTGGATTTCTTAGTATGGAAATGACCAACATAATCGTATTTTGAGAGTTGCTCTTTTAAGAGCAGCATTGGTAACACATCTCGTCCAATGTTTCCAGTCACCACAACCGTCGCATCTTGTGCCCGATTAGAAAGAATTTGTTCAATATCCTGCTTCTTCTCTTCTACATCTGTCGTGATCCATAAGTCATAAGCGAAATGAAAGGCTTGGAAAGCATCTAAAAATTCTTCCAAGAGGTCCACATAAAAGACATGAAGATGAACCGCAACTTTTTTACCGAAGTCTCCAGCTAATTCCTGATTTTTCAAGTACTTACGAGACAAGAGATAAGGATAGTCCGGACGATCAATCATAGACATGTGGTTGAGAATCAAGTCTAATGGGTAGTTCGATACACGCTCCAACTCGTCGAAAATATAAGGCATAATTCCTTCATTGTTTGCAATGGTTTTGACTTTGATGAAAGGAACCTTATGATTGAGAATCGCTGTAGGATTGTAGTAAGAAAAGTCCGGATAGAGCATCCCTGTGGTGTCTTCATGAATGGTATCAAAGACCGTCTTATAGTGAAAACCTGCATCCAAGAAATTCGTTGTGACCTTGGTTTCATAGTTATCAATCACATCTTGAACATTGGTGAAGTCCTGAACACCTTGCCAAAATTCATGGAAGGCACTAGATGTCAGCACCTGTTTTTTAAAACTAAGATAATAACTCTGAATATGCTCGTTAAAATCCTTGTCTTTCCGGTAATTGGTCATTCCCCAGAAATCCACTTCAGTATCATTTTCAAACCGCTGATAGATTGGTTCTAGATCCCAAAGAGGTCCAAAGCAGGTATCATTCATGAGGGTAACCGAATCAAAATGAGCCAGTTGGTCAAAGCCGACTGTCTTCATTCCATCCCGCCAAGCCGCAAAGTCAAAGCCACTATTTTGGCGCTCTAGAATATCGTCCACCAGATGCTGTGCTACTAAATTAGACTTCACATCTTCTGGTAGCTTACTATTGGAGATAAAGACCACTCGTGAGTACAAGGGACGAATCTTTTCTAATTGGTAAAGTACATGCCCACTAATAAAATTAAACTTATTGTAGTGAACATATAAAAGTAAACGTTGCATATTATTTCCTTATTCTAAAGAATTTCAAGATCTTTGTTGGAATGGTCCAACGGCGAGAATGGATGATGGAATTGTATTCATGAGATAACTTTTTATAATTCTCATGTAAGTTGAATAGGTGTCTGCTAAATTCTTCGTCACTTTCTTTTTCATAGGAGAATTGAAATTGATTACCTGAACTATTCGAAAGATCAAAAAGAATATGTGGATGGGTATTAAAGAAAACCAAAACATCCTCGAAATCAATTCCGTTTGAAGTTACAAGAGGAATTTCTCTTTGATCCTCCAATGCAATCAATGACAATTTTTTATAGGATCCCGGAAATTCTGAAAGTAATATTTTTAGACTCTTTTCCTTTTCAAGCTGGAAGATAATAGAGCCCTTATTTTCCATCCTCTCTTTTGATATTTCATGGTAGGCTGAGTGAAGTCCATCGTGTGAAGCTGAAATCACCACCTGAGATTTACCAATTACTTCGAGATCACGATTATTGAATTTCATGCCCAAAAATCGAGCATACTTAGAGGAAAGCTTTTGGTTACCAATTGGCGTTTCTACTTCAATGTTATCTTTAAAAACAGCATAGATGGACTCGAGATTATATTTCTTTCGAGCGAGTTCTTGATCCAGTAATTGTTTTTCTTTATAGCTATCAAAATTCTCAATCACTGTAGCCATTTGTTGACTTAGTAGATCTCTATCTCCTAGTGGATATAAATTCCCAGATTCTAAAAATTTACTGGAAGACAAATGACCTAAATTATCGGAAATGATTGCCGGAACTCCATTGAGGACTGATTCCACAAATACTAAAGAAAATGTTTCTAATTTAGCAGGCAAGACGAGGATATCTTTATCTGTCACCAAGGACCATGGATCCGAGTGAAAACCAACAAAAGTCACACGATCTAGATGATGCGTTTGAATATAGTCATCCATCAACTTTTTGTACTGCTCATCCCATCCTCCGATGAAGACCAGTTCGATCTCCTTCCGATTTAAGTGATTATAGGCTGCAAGCAACTCAAGCTGATTTTTTCGTTCGTTAATCCCACCGATGGATACAAAACGAGAAATAGTAGAATTCTTAAGAGGACGTTCTTGAACTTCTGTATAGGGAATAAACGGAATCAATTTGTCAGTCGTAAAATAATTCGTTAGAGTGTGGTACAATTCCCCTTCTACTACAAAAATTTTATCAGACAAATCATCAATTAAGGGAATCAGGTCCTTATAATAACCGAACTCGCCAAAAGGAAATTCATGAATAATATAAAAATGTCTGACCTGTTCACATGCAGCTGCAATGGCCCCCTGAAAAACATTGACTGTATTCGAAATGACCAATTCGATCTGTTCATTCCGGATAATTTCTCTTACTTCCTCAATATTCTTTTGTTGAGAAGTTTGGATTTCTAACTCTGAAATGTTCAGCGTCTTAGATTCAGGCCACCACCACTGATTGTTTTTTAACTGAAATAATTTAATTCCAGTTGTATCCATATGACGGAGATAGTCTTTATCAATGTGTGGGGCATTATCCGGTATCACATTATAAACTTCGTGACCTTGCTGAACCAACAATTTCATTAGGTTCACGATTGATACTTCTGCTCCACTAAACATGGCTCCAACAGGAGATACAAATAAAATTTTCATAGCCTACACCAAAGAAATTATTCCCACTTGCCTTGACGGATCAACAAACCAGTCGAAGAATCCAACTCCGAACGATTTGTTCGATCGACTACCCGATCTATTGAAAAGACTGGAGGGTTCGTTGTTGACAATATTGCTAAGTTTTCTTGATTTTCATCTCTTAAAAATGCTACTAGTCTTAACTTCACATGATTAAAGTACGGCAACTTACATTTATAAGTGATTTTTTTAGGTCCGACACCAGATAATGGAACATCCATGGAATTATCGTTATACAGTCCATTCCCAGTAGAAATATCAACAAATGAAAAGGCTATATGAGGATTAACAGACTCATCTAATAGATTAAATGAAAACTCAATCACCACCTCATCATCAGGAGTTACTTTCTTAGGAGAAAGCAATCTAGCTGTAAAATCTTCAACTTCCGTTGTGACCAAGCCCTCATCTTCATCTCCATGATGATGTGAATTCGATTCCAAGTTGTCAAAACTATATTGATCAGAAACGTCAAAAGGATCACCAATGGCCTTCACCAATCCATTTTCAATCAAAACAGCCTTGTTACAATATTTCTTGACGGCTCCCATATCATGGGTAACGAGAATCGTGGTTTTCCCTGATTTCTTGCGTTCTTGGAAGTAATCGTTACACTTGCGCTGGAAGGCCTCATCTCCTACTGCAAGGACCTCGTCCAAAATCAAGATATCGCCTTGGGCCTTAATGGCAACCGAAAAGGCTAGACGAACCTGCATGCCTGATGAGTAGTTCTTAAGCTTTTGGTTCATGAATTCATGCAACTCAGCAAAGTCTACGATATCATCATACATGGCATCAATTTCAGCTGTCGAGAAACCCAGCATAGCTCCATTCATATAGACATTTTCTCGACCTGTCAGTTCTGGGTTAAAGCCCACTCCAAGCTCAATAAAGGACACCAGTTTCCCATCGATGGTGACGGTGCCTTTTTCTGGCACATAGATTTCAGAAATAATTTTCAAGAGAGTCGATTTTCCAGAACCATTTCTTCCGAGGATCCCGAAAAAGTCTCCTTTTTCTACTTCAAAAGAAATATCCTTAAGCACATGTTGTTCTTTATAGCCTTTGATTCCTTTGAAGCGATTGACCAGGGCAGTTCGAAGACTATTGGTCGCCTCTGTTGGCAACTTAAAGTACTTGCTGACATGGTCTACTTTTACTGCAATTTGTTTATCTGTCATTAGAGAATCTCCGCAAATTTCTTAGCATGTTTGTTAAAGTAAGCAAAGCCAGCGACAAAAATAAGAATTGGTAAAACATAAGGAATCAAAACCAAGAACTTATTTTCCACCAAAAGCCAGACAGGGGTGTTGGCCTTATCAATCAAGAAATAACGCATGTCTTGAATAATTTGAGCCAAAGGATTCATCATGACCAACTTAGCAGCCCATGGATTGCGGTCTGCAATAAAGGTAATCGGATAGATAATTGGCGTCGCATACAAGCCTGCTTGCAAGAGTACTTCCCAGACTTGTCCAAGATCGCGGAAACGAACAAAAAATGTCGCTAAGATCAAGGCGCATCCTGTCGCCATCAAGAACAACTCAAAGAACAACGGAATGACCATCAAAGCTGTCCAAGAAAATGTCACTCCATTAAAGAATGAAAAAATCAAGACCACTACAAGGTTAATAACAAAGTTGATGGCTGCTCCTGAAATCGCAGACAAGACAATGATATGTTTGGAGAAGTTCAACTTCCGCAATAGGTCGCCTCGACTAACGATCGACACCATCCCCATAGATGTGGCTTCTGAGAAGAAGCCCCAGATTACATTGGCCAACAAGAGGGCAACTGGGAAATGGGGCACATCTCCACCCAAGCGTAAGAATCGGATGAAGACAATATACATGATCGTAAAAGTCATCAGGGGCTTTAAAATCGACCAAAGATAACCGATTGCTGATCCTTGGTAACGTAATTTAAAGTCTGTTTTGATTAATTCTCTTAATAAAATTCGATTTTTCTGACTAAAAACGTCAAACATTATTTTTTACCTCGATATGCAAACTTTGTCAGAATTAGGCTGGTAAACACAAAGGTGTGAAAAGCCCGGTTCTTCCGGTAACCGTACTGACGAATCCGTCTCAAACGTTCTTTTAGTGGAACATCCATAATGGTGACAAAGTTTTCAATGATTTCTTTATTTTGGAGACTGACAGGTAGATCCAATAGATTTTTTGCTTGTTCTTGACTGGACTCAATGAGATTCCAATATTTAGCAAAAAGAACATGAGGGCGAACCCAGTTTTTGACCCGTTTTCTAAGGGTACGAGCCCCCAGAACGTTGCTACTGTGCTGACGGTACAATTCTGTTGGCTGATCGATATAGATGAGCTTTCCAAAGGAAGTTGCCAACAAGGCCAAATACCAATCATGCATGAGAAGCGCATGTTTTTCTTGACCCGTCCATAAGTCAGCCAGCGCGTGGTTAATCACGGCCACTCCACCAGTTACCGTATTTTCCGTCAACTCTTGAATCAATTCTGTATTGGCATGATCAGACTGGGTGCGAATCATACTCTCATGCTGCACATTCAAGTTTTCATCGACCACTTTTAAATCTGTGTAGACCAGCAAAGGCACTTCTTGAGGGTGCTTCTCGGCTTCTGCTACCTGAAGTGCAATCTTATCTGGTAACCAGACATCATCTTGATCACTGAAACAATAAAGATCAGCTTTTTCATATTTCAAAAGCGCATGGAAGCTCTTGATAACACCGAGATTTTCGATAGCTCCTTGATTGATAAAGCGAATGCGCTTATCCTGGGCCATCAACTCTTGAATGATCTCCACCGTACCATCTGTCGAACCATCATCTCGGATCAAGAGTTGCCAGTCTTGATAAGTCTGGTCTTGGATACTTTTGACCTGCTCTTTTAGATACTGTTCACCATTATAGGTGGACAACAAGATATTTACTTTCATGATAAGAATAATTCCTCGTACTCACCTACAATTTTTTCCCAGGTAAAGTTTTGTTTCATATTGGCCTTGGCACGTTGACCCCATTCAGATACATCTTCTAAAGGATCTACCTGGTCAATCAAATGCGCTAAATTCCCAGTTTCTTTAGTCCAATATTGAGCCGAATCCTTAGCGACCGTTTGGTTAAAGGAGACTCCTAAAACTAAATTCAGATCCGTCTGAGCGAGAGCCTCTAGGAGACCCGGATTGGTTCCGCCCACTTCATGACCATGGATATAGGCAAAGGCTTCTTTACGGATATACTTCAAGAGATCTTGATCATAGACCGTTCCTACAAACTTAACACGAGGATCCTGATCAAATCCAGTTCGAACTTGGAGCTCCTCAAAATAAGGATTACCTTCCTGGTTACAAATGATCACCAAATCCCGTTTGGTGGAAGAGGCCATAAATTCACGAATGGCGGTCTCATAATTATTTTCTGGGACAAAGCGGCCCAAGATCAAATAATAGTTCTTCTCCTGTGTCTGCCATTTCTGATAGAATTCTCGGACCTTATTATCCTGACTGCTTAGGCTGGTTGGAGACAAGTCCGTTCCGTAGGCAATATAGGTCGTCTTGGACCAAGGATAGGCTTCCTTGATATAGGACTCAATACCCGGGTTGTCAGAAATCACCAGGTCAGCGTGGCGCGTCATGATCTTTTCAGAATACTTAAGATAGGCTTGGATCGGCTTGGCCCACTTGGCCCGCTTCCACTCCAGTCCATCTGGGTTGATATAAAATCGTCCGCCTATCTTATGGATCTTGCGCGCAAAAGGGGCCACAAAGGCTCCGATTGTATTGCCCAAGACGTAAAAAATCGGCTGTTCAATTCCTTGTTTCTTAATGACCTTCAAGGCATAGTTTATGGCCATCATATCATAGGCGATGACACGCGCAGGCCCTAGTTTAGGCGCTTTAATGGTAAAACAATCGACACCCTTGTAGTCAAAATGTTGATAAGCTTGATCATTAGAAAGGCAGGCAACATGGTATTGAATATCTGGAGACACTTGATGCGAAACCAATTGATCCACAAAAGTCTCAAAACCGCCATATTGAGCCGGAAGCCCACGACTTCCGATAATAAAAACATGTTGCATAGAGTTCCCTTTCAAATCATTCACAGTCTATTCAATTATACCATTTTCTAGGCTTTTTGCCTAATCCAAACAGAAAAGCGACCCTTGAGGGCCGCTTCTATTTGTTCTTATTTCACTTCTTGTTTGTAAAATTCTTTCAAAGCATCTTTCCAAGTTGGAATAACGAATCCTGTAGCCTTAGCCTTAGCCAAGCTCATCGTTGAGTTCAGTGGGCGTTTTGCCTTAGCTGGGAATTGGCTAGAATCCACTGGCTTCACTTCAACATCCGTATCTTTGAGGATCTCAACTGCAAAGTCATACCAAGTTGTATCTTCTGCTGCATCATTTGACAAGTGGTAATAACCATACTCCTTACGGTTTTCAGCCAAATAAGTCATGAACTCTGCAAGAGTACGTGTCCAGGTTGGACGACCATGTTGGTCATTAACGACTGTAAGTGTTTTGTGAGTCTTCGCAAGGTTTTGCATGGTGAAGACAAAGTTCTTACCGTAGTTCCCAAATACCCAAGCTGTACGGATGATATAGAAGTTAGATACATGCTTCTCAACCAATTCTTCCCCCATACGTTTCGTACGACCGTACTCTGTTTGAGGATCTGGTTGATCGTCTACTTCCCATTCTTGTCCCACTGGTTTTTTCCCATCAAAAACGTAGTCGGTTGAGATATAAACCAAAGTTGCACCGTGTTTTTCAGACGCTTTTGCTACATTTTCCGTACCAGTCACGTTGATGGCATAGTCCAACTCTTTTCCTTCATCTTCAGCAGCATCAACAGCTGTGTAGGCAGCACAGTGGTAGACTAGGGTTGGTTTCACTTCTGCGAATACCTCGTCTACTTTTTCTGCATTTGTGATATCCATTTCAGCCACATCAACAGCCACATATTCTTCATTTCGTTCATCCAACAAATGGCGAAGTTCTGTTCCAAGCTGCCCATTTGCTCCTGTAATTAAAATCATGTTAAATTCCTTTCAAATGCTTTTTCCCTATCATTATAGCAAAAAAAGCAGAAGTTTTCTGCTTTTTAAGATGGGAATTGCTCCTTATTTTTTGAATACTTCTGCTTAAAAATAAAGAATACCAGTATCCAAGAGATCCATTCTATTATGAAACCAAGATACTGTATAAATGTCTTGTGATAAGAAACTTTGACATGGCCAGAATTTCGAATAGATAAATAAATTTTACCATCATTTAAAACTTTTTCTGAGACAGTTGGTTTCCGATCTTTTTTATTTTCTTTTAATTCTGATTCGGTAAAAGCACGCTGTTTCAACACAGGTTGAGAACCTTCTGCTCCCTTAGAATATTCTGCGCGATATCCTTTGTACCATATCATTGGTATAGAGATAGTAGTTTCCTTTTTATCGTCAGGAACCTTTATATCAAATTCTAAAAGATTGTACCTCTTTTTAATAGTTGATATTTTTACATCCTTAGCTGTTTGAAATTCTGTAAATTGTGGTAAGCGTATATCTTGGTTATTGATATCAAGATTATAATATTCATCACCTACAGGATCAATATATTTGGATTTGTCACCTTTATATACTGATTTAAGTAATTTTTCATTCTTTTTATTATCATCCCGCATCTGTTTATAGTTTTTTGAAGATGTATCAAATTGAGGGACAACATGATTGAAATAAAAAGATAAAGTCAAGAGGCATAAGACAATAGAGAAAAATCCATTTCTATTTGTAACAGCAAGAAAGAATAGGAACAAGAGGGGAATGAAAAACAATAGGCGCCCTGAATACTGCATACTCCCTAAAAAAGTGTATTTCAATACGGAATTCCAAGGCAGAAGACTCGTTGCAGAAAAATATAAGATCCAACAAGTCCAAAATATGGTTTTACTTAAACTCCCTAGACGGCGATAAAATAAGATCACCATCATACTCGCATAGAATAGGCCATCTCGTACGAATTGATGGATCGGCCACTCTAATGGTGTGAAAGGTTTATAAAAACCATATCGATCTGCTTGAAATGGAAAAGGAACCAAAAAAGTATCTTTCACATTGACAGGAAAATTTCTCGCTGTCCATGTGAAGAAAAATTTTTGTGATGAAACCTGTTCCAGATATTGAAAAATGTATCCTGCCGACAAACATAAGGCAAACAAGATAGAAAATACAAAAGAGATAATCTTTTCAAGTGTGATCCTTTTATAATTTAAACATAAAAATACCGCAGAAAAAATTGCTAATATGATCGTTGATAAAATATGGGTTTGAATTAAAAGCGCTACTACAATCCCCAAATAAAGAGGGTTCTTTTTGTTTAAGTAGAGCACACGATAAATAGAATAAATAAGAATTGGGACAAGTGGCACTACCATGGTCATTCCAAAACCAAATAAGGTGTAATAACAAGGAATGGTCAAGGCCACTACTATACCAGTCAGCTTATTTTTTACTATTTTTGAAACAACAATATAACTTGTTAGGCTTGTACCAAGAGTGATCAAAAATGCAAATATAGAATAAGCAAGATTTCCATCGTTGGTCATCATATAAACGATGGCTGACGGATAAAACTGCCAATTTCCATAAAACATAGGAGAAGCATATCCCGTACCGAATGCAAATAAAAAATTCAGATTGGGGAGTAAATCCCAATGCTCAATGGACTCTGCTAAGCCGACAATGCGGGATAAATGGAAGACATAGTCATATGAGCGACTTTGAAAATTGATCAGATTGAAAGATACAAATGTAAAAATGAGCGCATAGGAAGTTAGTAATAGAAAGACCAACTTATTGCTGATTTGGTTGAAAACATCTATAAGCCGGTCAATATAACTGCGGATCCCTTTTACCATATCCAACTGATTGATCTTATCGAGGAGCCGATCCATTCCCTCGTAAAATCTATCTATCCTTTGCTTAGCAGCAAGACTCATACTTAGGATATTCTTCATTCTTCACTTTTCTCTTTGATGACATAGATTGGACGTTTCTTGGTTTCCATGAAGATCTTACCGATATATTTACCTAAAATGCCGATGGTTAGTAATTGGAACCCTCCTAGGAAAAGAATCACTGTCATGAGGGATGGCCAACCTGAAGTAGGATCCCCAAAGACCAAGGTTCGGATTACAATCAAAAACATCATGATAAAGGCCAAAATCCAAGATAACAGTCCACCAATAAAGGCAATATTTAGTGGGGCATCTGAGAAGTTAACGATCCCTTCAATCGAGTATTTGAAGAGAGACCAAAAATTCCAAGACGTCTCTCCTGCCACGCGCTCTACATTTTTATATTCGAGGTATTCTGTCTCAAATCCTACCCAAGCAAAAATCCCTTTTGAAAAACGATTGTACTCCGATAACTCCATAATAGCATCGACCATTGGGCGACGCATCAAACGGAAATCACGCGCTCCATCGACCATTTCCACTTGGCTGATATGATTGATCAATTTATAAAACATCCGCGCAAAGAAAGAGCGAATAGGAGGTTCCCCGTCCCTAGTTACACGTCGGGTTCCAACACAGTCTAAATCTGGCTGTTCCTCCAACTTCTGCTTCATTTCAATCAATAATTCCGGAGGATCCTGTAGGTCCACATCCATGACGGTCACGTATTCACCACTAGCACGCTCAAGTCCAGCATACAGTGCTGCCTCTTTTCCGAAATTTCGAGAAAAAGAAAGGTAGTGCACATTTGAATCTGTAACATGTAGCTTTCGAAGAACGGATAGCGTACCATCTGAAGAGCCATCATTTATAAAAATATATTCAAACTTTTCTCCCATCTTCATCCGAACACGTTCCATTTCTCTATAAAACAATGGAATTGATTCTTCTTCGTTAAAACATGGGACTACAACTGATAGTGTCATCTCTTACTCCTTGACTTATTCACTTTCTATTGTAACAAAAAACTAGGGTTTCCCCTAGTAATAACTTATTTTAGTCTTTTAATTAAACTGCAGCATATAAAACAGAGATGGTTTGTAGTAATGTTAGAGATAAAATAATGAGACTGCTTTGTACTACAAAATGATCAGAGAATTTTTGTTCATCTGGAACTCTTTGCTTAAATAAACTACAAATAACTGGTAGACAAAGAGCAACAACACCCAAATAATATCGGCCTTGAACTCCTAAAACTTCAAAATTTCCAACTGGTGTCCAGGTCAGATACAAGGTCAAAGAAATTAAACCAATAATTGCAAGAGAAACCAAACTTGCCCCTACTACTGATACTTTTGGAAGTTTGATCTTCCCAAAATTTGAAAAAGTAATCAAGCTATAAAGAGCATAAATTGGAATAAGGACTTCTGACATTGACAAATCTAACCAACCAAAGGTGTAGAGTTGATTCAAATGACTGACTGATAATAGCATCTCCTTCAAAATCACTGGAAGATACCAATGAGGTTTCGAAATGATACTAATCACCTGAGACTTCACATCCGCTCCATCTAGTTTAAAGTTCTCAATTCGAACTTGCTGGGTAAGAACATACCAAAAGATCGTAAATAGAAAGACAGCAGCAATCAAAGCGAGAGAAACGAGATAGTAGTTTTTACATTGCGTTTTCTTTTTCGGTATAAATAGCAATAATCCTACAAGCAAGACATAAGGAAGCTTCATTGTTACAAGGATCACGCAAAGGAAAGCATAAAGCAATAAATCCTTAATTTTAACCACTTTTTCATCATCCGTTACATAGTTCAAAAATAATCCAATAATGATGTAGGTTAAACCTAAGGCTACACTATCTTGATTATAAGAAGCAGCTAGAACCAGATTCATTGGAAACATCGCTACCATTGTCATCAACTGCTTCGCTTTCCCACTTAATTTAATAGCAATAAGAGCTAAAATACAGTAAGCAATGACATTAAAAATTCGACCAAGATAATAGGAGACTCCTACACTCAAATTCAAAAACTTTCCAATCCCAAATCCAAGAGCCTGAGGGATATAACCAATAAACCAATATGAGTTGGTTGCCCTGTAATCCGTTTCTTTCCCAAACTTCACTTGTTTGGTCGTCTGCCCTTCTTCAAATAAAGAAGATTTGGTAAATGGTTTTTTGAAATTCTTATAAACATCAAAGTAATCTTCCGTAATATGGATGTTTTTATTTCCCATATTGACGTTGCCTTCCACAATATGAATCGTTCTTGAAAGGTGAACTTGTTCATCGGGCGTATTCAAAACGGGTGTAATAAAAGCAAAGGACAGACCACCAATGAGCATCGCAAGGAAGGTCCCAACATTCTTCTTCGGTAAAAGAAAAATGAAAAAAGCCAATACAACAAATAACGCTACACCAATTTTAGGAAAATCTACTAAGCGCTTTGTATAAATCACTGCAATACAAAAGGCCAAAACTGCGAAAGCTACTAAATACTTTTTATTTCGCTCATAACTATCAACAAAATATCCCATCAGTTTCTCCTACTTATTCGAATTTTGACTCTTCACATATTGTCTCATCAACAACTTGGCCATCCATTTAGGCCAGAAGAGTTGGTACATGTATAGATCTTCTTTACTACGCGTATTGTCTGCAATCGTTTTTGATGTTTCAGACTCTCCATGGATACGGTGGCACATGAGTTTGTCAGATACATAAGCAAAACGACCTTTGTACTCGCTGATCTTATACCATGCGTACCAATCCAAACTTACTCTCATTCCTTCATCAAAATAGAAATTCTTCAAATTTTCACGATTATAGGTGACAGCTGGACAACAAATCGGATTCCCAAAAGCCATTACACGGTTTCGCCAAAAGTGACTAGCAGGAAAAAGATTCATAGTTTTTAACATCAAGGTTTTGATCTTCAGATTTGTATTCGCAGGAATCTTATGGCCATCTTTTTCTTCAAAATAATCAGAATACCCAATCAACACATCTTGATTTTTTTCCATCTTAGCCAAAACTTTCTCAGCATAGTGCGGCTCATAATAATCATCCTGATGGGCAATGGTAGCATACTTCGTCTCTACAAAAGACATGGCATTGTTCCAATCTTTACCAATCCCACCACCTTGCTTGGTGTAAAATGGAATAGCATAACGCTGACAAAGTTCCTTGATCGAATCCAGTGGTGTTGAACTGTAACAGATAATCTGTGATTGGAGAGTTTGATTCTTCAAGGATTGAATACAAGCTTCCAAGTATTCGCTCTCACCATAAGCACAAATCACCCAAGTATGTTGTTGATTAACGAGCATAGCCCTTCCTTTCTATTTTTCTTGCAATAAAATAAGCAAGTAAACTTCCACTAAAATAAACGGACATCACAATGAAAAAGCTTAAAGATGCACCTAGAAGTCCCATTTTTTGTACCAAATCATTATTTGTCAATTTGGAAGCTATAAACATGAATAAATACACAGGTAATAGATATGTTTGTTTTCGGATAACCGTCATGACATCCCCAAAAACAATCCCAATAGAATACAGAATTCCAGAAAAAACAAGGATGGCTAGGGTAGTACTATGCTGGTTTAAAGGTAAACCAAAAACAAGACTTAATATTGGCGTCCCGATCAAATAAGCTAGCACAGTTAAAACCAAGCCGACACCCAAAACAATGACAAACATCTTCGCAATGATGGCATCAAATTTTTTCAATTCTTTATTCTTCCATAAGATCGCTAATTGCGTTGTTAAGGGTCTAAGAATTAAAATAAAGAGACTCATAAAAAACACAGGCATAAACAAAATATTATAATCCCGTTGTGTCCCTGCAATAAAGTGTCCCAGTCTAATTTCAGAGTCAATCGCGATTCTAGGCTCATTGAAAATATAAGCTAGTAAAAATCCACTAACAAAGAGAGGAATACAATTCTTTAAAATAGTGATCGCATCAAATAGGTCTCTTTTGAGATTATTTACTGAAACATCAATTGTTTCAAATTCTTTTGATTTTACATAATCATAACAAAATACAAAGATAAAGTTTAAAACAACTAAGTAAAGCAATGATTGTATTAATGACTTTGTAATAAGCAAAAATGCCAACAAAAGAATCGTGCTGATAGAATACCGAATGGTCATTGATTTGCCAGCGATATCTAATCGTTCGTGACGTTGAAATAATCCTTGGAAAAGATCTGAAATTGCCTCACACATACGAAATAGAACGTATAAGCCAATAATCGCAATTTTTGAACTCTCATGTAGATCAATTCCTGAAACAAAAAGGTAAGGAAAAAAGATCGCCATCATGAGTAGGAGAGAGAGACATCTGGCAATACTGTAACTGGTAAAGGAGTGTCTAAAGAGAACATCTGTCCCTTGGTAGCTTCGAACTTGAAACATGCCTACTACTACTAGAATCGCAGCAATCCCATAGGCAAGACTAAAAGAATCTGCTTCCATTGGCGAGGTCATGCGTGTAACGATCAATGTAAATAGTACAGATGATCCAGCAAATGCCAAGTTCCCTAACAGATTCCAAAAATACACCTTCTCCGTTGAAACAGGTTGATTATTCTTCATGCTCTTTTACCTGTAATGCAATCTTCTGAGACAATTGTCGAATTTGAACGGATTGTTTTGAGGTAATCCGAGTTAAAGAGAAGTTTAAATAGACAAGTAAACAGAATCCTAAGAAAAAGATTAGATTGCTTGGAACTTGAATTCCTAACATTTTTGATACCTGTCCAATCAAATTAGGAAACCAAATGACTGGCAACGATAGCAAACAAAGAATGAGCCAAGAAATGACATTTCTCAGTTCAACGACTTTCTTTGCAACTAGGCGTAGAATATAAACGATAAAAATAATTACAGTAAGGGTTAACCAAATATTTAACATGTTATTTCTTATATCCTCCACCAATTCTAGCCAATAGCATTGCCATTGTCACTTTGATCATATAGTAAACAGACTTGCTTAATGTGATGGACGATTCTCCGTGTTCTCGTTCATTCATTAATACAGGCACTTCTGCAACGGAATAGCCTGAGGTTAAGAGGGACACAATCGTCTCTGGTTCTGGATAATCACTTGGATATTGTTTAGCAAATTCTTCAATCACTTTTCGATCAGCCACCCGCAATCCTGAGGTTGGATCTGTTACCTTTTGACCGGTTAAAATCTTAATTAATTTTTCAAAAAATGAAATTCCAATCCGTCGCGCGAAGGAGGATTGGAAACCTTGATTTTCAATGAAACGAGAGCCAATCACCATATTCACATTCTTCTCTTGAAGGACTTGAAGCATCTTTCTGATAAATTCAGGATTATGCTGACCATCTCCATCCACTTGAACAGCATATTGATAGCCATTTTTAACTGCATATTGATAACCAGTCTGGACAGCACCACCAATTCCTAAATTAATCGGTAAATCGATAACGTTAAAGTTGTTATTGCGACAAATTTCAAGTGTATGATCTGTAGAACAATCATTGATAATGACATAATCAAATTCAGGTGTATGTTCTTCAATCATCTTGATTGTTTTTTCAATATTTCCACTCTCATTATAAGCAGGAATAATGATCAGTAATTCTGAATTTCTCAATCCTATTGTTTTCCCTTCTAAGCATATCACTTCATTATACAATAATCAGTGCATATTTTCTACTTTATACTGTCCCCTCCCCCTTTTCATGGTATAATAGAGTGAATCGATTACGGAAGGACACCTTATGTTAAAGCTGGGAATTATTGGTACGAGTTGGATTTCACATGAATTTATTACAGCTGCTCATCAGACAGGCCACTATCACTTGCAGGCTGTGTATTCGAGAAAGATGAAGACAGCTCAAGAGTTTTGTGAGCCTTATGGAGCGATCTCTTGCTACACGGATGTCATCGACTTCTTAGACAGTGAGCTGGATGTGATTTACATTGCTAGCCCCAATTCTCTTCATTTCGCTCAGGCCAAGCTTGCTATTCTGGCCAAGAAGCATGTCATCATTGAAAAACCGGCTGTGACCACCCCTTCTGAATGGAAGGAACTGGTCAAGCTCGCTAATGAGCACCAGGTCTATCTCTTTGAAGCTGCCAGAAATTACCAAGAAGCGGCCTTTCAAGTAGTTAAAGACTTCCTCTCTAATCAGGAAATACTGGGCGCCAACTTCACCTTTGCCAAATATTCTTCTAAATTGCCGGCCCTTCTTGCGGGTGAGATGCCCAATATTTTCTCAGATGTCTATGCAGGGGGAGCCTTGATGGATCTGGGAGTCTACTGCCTCTACTTGGCCATTGGCTTCTTTGGAAAACCGATCTCCAGTCACTATTGCGCTCAGCAATTACCCAATTCGGTTGATCTCTATGGTCAAGGTGTCTTGATTTATCCAGAGTTTCAGGTTGCCATTCAGGCAGGGAAAAATATCACCAGCCATCTACCTGCTGAAATCTACACCAAGACTGGAACGCTGACTCTCAATGCTGTAGCAGCCATCAACCAGGCTCGCTTCGTCAGCCATTCTGGGGAAGTCATCGACCTTCCGGTCCAGCCCTGCCCACACCAAATGCAAGAAGAGGCGGAAGCCTTTGCCCTTGCCATCGCTCATCAAAAGCCAGCTGCTTATCTTGAATGGTTACAAACAGGTGAGCAGGTCCATGAAACCCTCTACCAGATGCGTCAAAGCGCTGGAATACAATTTAAGGATGAAAAAGAATGAAAGAACAATTTCCACAAAGCTGGAAAGACCAGTTAGAAACACTCGGATTTGATGCATTCACTGAAATTCAGGAACAGATCTTCTCCCCTATCTATGAAGGAGAAAATGTCCTCGGCATCAGTCCTACCGGTACTGGTAAGACACTCGCCTACCTCTTTCCGAGCTTGCTCAAACTCAAACCGAAGAAGGCCCAACAACTCTTGATTTTGGCTCCTAATACAGAGTTAGCAGGACAAATTTTTGATGTCACCAAACAATGGGCAGAGCCTCTCGGTCTCCAGACACAACTCTTCCTTTCAGGATCTAGTCAAAAACGGCAAATCGAACGCCTCAAAAAAGGACCCGAAATCCTGGTTGGGACGCCTGGTCGGATCTTTGAACTGATCAAGCTAAAAAAGATCAAAATGATGAATGTGGAAACCATCATTTTAGATGAATTCGACCAATTACTGAGCGATTCTCAGTACCACTTCGTCGACAAGATCAGCCACTATGCTCCCCGTGACCACCAATATATCTATATGAGCGCCACAGCCAAGGTCGATCCAGACCAGCTAGAAGAAAATACTCTTCGTGTTACGGTTGATGGAGTTTCTTTGGAAAATATCCAACATTTTTATATGCAAGTGGATAAGCGGGACAAGGTTGAATTGCTCCGCAAACTCGCCTACGTCGAAGATTTTCGTGGTCTGGCTTTTTTCAATAGCCTGTCTGATCTGGGTAGTGCTGAAGAAAAACTACAATACCGTGGTGTTGAGGCCGTATCGCTCGCAAGCGATGTCAATGTCAAATACCGCAAGGTCATTCTGGAACGCTTCAAAGACCATCAGCTGACCCTCTTGCTGGCCACCGATTTAGTCGCTCGTGGAATCGACATTGAACATCTTGAGTGTGTGATTAACTACGATATTCCTCGTGATGTGGAGACCTATACCCACCGTGCCGGTCGAACAGGACGAATGGGGCGTGATGGCTATGTAATCACCTTTATCACCCACCCAGAAGAACTCAAATCCTTAAAAAAATACGCTTCTGTACGTGAACTGGTTTTAAAAAATTCCGAACTCTTTTTAAATGAATAAGAAAATCCTCTGCTAGTGAATGAACTGCAGAGGATTTTTACGTTAATTTCCATTGTAATAAATGCGATGACTTTCAAGTTGATAATCCAACAATTCATCCACCGTTACAAAGGTATAGCCTTGTGATTTGAGGTAGTCAAGGACGGTCGGTAGAGCATCAATCGTGGTTTGATGGATATCATGCATGAGGATAATCGAACCCGGTTTGACTTCTTTTTTCACTTCATTGAGAATAGCCGTCGTATTATGCGTCTTCCAATCTAGGCTATCCACATCCCACATGATGAAGGATTGGTCGACACCGTATTGGATGGCACTATTGATGGCTCCATACGGAGGACGGGTAATCTTGGTCTGCACACCTGTCGCTTTTTGAATAGCTTCTTGGGTATCCAAGATCTCTTTTTTGGCATTATCCAAGCTCAATTTTGGCAACTGAGGATGATCCCAAGTATGGTTCCCGATTTGATGCCCCTCTTTGCGGACTTGTTTAGCAATATCGGGATTCGCACTGACATTTTTTCCGACCATAAAGAAGGTAGCTTTGGCATTGTATTTCTTTAAGATGGCCAGCGCCTGAGGGGTCGTCGTTGGATCTGGTCCATCATCAAAGGTCAGAGCAATCATCTTACGGTGGCGTTCTTCTATATAGGATTCGTAAGAAGCTAGATCATCAGGAAGCAAGCGTTCTGTATCAATCACATCATAGAATTTAGACAAGGGAACAGTGAAGGTATCGTCTCCCTTAACCTTGGTTGGAAATGGAATGGTGAAATTTCCTTTTTCATATTGGAATTCCCATTGGCTCAAATCCAACTCTGAGAAGTGGGCAACCATTTGATCAATGCTTTCCTCGTCCAACTGACGAAAGGCTAGATTCCCCCGTAATTCCTCCAAAAAGATCTGTTTTGCTCCATCTGGATCCGCAAAAACTTGGCTCAGGGTCAGAGGATTGTTCTCATCATCCAAGTAAAAGAGTGGCAACTTCACCGTCTCATCTTTGATGAATTTCCCTTTTTTGTACTGGTATTCAGCCCGCTTGATTTGGATAGGGTGATAGCCGACAAAAGGCGCATCTGCTTCTTCACTATGGTAGAAGGTCAAATGCTTTGGCTCTTTGGTTTTCTCATCGGATCCTATACGCTGAAGGTCTTCTTGGATCTTATCTTTCACAATCTCAACAGGCTGTCCATCTTTAGTAGGATAATAAGCTGTCACATAAGAAGTTCCTAAAATCCCTTCCTGAACTTGAACATCTTTCCCTTTTTCAGAGCTTTTCTCGAGTTGGGTGACCTTATCAAACTGATCCTGATAGGCTTTTTGTTCACGAACCCTTTGAATCTTTTGATAGCCGATATACAAAAGAATCAGTAAAAGGAGATTTGTAATGATTAATAAAATAGTTTTCGTGTGTTTGAATCTCATAACTTTATTATAGCAAATTTCTCTCGAAAAAACATTCCTTTTTTGTAAATGGTTTCATAAAAAAGAGAGAGTGGGACAGAAATCGGTAATTTGTAAGAATTCGATTTCGTCGTCCCACCTCCGCACAGTTGAGTAGGGCTGTAAAAGCTGATGAAGTCAGCGTAGTAGAGCCCACTCAACCACTGCGTCTTGCTCGACAATCCAAAAATAATTGAGAGGCTAGGACTTTTATCCCAGCCTCCTATTTTTAATCCCTCTTATTTTTCGCGAATGACTTCTACTTTATATCCATCCGGATCTACAACGAAATAGTAATTCGGTTTCGTTCCTGGAAGACCTTTTGGTTCCGTCACTTCATAGCCTTTAGCCTTGTGTTCCGCATTCAAACCTTCTAGATCAGGAGTACTCAAGGCGACATGAGCATAGCCATCTCCGATGACATATGGACCATGATCATAATTGTAAGTCAATTCCAACTCATAGTCATCTCCAGGCAAGGCCAAATAAACAATCGTGAACTTGTAGTCTGGAAAATCTTTCCGACGTTTTTCTTCAAAACCAAAAGCATCTTGGTAAAAAGCGATTGATTTTTCTAAGTTTTCCACACGAAGGCAAGTGTGCAACATTTTTGAACTCATAGGTTTTCCTCTTTTCTATTTTTTAAAGATTATGAACGATTTTTTTTACGACTTTCCGTCTTAATGGATAATTTCACTTCAAAGATGGTCCCTTTTGGTTTATTATCTTTGACTTGAATGGTCCCTTTAAAGGCTTCTACAATCTGCTTAGCGAGGGATAACCCCAAACCAAAACCACCTTTCTGACGGGTTCTGGCCTTGTCGACCCGGTAAAAACGATCAAATATCCGTTTCTTATCCTCATCTCGAATCCCTGGACCATTATCCAGTACCCTCAAAAGAAGATTTTTGTCCTTCAACTGGACTTCAAACTGGATCTCACCATCTTCATCGGTATATTTCAAGGCATTGTCATAGAGAATGGTCATCAACTGCTTGAGGAGCGTTCTATCAGAACAAATGACTTTGTCCACCTGATTGTCTCCTCGGAAGATTTTATCATTTTCTTCCGCAATGATCTCAAAATTCGAGAAGGTCTGATCGAAAAAGCTTGGTTCGATATCTTCCATCTCCGGCTTCAAGCCGTCATCTCTTCGAGCGATATTAAGAAGGTTGGTGGTCAAGAGCTTCATATTTCGAACTTCATCCAAACTGGATGCAATATTCTCACTCGATTCCATAATGGTCGCTTCAGGCTTTCTAAAAAGCGTTTCGAGGCGATTTTGCAGAACTGCTAAAGGCGTCCTCAACTCATGGGAAGCATTTTCCACGAAAGCCTTTTGCTTTTGCATACTCTCAAGAAGGGGCTTGACGCTGAGACGTGCTAAGAAGAGACTAGCGAATAAAGAGATTCCCCAGAAGCAGATCATGACAAGGGCAATTTGACTTTCGTGCTCTTCACTGGTCTGCTCTAGCTGACTGATATTGGTCATGACAACCGCATACTTGATATCACTATCACTTTCATCATCAGATAAACTCAACTCTGCCATATAGGCCCGGTAACTTTCTTTTTTCCCATAGCTATTTGTAATTTGAAGTTGGGAAACCTTGTTGAGGAGCTTTCGACCAAACGTCACGGTTTTGAAGTTTAAAAACCCATTACCGGTTGTCAAGTTTTCATATTTTTTATTGAGCAAAACAACAGTGGTATTGGATGTGACATCCCCTTTAGGTTCTGATTTATCATGATCTGGGATCATCATCTCATGATCATTATCATCTCCTTTGGTATTTGACTGTCGCTGGTCTCGATAAGCAATCGCTACAAGTGAGTAGGGATCCTGACTGAGAGTCTTGAGGTTCTCATCGACCGTTGTATAGAGACTCGAGCGCATGACCTGGATAATAATCAGGGTCATGGCTGAGAATATCAAAGTAAAGAGCCCAAAATATCGGATGAAGTAGGAAAAATCATCTTCCCCGACGGTTTTCTTAATTCTGGTTAGCATCTTTTAAGATATACCCCACACTTCGCAATGTTTGCAAGTTCTCAACGAAATCAGTACCTTTTAATTTCTTACGGATTTTTGAAACATAGACTTCAACCACTGAGATGGTTGTGTCACTATCAAAGCCCCAGAGACGATCGAAGATCTGGGTCTTTGGAAGGATGACATTTTGGTTTTGAAGGAAATAGACCAAAAGATCAAATTCCTTCCCAAGAAGTTCCACTTCTTTCCCATCCACATAAGTCGAATTGGTAGATAAATTGACCTTCAAATTGCCATAATTAAGGGTGTTTTCATTGACCTTTCCTGAGCGCTTCAAGAGAGCTTGAATCCGCATCTTGAGCTCTTCTAGGTAGAAAGGCTTGGTGAGGTAATCGTCTGCCCCCAGCTCAAAGCCGTGTCCTTTGTCATCCAGACTTTCTTTAGCTGTCATGATTAAAACAGGGGTTGTCACGCCTTTTTCACGCAATTCTTTCAAGACATGGAAACCGTCTTTTTCAGGAAGCATCAGGTCCAGCAAAATCAAATCATAGATCCCGCTTTCTGCTTCGTAGAGACCTTCTTCTCCGTCAAAGACCTGCATGACATCCGCAAAATCATCTAAAAAATCAAATACTGAATTTGATAAACCAAGGTCATCTTCGACCAATAGAATTTTAATCATTGTCGTATCCTCTTCTCTTTCGTGAGTGAGTCTTTCTAATCTATTCTTAACCATTATAACACGACTTCCCTTCATTTCCTATAGTTTAGAACCTGGTTTTATGATCAAATTCAGCCTGCCTGAGGAAGGCTAATTCTATGAGTTTGTCGTGTTTTCTTTCTTACTTTGACTGTCACTCGTCTTGTTTTTATTTTTTGAATTCTTCTTATTGGAGTTTTTAGAGGACCCCTGGTTCCCTTCTTGTCCGTCATATTGGTTCATGCCATTATCTGGACCATTCCCTTGTGGGCCACCATTGCCTTCTTGTGGCATTTGACCCGGACCGCCACCTTGCGGGCCACCTTGGCCTTGGCCACCACCTTGTGGTCCACCGCCTTGAGGACCGCCATCCTGTGGGCCACCATTTTGCTGGTTTCCTTGTGAAGCATGGCCATTTTGACTATTTTGTTGCTGATTAGATCCTTGGTTCTGACCCGTTTGGACCGGTTGAGAAAATTGTTGATTATTGGAAGATTGTGAGGCGATGACACCGACACCAAAGCCACTTCCAGCACCAACCAACAATCCACCAACTGCTGCCATGCCAATCCACCACTTAGGGCTTCGTTTGAGGACAACCATTTTTTCTTTTTATTCTTGCGTTTCGACAACTTGTTTTGTTTCTTTTTGATTCATCTTTTTACCTTTTATCTTTTTGTACAAGTACTTGTCTTTTAAAATTTAAAGGGAGCTCGATCCTTTAGTAAGGCGATTATACTTCAGGAGTCTTAAGCCTGACTAAATTTTTACTTAAAAAAACCTAAAACAAGCGTGGCTATTGACAGGTTGAGCTCCTTATTGTAGAATAGTTACCATAAAATAAATCAGAGGTTAACTGTTATGAAGAAAATCTTTCCCTTAGTTCTCATCTCCATTGGAGTGGCCATGATCTCCGTCCTATCTCAATTCACCATTCCCTTTGGACCAATTCCTTTGACCCTACAGACACTCATGATCGGGATCATCGGGACCATCTATAAACCCAGCCATGCCTTTGTCACAGTCTGTCTTTACCTGCTTTTAGGCTTCTTAGGTTTTCCAGTATTTGCCGGAGGTGCTGGTGGTGCTTCGCATTTCCTTGGTCCTACCGCTGGTTTCCTCCTCTTCTTCCCATTCCGAGCATGGATCACATCTCTATTTACCAATGCTAAATCCAGCATTTTCACTATCTTTTTTGCCAATCTCCTCAGTAGTGCTCTCCTCTTTGTATCCGGAGCTATCGGCTTTATGCTGGTCACGCATACTGATCTCCAAAAAGCATTTGCTTTGGTCGTTGCTCCCTTTATCCTTGCCGACCTCATCAAACTAGTCATCATCACTATCACCAGCAAGGCGATTTTTGCCAGCCTCAAACACCACTGGTATTTCAAATAAGATTCAAAGGGCTTAGCAGATATATTAAAAAAATCAACATCTGAACGCAGATGTTGATTTTTGTTGTAGGGAAACATATATAAATCTCTTCAATTGAACTCCTTTTAAAGAGAACACTGTTTTAATGATGAAAAACATAGATCCTCCTTCCTTTATTTTTCCTTATAAAGAACTCTCAAGATCAGTAACTGTGTTAGCAAAATCCAGATGATCAGAATAGCCAAGTCAAAAAATGATACGTGACCATGACTATAGACACAAGCTCGTAGGAGGTTGACAGAAGGGACAAATGGAAGAACATGATAGAGATGGTTTATCCAATCTGGAAGACGACTTGCTGGGTACATGATTGGAGAAAACATCAACCCAATCATGAGAATCAACTGAGACATCAGCGTGACAATATTAGGAGAAAAAGTATAAGCAATGGCAAATCCAAGACTGATCATCGTAAGACAGATCAGAAATAGAATGAAAACAGCCAGAACAGATACATTTAGGCGGATAGAAAAACGAAAATAGCCCAGTATAACAGAAATGAACACTCCAGGCAAAATAGCAATCATCCACATCCAAAGATCTGCTAAGGAAATCAGAATTCGTGGTATTGGAAGGGCTCGTACATAGTCTACATGTCCTTCTGACTTCGCATTTGCTATAACAGGTGATGAGATAGTACAGCCAATAGAAATAATTCCTATCAGAACTGAACCAGAAGAGAGATAGTAGGCAGCTGTCGTATCAATTTTACCTATCACCAGTGGATAACCAAAAAGAAGTGAAATAGATAACAGAACCTGAGCTAGCGTAAAGAGTAGAAATAGATCTTTTTGACGAAGATAGTTCCAACGAAGTAAGTAAAAAAATTGAGTCATATCAGTTTGTCAACTCCTCTCTATAAAGATCTGAAATGGATATGTTTTTCTGAGTAAGTGACAGATTGAAAATATTCTTTCTATCCAATTCCTGTGTGATTTTTGGTAGCAGTCTTGTTAACTCCTCCTCTTCTATTTCAATCTGGCAAATCGAACCATTGATGATGGTATAATCTTGAAATAGAGCTAAGCTATCTTCATTCCTAAACTCAAAAGAGATTTGATACTGCTTTTGATAGGTTATTTGCTGAACTGGGCCTGATTTGATTAACTTCCCATGGTTAAATAAGGCATAGTTGTCTGCATATTTTTCAACTTCCAAGAGATTATGCGTCACGATAATAATGGTATGACCTTTATGCGCCAGCTTCTGTAATAATTGCCATTGTTTTTCACGACGTATTGGATCAACATCATTCGTGGGTTCATCAAGAAGAATGATGGTCGGAGATCCGATTAAAGCCATTGCAAAAGAGGTCAGACGCTTTAAACCACCTGAAAGGTCCTTTCCTTGTTTTGCCCGGTACTCCTTAATTTCTAAGTCGGTTAAGAGCTGATCCATTTCTTTTTGTAAATCTAAGGTGTTTAACCCTCTCATTCTTCCAAGCATTTCTATGTTTTGTTCCACCGTCAATTTCTCAAGTGGTGCATACTGTTGCGACATATAGCTCATCATTGAGCGAGCTTGTTTACGATTCTGTACAAAAGAAATATCTCCATAGCATACATCTCCTTTATCGGGTTTGGTAAAACCAATCATTTGATTTAAGAGGGTGGACTTACCAGCACCATTGTGTCCTAAAAAAGCTGTAATTTTAGCAGCTTCTATTTCTAAGGAAATATGATTATTAGCAAAATGTTGCTTATCGAATGATTTTGTCAAATCTTTAATAGTCAGTGTCGCAAATGTCTTCATCTTATCACTCAAAACTGAGAAGATTGTCCCAGCTTCCTTCATTTTTGATAAGATTATTGTATAATAAACATATGACTTTCCATGGTTTACGTCATGATTTACCATTTAAGTGTCATAATTAGCCAACTCAATTTGATAAGGGGGACTTATGTTAAACGTCGTTATTTGTGATGACTCAACTAGAGATGCTAGTCAGTTAGAACAGTATTTACTTTCTTACGACAAGGTTCCTGTAGAAACAAAACTATATACCAATCCACAAAAAATGCTAGAACAATTAACAAGGGATACTCATTGTGTTTTTTTGGATATTGATATGCCAAAAATTACTGGAATTGACCTTGCTCGTGAAATTCGGCAGTTCAATCCTTTTATCCCCATTATTTTTGTGACTAGCTATCGTGATTATATGGAACAAGTTTTTGAAGTACAGACTTTTGATTACTTAGTAAAACCAATTGAACCTCAAAGGCTAAATAAGGTAGTAGACAGAGTTTTACGTTATTTAGATTTAGGACGAACCATCTTTAACTTCTCATTTGGAAAACAAAGTTACTCTATTCCTTTAAGTGACATTACCTATTTTGAGAAAGATAAGCGTTCCGTTTTTATTTACACACTAGCAGATACCTATAAGTCCTTACTAAAAACTCAAGATATTTTAGATAAACTACCTGATTATTTTATTCAAATTCATGCTTCTTATATTGTAAATCCCAAATATATCAAAGATTTTGATGCGAAAACAGTAACTATTTTGCTAAATGGAACCGAGGAGCATTCACTTCCAATTAGTCGTAAGTTCCAGTCTTCTTTTAAAGAAAAATACTATAACTATCTCAGTGAAAGGAATTTCTAATGCTAATAGGATTACGGATCATTAGTATCTTGTTTGACTTATTTCTAGCAAGTGTTTTATTTTATAGGCCAATATCCAAAAGTAAACATTCAAAAGAGACACTATTAGTCCTTTGTTGTTTCTTTCTTTTTCATGTGGCTCTTGTGTTTCTATTTTTAGAAAGTCGAGTGTTTTTAGTTAGCAATCTCTTTCTTAGTATTGTAGAATCCTCTCTTGTAGGACTCTATTTTGGCTACTCCTTTCGTGATTCTTCTTTTTGGATATTCTTACAAACAAGCCTAACATTATTAGCCGGAGCTGTCCTCAATCAAGCTATCCAACTATTTCTTCCACTGTCAAAAGTATCGAAAAATTTAGAACTGATTAGTGGTTACCTTGCCATCAGTTTTCTTTTTTCAACTGTGATCACTCTTGTTCTTCGACAGTTATTTCGAACACATCAAAAGTTAAGCATGGCAACATCTAGAAGAAATTGGCTTTATCAATTTATCGTGCCGATTTTATCGATTATTTTTGCCTTTACTGTATCTGCTATTCAAGGGCAAGTATTTGGACCAGATTATCTTTCTGTCATTTCACTCTTGTCTCTTATTGTATTGTCGTTTTCCTCGCTTTATTTTACCTTACATCTTTCTCAACAACAGCACGCTTATTATCAAAATAAATTAGATAAAGAACAACTTCAATTCCAATTAAGGGAAACACAGCAGTCTCAAGAAGAATACCAACGATTGCAAAGTCTTCGGCATGACTTAAAAAATAAACATTTAACCCTCTTGGCACTTCTAGAAGAAAATCCTGATGAAGCTAGAGAGTATCTTCAATCGTTAACCGATAGTATTTCAGGAAAACAAACCTTTTACTCCAAAAATCCAACGGTTAATTATTTACTGAATCAAAAACTGCACGATGTGGAAGATGAAATTGCATTAGAAATTAACTGCTTTATCCCACAAGAACTATCTATTCAGCCAGATGTTCTAGCTGTTATTTTAGGAAATTGTTTGGATAATAGTATTTCAGCCTGTCTTCGATTGACTGATAAATCAGAGAGAACATTGTCTCTGAATATACGTTATTTTCAACAAAATCTATTTATTTCGATCAACAATACCTTTAATGAACAGGAACAAGAGACTCGTAAAACACGTCAAAGAGATGGTTGGGGCTTGCGAAACGTTGATGCCCTAGTACAAGAATACCAAGGAACTATCAAACGATTCAAAGAAAATGGCCACTATCGAACGGAGATTCTCTTACCAAGTCCAATAAACTAATGATCCTTCTACTTTGAGGTCTCATTCAGGTCATTTATAAAAAAGAGGCTGGGCAAAATCTGTCCAGCCTTTGATGTTAGATAGAAATAACAGTTTGACACATTGGTTGATTGCTCATAGCACTGCTTTGTGGTGACGCAAAGAGTATTTCCTTTATCTGCAACCTCCAACACTCTCCCAGACTGTTGTATCTATGCGGGGGTGGAAAAATTGAAAAGGTGTGGGGAAGCTTTTTTCAACCTTTTTTATTTTGCGGACTTTTTTCCCACTCCATTAGGATATTGATAAACTATTTTCGCGGTCATCCTTTATCGAAATCTTCAGCATCTTCCTTATTTCAAAAAAGAAAAATAAAAAGACTCTTAGAGAAGTTTGCAGATCTGCAGAGCCTTCTCTAGGAGCTTTTTTCTTTATTTTGTAGCTAGAAGCGCTGCTTCAACAGCTGCTTTCTCACGGTCGATCAGATCGATACGAGCGGCGATTTCCTTGATTCCCATCTTGATATTGCGGCTAATCGCCATATCATCCAATTGAGGTTCAAAGAAGGCCTTGTATTCATTCAACCGTTCACGGGTCTTGAAACAGTTAGCTGGGTAGATAACAAACTTATCAAAGCTCATATCACCACCGAGGGCTTTCTTGACCCAATCCCAGTTTTCACGCGCCCAAGTCCAAGTTCTTCCTTGGGTAAAGTCATCGTGTAAGAAGTTGTAGTACCAACTCATAGCCAAGTCCTGAGGTTTCACCACATCCTTGTTCTTCCACTCCTTCAATAGAGCTTCCAAAGTTTCCTCATCCTTGGTATAAGAAAGTGCAGCCGCCAACTGGCGTTTAAAGTTCCCATCTACTGTCTTAACATAAGTATCCAGGTATTGTTGGCTAAGCTCCTTGGTTTCCTGGTGCTTGATTTGGTTGACCAAGATTTGCAGGCGGATGGCAGCTGGAAGTTTTTCCAAATCATCTGCATGTGCTTCAAAGATAGTGCTCGCTTGAGCTTTTGCAGCTTCATCATTGGCCTTGATCATATTAGCAATCATTAGCTGACGAACTTTTTCGTCTTCTTCTGTTTCACCAGGCTTAGCTTCTAGACCCAAGCGTTCAAAGTTGTAACGGTTCAAGCGTTTCAACAACTCATGGAAGGCAGCTTCTGTTTCAGTTCCTTCATCCACAAAGAGACTGATTCCAGCTAAGACGCTCGAAACAGCTGAAACAACCAAGTAGGAACTTTCTTCTGTCAAGTGTTCAATCACTGGCAAGAGGCTTGCATAAGAAATTTGACCACTTTCAGCTAAAAGACGACGTTCTTGAACCACTTGTAATTTTGAAGTGCTATCCAAGCTAGCAAGGTCAGCAAGGATGTCTTCCAACAATTCCCCACGGTAGTCACTGATATAGTGAGCTGTATTTTCTGTATTGAAGCGAAGAGCTCCGCTGTTAGCTGCTTTCAAGGCACTGTAGTTTGGAATTTCTAAGACTTCAGTTTCCAAGGTATCTGGAATACCCGTCCAGTTGCTATTTAACGGAACAACCCACTTGCGTCCTTTTTCTTCTCTATCTCCGATGAAGAACTGCTCTTGACGGATGATCAAGGTATCGTTTTCAACAGAAGCTGAAACAACAGGGTATCCTGGTTGCTCCAACCAAGAATCCATAAAGGCTGCGACATCACGACCTGAAGCTTGCCCAAGAGCATCCCAAAGGTCACGACCGATAGTATTGCCGTATTGGTGTTTTTCAAAGTAGATCTTCAACCCTTTGCGGAAGGCGTCATCGCCTAACCATCGACGAAGCATGTGCATAAGACGGCTACCCTTAGCGTAAACGATTGCTGGGTCAAAAAGAGTGTTGATCTCGTCTGGGTGTTTGACTTCCACATGGACGGATTGAACGCCATCTGTAGCATCGCGTTTCAAAGCAGCAGGCACTCCAGTTGTTTGGAAGTCTTCAAAGATATTCCAGCTTGGTTCAATGGCATCCAAGCTGACATATTCCATCATATTGGCAAAGCTTTCATTCAACCAGAGATCATCCCACCATTTCATGGTCACGAGGTTTCCGAACCATTGGTGAGCCAATTCGTGAGCCACCACCAAGGCTACTGTTTGACGGCTTTGGGCCGTAGAGTTTTCATCTACTAGAAGGTAGACTTCACGGTAGGTTACCAAGCCCCAGTTTTCCATCGCTCCTGAAGAGAAGTCTGGAAGGGCGATATGAAGGGATTGAGGGATTGGATACTTCACACCATAGTAGTCTTCATAAAATTCAATAGCACGAACGGCAATATCCAATGAGAAGTCCAAGTTTTCTAATGGGTGAGCTTTGGTAGAGTAGACACCGACTAGGGTTCCATTCTTGGTCTTAGCTGTCACTCCTTGAAGATCTCCAGCAGCAAAGGCAAGGAGGTAAGAAGACATCCGTGGAGTCGTATCAAACTTCCAAATTCCTGTTTCTTTGCGGTTTTCCACATCGATTTCAGGCATATTTGAAAGGGCGATTTCACCTTCTTCTTGGTCAAATTTCAAAGAAAGATCGAAAGTTGCTTTGGCTTCAGGCTCGTCCACACTTGGAAAAGCTTCACGCGCAAAATGGCTCTCAAACTGGGTAGAGAGGACTTCCTTCTTCACGCCATCAATGCTGTAGTAAGATGGGTAAATCCCTGTCATATTGTCTGTCATCTTACCAGAATAGGTCAGAGTAACTGTCACTTGACCTGTTCCTTCCAATTCAACATAGACTGCTTCATTGTCATCATCAACCGTAAATGGACGGGCTTGACCTGCTACTTCTACTGTTTCGATGGTCAAATCCTTTTGGTGAAGCGAGATCTTGTCCGCCTTGGCTTGACCTGTGATCACCACACGACCGCTAAAGGTCTTGGTTTTACGATTTAAATCCAAAAACACTTCGTAATGTTCTGGAACGAATGTTTCT
The DNA here is from genome assembly GCF_047465465.1 of Streptococcus parasanguinis. Classification (GTDB taxonomy): domain Bacteria; phylum Bacillota; class Bacilli; order Lactobacillales; family Streptococcaceae; genus Streptococcus; species Streptococcus parasanguinis_AI. The sequence goes on along the minus strand of NZ_JASGZU010000001.1, from coordinate 272,804 downwards.
ACAAAATGTGCAACTGCTTGCATAATTTCCTCCTTTAAATGTTTCTTGCTTTCCAATGAAAAGCCCTAATAAAACTATTTTATCACAAAGTCAAGATAAAAGAAAAGACAAGCATTAGAATGCCTGTCTGATATCGAAAAGACTCTATGATCTTACATTTCGATAATTTTACCTGTTTCGAAGTAAACCACCCATTCACAGATGTTTTTTGCATAATCTCCGATACGTTCCAAGAAGTTGATCACTTGGAAATAATCCCTCCCGGTCACGATGGACTCAGGATTTTTCCGAATTTCTTCTGTTGCTAATTCTTGGATGCTATCGAAGTAATGGTTGATGACTTCGTCTCGTGTCGCAACTTCATAGGCCAAATCCACATCGCCTTTGAGGTAAACATCTAATGTCGCTTCGACAAAATCTTTGACTTCACGGCCCATCTTGCTGATCTCTTCCTCAACAGATTGGATGCGGACTTCCCCTTTCATGCGAATCGTTGCCTTGGCAATTGATACTGCGTGGTCACCCATCCGCTCTAAGTCGGAGACCGCTTTTAAGACAGTCATCACGATACGAAGGTCTTGTGAAACGGGCTGTTGAAGGGCAATAATCTCAAAGGATTTGCGCTCTAACTTCACTTCGTAGTCGTTGATCTCCGCGTCATCTTCGATAACTTGGCGGGCCAATTCACGGTCATGGGTCACGAAAGCGCGGACCGTACGGTTGATCTGACTCAACACTTCATTTCCCATTGCATAAAACTGGTTATGCAACTTCTCTAAATCTTCTTCAAATTGAACTCGTAACATTTTATTTTCTTCCTATCCAAATTTACCAGAGACATAGTCTTCTGTTTCTTTCTTAGCTGGGTTCAAGAACATTTCATTGGTGTCATTGTACTCGATCAAATCCCCATCCAAGAAAAAGGCTGTTTTATCGGAAATCCGACTCGCTTGTTGCATGGAGCGTGTCACCAAGAGCATGGTGTAGCGGTCTTTTAGTCCATACAAGGTTTCTTCAATTTTACCAGCTGAAATCGGGTCCAGCGCTGAAGTTGGCTCATCCAAAAGAATAATCTTTGGACTGGTCGCAAGAACCCGCGCCACACAGACCCGCTGTTGCTGACCACCGGAAAGTCCGATCGCCGAATCATGCAGGCGATCCTTGACTTCATCCCAGATGGACGCGCGTTTCAAAGAGGTTTCAACTGCTTCATCCAAGACAGCCTTGTCCTTGACACCATTAATCATCAATCCATAGGTCACATTATCATAAATGGACATTGGGAAAGGATTGGGCTGTTGGAAGACCATTCCGATTTCCTTACGCAATTCGACCGTATCGGTCCGTGGTCCATAGATATTATGTCCATTGTAGAGGATGGTTCCTGTGGTAGTGACCTCATGGTTGAGGTCCCCCATGCGGTTAATGGCTTTTAAAAGGGTAGATTTCCCTGATCCTGAAGGACCAATCAAGGCTGTAATCTCCTTTGGAGCAAAGTCCAAGGAGACGCTATTTAGAGCCTTCTTTTTATTGTAATAAACCGACAAGTCCTTGACTTGCAATATTGGTTCTGTCATTCTATTTTCCTTTTTGTTGTCATTTTACTTTATCCAAAGTGACCCGATACATAATCGTTGGTCGATTGCAATTTCGCATTTTGGAAAATATTCGAAGTCTTATCGTACTCAATGAGGTTTCCAAGATAGAAGAAACCGGTATAATCGCTAGCACGGGCTGCTTGTTGCATGCTGTGGGTCACGATGACAATGGTATAATCCTTCTTCAACTCAAGCATGGTTTCTTCTAATTGCGCTGTCGCGATCGGATCAAGCGCTGAAGCAGGCTCATCCATGAGTAAGATATCTGGCTTCACAGAGATGGCTCGCGCGATACAAAGTCGTTGCTGTTGACCACCTGAAAGTGTCAGGGCTGATTTATGAAGATCATCCTTGACCTGATCCCATAGAGCTGCCTGTTTCAAAGAAGTTTCGACCAATTCGTCCAAGATCTTCTTATCTTTCACCCCAGCGCGTTCATGCGGGAAGGTGATGTTTTTATAAATCGATTTGGCAAAAGGATTGGGCCGTTGGAAAACCATCCCAATATGCTTACGCATTTCATAAACATTGATATCTGGACGATTGACATCGATTCCTTCATACCAAATTTCACCCGTAACACGCGCAATATCGATGGTATCATTCATCCGGTTCAAACTACGGAGGTAGGTTGATTTCCCAGATCCTGAAGGACCGATCAAGGCTGTAATCTTATTCTTTTCAAACTGCATGTCGACGCCTTTAATGGACTCGTTCGTTCCATAATAGACATGCAAATCTTTGGTCGATAGGACCACCTTTTCTTCAGGAAAAGTAATGATGTGTCTCTCATCCCAATTGTATTTTGACATTTCTTCTCCTTTAAGCAGATGTTAGTTTTTTATGGAGGTAACTTCCGAGTTTGCGTGCTCCAAAGTTAAAGATCAAGATAAAGATCAAAAGAACTGCGGCAGAACCGGCTGAGACTTCGATCGAGTCTGGAATAGTTCCTTCACTGTTGACCTTCCAGATATGGACGGCCAAGGTTTCAGCCTGACGGAAGATCGAAATCGGACTCGTCACACTAAAGATGTTCCAGTTTGACCAATCAAGAGCTGGAGCCGATTGACCTGCTGTATAGATCAAGGCAGCGGCTTCCCCAAAGATCCGTCCTGATGCCAATACAACCCCAGTAATAATGCTTGGAAGAGCCTCCGGTACCACGACATGAATCACGGTTTCCCAGCGAGACAAGCCCAGTGCTAAACCTGCTTCGCGCTGCGTATGATGGACGTGCTGCAAGCTATCTTCGATATTGCGGGTCATCTGGGGCAGGTTAAAGACGGTCAAGGCCAAAGCCCCTGAAATGATCGAAAATCCATATTTGAACTGGACAACAAAGACCAAGTAACCAAAGAGACCTACAACGACAGATGGCAAGGAAGACAAGATCTCAATACAGGTACGAACCAAATTGGTCAAGCGCCCTTTTTTAGCGTACTCAGAAAGGTAAATCCCAGCCCCAAGAGAAAGTGGGAAGGAAATCACCAAGGTAATGACTAAGAGGAAAAAGGAATTATACAATTGAATTCCGATCCCTCCTCCTGCTTGATAAGAAGAGGATTTCCCAGTCAAGAAGTGCCAGGATACATGGGGCAAGCCACGGACCAAGATATAAAGGATCAATGAGGCAAGAATCGCAACGATGATCCCTGAAATAGCATACAGTACTCCTGTTGCAATTTTATCCATTCGTTTAGCGTGCATAGTTCTTCTTACCTCTTTCTTTCGTAATCAGTTTAATCACACTGTTAAAGGCAAGACTCATGAGGAGCAATACCAAGGCGAGTGACCAAAGAACATTGTTATTGACCGTACCCATGACGGTATTTCCGATTCCCATGGTCAAAATAGAGGTGAGGGTGGAAGCTGGTGTTGTGAGCGAGGTTGGCACCACTGCAGAGTTTCCGACCACCATCTGGATAGCCAAGGCTTCCCCGAAGGCACGCGCCATTCCAAAGACGACCGCTGTAAAGATTCCAGAGCGGGCTGCCTTGAGCGTGACATGCCAAATGGTTTGCCAGCGGGTCGCTCCCATGGCCATACTAGCTTCCCGGTAGTGACGGGGTACAGCTCGGAGGCTATCGGTCGTCATAAAGGTAACAGTTGGTAGAATCATAACAAAGAGGACAAAGACCCCTGAGAGGATCCCAAAACCTGTCCCTCCAAAGAGACTACGCGTAAATGGGACGACCACTTGAAGACCAATGAATCCATAAACAACTGAAGGAATTCCCACCAAAAGCTCAATCGCTGGTTGCAAGAAACGAGCTCCTTTGGGGGAGACTTCTGTCATGAAAACAGCTGCACCAATGGCAAACGGCGTTGCCAAGAGGGCAGAAAGCAAGGTTACAATAAAGGAACCTAGAATCATGGGTAGGGCTCCAAATTCCTTTGCAGCAGGATTCCAAGAGCTCCCAAATAGAAAACTAAAGATATTGACTTTATTAACAAAGAAAGTCGATAAACCTTTTTGGGCCACGAAAATCAAAATCATGGCAACGACGACGACAATCAAACTCATACATAGAAAGGTAATGGTTTTCCCAAATTTTTCTAGGCGGGAGTTTTTTGATTTCGTCAGCATTTTTTTTGCTACTTCGTTCATTTTTTACCTAATTCTTTTATTTTTTTGTCACAATCCCTTTTAAATCACGGGTGACTTTCATATCATTGATTGGAATATAGCCCATCTTGCCAACAACTTTTTGCTGAACCTCATCCGTCATCATGTAGTCAATGAATTTTTTAGACAACTCATTAGGTTTTCCCTTGGTATACATATGTTCGTAAGACCAGATGGGCCAGTTATTGTTGACGACATTGGCTTTGGTTGGTTGATAACCATTGAGCTTCATGGTTTTGACACTGCTATCCAAGTAGGTAAAGGCTAGATAAGAGATGGCTCCTGGAGTTTGAGAAACGATGTTTTTCACCATTCCATTAGAGTCTTGCTCTTGGGCCTGCTTGGGTTGTTTGCCATCCATGATAATGGCATCAAAGACAGCACGGCTACCAGAACCTACGGCACGGTTCACAATCGTGATCTCAAGATCTGGACCACCCAACTGCTTCCAGTTGGTATATTCGCCTGTAAAGATCTTTCGCAATTGCTCCGTTGTCAGATTGTCGATCGAGATATTTTTATTGGCAATGATGGCTGTTCCTGCTACGGCTACCTGATGATCGACCAGACTAGAGGCATCGATCCCAGACTTTTCCTCTGCAAACAAGTCACTATTTCCGATGTCCACAGCACCTGATTGAACTTGTGAAAGTCCTGTACCAGAACCTCCTCCTTGTACATTCACAATCTTACCAGGATGTTCTTCAATGTAGCGATCTACCACTCCTTCAACCAAGGGTTGCAAGGCAGTGGATCCAACAGCAGTGATGGATTCTCCGCGATTGATCCAAGAAGCACAAGCAGATAAACTTCCTGCTAATACGATCGTCGCTAGTCCTAGGATCAGCTTTTTAGACTTTTTCAAATCATGTCTCCTTGATATTTCACTATTTCACTTATGATTTTGACAAGTTTTTTCAAAAAAAACTGTACTTCCACTATATCATAGAACGGGTTCTTTGCCCAGCATTTTACCTAAAACGAAGCCCCTTTGGATAGAAATTTTTCAGGGTTTGCCCGGTCACTTTGGCAAAGCCCAAACCATTGCCTTCTACAAGAACCTGGTACCATCCATTTGGATGCGTTTCCTTCAATTGAACTGTCTCTCCCGCCACATAATGAACAAAGTCCTCAGGCGTGATCGAAACGGTCTCTTTGACTTCACTCGGTTTCAGAGCTAGACCAAGGGCAAAACTAGGTTCAAATCGATTTTTCTTGAAGGTTCCTAGGTGCAAGCCATTTCGAGCAATTTTTACTTTGCGCAAATCTGGTAAACCAAGTGGAACCAAGTAGAGTTCGTCCCCAAAGGTTTCGAGGACACCTTCTAGAGTGATCTTCAAGTGTTTCTTAGCAAACTCCTGCCACCATTTCTTTTGTTCTGCAGATAATTGGTCCTTTTTGGAAGGGATTTTGGCAGGTCGATTCTCTCCTAGATAACGGAACTTAGCAACAAATTGTCCCTCCCCTTTAAAGAGATGAGGATACATGCGCGCCGTTTCTGGATAGTCAATGCCTTCTGCCATACCATTGATCTTCTCGATCGTTTCCAGCTCCAGATTATAGTTTTCCACAAGCCAGGATACGATCTCTTCATTTTCCTCAGGAGCCCAGGTGCAGGTTGAATACACCAAGGAACCACCTGGAACCAACATCTTGAGGGCATCCTCTAGAATCTCTCTTTGAAGGAGACTGCACTCTCGAGGGTAATCGACAGACCAATAGTCCATGGCATCTGGTTGCTTGCGGAACATCCCCTCACCTGAACAAGGGGCGTCTAGTACAATCAGATCAAAAAAGCCTGAGAAAACCTTTGCTAGACGATCGGCAGACTCATTGGTTACTAGCACATTTCGCGCACCAAAGCGTTCGACATTCTCTACAAGAATTTTCGAGCGGCCCTTGTGGATCTCATTGGAGACCAAGAGTCCCTGATTGTCCAAATAAGACAAGAGTTGGGTGGTCTTTCCCCCAGGAGCTGCGGCCAAGTCTAAGACCTTCATTCCTGGCTTAGGCTGGGCGACTTGGGCCACTATCTGAGCTGCTGGCTCTTGCGAATAGACCAAGCCCGTTGCGTGCTCGATGGATTTTCCTGAGACCTTTCCATAATGTCCCCAAGGGGTATTGGGAATCGGATCATCAAATGCTTTTTGAGTTTCTTTCAAAGGATTAGTCCGAAAGGCCGATACTGCTTCTTGCTCAAAGGTCGCAAAAAAAGCAGCAGCATCCTCACCTAGAAGATGCTGGTATTTTTCTTTAAAACCATTGGGAAAATTCATTTAACTTCTCCCTTTCTTAAGATAGGTTTGAATTTCTGTTAACTTCACTTTTGGAACCATCATAATGGGTTCCACTGACTGGTAATTAGGTTTATCTCCATTTAGATTTAAAACGGTATAGCCCAACTGTTCCCCCATGATCGCAGCTGCGGCATAATCCCAAGGCCAGATATAGCTAAAATAAGCTAGAATCCCACCTGAGAGAATTTTTGAAAAACTAATACCGGCACTTCCGTAGACCCGAATGCCAAGAGAGTCCATACCAAGATCGGCCATGCCCCAGTCATTTTTCTCAAGCATGCCGACATTTGAAGCAATCAAAAGGTTTTCCAGAGGTTGGTCCACAAAGGGCGTCAGTTCAACCTCATTGCGATAAACAGGGAATTCTCCACCCCCGTAAAAAAGGTGATCCCGCATCACATCGTAGATCAGGCCAAACTGACCAATTCCGTCTTCAAAATAGGCCACCATCACCGCAAAATCTTCCTTTTGGGTCACAAAATTATTGGTCCCATCAATAGGATCAATCACCCAAACGGATCCTTCTGAAATCGGTGAACGAAGGCCATTTTCCTCCGCAAAAATCCGATCTTCTGGGTAGCGATGTGTGATTTTTTCAACCAAATCCTTTTGAACCTGTTGGTCCATCTGGGTTACCAAATCCGTCGGCCCAGTCTTTTTTGAGATCATCAAGTCATCATGGAGATGAAGACGCAAGTAGTCTCCAGCCTCTAAAACGATTTGTTTGGCAAACTCTAATTTATTCTTCAAGAGAAAACCATCCTTCCTCTTTTTGCTTTGCAGCCTGGGTCGCACGATAGAGAGAATAACCGCTCACTTCTTCGAACTCCCGTCCGAGACGTTTTTCTTCTCCGATACTAGGCACGACCTTCTTAAAAGCGCGGTAGGCTTCCATGTATTCTTTGGCCTCTACCTTACTTTCATAGGCTTCTTCAACTTTATTGTAAAAAGAAAGCACTGAAGCAAGCTCTTCAGTGCTCCACGATAAGTCCAGTGGGTAACTATAATTTTTTTGCATTCGACATACTTCTTAGTTTATTTCTGCTCTTAGAGTGGCAGAGCGTAACTCTTGTTTTCGATAACTCCGCGGCAAGAAGGCCCGAATTTCGTCTTCGTTAAAGCCGATTTGCATGCGCTTGTTATCTAAAATAATCGGTCTCCGTAAGAGACTTGGATTTTCCTCAATCAGATGAATCAAGGCTGAGATCGATAAATCTTCAACATCAACATCCAATTTTTGAAAAATTTTTGAACGAGTTGAAATAATGTCGTCTGTTCCGTTTTCGGTCAAGGCCAATATACTTGTCAACTCCTGTTTGCTCAAAGGACTTGTCATTATATTGTGTTCTTTAAATGGAACATCGTGCTTTTTTAACCAAGCCCGAGCTTTTCGACATGATGTACAACTCGGTGATAAAAATAATGTAATCATGTGGTTCACTTCTTTTTTTATATATAACTATCTAACTCTATTATACAAAAAAATTAGGTGCTTGAAAAGCGCTTTTTTGATTTCTCGACGATTTTTCTGAATTTCAGTAGAAAAAAAGAAACCACTTTCATTATTCCCCAAGAAGATGCCCGAAAAAAGAGAGTGGGACAGAAATCGGTAATTCGTTAGTATTCGATTTCGTCGTCCCACCTCCGCACAGTTGAGTAGGGCTGTAAAAGCTGATGAAATCAGCGTAGTAGAGCCCACTCAACCACTGCGTCTTGCTCGAAAATCCAAAAACAATTGAGAGGCTAGGACTTTTGTCCCAGCCTCTTGGTCCAGTTTCGTGAAACTGCTTCATCTTCTTCTAGTTGCGCCACTAGTTGATCGATCCCATCGAATTTGACCATTTCTCGAATCTTATCTAACCAGCGAATGGTCAGGGTATGACCGTAGATATCTCCAGAAAAATCAAAGAGATTGACTTCGAAACGAAGCTCTTTCCCATCAAAGGTGACATTTTTCCCGACAGAAGCCATCCCACGGTAAGTCTGCCCTTTAAAATCGACATCCACTACATAAACCCCATCTGATGGTAAATAGGTCCGATCAATCGGTGCTAGATTTGCGGTAGGATAGCCAATGGTGCGGCCACGTGCATCCCCATGCACGACGATTCCCCGACTGGATAAAGGGTGACCAAGTAGACGGGTAGCTTCGTGGACGCGTCCTTCTAGGATAGCTTGACGAATGCGGGTCGAACTAATCTTTTCACCCTGATCCAATACAGGGGAAATGACTTCTACTTGACCATCAAAATAATCAGCTAAGTCAGAGGCCGTTTTTTTATCAGAGCCAAAACTATAATCAAATCCAGCAATTAAAACTCGGGCCCTCAAGGCTTTGACAAATTGAACAACAAATTCTTTGGCGGTTTTAGAAGCAAAATCGGTCGTAAAATCAATGAGGAAGAGCTCATCCACTCCTAGTTCGTTTAATTTTTGGAACCGATCCTCAGGACTCTGCAAATGAAGCAGTAATTCTGGTTGGTAGCGAACAAAGGCTAACTTAGGAGATTCAGGGAAGGTTAACAAAGCGACCTTCAAGCCTTTTTCATCCGCTATCTGACGCGCCTTTTTAAAGAGTTCTTGATGCCCCAGATGCAGGCCATCAAAGTAGCCCAGAACCAAAACTGTCTCATTCTCCAAATGGATCTGGTTAGCAGTAGTAATTGTACGAATATTCATGAATTTATTGTAACACACTTTCTGTTAGAAAGACTTTTCGAGGTTTGTAAAGTTCTTCTCTTTTTTCTAAAATGGCTACCAATTTTCCTTGGTAAAAAGCAGCCAACTCTCTGGAGTCACTCTCAACAGGAATAAAGCGTCCCACTTGGACTTCGCCAACCTCTTCTACTGTCAGCTCTACTTTTTCCAGATCCCCGGTGCCAATCTCAAGTGGATGAAGGAAGCTCAAATCTCCTTGGGCTACTTTTTCAGCCACTTCTTCTAAGGTCAGGGCATCATCTAGTGACAAACCGGCAGCACTGGTCCGTGTCAGATGGGACATGTGCGCTGCGTAGCCCAGTTTTTGACCCAAATCCACCGACAAGGTCCGGATATAGGTCCCCTTGCTGCATTTGACCCGGAAACGAAAACGGGCCAGGCCTTCTTCATAGCCAATCTCACTAGTGCGCGTGAATTCATAAATGGTTACCTGTCGGACAGGGCGTTCCACTTCTTCTCCTGCCCGCGCATATTCATAGAGCTTACGTCCATTGACCTTGACCGCGGAATACATAGGCGGTACCTGCTCCATCTCTCCCACCATCTGGGCAATCTTACGGTCTACTTCTGCTGCATCTAAAGGGGCTTCCACTGGGGTCCGCTCTACGACTTCCCCACTGGCATCCTCCGTCGTGGTAGAAAATCCCAGAGTGATTTCTCCTTCATAGACCTTGCCTTCATCTTGCATAAATTCGACCATCCGGGTCGCCTTGCCAACTGCAATCGGAAGCACTCCCACCACATCCGGATCCAGCGTTCCCCCATGGCCGATCTTCTTAGTTCCTAAGATTTTTCGCAGTTTAAAGACCACATCATGTGAGGTCATGCCTGCTTCTTTTTTTACATTGATAATTCCGTCCATCTGATTTGCTCTTTCTAACTGATTGTGTGACCATCCGGGCCACCGACCCTTTATTATACCATGAAACAAGACTTCTTGTCCCTCTTTCTCCCTCCCCATGAGCTGCCAAAAAATCCCGTAGCAGATTTCAGACTTTTTAAAATGGGTTTGATACAATAGAAAGCGAAAGAAGGTGTAACATATGTTAATGTATGATGTTATTGTGATTGGATTTGGTAAAGCTGGTAAAACACTCGCAGCGAAATTATCAAGCCAAGGAAAAAAAGTCGCTCTGATTGAAAAGAGCAAATCTATGTACGGTGGTACTTGTATCAATATCGCTTGTATTCCAACCAAGACCTTGATTGTTGCAGCAGAAAAAGGCTTGGATTTTGAGCAAGCTATGAATGAGAAAAATGCAGTGACGACTCGTCTCAACGGCAAGAACTACGCAACCATTGCTGGAACTGGCGTAGACATTATCGATGCGACGGCTCGTTTCGTTTCTAACAAGGTCATCGAAATTCAAGCTGGAGATGAAAAGGAAGAATTGACAGCTGAAACCATTATTATTAATACTGGTGCTGTGCCAACTATCCTTCCGATTCCAGGTTTGGCTGAAAGTAAATTTGCCGTGGATTCAACCGGCATTCAACGTTTGGAAAACCTACCTAAACGCCTCGGTGTCCTTGGTGGTGGACCAATCGGATTGGAATTTGCTCATCTCTATAATACCTTGGGCAGCCAAGTAACGGTATTGGATGCTTCTGAAACATTCTTGCCACGGATCGAGCCAAGTATTGCAGCTCTTGCAAAAAGCTACCTTGAAGAAGACGGTATTCAATTCTTGCAAGGCGTTCATACCCAAGAAATCAAAGATGGCCAAAACAGCTTAACGGTTGTCACAGATAAGGGAGACTTTGAGTTCGATATCCTTCTCTACGCAACAGGTCGTAAGCCAAACACAGCTGGACTTGGTCTTGAAAACACAGACATCCAAGTCACTGATCGTGGAGCGATCAAAGTCAACCGTCATTTGGAAACCAGCGTCCCTGGTGTCTTTGCAGTTGGAGATGTCAATGGTGGCCCTCAATTCACCTACATGTCACTCGATGACTTCCGCATTGTCTTCAACTACCTCACAGGCGATGGTAGCTACAATCTCGAAACTCGTAGAAATTATGCGACAACACTCTTTATTGCTCCTCCACTTGCCCAAGTCGGCTTGACCGAGCAAGAAGCACGTGACAAAGGACTTCCAGTTGCTGTTAAAGAATTGCCAGTTGCTGCTATGCCACGCGGACACGTCAATGCAGACCTTCGAGGTGCCTTCAAAGCCGTGGTTAACCCAGAAACCAAAGAAATTCTTGGAGTGACTCTCTTTGGAGAAGCTGCAGGCGAAATCATCAACCTGATTACCATGGCGATGGACAACAAGATCCCTTATACTTACATTGCAAAACAAATCTTTACCCACCCAACCATGGCAGAAAACCTAAACGATCTCTTTGCGATTTAAATAAAAACGCTGGAAATTTTTCCAGCGTTTTTTAGTTTAAGAATTCACAGACAGCCTCTTGAAATACTTTATTTTCTTCATAAAGAGCATGCCCAGAATGTTTTAGAATAAGGAGCTGGCAACCCGAAATCGCTTTTGCTAGTTCCTTAGATCCGTCCACACCGACCACATCATCTTCAAGGGCACCAAGGATCAGGGTCGGACAATGAATTTCTTTTAAGACCTCAAGGCTATTATGTTCCAGGCAAGACTGAGACTGAATGGCTATTCTATTTTCATCTTTGATTCGCCCCAAGCGACCCATGATATTATAAAGCAACCGCCACTTTTGATAGCTCTTTTGCGTGTAGGAATGCTTTGCAATATCCAGCATGAGATGCTTAAAATTTCCAGATTGACTAAGTTTTTGCCAATGCTCAATTCGTTCTCTAGCAAGTTGACTAGGTTTTGCAGTGGTCACGGCTAAAATGAGCTTTTGAACCTTTTCTGGAAAATCTGCAGCTAGCCATTGGGCAATCATTCCACCTTGTGAAATCCCCATAACATAAGCGGTATCTAGGTTTAGTGTCTCCATTGCTTCTGCTACATCTGCTGCCATATCCCACGTCGTATAGCCCTGTCTCAGCTCATTGATTCGAGAAAAAACATAGATTTTATAACGTTTAGCAAGTAGACGATACGAGAGAGAAAAGAGCTGTGCCTTTCCTTTAACGGTCTGAAGCCCATCCCCCAAGCCTGGTATGATCACTAATGGCTGCTTACCTTTTCCAAATGTTACATAGTCCATGCTCTTTTTGTTCAAATATAAGGTTTTCCCTTTTGTTGAAGACATTACTTCGTTCCCTCTACTATTTTTTCATGATTTATTTAGGTTGAGTTTTTAAATGCAAGGCAAAGCCGGCAGTCACTTTTTCAAATCCAACTGCCTGATAAAACTGATGTGCAGCATTTCGTTCAGCGGTTAATCCACTATTTAGAGCCAGTGCCTCAACTCCTTCTTTTACCGCTTGTTTTTTCAATTCATCGATTAGCCTACTAGCAATTCCTTGTCGTCTTGTTTCTTTTGCAACTGACAAAGCTAAAATTCGATAGTAAGACCCATCTGCTTCAAAAAAGAAGAGCTTTGCATAACCTAAGAAACCTAAAATTACTCCGTTTCTTTCAGCTAGAAGACAGCCATAATGTGGCTGAGAAAGAATCATTTCTAAACGTCGAGACAGCTTAGAAGCGGTTGTTGGATAGCCCAAGTCTTCGTATAAAGACAGTAGGGCTTCAGCATCTTCCATGGTTGCTTTTCGTATCTGCATAGGATCCTCCTAGTCTTCCTTCAAAGCATCAAACTTAGCCTTCATGGTTGGATTCTTCCGAGTCAATTTTTTAACGGAAACATCATCCAATTTGTTGTTGGCGAGCCGAAGTTGATTTTCTGATGTGGTCAAGAATTTCTTGACTTCTTCCATCCGCTTGATGGCTTTGTCGATTTCATCGATAGCCTTGCCAAAGTTGACAGAAGCCGAATTGTAGTTCTTAGCAAAGGCTACTTTAAAGGCATCTAGGTCTTCTTCAAAGTGGGTAATATCAATATTTTGTTCACGAACAAGCGCCAATTCTTGCTTGTATTTAAGGGAATTGAGGGCCGCATTGCGCAGGAGCCCAATGATCTGGATAAAGAACTGAGGACGGACCACATACATCTTCTCATACTCATGACTGACATCGACAATCCCTGTGTTGAAGTAGTCGTTATCTGCCTCAAGCATGGTCACCAAAACGGCATATTCACAGTTCTTTTCTCGACGATCCTTGTCCAATTCCTTGTAGAAATCCGCATTCTTATGCTTCTTCTCTGTCCCGTCAGCTTCATTTTTCATCTCGAACATAATGGAGATAATCTCCACCCCATTTTCATCGCACTCGCGGAAAATAAAGTCGCCTTTAGACCCACGTGCAGAGACCTTGTTGTCCTTTTCAAAGTAAGCATTTGGGAAGGCAAAACTGCGAACCTTGTTGAATTCACTTTCCGCATACTGTTCCAGACTTTCACCGATGGCCTTGGTTGACTGTTGGGCCTTAAAATTCTTGTAGAACTCGACCTGTTCATTGGCTGCCTTAAGCTGGGCTTCGTAGTTTTGCTTGACAGAAGCTAGGGACAGTTCATTTTCCTTCTCTTGAAGGAGCAATTGGTTTTGTACCTGATCCCTTTCTTTCTCTAGATCAGACAGTGTTTTTTGCAACTGATTTTCATGTTCCAAGCGCAAGGTGGCCAATTGATTTTCCAGCGCTTGCACTTCTTTTTCTTTCTCTAGCAAGCTTTGGCTAGCGGTTTGCTCCACCTCTTTTTTAGCCAATTCTTTTTCAGTATCAAACTGTTGAATCTGGTTTTGTAACTGGGCAATTTCTTGATCCTTCTTGGCTAACTTCTCTTGTTGCTCATTAAAGGCCTTTTGCTCAGCCAAAGCCAACTCTTGCCGAATTCGCTCATGAATTTCCTTGTCAAACTCTGCTGTCCGTACCTGTGACAAGAGTTCGCTGTATTGACTTTCATTGACTGTAAAGACTTCCCCACAGTTGGGACACTTGATTTCGTTCATAGTATGCCTCTTTCTCTATTCTTAGTATATTATATCATGCCACCAGTAAAATCAAAACCAACAAACGAAGCTTGCTGGTTTTAAGTAAATATTCATTCTTTTATAGAGACTTTCCTTAGGTGAGGACGGACGGTAGCGACTCCCTTTGGGATTCCATACCTTAGATTTGAGCCTTACGTCTCAAATCTACCGAGCACCAGAAACTAATGCGTTTCTGATGCTTTCCTCACGGCGAAAAGTCTCAATCTATTTTGCACTAGTTCCAAAATATTTTTTTCAATAGTCTCATTCAGTAATAACTTTAGATTTCTGAAAAGATGTTGCTTATTTATAATCTGAAACAGTGGACTTAGCTTACTGGCTTTAGTTTATTTCTTCTCAATCGGCGCGACACTGGCCAAGAGTTTTTTGAGACCCACTTCTGGGAAGTTGATCTTGAGTTCTTGGGTACTACCACTACCAGATACTTCAAGCACGGTTCCTTCGCCCCACTTCTTGTGAACGGCAATGTCGCCAATGGCCCATGCGACGCTTTCTTTGGCGCTAGAACGGTTGCTATTGCCAAAGGGGAGGCTTGATGACGTGAGAGCACTTGGGGCTGCTTGTCTCTTGCGCTCTTGAAGGGCTTGTGACAGGCTCATGCCTTTTCCAAAGGTCGTTCCGCCTCCATTGCTATAAGAAGCCTTAAAGCTGGTATTAACTGGACGGGCTAATCCTTGGTAGGTCAATAAATCCGAGCTAATTTCATTGATGAAACGCGTCGGGCGGTTGTAGCTGGTCCGTCCAAAGAGCAAACGTGAGTTAGCATTGGTCAAGAAGAGAACTTTCTCTGCCCGCGTGATCCCCACATATGCCAGGCGACGTTCTTCCTCCAACTCATCTGGATCCTCTGCTGCACGACTAAGAGGAAAGACATTTTCTTCCATTCCAATCAAGAAGACAACTGGAAACTCCAATCCCTTAGCCGCGTGAAGGGTCATCAAGGTGACTTCTGAAGTTTCTTGGGCCCCATCATCTGTATCGGCAATCAAAGCCAAATCGTTCAAGAAGCGACTCAAGGTTTCCACACCTGATTCGTCTTCGACGGTCTCTCCATTTTCATCAAAATTCTTGGTAACAGACAGGAACTCTTGGATATTCTCGATGCGGGCCTGACTTTCTAGATTCCCTTGATTGGTTAGGGCCGTCATATAGCCCGTCTTGTCAAGGACTTCTTCGACCAGCTCTGTAATGGTCAGCTGGTCCAATCTTTCTCTCAAATCAAGAATGAGATTGGCAAAGTCCCAGATGGCTTGAGCGGCCTTTCCTTTGATGCCAGAGAGCATGATATTGGCTGAAGCATCCAGGAGTGAAGACTCTTGCAGTTGGGCAAAATCACGAATCTTATCCACTGTACCTGGCCCGATTCCCCGCTTGGGTTCATTGATAATGCGCTCAAAACTGATATTGTCACTGAGGTTGGCAATCAAGTTCAGATAAGCAATGACATCCCGAATTTCCTTTCGGCTGTAGAACTTGGTGCCCCCCACCATGGTGTAGGGAATGTTGGACTTGAGTAGCGCTTCTTCAATGGTCCGTGACTGAGCATTGGTCCGGTAGAGAACGGCAAAATCACGGTGTTTGTAGCCAGCTTCGCGACTAAGCTCTTCAATCGTTTTAGCAACAAAGACAGCTTCATCCTGCTCATCATTAGCCCTGTAATAGACAATTTCTTCCCCGTCTTCATTTTGTGTCCAGAGATTCTTCGGACGGCGGTGGCGATTGTTTTTGATGACATCATTGGCTGCTTGCAAGATCGTCTTAGTGGAACGATAATTTTCCTCCAACAAAACGACCTTGGCATCAGGATAATCCTTCTCAAAGTCCAGGATATTCTGCATATCTGCTCCCCGCCAGCCATAAATAGACTGGTCCGCATCCCCAACGACACAGATATTTTTAAAGCGTGAAGCCAAGAGTTTGACCAACTGGTATTGGGCATGGTTGGTATCTTGATACTCGTCTACATGGATGTATTGGAACTTCTGCTGGTAATAGGCCAGCACATCTGGATGCTGATCAAAAAGACGCAAGGTCAGCATAATCAAATCATCAAAGTCTACTGCTTCTGACTGACGGAGTTCCTTTTGGTAAGCCTCATAGCACTTGGCGACAATCTGGGTATACATATCTCCAGCCTGGGCAGCATAAGCCACTTCATCAATCAAGTCATTTTTGGCATTGGAAATGGTCCCCAAGATGGTCCGTTCATTCCATTTCTTAGGATCCAAGTTCAAGGACTTCAAAATCCGCTTCATCAAGGTCCGTTGCTCACCTGGGTCGACAATGGTAAAGTTGCGATTGTAGCCAATATGATCCGCATCTCGACGGAGGATACGCACACACATGGAGTGGAAGGTGGCAATCAAGCAATCTTGAGTCGCTGGGTTTAACTGATAGGCCCTCTCCTTCATCTCCCGAGCGGCTTTATTGGTAAAGGTAATGGCCAAAATATTCCAAGGATTGACCATTTTTTCATCGATCAAGTAAGCGATCCGGTGGGTCAGGACACGTGTCTTACCAGAACCAGCTCCCGCCATGATCAAAAGGGGACCTTCTGTCGTTTGGACCGCCTCTGCCTGGCGATCATTCATACCATTCAATAAAGGATTCATCTCATACTCCTCATTCATTCAATCGTTCTATTATACCACATTTTCGCCCTTTCTCCTTTTGGAAACAGTTGGCATCATTTGAATTTTGCACTCAAAAAGGCTATAATAAAGGCTTAAGAAGAACGAATATTTCCTCATTAACAACGATCCAAGTTTTTCGCTTAGGAGGAAATCTACAGAAGCCTGGAGGAGTTATCAGTGAATCAATCACAAAGTAATTTAAAACTAGCCGAACGTGGAGCCCTGATCAGTATTGTCGCCTACCTGATTCTTTCCGCAGCTAAATTAGCAACAGGACATCTCCTTCACTCCTCCAGTTTGGTCGCGGATGGTTTTAATAACTTATCCGATATTATCAGTAACGTCGCCCTTCTCATCGGCATTCGCATGGCCCGCCAGCCAGCTGACCGCGACCACCGATTTGGTCATTGGAAGATTGAAGATCTAGCTAGCCTGGTAACTTCCATCATCATGTTTTATGTGGGCTTCGATGTCCTACGAGATACCGTTCAGAAAATCCTCAGTAGGGAAACCACTGTCATTGATCCTTTAGGGGCCATTGTCGGAGTTGGATCAGCCCTTGTCATGTTTGCGGTCTATCTTTATAACCGGACTTTAGCTAAGAAAGCTCAATCCAAGGCCCTCAAGGCAGCTGCCAAAGACAACCTGTCTGACGTGGTCACTTCTTTAGGAACCTCTGTTGCGATTGGAGCTAGTGCTCTTAACTATCCGATTGTGGACCAATTAGTGGCCATCGTTATTACCTTCTTTATCCTAAAAACTGCCTACGACATTTTCATTGAATCCTCCTTCAGCCTCTCCGATGGTTTTGATGAAAGTCTCCTGGATAAATACAAGGCGGCTATTCTGGAATTGCCAAAGGTCAGCCGGGTCAAATCCCAACGGGGACGGACTTACGGAAGCAACATTTACCTAGATGTCGTCATCGAAATGAATCCAGACCTCTCTGTTTATGAGAGCCATGCTATTACCGAAGAGGTCGAGCGCCTTCTCAAGGAACAGTTTGGCGTCTTTGATATCGATGTCCATGTGGAGCCAAGTTCTATCCCTGAAGATGAGATTCTGGACAATGTCCTTCTCAAATTAAAGACCTATGAGGAACGCTTGCAGGCTCAGCAGGAATACCAAACCCTCCTAGCAGACAACTTCACCCTCATCAATGAGTATGGCCAAGAAAGCCACAAAGAGGACCTGGTCCGTTTGCAGGAAGAACATCAAATTCCCTTTAAGAATTTCGAAATTGAATCTATCAGTCAAAAGACCAAATTGATTCGCTATGAGTTAAATGACCAGATCCATACCAGTCTCTGGCGGCGTCATGAACACTGGCAAAAGGTCTTTCACCAAATTACCAGTAAACAGAAAAAATAGAACCCTCTACCTCAATCTAACCAGAATAAAAAGCTACTGCAATTCTTTTTTGCAGTAGTTTTTTTGTAAGAAAAAATAGCCTTTCGGCTATTCTTCTACTTTTATAAATCCAAATTTATTGAGGGGATAGAGACGCAGATTCACGACTCCTTCGATCTGATTTTTATGGATATAACCAAACTCACGGCTATCTTCTGTATCTCCACGGTTATCATTTAAGACTAGATAAGTATCGGATGGTACACGACCAGCCTTGGTCCCTTTTAACTCTGATAAGAAGAAATCATCCGTATAATACCCATTACTCGTTGGAGCCGCCAAGTGTTTATTCAGCATTTTATTTAGGTAAGGTTCTGGTGTTGCCTGTCCATTCAAATAGAGGACATCATCTACGTAGCTGACTTCGTCGTTTTCTTTGGCAATAACACGTCCAAGGTATTCTTTTCCACCGACCTTGTATAAGACCAAATCACTGCGATCTACCTGAGCATTTCTAGTCGCTACCACAAGATCTCCAGTTTTCACAGAAGCATTGGCCATCTTATCATTGATACTAAATGGATGAAATACAAAGATTCGAAGCAAAATCAGTGCCAAAACCAGTACACCAACAATGATGACATTTCTAATTAAATCTCTCCTTGGCATGTATGTCCCCCTTCCTTTTTATTTATTATACCATGTTTTTGATCTTTAAAAAAGAGAAAGTAAGCATTAGTGAGAATTCTTATCAACACAAACCAGAAGAAAAAGAAAAACCTCGCGGTCAATCCTTTCAGATCAACCAACAAGGCTTTCAGATATAATTGTCTATTAACGTACTGTACGGATACGCATTGTGTTTGTACGAACAGCTTCACCAAGTGGCACACCTGCAACGATAACAATATCATCACCAGATTGTACAAGACCAGCTTCAACTGCTTTACGTTCAGCAATTTCAAACATGTCATCGGTTGATGATGGAGCTTCTGTCAACATTGGGATAACACCCCAGTTCAACATCAATCCACGTTCTGTCAATTCGTCAAATGTCAATGCCAAAATATCAGCATTTGGACGGTATTTAGAAATCAAACGTGCTGTGTGACCAGTCTTAGTAAGAGTTACAACCAATTTGATGTCCATTGAGTTTGTAGCATCTTTAACAGCTGAAGCCATAACTTCTGTCTTAGAGTTACGTTCAAATGAATCTGAGTTCAAACGTCCGTATTCTTTCAAAAGTGTTTGAGCGTTCTTGTCAATTGTAGCCATTGTTGTAACTGACTCAAGTGGGTATTTACCATTTGCAGATTCACCTGAAAGCATTGTAGCATCAGTACCATCGATAACAGCGTTGAAAACGTCAGATACTTCAGAACGAGTTGCACGTGGTTTTTCAGTCATTGTTTCAAGCATGTTTGTTGCAGTGATAACAACTTTACCAGCAGCATTCACTTTAGTGATAATCATTTTTTGGTAAACTGGAACCATTTCAAATGGTACTTCGATACCCATGTCACCACGAGCAATCATAATACCGTCTGCAGCTTCAATGATTTCATCTAAATTATCGATACCTTGTTGGTTTTCGATCTTCGCAAACAATTGAACGTGACCGTTACCAGTTTCTTCACAAATTGCACGAACTTCATTTACGTCTTTTGCAGTACGTACGAATGAGATCGCGATGAAGTTGATACCTTGTTCCAAACCGAAGCGGATATCGTCGTTATCGCGTTCAGCAAGTGCTGGGAAAGGAATCTTAGTGTTAGGGATGTTCACACCTTTTTGTTTAGCAATGATACCGTCGTTTTCAACTTCAACAACAAATTCACGTTTTGCAGCATCTTTTTCTACAACGCGAAGACCCAATTTACCATCATCAACCAATACTTGGTGTCCAACTTCAACGTCATCAAAGATGTCAAGCGCACCAGCAACGTTCAATGCGATAACGTCACGAGTTGATTTGATGCCTTGTTTTGTAGCAACGCGAATACGTTCACCAGTCTTGTATGAATACTCTTTAGCTTCACCTTCGAACAATTCAGTACGGATTTCAGGACCTTTTGTATCAAGAAGGAAACCAACTTTTTTACCAGCGATTTCTTCTGCACGTTTAACAGTTGCCATACGTTCACCTTGTTCTTGGTGGTCACCGTGTGAGAAGTTGAAACGGAAAGTGTTAGCGCCAGCTTCGATCAATTTAGCAATGTTTTGTGCTGAAGCTTCAACGTCAAGTTTTTCACCCCAGTATCCATCTTCACCAAATTTTTTACCACCACGGATTTCTACCGCAGGACCCAAAGTTGCAACGATTTTTACACGTTTGTTCATGATATATATGACTCCTTTTTAAATATATCTGTCTTTTTAAGACAAGGTTAACGAATTTATGAAATAAAATTAAATTGAAGACAAGCTACGGTTCAACTCGGCAAGACCAAGATCAGCTTTATGTGGATTGTTTACCACAATCTTACCATCTTCTGTCAAGCTAAAGAGGGCTCCTTCTTCTGCTTTACCAAGGATTGGGTTTTCAACCATTTTTTCATTACGGATACCAACGGCTACACCACCGATTCCTTGTTTCAACAATTTAACAGCGTGTGCTCCCATACGTGAAGCAAGAACACGGTCACGCGCTGTAGGTGAACCACCACGTTGGATGTGACCAAGCTCAGTCACACGAAGGTCACTTTCATCACCAGCTTCTTTCAACGCTTTACCAAATTCATCTGCAGACATCACGCCTTCAGCCAAGATGATGATGTTGTGGGTACGACCTTTTGCGTAACCTTCTTTGATGCTCTCAACAACATCTTCGATCTTGAATCCTTCTTCAGGAATGATGATTTCATCTGCACCAGATGCAATCCCTGCCCAAAGAGCGATATCTCCAGCATTACGTCCCATAACTTCAATTACGAAAGTACGGTGGTGACTAGATGAAGTATCACGGATCTTATCGATCGCGTCCATTGCAGTTGTGACTGCCGTATCAAAACCAATTGTAAAGTCAGTTCCGACGATATCGTTGTCGATCGTACCAGGAAGACCAACAGCTGGGAATCCAAGCTCAGTCAAGCGCATCGCACCATGGTAAGAACCATCTCCACCAATAACGACAACACCTTCGATCCCGTGTTTCTTCAATTGCTCGATCCCTTTTAATTGACCTTCGCGTTGAGCGAATTCAGGGTAACGAGCTGAATGAAGGAAGGTACCACCACGGGAAATAATATCTCCAACAGATGAGGCGTCAAGGGGCTGAATTTTACCAGCAACCATTCCCGCATATCCATCATAGATACCGAAAACTTCCATTCCTTCTGAAATTGCTTGACGAACAACTGCACGGATGGCAGCGTTCATTCCAGGGGCATCTCCACCACTAGTTAAAACAGCAATACGTTTCATTTCGTTGTTTGCTCCTTTTTTTCTTTTACATTCTACGTAATTATAACACAAAGAAGACTAAAATTCTCGTATTTTTCGCAGTTTTTACCGATAAATCGTTTTCATAACGAGATTCTTTAGTTCATCTTCCAATTCTTTGTTTTTCTGGACTGTATAGCCCCTCAATTGAAGAGTTTTTTTCTCGTCTTCATAGCGTAATATCACAGGATATGGGCCCGGATATTTTTTCAAGATAGAAAGGATCGTTTTATCCTGACGATGATCGAGCAACTGGATCCAGAACTTTTCATTGGTTGCCAGTTGTGCCTCTGCTAGAATCATTTGCAAGCGCCCATCACGCTCTTGTATCTTCCCTGTCAAGTAATAAAAGCCACCTTCTTTTATCAAGGAGGAAAATCGATTGTAGGTTTCAGGGAAAAGGGTCACATCCAATTTTTTCTTGGTATCACTGACTTGTAAGAAAGCCATGAGATCACCCGACTTGGTTCGAATGGTTCGAATGTTTTGTACCTCAATGAGAATGCGTGCCTGCTCTCCTTGAACTAATTGAGAAATTGGTTGGATCTCATAGGGACTTGTTTGCCCAATCGCAACCAATGGGTGAGTACTGAGCCCGACGCCAATAATGGCCTCTTCCTTCTCATATTTTTCAGCCTGGCTAAAGTCCTCCGCTTCTGTCCAGGAATAGTTAGAATCCGCAAATAAACTGCCTAACTCATCGGCAAAGACAAACAAATTCGGCAAATTGTGAAGCACCTTGCGTCTATTTTTTTCAAAGATGTCAAACAGTCCAAGCTCCACTAAAGGTGTTAACAAAGGCAATTTATGATACTGATTGGGGAGTCGTAAAATAAAATCTTCGACACTTTCAAAGGGACGATTATCAATAATCCAATACGCTAAATCTCTTGGGAGTCCCTTGATATTTTTCATTCCCAAGTAGATTTTTCGATCCTGGAACTTATCTCTGTAAGGGATGGTATTGATGGATAATGGTGCGACTTTAAAATCAAACTGGAGAGCATCTGTCAGATAATCGCTGCTCGAATAATTGAGCATGACATCAAAGAAAACATCTGGATAATGGACCTTGAAATAGGCCATCTGAAAGGCCAAGGCAGAATAGGCATAGGCATGGGAACGGTTAAACCCATAGCCTGCGAATTTTTCCATGATCGCAAAGACCTCTTTGGCTTTTTCTTCCGTATGCCCAAGTTTAAGAGCACCTGAGACAAAATCGTCTTCCATCTGATGCATTTCAGCTGCATTTTTTTTGCCCATAGCCCGACGTAAAATATCGGCTTTCCCTAGACTAAAGCCTGCAAAACGCTGGGCAACCTGCATCACCTGCTCTTGGTAGAGCATGATCCCATAAGTGGGCCTTAAGATTTCTTCAATAGCTGGATCTAAAATCTCAACTTTTTCTTGACCGTGCTTTCTTTTGACGAAATTATCAATGTAATCACTAGCTCCTGGACGATTGAGAGAGGTGGTCGCTACCACTTCTTCGAAATGATTGGGTCTCACTCGTCTCAAGAGGCGAATGGCTCCAGCCTGTTCAAATTGGAAAATCCCCTTGGTATCCCCAGCAGCAAACAAGGCCAAGGTTTCTGGATCTTCTAAATCAATGGCTTCAATCACGATCTCTTCTTGGTACTTTTCATAGACCGCTTCCTTCATTTTCTGAACGAAGGTTAAATTTCGCAGACCCAAAAAGTCCATCTTTAACAGACCATTGGCTTCAACCGCATGGGCATCATACTGGGTGACAAACATATCTTCTCCGTACTTGAGAGGAATGTGATCCGTCAAATCCTGGTCACTCATCACAACCCCAGCCGCGTGGATCGATGTCTGTCTTGGTTGGCCTTCAATTCTTTTAGCAATTTCAAAGCCACGCTCAAATTCTGCTCGGCTATGAATCACTTGTCGAAAAGCTAGATTCTGTTCATACGCGGTTGTCAGTGTATCCCTAAACCCAATCCGCTTGGTAATGGAGGTCAATTCATACTCTGGTACCCCAAAACGTTTGAAGACATCTCGAATGGCTTGTTTGGCCCCAAAGGTTGAAAAGGTCACGATTTGAGCTGCATGGTAACTCCCGTAACGGTCTCGCACATAGCGGATAAATTCTGGACGATAGATATCAGGAATATCAATATCAATATCCGGCATGGTGTAGCGCTCCACATTTAAAAAGCGCTCAAATAGGAGGTTCTTCTCCACAGGATCAATCCCTGTAATCCCTAGGGAATAGGCTACCAGTGAGCCTACAGCAGACCCACGTCCCATTCCCATATAATAGCCTTGACTCCGTCCGAAACGAAGAAGGTCCCAGACAATCAAGAAATAATCATCAAAGCCCATCTGGTGAATAATGTCTAATTCATGCTCCAGACGTTCTTGATAGACCGGACTGGTCAAGTTCTTTCGAAGGAGACCCGCTTGAGCTAATTCTCTCAGTTCCTCAACAGCTGGTTTCTGAGGATTGAAGCGAGGCAATTTCAACTGGGTGTCAATATCATATTGAATCCCTTGGACTAGTTTTTCCAGATTTGTGATGGCTTGAGGAAATCGCTCTGCAAAATCATTCTTTAAATCCTGAGGAGTTTTTAGGACTGTTGTCGGATCAATTGGTCCTGTTTCCGTCAAGCTTTGATTGTCCTTGATGGCTGCCAGCATCTGCATGGCTTCCACATCCCCAGCCTCAAAAAATCGAACGGTATGAAGAGGGAGCACAGGGTGGCTAAACTCTTGGACCGGCGTATCCACAAAAACTCCGATGAAGTAATCTAGACCAAGCGGCAAGTCTCCACTAGCAAAAGGCGCTGGGACAATAACTGCTACTCCTTCTGTAAGGTGCTTCACATCTTCCCAATTGCTCTTCCCCATCATTTTGACGGTCGACATCTTCATCAAATTTTGGTAGCCCTTCGTGGATAAGGCCATCATCCGAAGCGGAATTGTTTCATTGTCTACTTCTAGTCCAATTTCTAAACCGACCAAGGGGTTGAGTTTTTGGGCCTGACAGGCTTCGATAAATTCATAGGCACCATACAAATTATCTACATCCATGATTCCCAATGCGTCATACCCCATACTTTTAGCCACTTGGACATAGTCTTTTATGGTCACAAGGCTTTCCATAAAAGTATAGACTGATTTGGTATCTAGCTGTGCAATCACTTTTTCTCCTCCCTCACTGGTCTATTTTTGGGACTCTTTTTTGTACAAAAAAACACCACTGCTACACAATGATGTCTCAACAACGGAAGACATGGGATTCGAACCCACGCACGCTTTTACACGCCTACCGCGTTTCCAACACGGCCTCTTAAGCCTCTTGAGTAATCTTCCATGAATAATAAATATGGAGCCGGTGGGAGTCGAACCCACGTCCAAACACCTGCCAGCATATTTGTCTACAACCATAGGTTATGTCTTATTTTAACAGCTACACGACACATAACTCAAGCCCTGTACCTGCGAGTCTATCAATCTCTTATCTAACTCCTAGACCAAGCTAGATCGTATCTCGCTAAAATTAAGACCTGTCATCAAACACGAGCGATTCGAATCGGGTCACGCCTGCTGGTGTTTAGGCAGCTAAAGCGTAAGAATTATTATTTTTTGCAGTTATATTTAACTGGCGTTTTACATCCGCTAGATGAGTTGCAAAATATGCCTCATAATGCCTGTCGAATCCGTAACGACCCCAAAACGAATACAATTAGTATATCAAAATGTAGCCAAAAATGCAAAAGAAAAAAATTGAACAAGAAGGCTTCCACTGGGGAGCTCCTTGTTCAATTAACTGTTTTTATTGAAGATTCAACTTATACTTGCTGATATAGTGAATGGTGAAGTACATAGAAACAATCTTAATGACTTCATAAATGAGACCTGGAATGAAGTTTGCTCCAAATTCATCAATATTTCCATAAACCAATGCATACCCGACAGCATATGAATCTCTAAATGGATTGACTGCTGTACCGATGATACTTAAAACAATGCACAAGAGAAAGAAAAACAGAATAGCCTTAAATCCTCGACGATTTTGAAACAGTTGGCCAAGTGCGATCGATACATAAAATAGGAAGATCCCTGAAGCTGTGGTAAAAATCCACCAAACGATAATCCAATAAGCAATAGAATGACTAAAAGCCTCAGCGATAATACTAAATACAGGAGAGAGGTCTTGTCCAATGACAGCGCCCATCACAATAATTGTGATAAAACCACTAAAAAATAGAAGGAATAGGCAGTAAAGACTCGCTACAAAAGCTCCCACAAATTTAGATAAAATGATCGCATGCGGGCTAGCTGGAAGGGTCCAGGTCAAGTAACCTTCGCGTCCGTATAAGTTGGAATAGAAACGACGGATAATAATATAGTAGTTACTAAGATAAAGACCAATGACTCCTCCAAAAATGAGAATCCCAAGAGTCCCCGTTATGATTTGCATACTATTGGTTTCCATATTCACAAAACCGTTTGTAGCACTTCCACCAATAACACCTGTAATCACTGACAAACCTAGTGCGATCAGGGTGATCAATAAATACCACTTAGCTGTCGATTTAAATTCATATTTTAATAATTTACCAAACATGGGTTCCTCCTAATAAACACGGAATTGATCACGGAAGATCTCATCGATTGATTTTCCGTGTTGATTGCGCATAACAGTCGTATTTTCATGCAAGAGGATTCTTCCTTGGTTGATGAAAATGGCCTCATCCAAAACTTGCTCAATATCCGCAATCAAGTGAGTAGAAATCAAGACAGAAGAGTTTGGACGTCTGTTTTGAATAATGGTCCGCAAAATATAATCACGCGCTGCTGGGTCAACCCCACCGATTGGTTCATCAAGAACATACAAGTCAGCTTCACGGCTCATCACCAAAATCAATTGCACTTTTTCCTTGTTCCCTTTTGAAAGGCTGTTCAATTTTTGATTTGGCTGCAAATGCAAATCGTTGAGCAATTGGTAAGCTCGTTGGACATTAAAATCTGCATAAAAATCTTGGAAATAGTTAATAGCATCAATAATTTTCATATTTTCATTCAGATAAGTTGTATCTGGCAAATAGGAAACCACTTTTTTAGAAGCTGGGGATGGTAATTGCCCATGAATATAGATATTTCCAAGGCTTGGTTGCAACAAACCATTAATCAATTTAATGATGGTTGTTTTCCCACTACCATTGGGACCCAAAAGGCCAATAATACGGCCAGGTTGGATGTTCAAACTAACATCCA
The DNA here is from genome assembly GCF_047465465.1 of Streptococcus parasanguinis. GTDB lineage: Bacteria > Bacillota > Bacilli > Lactobacillales > Streptococcaceae > Streptococcus > Streptococcus parasanguinis_AI. The sequence goes on along the minus strand of NZ_JASGZU010000001.1, from coordinate 245,901 downwards.
TGAGAGCAACTTCATGCCCATAATTCTTTGTCACATGGTCCAAGTAGACCAAAGGATACTGATTCATGTAAATCTCCTTTATTTTCTATTTATGCTATTATACCCTGTCCCCTTGATGATTGCAACTTTATCTGAAAATTTGCTAAGAATTTGTAAATACTTGTTCAAAAAAATAGGGATAAATAAATCAGAGGTTAGGGAAACCCCAACCTCTGATTTATTTTGATGCATAGAATGTTTAACTAATTCCAAGTGCGATCCGTGCATAACGGCTCATCTTTTCAACCGTCCAAGCAGGGTACCAGACCAACTTCACATCCACAGATGTCACTTCTTCTACTTCTGCTAAAACATCATGAATCTGATCTGTCAGAAGGTCCGCTAATGGACATCCCATGGTCGTTAGAGTCATATCAATGATGGTTGCTCCAGTTTCACCGTCAAAATGGATCTCGTAGACAAGACCTAAATTGACAATGTCAATCCCAAGCTCAGGATCGATTACCTCTTCCAAAGCATTTAAAATTTTATTTTTAATTTCTTCAATTTGCTCAGTTGTATATGCCATATGACTTCCTTTTTCTGCTATTTACTCTCGATAGAATTTCTGGGCTCGGGTTAAAAAGATCCCCCGGACCTGGGTCGCTTTTTGATTTCTTGGCGACCGTTAAAAAGATCCGCAGGATCTTTTTAATCCTCTATAAAGTCACGTAATGGTTTGCTTCTGCTTGGGTGGCGGAGTTTGCGGAGGGCTTTGGCTTCGATCTGACGGATCCGTTCACGGGTCACGTTGAAGACTTTGCCCACATCTTCCAAGGTCCGCATTTTTCCATCATCGAGACCAAAACGAAGGCGCAAAACATTTTCCTCCCGGTCAGTCAGGGTATCGAGGACTTCATCCAATTGTTCGCGTAGTACCACACGAGTGGTGTAGTCTACAGGATTTTCAATCACTTCATCTTCGATGAAATCGCCCAAGTGGCTATCGTCTTCTTCCCCGATTGGAGTTTCAAGAGATACAGGCTCTTGAGCAATCTTCAAGATTTCACGCACCTTGTCTGGTGTCATATCCATACGTTCAGCGATTTGTTCTGGTGTTGGGTCTTGTCCCAATTCTTGCAAGAGATTGCGTTGTTCACGAACCAACTTGTTAATGGTTTCCACCATGTGAACAGGAATCCGAATGGTACGGGCTTGGTCTGCAATGGCACGAGTGATGGCCTGACGGATCCACCAAGTAGCATAAGTAGAGAACTTGAACCCTTTGGTATAGTCAAACTTATCAACCGCCTTCATCAAGCCCATGTTTCCTTCTTGGATCAAATCCAAAAATTGCATTCCACGACCAACGTAACGTTTCGCAATGGATACAACCAAACGAAGGTTAGCTTCTGCTAGACGTTGCTTAGCTTCCAAATCACCTTGTTCCACCAAGATAGCCAATTCTTGTTCTTCTTCATTTGTCAAAAGAGGAACAACCCCAATTTCTTTCAAGTACATCCGTACTGGGTCATTGACCTTAGCAGAGTTGCTTCCAAGCAGTTCTTCATCTGACAATTCTGGCTCTTCCTCATTGTTCAACACACGCGCACTTGGGTTGCCGTCTTTATCAGTGATCGAAATCCCTGCATCTTGAATGCGTTGCAAAAGATCTTCAATCCCATCTGCATCGAGTGTGAATGGAATAACCAATTGGTCATTAATTTCATCATCTGTTGCAGTTCCGCTTTTCTTGTGGCTGCGAATAAATTCTGCAATTTGAACGTCCAATGTTGTAATATCTTTTTGTTCTTTAGCCATTCTTACTCCATTCTTCTTTTTTGAGCGATTAAACGCTCGAGTTCCAATAAAGCTTTTTCCGCATCCCCTATTGAGGAAGCTTCCTTCACTTTATTTCCAATTTGTTGACTTTCTTTGCGAAGAAGCTCACGATTCCGTGTCGCTTCTACTTCTTCTAACTCACCATCTGCTATCTCATCTGGTAAATCTTCTTCTAACATGCGGTACCAGGCGTGCTGGACCCCTTCAGGCTGCTCAGATAAATCCTGAGAGGTGACTTCTCCATTTTGACAGAGCAATTGATACAAGATCTGTAACTCCGGCGTGTCGAAGGCAAAATCAGGTCGCAAACGGTAATCATTGAGGACCATTGGAAAATCCTTCATCCTACTTAACAAATGATTTTCCGCCTTGATCAAGCGCGTCATCCCACGATTCGGCAAGAGCTCCACTGAAAAATTCGACGTTTTGGATCGTCCACCTTCTTGCTCTTCTTGCCGTTGATGCAAGCGACTATTATTGACAATCTGCTCAATCTGCAAATAATCAAAGTCTGGCAATAAATCTGCCAACTTATAAATATAGGTGTTTTGCGCTGTGATGGAGCGCGTCTGGGCGATCATCGGTGCCAGCTTCTCGACAAACTCAATCTGTGCCTGTAAGTTCTCAATATACTGGGGTTTCCAGTAGTGCATCAAGAATTCAACCTTACTGATCCGCGAATTCTTCAAGAGGGAAGCTAGATCTTCTGGGGAGGTCTTTTTGAGGTACTCATCGGGATCCATCTGATCAGGGATACGGACGATCTCCAACTCCAGATCCTGCAAGACATCCAAGGCCTTAGCGGTTGCTTCAAGTCCCGCCTTATCCCCATCATAGGTCAGAATGACCTTTTTGGTAAAATGAGACAGGTGCTGGACGTGCTCTGGTGTCAAGGCTGTCCCCATAGAGGCGACTGCATTTTCAATCCCAGCTCGATAAGCCGCAATGACATCCATAAAGCCTTCCATGATATACATTTCATGTTGCTTTTTGGCGCTCGTCTTAGCTTGATCCAAATGATAAAGTTCATAACTCTTATTAAATAGACGGGTACTTCGACTATTCTTGTACTTGGCTTGATGACTGCCATCATCCGTTAGTTTCCACAGCCTACCAGAAAAAGCAATGACACGTCCACTATCATCCGTCAAAGGAAACATAATCCGATCCTGAAAGGCATCAAAAACTGTTCCAGCATCTGAGATTGTGAATAACCCCGAATCGGTAATCACTTTCTCAGAGAACTTCTCAGAGAGATTTCGATAGAGATAATTCCCTTCTGCTGGGGCTAAGCCCAATTGAAAATGTCGGATGACCTCATCCGTCAATCCACGTTCATGCAGATAATTTCGCGCTTCTTCTCCCATCTTTGTCGTCATCAGAATCGCCTGGTAGAACTTACTGGCTTCCTGATGAATCTCATAAAGTTCTTGGTTGGGATTGATAGACGTTGGTTGAGCCGGCCTTGCTTGGTACTGAAGCGCAATACCCGCTTTTTCTGCTACGATCTGGACCGCATCCATAAAAGCCACTCCACGGTATTCCTCAATAAACTTAAAGACATCTCCCGAGCGACCACATCCGAAACAATGGTAAAACTGCTTGTCTTCAACGACATTAAAAGAAGGAGTCTTTTCACCATGAAAAGGACAGAGCCCTAAAAAATTACGGCCAGCCTTGGTCAAAGAAACAACTTCTCCAATAACTTCAACAATGTTTACACTGTTTTTAATTTCTGCAATTAGCTCTTTATCAACCATAAACAGTGCCTCCATTTTACCATAGATTATCACTTTATATTTTATACTAAAAGTTAGTAAAAGTAAATTTTTTCCTACCGATTTCACACATAAAAGAAAAGATTTTCAACCTTTATCACTAATTTTAAAAAATGAGGCATATTCCTTGTCAGTCGAATATTTTTCCGTTATACTATCATAGTAAAAAATTATTATGAAAGGACATATTTAGGATATGTTAAAAGATTTGAAAGCTTTTCTCCTTCGTGGGAATATTGTTGACCTTGCTGTAGCAGTCGTTATCGGAGCTGCATTTGGAGCTATCGTAACATCACTTGTTAACGATATCATCACTCCACTTATTTTGAAACCAGCTATGAAAGCTGCTGGTGTTGATAAGATTGCTAATTTGTCATGGAACGGTGTTGCATACGGTAGCTTCTTGAGCGCTGTGATCAACTTCCTTGTTGTTGGTACTGTTCTTTTCTTCGTAGTGAAAGCTGCTGAAAAAGCTCAAAACCTTGGTAAAAAAGAAGAAGCTGTCGAAGAAGAAGCTCCTGCTCCTACTCAAGAAGAGTTGCTTACTGAAATCCGCGACTTGCTTGCAAACAAATAATCAGATAAAAAGATCCGATCTTCTAGCTAGAAGATCGGTTTTTTTGTCTTTAACGGATGATAAAAACAAAAAACAGACCGAAGTCTGTTCTTGTATTCAATTAGAATTTTTTACGTTTACGAGCTGCTTCTGATTTACGTTTACGTTTTACAGAAGGTTTTTCATAGAATTCACGTTTGCGTGTTTCTTGAAGAGTACCAGCTTTAGTAACCGCACGTTTGAAACGACGAAGAGCATCGTCAAGAGATTCATTCTTACGTACTACTGTTTTTGACATATTTTTCACTCCCTTCAAGCCTAAAATCTTAATCATTTTATCACACTTTAAGGACGCTGTCAAGAACTTTTAACAGTTTTCTATTCTTTCCCCCCACTGTTCTTTTTCAATGATCACTTTTTCAATTCACTTTTTTTATGATACAATGGAAACATAGAAAACCCTGAAGGAGATACCATGTCAGAAATTTATGATATTACGATTGTTGGGGGCGGACCAGTTGGTCTGTTTGCTGCTTTTTATGGCAATATGCGCCAAGTTAAAGTCAAACTGATTGATTCCTTGCCTCAACTTGGAGGGCAACCAGCCATTCTCTATCCAGAAAAAAATATCCTCGATGTACCCGGTTTTACCAATTTAACAGGTGAAGAATTAAGCGACCGCTTGATCGAGCAAGTCAAACGATTCGATACACCGATCTTCCTCAATGAAACTGTAGAGGATATTCAAAAAGAGGGTGACCTCTTCATTATCACTACTTCTCGCCAAGTGCATCAGTCTAAAGCAGTCATCATTGCCATGGGTGGCGGTGCCTTTAAACCACGTGCTCTTGATATCGAGGGGGCTGATACCTTTGATAACGTCCACTATCACGTATCAAACATCCAACAATATGAAGGACAACAGGTGACCGTCCTTGGTGGTGGGGACTCTGCTGTGGACTGGGCTCTTGCTTTTGACAAGATTGCTCCAACTACAATCGTTCACCGTCGGGACAACTTCCGTGCCCTAGAACACAGTGTAGAAGAACTCAAGCAATCTTCTGTCAGCATCAAAACACCATTTGTTCCTAGCCGCTTGATTGGAGAAAATGGTCATGCCACACACCTTGAAATCACAAAAGTCAAATCCGATGAAACAGAACTCATCCCGATTGATCACTTATTTGTCAACTATGGCTTTAAATCTTCAATCGGAAACTTAAAAGAATGGGGTGTAGAATTGCAACGCCATAAAATCAAGGTGAACCAAAAACAAGAAACCAGCCTTCCTGGAATTTATGCCTGTGGAGACTGCTGCTTCTACGAAGGAAAGATTGATCTCATCGCTACAGGTCTGGGGGAAGCTCCAACAGCCGTAAACAATGCCATCAACTACATCTATCCAGATAAAAAAGTCCAACCAACCCACTCAACAAGTTTATAATAAAAAAGGCCTTTGGCCTTTTTTAAATTGAAGTCAAACTATTTTAAGTTAATCGATTCTGCAAAGAAGTAAAAATGAGTTCCTATTTTTAGTTTGAATCAAGAAAATACAAAAACTTTCCGCTGTGAGAAAAGTGCCTGAAACAATACGTTTCAGGCACTCGGGAGTTTTGAGAGTAAAACAGTTTGGGAAACTGTTTTAGCCTGAGCCCAGAAATTAAAGAGCGAAGGGGCTCAATACAAATTGAACAAGGGCTGCGGATTGTGTCAAAAAGATAAGTTCTCCTAGAATCGAAAGATTCTGCGTCAAACTTCCTATTTTGACTTTATCCGCAGACGCCCTCTGTATCTTAATTTAGTCATGGAACTTCTATGAAGTTCGCTGACGTCCGTACTCACCTAAGGAAAGTTTTTAAAAAGACTTTAACCTCATTATGAAAGGCCTTTGGCCTTTTTTATTTGTCTAAATCGTCTGCGATCTTATTGATCTTACGCAAGCGGTGATTGACACCGCTTTTTGAAATAGATTGTTGCAAGCTATCGGCAATCTGCTGGATAGAATAATCTGGATGGTTCATCCGGATATAGGCAACTTCTTGCAGGTCACTTGGTAAACTCCCTAGGCCGACCGTATCCACAATTTTACTAATATTATTAATGGTTTTCATGCTAGCAGTAACTGTGCGCTGGATATTGGCCATCTCGGCATTATTGGCCCGATTGAGGTCATTACGCGTCTCTCTCATAACCTTGATGGACTCAAATTCCTGCATGGCTTGCATGGCCTCTACCACAATTAGAAAATCAATAATATCTTCCGCTCGTTGCAGATAGGTTACCACTCCTTTTTTCCGCTCGATGGTTTTCGCATCTAGTAAAAATCCTTGCATGAGAAGGGCAATTCCTTCCGCGTGGTCTGTATAAACAGAATGAATTTCCAACTGGTACTTCCCTTTTTCAGGATCCTTGATGGAACCACTCGACAGAAAAGCCCCCCGAAGATAAGCACGACTGGCTACTTCATCTTCTAAAACACTGGCATCAATGCCTGTCTCAATCCCAAAAAAGGCATCTGCCAAATGCAAGTCAGCAAGAATCGCTTCCACCTTTTCATCCAAGAATACTGTGTAAACACGATTTTTTTTCAAATTGGTTTTTTGGTGGTGGCGAATATCCGATTTGGCCTCATAAAAATGATGCAACAATTCATAGATATGGCGAGCGATCTTGGCATTTTCTGTCGTCACCGAGAGCGTCAAGCCCCCCATTGAAATCCCAAGACTTCCAGACATCTTGATAATGGCAGCTAATTCACTCTTTTCAAATCGCTTGAGAGACAATAATTCTTCTTTGACACGAACCGTAAAACTCATTTTCTCACCTGCACGATCTGCATCAGCTCTTCGACCACTTTTTCACCATCATGAAAAGCTCCCCCGTTGACCAGCTTTAAGAAATCGGAAGAAATCACTTGAGGCACTTGCGATCGCAAGCCCTTAAAATCATGCTCTACCTGCACTAAGTATTCATCAAATTTATTGCTGTTCATGTAGGCTGCGGGAACCTGATTGATATTGACAAGGACGGTATCAATGAACTTCTCTCCCAAATGTTTATGGAGCACGGCAACGTGGTCGCTATCTGTGAAATGCTCGGTTTCTCCTCTTTGGGTCATGATGTTACAAACATAAGCCACTTGGGCCTTGGTTTCAAGGATGGCTTTCCCAATCTCATCGATCATCAAATTAGGAAGGATCGAGGTAAAGAGCGAACCAGGACCTAAGACGACCATATCACTTTCAAGAATCGCTTCCACCACTTTCTTACTAGCTTTTGGGCGCTCTTGATCAAAGGTATTGGTCACATAAACATGATCAATCATGCCGGTGTAGTTGGCAATGTGGCTTTCTCCTACCACTTCTTTTCCATCTTGAAAAACGGCATGAAGGGTCAAGGGACTATCACTCGACGGATAGATCTTGCCGGTTGTATGAAAGAACTTAGTCAACAACTGCATGGCATTATAGGTCGAGCCTTGCATCTCTGAAATCCCTGCAATAATCAAGTTTCCCAAAGGGTGCCCAGCCAAAGGACCATCATCCTCCGCAAAGCGGTATTGAAAGACTTTCTCATAAAAACGAGGCATATCTGACATGGCAACCAAGACATTTCGAAGATCCCCAGGTGGTGTCAATTTTTGGATGTTCTTCCGCAATTCACCTGAGCTACCGCCATCATCTGCAACAGTTACAATGGCAGTGATCTCGACCGGTTTCTTTCTTAGACTATCGAGAATAACAGAAATCCCTGTCCCTCCTCCAATAACGGTTACTTTAGGTTTTCTCATGAGCGATTCACCGTTTCTTTCCGTCTGTCCTTGTCTCTATGACTGCAATTGACCTGCCAATTTTTTTCTAAATCATGCGCTAAGCGCTCTGCAAAGGCTACTGAACGGTGTTGACCTCCAGTACAGCCCATGGCGATGGTGAGAACGGATTTACCTTCTCGTTTATAAGACGGTAAAATAGGAACGATTAAGTCATGGAGATGACGGTAAAAGTCCTCTGATTCAGGGTGATCCATGACATAATCATAGACAGCTGGATCTTGACCGGTTAAATTCCGAAGCTCCAATTTATAGTAGGGATTTGGAAGAAAACGCACGTCAAAGACGAGGTCAGCATCGATCGGAAGGCCGTATTTGAAACCAAATGACATGACCTCAACCCGAAAATCTGGCTGATTATCTTGACTGGCAAATTGCTCTGCAATCGTTTTTCTCAGATTACGGGGCGTCAACTCAGTCGTGTCCACCACATTTTGACTGATATTTTTTAAAGGAGACAAGAGCTCGCGCTCTAGGGTAATCCCATCTAAAACACGGCCATCTGCTGCTAGTGGGTGGCTACGACGTGTTTCCTTGTATCGTGCTACCAACTCACTATCAGTGGCATCCAAGAACAAGACCTTGAAATCGAGGTCTTCTTGGTTGTCCAATTCATCCAAAATGGTGCGAATTTCATTGAAAAAAGAACGGCTCCGCATATCCACAACAACGGCTAATTTATTGTTATCGGGACTGTGGCGCATGAGCTCAATAAATTTCAGCAAGAGCGCCGGTGGCATATTATCGATGGTAAAGTAACCCAAGTCCTCAAACGATTGGATGGCGACGGTCTTTCCAGCACCGCTCATCCCGGTTACCATGACCAGTTGAATCTTACTTTCTGTCATTTTCTCCTCCCATAAATAAAACAGAGTGGCCTACAGTTTCCTGCTCTCCACTCTGTCTTTTTGTCTTTGAATGGTTATTAGGACTTTAATTCCGCAATAACTTCAATTTCAACCTTCACATCACGTGGCAGGCGTGCTACTTCAACAGCAGATCGAGCTGGAAACTCTGTGGTAAAGACTGTTTTATAGACCTCATTAAAAGGTACAAAGTCATTCATATCACTTAAGAAACAAGTGGTTTTCACCACGTGGTCGAAGTCTGTCCCAGCCTCTTCCAAAATAGCCCCAATGTTCTTTAAGACTTGCTCTGTTTGTTCTTGGATGGTTTCTCCAATGATTTCACCTGTTTCAGGTGACAAGGGAACTTGTCCGCTTGCAAAGAGAAGATTGCCTACGATTTTCCCTTGAACATAAGGTCCAATTGCTGCAGGTGCTTTATCTGTATGAATTGTTTTTGCCATAGTATTCTCCAAGTCTATTTACTTCTGCTGGTTTTCTTTTGCTAATTTTTCCCTTTGTAGGCGCAACTTGCGCTTAGGATTTAGCGTATTAAAGAGTTCTTCTAGTTTTTCAGCATTCCAAACATCGGCTGCTGAAACAAAATTTCCATTTTCATCTCGAAAAGATATTGGTTTATCTCCCACTGAAAAAGCCTCACTTCTTATTTGGAATCCTTGATCCGCTGGGGATCTATCCTAATCTACAAACTCAAATTCAAATTTACCGATCCGGACGATATCGCCATCTTTTGCCCCACGCGCACGGAGAGCTTCATCAACCCCCATGCCACGCAATTGACGAGCAAATTTCATGACCGCTTCATCACGATCGAAATTCGTCATATTAAAGAGTTTTTCAAGTTTTTCACCAGACAAGACCCAAGCGGCATCGTCATCCCGACTGATGTCAAAGGCTGGCTGGTCTTCATCAAAGCCATAGTAGACTTCTTCTTGGGCCATTTCGTCTTCTGAATACAAGAGGAATTCTGGTGTTTTGTCTAACAATTCTGCCGTTGCTTCTAACAAGTTGTCCAAACCTTGATGCGCCAAACTAGAGATCGGAAAGATCTGTGGCAGTTCATCAAATTCATCGTAATTGGCTGCCAATTTCTTCTTGAATTCTTTCAAGTTTTCTTGGCTCTCTGGCATGTCCATTTTATTTGCCACGATAATCTGAGGCCGCTCCATCAAACGAAGATTATAGGTTTCAAGCTCTTTATTGATTTGAACATAATCTTCATAAGGATCGCGTCCTTCACTCGCTGACATATCAATAACATGCAAGATAACCCGTGTGCGCTCGATGTGGCGAAGGAACTGGGTTCCAAGTCCAACACCTTGGCTAGCTCCCTCAATTAATCCAGGAAGGTCTGCGACTGCAAAGGATTCACCAGATGGCGTCCGAACCATTCCCAAGTTTGGCACGATGGTTGTAAAATGATAGGCCCCAATCTTTGGCTTAGCTGAAGTGATGACACTGAGAAGGGTCGATTTCCCAACAGAAGGGAAACCAACCAAACCAACATCTGCCAAAACCTTGAGTTCTAATTCGAGTTCGCGTTCCTGACCAGGTTCCCCATTCTCAGAAATCTCTGGGGCTGGATTTTTAGGAGTGGCAAAACGAATGTTTCCACGTCCGCCACGGCCACCGTGGGCGACAATGTACTCTTGTCCATTTTCAACTAGGTCCGTAATGACCTTGCCAGTCTCGGCATCTCGGACGGTCGTTCCTTGAGGAACCCGAACATAGAGATCTTCTGCTCCCCGTCCGTGCATCCCTTTGGTCATTCCTTTTTCCCCATTTTGGGCTTTGAAATGCCGGTTATAACGGAAGTCCATCAGAGTGCGCAAGCCTTCGTCTACTACGAAGATGACATTGCCACCACGACCTCCATCACCACCCCAAGGTCCGCCATTAGGGACATATTTTTCACGGCGAAAGGCCACCATGCCATCGCCGCCATTTCCAGCCTTGACCTTAATCTTGGCTGTATCTAAAAACATACTCATAAATAGATGATTTCCTTTATTTCTGCGTGCGTCTTAATAAGAAAGAGCACCAATTGCGGTTGCAAAGATTGCACCAACCGTTACAATCAACATAATCACAATAACCACCATCGTGATCATTTCAAATGGTGTTTTTTTACGTTTTCCGTTATCTCCAAAAGCCACTGCTAATACCTCGATTACTATAAATTCATTAGCCCTATTTTACCACGAAATAGGGGATTTTTCAAATCGAGCCTACACAAAAGAGAGTGGGACAGAAATCGGTAATTCGTTAGAATTCGATTTCGTCGTCCCACCTCCGCACAGTTGAGTAGGGCTGTAAAAGCTGATGAAATCAGCGTAGTAGAGCCCACTCAACCACTGCGTCTTGCTCGACAATCCAAAAACAATTAAGAGGCTAGGACTTTTGTCCCAGCCTCTTTATGGATAGATTTAGGAATCTTTTCTTACTCGTAAAACACTAACAGAAAGAACTGCCAGTAAGACACCCATGACAAGAACAACCGGTGTCATCTTTTCACCTGTACTTGGAAGAACTTTTTTCTTACCAGGTTTTGGAGCTTCTTCTTCTTTGACAGAAGTTGATGAATAGCTAGAACTTGATGAAGATGATGAGGTTGATGATTTTGGATCTGGATTCGGACTTGGTTTTGGATCTGGTTGTGGTTTAGATGGCTCTGGATCTGGTTTTGGATCCGGTTGCGGTTTAGATGGCTCTGGATCCGGTTGTGGTTTAGATGGCTCTGGATTTGGGGTCGGAGGGGTTTGGTCTTTCTCACCCAATCCTTCGCCAGATCCTGATTCTAATCTCACTTCGCGGGTTAAGCTACGAGGTGCTGGGAAATTGGTTGCTGTCCATGTTAACGCGTTATGAACAAGATCACCTACTTTTGTACCAGGAGCTACTTTGGTCGAATATTCGATATACATTGGCCAGTTGTAGTTATCTCCAAAATTAATGGTAAAGCCAGTAATTTTGCCATCTGCATTCTTTTCAAAAACCGCTTTTTTAGTAAAGTTATCAAGAACTGGAAGATTTAAAATCTGCGCTTCATTCTTAATGCCACCTTCTACAGGATTATATCGAACAGCACGCAAGCTACCTTCAACTAGAGTTAAACCATCTCCAAATTTGTCTTTAATGACCATTCCACGGAGGATATCTTGACGAGCATTTAAGAGAATACGCCATTTGACAATGGTCGGATCAGACTTATCTTGGTAGCCATATTTCATCTCATAGTCTCCAGCTTCTCCATCAGTCTTTTCATAATTCAATGAAAAATCCGTATTTCCAAGTTTAAATTGGATTGGAGATGTTTTAGTAACCACTTCGGAGTCTACTTTTACATCAAAATGCAAGGCAACTCGTTTATTAAGTGGATGAGATACGAAATAATCATTAAAGGTAACGGTCACTGTTTTCTTACCTGTATTAACAACCGCTTTCCCCACAGTTTGACCATTTGATTGGCCTTCCTCAAGAACATTGAATTCCAATGCTGTGTAGAGGGTTAATTCTTTTGGTAAGCTAATTGTTAAAGTATCACCAGCTTGAATGGCTTGCGAATCAGGGAAGGCCAAAGAAATGCTTGCTGACAATTTTTCATTCGTCAACACCTTGCTCCCATTCGTTAAAGGATTGCCATCTTTCGTTAAGCGTGCTGTCTGTGTATAAGACGAGACTTCAGCGGCCTGAATTGTTTTAGTCAAACCAGCTGTGAATAGAATCGTTAGCACTAAGACAAGTGACCATACAATTTGACGGACCTGTTTCATAAATTCCTCCTCTGCTCGCCTGTTTGCGAGCTATTTTTTATAGATTTAAAGACCAATTTCTGCTTGGACAACTGCAGCAATGGTATCTACATAGTAGTCCACTTCTTCATGTGTTGGTGCTTCTGCCATCACTCGAAGGAGGGGTTCAGTTCCACTTGGACGCACGAGGATGCGGCCATTTCCTACCATTTCTGCTTCCATTTTTTCAATGATTTCACGAATAGCAGGCACTTCCATCGCCTTGTCTTTCATGCTATTTTCAACCCGAATATTGACCAGTTTTTGTGGATAAATGGTTACTTCAGCAGCCAATTCAGATAATTTCTTGCCGGTTTCTTGCATGATTTTTGTCAATTGAACGCCTGTTAATTGACCATCACCTGTTGTGTTGTAATCCATGATGACTACGTGACCAGATTGTTCACCACCAAGATTGTATCCTGATTTGCGCATTTCTTCGACCACATAACGGTCTCCAACAGCTGTGATTTCTTTTTGAATTCCCTTTGCATCTAATGCCTTGTGGAAGCCGAGATTGGACATGACAGTTGTGACGATCGTATTTTTTTCGAGCAAGCCCTTGCTTGAAAGATAAGAACCGATGATGTACATGATCTTATCTCCGTCTACAATCTCTCCATTTTCATCAACAGCAATCAAGCGATCGCTGTCTCCGTCAAAGGCAAGACCAATCGCTGCGCCTACTTCTTTCACTTTCTCCTGCAAATGCTCTGGGTGAGTAGAACCAACCCCATCATTGATGTTCAAACCATCCGGGTTTTCACCTATGACGGTCAACTGAGCTCCCAAATCTGCAAAGATTTGACGGGCACTAGTAGAGGCTGCACCATTTGCTGTATCTAAGACTACGTGCATGCCCTCAAGTTGAACGCCTGTCGATACAAGGAATTCTTGATACTTACGCAACCCTTCTGGATATTCCATGACCGTTCCTAAACCTTGGGCACTTGGACGTGGAAGCGTATCTTCAGCCGCATCAAGCAAGGCTTCAATTTCAAGTTCGCGATCGTCATCCAATTTGAAGCCATCACCACCAAAGAATTTGATGCCATTATCCAAGGCTGGATTGTGGCTAGCAGAAATCATCACTCCGGCGCTGGCTTTTTCCGTACGAACTAGATAAGCAACACCTGGTGTTGCAATCACACCCAACTTGTAGACACGAATCCCAACAGATAAGAGGCCAGCAATTAAGGCATGCTCTAACATTTCACCAGAAATACGCGTATCACGTCCAACAAATACCAAGGGCGTTTCTTCTTCGTGTTGGCTCAAGACATAGCCACCGAAACGGCCTAGTTTAAAAGCCAATTCTGGCGTTAATTCTACATTTGCTTCTCCACGGACACCGTCCGTCCCAAAATATTTACCCATTCTTCATTACCTTTTTTACTTTCTAATTACTTGAACTGGAGGAGGTCGACGACGAGCTGCTTGAGCTTGACGTAGACGAGCTACTCTTTGTGGTCACTTGAATCCGTGTTTCACTCGGCTTGACCAAACCTGGTAGAACATTTCCTTGGGCATCTACTGCATTTAAGGAAATAGTTCCGCTATAATTTCCACTAATGATCTCACTGGATGGGAAGACCGCTTGGACATGATCAATGCGACTCAAGGTTTCTTGATCGCTGGTCACTTCTACCTTGGTGGTTTCAAGAGAAATATCCGAAACCGTTATTCCATCCACAATTTGATTGTCCGGGATCGTAGCCCTGACCGCAAACGATTTTTTCGCTTTCTTCCCGATTTTTACAGAAACTTTCTGAGGCTCTACGGTTGCGGTCAAACCAGCCGGAAGATCTTCCACAATCAACGGCACTTCAACGGTACCTTCCTTGGCCTTACGAAGATCCGCTACCACGCGAAACTTCCGAGTTCCCGGCTGCATTTCGCTTGCTAGAGCGACCCGGTTTGAACCCTTTAGAAAGACTGTTACTTCCGATGTTAACCCACTGACAAAGTATGTCTTGTCATTGTACTTGGCATCAATCGGAATATTGGTCAAGGTATTGGTGTAGGTCTCTGAACTTACTTGTCTAGCACTACTATTATTTTGAAAATTAAAGGATGACGCATTAATAAACAAGATAAAGGACAATAAGACGGAGGCAAAAACATAAAGAAATTCTTTTTTCGATCTCATTTTGTTACCCTCCCAAATAGACGCTCTTTCCAACTACTCGTTTTATTCTCTTCAGGAACCAAGAAGGATCTCAATTCTGCCTCGAACTCTTCTAAAGTTAAATCGTGTCGGAAGGTTCCATTATAGGTCATAGAGATCCCGCCCGTTTCTTCTGATACCACAAAGGTAAAGGCATCCGAAACTTCAGACAAACCAATGGCTGCGCGGTGACGCGTTCCGAACTCTTTTGAAATTCCGGTATTTTCCGTCAAGGGCAGGTAGGCACAAGAAACGGCAATTTTATCATTGCGGACAATGACCGCTCCATCGTGCAAAGGAGTATTAGGAATGAAGATATTAATCAGCAATTCTCCTGAAATTTCCGCATCTAGTGGAATCCCTGTGGAAATGTATTCCTGAAGGGTTCTGGCCCCTTGAATAGCTACCAAGGCACCAATCTTACGTGGGCTCATATAAGCCACTGCCTTGACATAGGCCTGTACCATTTTCTCTTCCTGACTGACTTCACTCGTCGTAAAAAATTCTGTCGCCCGACCTAAACGCTCTAAGCCAATCCGAATTTCAGGGGAGAAAATCACAACCAGCGCGATAACCCCATAGGTAATCACTTGATTGATCAGCCAAGAAATAGTCGTTAAACCCAAAAAATTGGCTAAAAATTGAGCCAAGAAAAAGATAATAACTCCACGCACCAAAATCATGATCTTGGTCCCGACGATGGCCTTGATCAAAAAATACAGCAACCAAGCCACCAGGGCAATATCGATGATATTGATAATAACACTCCACCAATTTGGGAACAAACTGGTCCAAAATTGTGGATTTGAAAACTGTTGAATATTCATATTCTCATACCTACCACTTCTCTAAAAGACATCATCTTATTATAACACGTTTCAACAGATTTTTCTGTAACCTTCTGATGCTTTTTATGATAAAATATGATTTATGAAGATAAATACAACCTTGGGCCTTCTGGCAGGAAAGCTTTCCGGCTCTATTCTAGAAAAGATGGGGCGGGGATCAACCCTACCAGGTAAAGTAGCCCTCAAATTTGATAAAGATATTCTCAGTCAACTGGCAAAAAACTATGAGATTGTTGTGATTACAGGGACAAATGGAAAAACCCTGACCACTGCGCTAACAGTAGGTATTCTCCAAGAAGCTTTTGGACCTATTTTGACCAATCCAAGTGGGGCCAATATGATCTCTGGGATTACAACGACCTTCTTACGTGCTAAGCATTCGAAAGCAAATCGACCGATTGCGGTACTTGAAATTGACGAGGCCAGCCTCTCTCGGATTTGTGATTATATTAAGCCCAGCCTTTTTGTGGTCACTAATATTTTCCGGGACCAGATGGACCGCTATGGAGAGATCTATACGACCTACCAAATGATTTTGGATGCTATTCACAAGGTCCCAACTGCAACAGTCTTGTTAAATGGTGATAGTCCGCTCTTTAATAGTCAGACCTTATCCAATCCGATCCAATATTATGGATTTGATACTGACAAATCAGAGCCACAACTAGCTCATTACAATACGGAAGGAATCCTCTGTCCGCATTGCCACAACATCCTCCAGTACAAGCTCAATACCTATGCTAATCTTGGGGATTATATCTGTGAGCACTGTGGTTTCCACAGGCCTTCTCTGACTTATGCCGTATCGGATCTCCTCTCATTAACCCAGCGCTCTTCCCAATTCCGGATCCAAGGGCAAGATTACCACATCAATATCGGTGGTCTCTACAACATCTATAATGCCTTAGCAGCTGTCTCTGTTGCTGGATTCTTTGGAGTGCAACCTGAAGTCATTAAGCAAGGATTTGATCGCAGTCGCGCTGTCTTTGGTCGTCAGGAAACCTTTAAGATTGGGGATAAGGAATGTACCTTGGTCCTGATTAAAAATCCGGTTGGTGCGACCCAAGCCATTGAAATGATCAAACTAGCCCCTTATTCCTTTAGCTTGTCCGTTCTTCTCAATGCGAATTATGCAGACGGAATCGATACAAGCTGGATTTGGGATGCAGACTTTGAGCAAATCACCCAGATGGACATTCCAGAGATCAATGCTGGCGGAGTGCGCCACTCTGAGATTGCTCGGCGACTTCGGGTCACTGGCTATCCTGCAGAAAAGATCACAGAAATGGCTGAATTAAAAGAGGTTTTCCAACGCATCCAGCAACAGGAAACCCCTCACGCTTACATTTTAGCTACCTATACAGCCATGCTAGAATTCCGTGAACTTTTGGCCCAAGAACACCTGATTGAAAAGGAGATGCACTAATGACTTATACTTCCCTAGAATCTTCTGATCAGGCACAGTATCCCTACAGCCTGCGTATTGCCCATCTCTATGGCAACTTAATGAATACCTATGGGGACAATGGGAATATCCTCATGCTCAAGTACGTTGCGGAAAAGCTTGGAGCCCATGTCACTGTTGATATCGTCTCTCTCAAAGACCGGTTCGACCCTGATGCCTACGATATCGCCTTTTTCGGCGGCGGGCAAGACTACGAACAGACCATTGTATCCGAGGATCTACCAGATAAAAAAGAAGACCTCGAACGCTTCATTCATGACGATGGTGTAGTCCTTGCTATCTGTGGTGGCTTTCAGCTTCTAGGCCAATACTACATTGAAGCTTCTGGCAAACGCATTGAGGGACTTGGCATTATGGGCCACTATACGCTCAACCAAGAAAACAATCGCTACATTGGCGACATCAAGATCCATAATGAAGAGTTTAACGAGACCTATTATGGTTTTGAAAACCACCAAGGTCGGACCTTCTTAGCAGAGGATGAAAAACCGTTGGGCAAGGTCGTCTACGGAAATGGGAACAACAAAGAAGATGGTTGCGAAGGCGTTCATTACAAAAACGTCTTTGGGAGCTACTTCCACGGTCCTATCTTGTCCCGAAATGCCAATTTGGCCTATCGCCTAGTGAGCACTGCCTTAAAAAATAAATATGGCAAGGACCTTTCCCTACCGGCTTATGAGGAGATTCTAAGCCTAGAGCAGCCGGAAGAATACGCTGATGTGAAAAGCAAGGTACCGACTGAACAATAAGGAGATAATGATGAACAAAAATAATCTACACTACATTGCTTTATTACTTTTAATTTTATTGATTGCTGGTATTTCCCTTGCAAACATGCAATCAGTCACTGTGAATTTCCTCTTGGTCCAATTTAAATTGCCCTTGATCATTCTGATCTTGCTCTGTGTCCTCTTGGGTGCATTTGTCATGACCTTGGTTAATTTTTCAAAGGGCTTCTCACTAAAAAAAGAACTCAAGAGCACTCAAAAGCAACTAGAGGAAGAAAAGAAAGAAGTTAAAATAGAAGAAAAAAATAACAACTAAAAAAGCACCGATCGGTGCTTTTTTCATGCTTTTCTAATGTCTTTTTGCATGCAATTTTTTTGCGACTACTTGTGCTAGGAGTGAAAAGAGAATAACTCCAGCTCCAATCAGGAGAAAGGATTCTACTCGGACACTTGGTAACCAGGTCATCAAGCCTTTAGCCACAGGCATAAAGAGAATGGCTAATGTAAAAATGGTGCTTAAGACCCTGCCCAGGTAGTCTCCTTCTACCTTGGTTTGCACTTGGGTAAAAAAGTGGATATTAAAAATCGTCATAAAGAGTTCACAGACTAAGTTTCCAGAAAAGGAAAGAAGAGGAGGAAGGGGCAAGCCCATCATGAACACTCCCACTCCTGTTAAAATCAATAAGAAGAGAAGCATCTCCATACTTGATTTAAATTTATTAGCGATCAAGGCTCCGATGATGGAACCAATAGCTCCTAACGTTAAGATGGTCGCATAAGCACCCTTTACTCCGTAGAGTCGATTGGAAAATGGGAGTAAAAACTCAAAAGCCGCAAAAAAGAAATTGACACTGGAAGCCACCAAGAGGAGGAAGAAAATCTCTTTCTGATGCCAGATATAGTGCAATCCATCCTTGATATCAGAAAAAATATCTTTTCCCGTGAACTGTTTCTTTTCTTGAACTTTGGCTTCTTCTTTCGGAAGGAATGCCACTAGGGCAAAAGCGATGAAAAAAGTCAGCGCATCTAGTAAGAGCGTCAGATGAAGACTTGCAAATTGTAAAACAAGGAAAGAAAGCACCGGAGAACTGACTCCTACAACCTGTAAAACCAACTCCAAGCGGGCATTATAGGTCACAATCTCTTCTTTCTCTACGACCTCAGTGATGATGGCTTTGTTGGCCGTACGAGAAAATGCAAAGGCAATGGCCTGAACAATATTGGCAACAATCAGGGCTGCAATCATCCAGCTATCATTTCTGATAAAAGAAATGACCAGACAGAGAATCCCACAAATCAAGTCTGTTGTCATCAAAATCTTGCGACGGGAAAAACGATCTGAGATCACCCCTCCAAATGGATTGACTAGAATGGAGGTGACGAGTTCAGAAATCTGATAAATCCCTAATACCGTCTTTCCCACCGTCCCCATCGAGGCCAGCCAGACACTGTTCCCATAATCATAGAGCATATTTCCCATTCTATTGATCGCCCCACGAGCAATTAATTGGACTGCATGTCGCTTCATAAAAAAACCTCCTTCATTTTCTGAAACTATTGTATCAGTTCATGAAAGAGGTTTTCATTTTGTCCCTTATTTGGGAAAATTAATAAATTACAATTTTATAAAAGGGTACCTACTGTTCTTTTGATTGAAGCTGCTTGGCGACTACTTGTGCCAAGAGTGAAAAGAGAATAACTCCAGCTCCAATCAGGAGAAAGGATTCTACACGGACACTTGGCAACCAAGTCATCAAACCTTTGGCGATAGGCATAAAGAGAACAGCCAAAGTATAAATCGTACTCAAGACTCTCCCCAGATAATCATCTTCCACCTTGGTTTGCACTTGAGTAAAAACGTGGATGTCGAAAATGGTCACAAAAAATTCACAGACCAGATTTCCCGAAAAGGAAAGATAAGTTGGAAGAGGCAAGCCCATCATGAACACTCCTACACCTGCCATGATAAGCAAAAACAGGAGAATTTTCATACTTGATGTAATTTTATTGGCAACAAGTGCTCCTAGAATAGATCCAATAGCTCCCAATGTTAAGATGGTCGCATAAGCCCCCTTGCCCCCGTAAAGTCGATTGGAAAATGGAAGTAAAAACTCAAAAGCCGCAAAAAAGAAATTAACGCCGGAAGCCACCAACAAGAGAAAGAAAATGTCTTTCTGATGCCAGATATAGTCTAACCCCTCCTTGATATCAGAAAAAATATCTTTCCTCGTAAACTGTTTCTTTTCTCGAACCTTTGCTACTTCTTTCGGAAGGAATGCCACTAGGACAAAGGCAATGAAAAAGGTCAGCGCATCTAGTAAGAGGGTCGCATGGAGACTGGCAAATTGTAGAACTAGGAAAGAAAACACGGGAGAACTGACACTAACAACTTGTAAGACCAGCTCCAAGTGCGCATTATAGGTTACAATCTCTTCTTTCTCCACAACTTCTGTAATAATGGCTTTATTGGCAGGTCGAGAAAAACCAAAGGCAATGGCCTGAACAATATTGGCAAAAATAAGAGCCGCAATCATCCAACGATCATTTCTGATAAAAGAAATCGTCAAACACAGGAGACCACACACCAAGTCGGTCGTCATCAAAATCTTGCGACGAGAAAAACGGTCTGAAATCACCCCTCCAAAAGGATTCACGAGGATCCCTGTCACTAACTCAGAAATCTGATAGATTCCTAATACCGTCTTTCCTATAGTCCCCATTGAGGCCAGCCAGACACTATTCCCATAATCATAGAGCATATTTCCAATTTTGGTAATCGCTCCACGACTAATTAATTGGACCGCATGTCGGTTCATAAAATCTCCTTTATCTCTCTCCTATTTAGGAACATTCATCTATTACAAATTTATCAAAGTGTTCTTGATAGTAAGCTACCTGCTCTGGAAGACCTAGCACATCAAAAATATGCATAGCCTCTTGCATTTGCTGACTCCCTTCTTTCTCTTGTCCCTTCTGATAGAGGGCAAATCCCTTGAGGTAATGAAAGACATTGCGTTCGTAGAGTTTGATGCTCTTCCCGATAATCTTTTCCACAGAGGCCTCAAAATAACTAGCACTTTCAAAAGAACGGTGTTCTAAACAATGCTGGTAACAATTGAGGGCTAGAATCAAGACCAGTTTTCGATGGCGACCAATTTCCTTGTAGAAATCTTCCCGCTCCATCACTTCTCTACCAAGCCTAGTGACATAATCCACATCATAAAAGCTATAAAGATTGCCAAAGAGGATCAACTCATACATGGTCCATTCTTCCGTTTGAAAGAGATAATCTGCCACCTTTTCCAGATCACGTTGGTTCATCGTGTAGCTGGCATCTCTCTGGCAAATCAGCCCTTGTAACAAAATCCAGTTCAATTCAAAATAAAGGGGACTGGTCGAACCTTTAGCCTTTTCAAGTTGTTCTCCTTGAAGCCTTTGAAAACCAGCAATATCATTTGCATAGTAAAGCGGAATAATCTGAGCCATCAAGGCCACATGCTCATGGTGTTGGAAATTTCTGGCCTTATCCATAAAATTCTCAACAGTCACATGGATATTGTCCAAAATTTCAAAGAAGCGCGACGTAGCTAGATCCGACTCCCCCAATTCAAAACGGGATAACTGGGAGGTCGAGCAAGCTTCTCCTGCAGCTTCTTTTAACGAATAATTTTTACTGATTCGAAATTCACGAAAAACTTTGCCTAAATCTTCCATTTGATTACCACTTAAATTCCTTTAAGTACCTTTCTAACTCTTGCAAATATCCTTCGTAGAATCCATGTTCTTCTTTAACGGAAAAATCTAATTGTCTTAAGTAAGAAATCAGCCAATCAACCAATAGATCATACTGATGAAGAGGTAGGCGTTTCATCTGCTCTTCAACAAAAGAAATGGCCTCCGCAAAGCGCTGCTCTTCTAAAACTTGCTGAAGATAGTGATTCCCGTTGATGAATTTTCCTTCCTCATCCTCATACTGCCCCAAATCTAAATTCTGAATCTGCAGGCGCAAAGTTGTACCAATAATATCGGCTACACCTTTAATCTGCTTCATAAACCAATCATTTTCAGTCATCACAATGTTCTCCTTAGGCAAATTAGAAAACTACACTTTCTCCGCTAGTTCTTCCCATTCTATCATGGCTTCTTCTTGGGCGGCGGTCAGCTGGTCGATTTGCTGCTGGCTCTCCATGAGTTCGCCGGTTTCATTGGTGGCCTACAGCTTCTTTTAACGAATAATTTTTACTGATTCGAAATTCCCGAAAAACTTTGACTAAATCTTCCATTTATTCCACCTGCTCTGACAGTTCTGCCCATTCTTCCATAACTGCTTCCTGCTGGACAGTCAGTTGGTCCAGGTCACTCTGGAGTTGAACTAAGTCGGCTGCATCGTTGGTGCTATGCATGGTTTCGGTGATGTCTTGGATTTTTTGATCTAGCTCTTCCATCTCTGCTTCCAATTGCTCAATGCGGCGGGTGATTTTGCGGAGTTCCTTTTGATTTTGCTTTTGCAGGTGATAGTCATTGCCAGTGACTTCTTCCGTTGAAGAAGCGGGCTCAGCTTCTGCTTGCGCTGCAGCAAGGGCCTCTAACTCTGCTTTCTTCTCCAGATAATAGTCATAGTCTCCTAGGTAAAGGGTCGAGCCCTCTTCTGAGAGTTCCAAAACCTGTGTAGCCACCCGATTGATAAAGTAGCGGTCGTGGCTGACAAAGAGCAGGGTCCCATCAAAATCAATCAAGGCATTTTCCAGTACTTCCTTGCTATCAATGTCCAAGTGGTTGGTCGGCTCATCGAGAATCAAGAAATTGTTGTTTTCCATGGACAGCTTGGCCAAGAGTAGACGCGCCCGCTCTCCACCTGACAGCATGCCGACGGTTTTCTTGACATCGTCCCCTGAGAAAAGGAAGGCTCCTAGGCGATTACGAATTTCTACTTCTGGTGTCAGTTTAAAGTCATTCCAGAGCTCATCCAAGACACTATTGTGAGGGGTTAGTTTACTTTGGGTCTGGTCATAGTAGCCCACCTCGACATTGGCCCCAAAACGGGCTTCCCCCTTGATAAAAGGAATCTGCCCGACAATAGACTTGATAAGAGTAGATTTCCCGATCCCATTTGGTCCGACAATAGCGACCGCATTCATCTTACGGATATCCAGATTGATGGGCTCTGACAGGATTTGATCATCATAGCCAACGGCCGCCTCTTCTACTGTCAAAACGACATTACCAGAGGCCTTATCAGAATGGAAGGTCATATGGGCAGACTTGGTCCCAGCTTCGGGCTTGTCTAGGCGCTCCATTTTTTCCAACTGCTTGCGACGAGACTGGGCCCGTTTGGTAGTCGACGCCCTCACCAAATTACGGTTGACAAAGTCTTCAAGCGCTGCAATTTCTTTTTGTTGCTTCTCGTAGTTCTTGGCTTCGGTCAGAAGCTTTTGCTCTTTTTGCTCGACAAAGCTGGAGTAATTGCCGACATAGCGATCTAAAGAATGCTTGGTCAAATCCAAAGTAATGGTTGCGACCTTGTCTAAGAAATACCGGTCGTGGCTGACAATGAGAAGGGCCCCGCTATAATTGACCAAGTAATTTTCCAACCAGGCAATGGTCTCAATATCCAAGTGGTTGGTCGGCTCGTCCAGTACCAAGAGATTTGGCTTCTCCAAGAGCATCTTGGCTAGGGCTAGACGGGTGTTTTGCCCTCCAGACAGCTCTTCAATCTTCATCTGCCACATGGACTCATCGAACTTGAAGCCGTTTAAAATCGCGCGAATATCTGCCTCATAGGTGAAACCACCAGCTTGACGGAATTCTTCCGATAAACGGTCATAATCCAGCATGAGTTTGTCCAAGTCAGCCCCAGTTTTTTCCCCCATCTCCAGCTCCATCTGCCGCAAACTTTTCTCCGTCTTACGAAGATCGTCAAAGACATGAAGCATCTCATCGTAGATGGTATTGGACGACTCAAAGCGACTATCCTGGGCTAGATAGGAAAGAGAAAGGTCGCGCTTTTTATTGATTTCCCCAGAAGTCGGCTCTTCTTCTCCCACCAAGATTTTTAAGAGCGTCGACTTACCGGCTCCGTTCTTTCCAACCAGGGCAATCCGGTCCCGTTCATCCACTTGCAGGCTGATATTATCAAAAAGAACCTCCCCTGCAAAAGAGCGTTCAATTTTGTTGGCTTGTAAAATAATCATGTTCCTATTTTACTATCTTTTTACGGATTAAACAAGGGAAGACGAAGCATCAAAAAAATCCCGAGCCCCTTGAGGCCCAGAACTTTTAGCAAGTATTTTTAAACTCATTCTTCCTTGTATAATTGTCGGACTGCTTCTACATCTGAATCCTGGATACTGTAGAAAGAGCCAGCTGGTTGCATGACCGATTCTCCATCTGTGTGGTCCAACCCAATCGCATGGCCTAGTTCATGCTCAGCTGTATTGACAATCCGATCATAACTATAGTTATAGATATAATTTAACAGATAATGGCGATTGAGGCGAACTGTGATGTGGGTGAACCGATTGGTTAAGAGGTTAGTTTGAGAGGCAGTCTCTCCTGCTGCAGAAACGGATGCGTTGTCCATCTCGGTCAAGACCACATTGGCTTCTTTTTCATTTGTGACCAGCTTGAAAGTAAAGGCGCCTGTTTGGTTCCAAGCCTCAATAGCATCCCGATAAGCTTTTACAAAAGTTTGACTGATATTAGGATCCAGGTAGACCGTGGCCTCCGCTTTTTCCCAGCGAGCACCGCTATGCTCATGATTGTCCGTCTGCGTGGTCTGTGAGCTAGGTGTCATCCCAAAGCGCGATGCAAAGCCCTGATCACCAAATAAATTGCCGACTTGATAGACAACCTTTTGGGCAGCTCGCCCAACCCCATCCATACCAGAACTAGGAGAATCTGTGAAATAGATGATCCCCACAAGGATGAGAAAACTGATCGCAATGGTCCAGAAAAATCCCCAAAAGAGACTCCAAGCCATGCGAAGGATTCCTCTGAAAAACCGAAAAATAGTTCTCATACATTCTCCTTTCTCTTAAAGAAGGTATGTAATTGTAACACTCCATGCTTAAAAATAACTTAAATAAACCTGCTTTTTTGCTTATTGATGGATGGTTACTCTTCCTGTCTGGTAATCCAGGCTCATTCCACTTTGAACATTGGGAACAAAGACATTGAACTCAAGAGTCCCGTCACTCGATTTGGCTTCGATCTGAGAACCTAAAGGAATCAGATCTTCCGGCTGATTGTAGATCAAAGTGACCCGATAGCGGAGCCGCTTGTTCTTATCTAGGGCTTTTCGAACCAGGGTCTCGTAGTAGTTTTGACCAGTGGAATGAGGATCATTGGCTTGATTGGACCAAGCCGTTTGAACGGCGATATTTTTGGGATTGCTAGTAGAGGCGTCAAAGCCTTTAAGATTGCCGATCAAGGCGTAGCCCAATAGATGACCTCTATCCACAGCATGGTCGTACTCGCCTGACAGATTATGAACCTGATGCCAACCTGCAGGTTTCCAATCGGTTAGGCCACTTCCTGTTGCATCGCGATCTCTGTACTGACGAGTCGCCTTAGTCATGATGGCATTGGCCACTGTCGGTACGGTCTTTCCATTGACTTCTTTTGTCTTGTTATCCGCATAGGGTTGACTAGCCACACTGGCATCCAAATCTGTTCGATTGCCCTTAACGACAAAGGCTCCAGCGCCATTCCATTCTATGTCATTTCCTAATTGTGAACGAGCAGATTTCGTTAGTACAGAGCTAGCTAACTCTTTACTGGGTGTTTCTTGTTGGCTACTCGTCACCACCGAAACAACCTGATCCGTCGCTTCTTTTATCGTCGGTTGATTAAAATAATAGCCCCCGATTGCTAGGGCTGTTGCCACCACAAAACCTGCTAAGGTTTGTTTGGTTCGTTTGGTTAACGTTTGTTTTGTCATGCCTCTCTCCAAAAAAGAGCAGCGCTAGATGGGTCACTGACTCGATTCGCTGCTCTCCTTTTTACTCAATGTTATTTAAATCTTATTTGCCGGTTAGCTTCCCAATGATTTCTGACCAGGTATCCGGAGAGAGAATGGACCATGGATTTTTTCCATCTCCAATCACTCCATAGCCAATGACCAAACCAACTGCAAAAATGATGATGGCAATCACAGCCAACAGGAGGACAATTCCTAGCTGTTTTCCAACATAGCGAAGATTAGTTTTCATCGTCTTCTTCCTCTACACGTTTCACGTCTGCACCTAGTGCCACCAATTTCTCATGGAATTGATAATAACCACGATCTAAGTGACTTAATTTGCTGACCTTTGTTTCTCCTTCTGCCACTAAGCCCATCAAGACAAGCGTTGCACTCGCGCGCAAATCGGTCGACATGACCTCTGCACCTTGGAAGCTTTCACCTCCTACGATACGAGCTGTATCCCGCATAATATCTGAGTGAACGCCCATTCGACGCATCTCTTCCAAATGTTGGAAACGATTCTCAAAGACGGTTTCAATCATGGTGGACTCACCCTTAGCCATGGCCATCAAGGCTGTAAATTGAGCCTGCATATCAGTTGGGAATCCTGGGTACGGAAGAGTTTTAACGGTCACTGGACGGAGCTTACTGATATCCGATTGAATCCGAATTCCATTTTCTTCTTCGGTTACCGTCACGCCCATCTCCTGCATCTTAGACAGCAACGGACGATTGTGTTCCCAAATGGCATCTTCGATCAAGACATCTCCACCCGTCATGGCTGCCCCAATCATAAAGGTTCCAGCTTCGATGCGGTCTTGTACAACATTGTGGTCTGCCCCGTGCAAGCTCTCCACACCGACGATGGTTAAGGTCTCAGTTCCTGCCCCCTTGACAGTAGCTCCCATTTTGTTGAGCAAAAGAGCTAGGTCGACAATCTCAGGTTCCCGCGCAGCATTTTCAATCACGGTGACTCCATCAGCCAAGGTTGCGGCCATCATAATATTTTGTGTCGCCCCTACTGATGGGAAATCCATATAGATATGTGCTCCCTTGAGACGATCTGCTTTCGCTTCAATATAGCCGGCCGTTTGTGTAATTTCAGCGCCCATGGCTTCCAGACCTTTGAGATGGAGGTCTATTGGACGACTACCGATCGTACAGCCTCCAGGCATGGAAACCTTGGCATGGCCATTGCGTGCCAAGACAGGACCCAAGACAACGATAGAGGCCCGCATCTTGCTCACATACTTATAAGGCGCTTCCTCTGATAATTTTGCTTGCGCATCTACGACAACCGTATTTTCTTCTTCATTGAAGGTCACTTGTGCATTCAACCCACGAACGACATTGTTCATTGTGAAGACATCTGATAAAACAGGGACGTTTTTTAAGGTTGTCACGCCCTCACTTGCAAGGACTGTTGCAGCAAGAAGCGGGAGGACAGCATTTTTTGCTCCTTCGATTTTGACAGTTCCAACTAGTCGATTATTTCCACCATTAACGATTATTTTTTCCATACGGGATTGTTCTCCAATTTCTTAAAGTCACGACTTCTATCATACCATATTTTTGATAAAATGTGGCTAGAATTGGCCAATAAAAATCTGCCGACTCATCTCATACACGCTGATAAAAAATGAGCTGGCTAGATAGCCGATTCCAATGCTGAGCATCAAGATCAAAAAACGGATTTTAACAGCATTTTCAGTACTTACTTTTAAAAACTTTTCCCATTGAACCAGGTTCAACAATAGGTAATAGGCAAAAAAGATAAACAATAAATGGCTTGAAAAGTTAAAAATCATTTGGATCATACAGCTATTATACCATATTTGATTCTCACTTTCTTCTTTTGATTCTCACTCAACAAAAATAAGGTGAGGACATACCTCCACCTTATTTTGAATATCTTATAAACGATTTCCGACATTAATCCGGTTAATGGCGCGTTGAAGAGCAATTTTAGCACGACGTTCCATATCAACCGAATGCTGATCTTTGGCTTCTTCAATCGCTTTTTCAGCTCGCAGTTTGGCACGTTCTGCACGACTAATGTCAATATCTCGAGCACGTTCGGCAGAATCGGCAACAATGGTAATGACATTATCAGCTACTTCGATAATCCCACCATTGACTGCAATCCAATCAATATGTTTGTCATCGTCGACACGACGAACCTTTACTTGGTCTACAGCCAAAACCGCAATGGTATTGATATGATGAGGTAAAATCCCTAATTCACCATCAATTGTCTTGACAGATACAAATGCGGCATGATGATCATAAACCAGTCCATCCGGTGTAACGATTTGGACGTTCATTTGACTCATCTTTCACCTCTTCTTAGAATCCCATTTTTTCAGCTTTGGCAATCACATCTTCGATCGATCCAACACCACGGAAGGCATCTTCAGGAAGATGGTCATATTTTCCGTCCAAGATTTCTTTAAAACCACGAACAGTTTCTGCAACAGGTACGTATGAACCAGGTTGACCGGTAAATTGTTCGGCAACGTTGAAGTTTTGTGACAAGAAGAATTGGATCCGGCGAGCACGAGCAACCAAGGTCTTTTCTTCGTCAGACAATTCATCCATCCCCAAGATCGCAATGATATCTTGCAATTCATGGTAACGTTGAAGGACGCGTTTGACCTCAGATGCGACTGCATAGTGTTCTTCTCCTACGATTTCTGGAGAAAGGGCACGTGAACTTGATGCCAATGGATCCACCGCAGGGTAGATCCCCAATTGTACCAATTTACGTTCCAAGTTGGTGGTTGAATCCAAGTGGGCAAAGGCGGTTGCTGGCGCTGGGTCTGTATAGTCATCGGCTGGCACATAGATGGCTTGGATGGATGTAACAGAACCTTTCTTGGTTGACGTAATCCGTTCTTGCAATTGCCCCATTTCAGTTGCCAAAGTAGGTTGGTAACCAACGGCTGAAGGCATCCGTCCCAAAAGGGCTGATACTTCAGATCCGGCTTGGGTGAAACGGAAGATATTGTCGATAAACAAGAGAACGTCCTGACCTTCGACATCACGGAAGTATTCCGCAATGGTCAAACCAGTCAAAGCAACACGCATCCGTGCTCCAGGTGGCTCATTCATTTGTCCAAAGACCATGGCTGTTTTTTCAATAACGCCAGATTCTTTCATTTCCCAGTAAAGGTCATTTCCTTCACGTGTCCGTTCCCCAACACCGGTAAATACAGAAATACCACCGTGTTCTTGGGCAATATTATGGATTAATTCTTGAATCAAGACAGTCTTCCCAACTCCGGCACCACCGAAGAGTCCGACCTTCCCACCTTTCAAATAAGGGGCTAAGAGGTCAATGACCTTGATCCCTGTTTCAAGAATTTCTTCTGAAGTAGAGAGCTCGTCAAAGGATGGAGCTTTTTTGTGGATGGAGTCACGAGGAGCATCCTCAGCAAAAGGTTGATCCAAGTCAATGGTATCTCCAAGAACATTGAAGACACGTCCCAAGGTTTCTTTTCCGACAGGAACAGAGATTGGACGACCTGTGTCCAAGACTTCCATTCCACGTGTTAAACCATCGGTTGATTCCATGGCGATGGTCCGTACGACCCCATCGCCAAGTTCCAAAGCTACTTCAAGAACGACTTTTGATTTTTGTTGGTCATTTTTATAGACTACAAGCGCATTATTGATCTCAGGAAGTTTATCTCCAACGGAAAAGGCAACGTCTACGACGGGACCTACGACCTGAGAAATTTTGCCTAAACTCATGTCATTCTCCTATTCTAAGTAATTTCTACTGCTCAAAAGTTCTCTTTCGAGCATCTGTTTTTGTATAAAAAATTGTATCCGACAACTATTCAAGGGCGCTAGCACCTGCAACGATTTCGGTAATTTCTTGTGTAATCGCTGCTTGACGAGCACGGTTGTATTGAATCGTTAATTCATCAATGACTTTCTTGGCATTGTCTGTTGCAGTTTGCATGGCCATCATCCCCGCAGCATTTTCAGCTGTTTTAGCATCAATAATGGCACCATAGATCATGCTTTCAGCAAATTGAGGGAGCAATTGATCCAAAATGGCATCTCGACTAGATTCCAATTCTAGATTCAATACATAATCCTCATCTGCTTCATTGGGGTCCAAATCAATAATCGGAAGCATCTGTTCTACCCGCATTTGGCTAGTTAAACTGTTAACGTGATGGTTGTAACAGACATACAACTCATCAAACAAGCCTTCCTGATACATTTGGACTGTTTTTGAAATGATCTTACGAACTTCCTTAAAGCTAGGCTTATCAGGCAAACCACGCAATTCATAAACCGGCTGAATCCCACGGGCACGGAAGAAATCCGCACCGACACTTCCAATACAGATCACTTCAAAGTCATCTCCAGTTGGATGGTATTCTGCCTTCATTTCCATCATGGTTTTAAGGATGGAGGCATTGTAGCCTCCGACCAAACCACGATCAGATGTAATGACGATATAAGCTGTCTTTTTTACCGGCCGACTCACCAACATAGGATGGGATTTGGCATTTTCTGTTTCATGTCCATGGAGCAAGTCTGTTAGTAACTTACGTACCTTAGCGGCATAAACCTGAAAATCCTTGGCTGCTTGCTCAGATTTCCCGAGTTTAGCAGCAGACACCATCTGCATAGCATTGGTAATTTGACTGGTATTTTTAGTGGATGCAATTTTATTTTTTATATCATTTAATGAAACTGCCATCTTCCACTCCTATTTCTATTTGAAATTTGACTGGTTGACAAATTCTGTAAGGGCTGCATCCAGTTCTTCTTCTGCTGGAAGATCATGTGTCGAACGAATCGTCTCAAAGATTTGGTTATAATGTGCTTCAAAGTAATCAAACAACTCTTCTTGGAAACGAAGAATATCGTCTACTGGAACACTATCTAAGAAACCATGAGTCAAGGCATACAAGATCACGACTTGTTTTTCAACTGTCAATGGTTCATGAACAGGTTGTTTCAAGACTTCAACTGTTCGGCGACCACGGTTCAATTTCGCTTGAGTCGCAGCATCCAAGTCACTACCAAATTTCGTGAAGGCTTCCAATTCACGGTATGAAGCAAGGTCGATACGAAGGGTACCAGCAACCTTCTTCATAGCCTTGATTTGGGCAGCTCCCCCTACACGGGATACAGAAGAACCTGCATCAATGGCTGGACGAATACCAGCATTGAACAAACTATCTTGCAAGAAGATTTGTCCGTCTGTGATCGAAATCACGTTGGTTGCGATATAAGCAGAGATATCTCCTGCTTGGGTTTCAATAATTGGAAGGGCAGTAATAGAGCCCCCACCCAATTCATCTGAAACTTTAGCTGAACGTTCCAACAAACGGCTGTGGAGATAGAAGACATCCCCTGGGAAGGCTTCACGTCCTGGTGGACGACGAAGAAGAAGGGACAATTCACGGTAGGCTACGGCTTGTTTTGACAAATCATCATAGACGATCAAAACATGTTTACCGTTATACATGAACTCTTCTGCCATAGCAACCCCGGCATAAGGTGCCAAGTAAAGCAATGGAGACGGTTGAGAAGCCGAAGCGGTTACCACAATCGTATAATCCATGGCTCCGTATTTACGAAGAGTTTCTACTTGCGTACGAACTGTTGATTCTTTTTGACCAATCGCCACATAGATACAGATCATGTCTTGACCCTTTTGGTTCAAGATCGTATCGATGGCAATCGAAGTTTTCCCTGTTTGACGGTCCCCGATGATCAATTCCCGTTGACCACGTCCGATTGGAACAAGGGCATCAATGGCTTTCAAACCAGTTTGTAGGGGTTCTGAGACAGATTTCCGTTGCATAACACCAGGAGCTGGTGTTTCAACTGGACGGAATTTATCTGTTACAATCTCACCCAAGCCATCAACTGGTTGGCCAAGTGGGTTGACAACCCGACCAATCAAGGCATCCCCTGCAGGGACTTCCATGATTTTACCTGTACGACGGACTGAGTCTCCTTCACGAATATCTGTAAAATCACCCAAGATGATGATCCCGACATCCGTTGTTTCTAAGTTTTGGGCCATCCCGTATGAGCCATTTTCAAAGATCAACAACTCACCACTCATGGCATTTTCAAGACCATGAGCACGGGCAATCCCGTCACCAATGTAGGTTACAACACCTGTCTCAGTGACGTCAAAGTTTGGCTTGAAATTTTCAATTTGTTGCTTAATTAAAGCGCTGATTTCTTGTGCGTTAATCGCCAAAATTCACACCACTTTCTATTTCAATTTAGATTTTATAACTTGCAATTGGTGTTTGAGACTGGTATCCAACGTTTTATGATTGGCTGTCACGACAAAGCCACCAATTAAATCTGGATCGATCTTTTGTTGGATCGAGCGAACTTGAATCCCAAATTTTCTTTCGATAATGGGGATTAGCTTTTGCTCTTGAACAGGATCCAAACCAGCAACCGTCGTAACAGTGACGACAAATGCGTTGCTCAACAGTTGAATCTGATCCAAACAAATCGTTACAATGTCATAAAATAAGGCTTCACGATGATTGAGAATAACCACTTCAATCAAATGGTCGAGTAATTGTGAATCAGAGGGTTGAAAAAGTCTGAGACTTTTTGCTTTCTCTTCATCCTCTACACCGATATGAGCTAAGAAGTTAGCAAGTCCAGTCTCCTCAAAAATCCCCTTGATTTGGGTCAATTTTTCAAAGACTAGATCTTGTTCTCCTTTTTCAAAGACCAATTGAACAAAAGGCTGGGTATATTTCTCAATCACCATCAGTTGCTTTTTGTCCATTAGGCTTCTCCTAATTCATCAAGATAGCGATCGATCAGTTGGCGTTGACCTTCAGCATCCAGCTCTTGGCTCAACAATTTGCTGGCAAGATTGACAGTGAGATCTGCCACATCGCCTTTGATACTGTTCAATGCTTCTTCTTTGTTATGCGCAATTTCTTGTTGCGCTTTTTCTTTCAAACGTACTGCTTCTTGAGTGGCTTCAGAAAGGATCTGAGATTTGTTCTTTTCTGCAGTTTCCTTTGCATTTTCGACGATAGACGCAGCTTCTTTGCGGCTACCTGCCAACTCTTCTTCACGTTTACTTGCTAGTTCCTCAGCTTTTTGACGAGCTGATTCTGCTCCATCAATATCATCTGTAATTTTTTTGGCACGCGCCTCTAAAATATCATTGATATTGTTCCAAGCAAATTTCTTTACTAAAAAGATTAATAATAGGAAGGAACCAGCAATGAGAATAAAGTTACCAATAATTTCACTCATTGATACATGCATTCTTTTACTCCTCCTCTACTTACTCTTCGCCATTAATTTTCTTACCAATGTAGAGAGATGACAACATGGTAAATACATAGGCTTGGATACATGAAATGAAAATTGAAAATGCAGTCCATGCCATGCTTCCAATAAAGGCAACTGGATACCAATAGAAAGCTTGATGTGATAGACTCACGAGCAAGCTTGCTAATACTTCACCGGCAAAGATATTCCCGAAGATCCGAAGGGCCAAGGAGGCAAAATTCGTGAATTCTTCCAAAATATTCATGGGTGTCATAAACCCTGGTGTTACAAAGGCCTTCAAATATTCCTTCACACCACGACGACGAATCCCTTCTACATGGGCGATCAAGGTGATCAAAAATGAGAAGGCAAAGTCATAACCGAGGTTAGCAGTCGGTGAAGTCCACAAATTGTAACCGTTGGTTGTTTCTAGTTTTGCCATCAATCCAATGTTATTGGCAACTAAAAGAAAGAGGAAAAGAACAAACAAGAACAAGGAGTAATCCTTCATGTAATGTTCACCAATATTTCCTTTTGTGAAGCCTACGACAAAATCATATGCATATTCCAGCACATTTTGTTTGCCTTTTGGTCGGATCGACATTTTTCGACTGGCCCAATAAATGAAGCCAAAAACGGCGAAAACAGAAATCAGGGTCATAGCAAGTAGGGTCAAATTAAAAGATACAGGTCCAAGAGTAATCGTTGGATTGATACTTTCTTCCAAGGTTTGACACCTCCTTTTCTAAAATAGAAGCGTCTATTTGATAATAAAGGCCATAACCAAGGTTACGAAGAAAGTACCTTCGACAAAGGCAACACCAAGGATCAAAAGACTACGTAATTGACCGATAATTTCTGGTTGGCGAGATGCAGATTTGAACAGGTTGCTCATCATCAAACCTTCCGCAAGTGACACACCAAAACAGGCTAAACAAAGACCTAAAAATGTTAAATTCATGATGAATTCTCCTTTTATAAATTTTACTACCTTAGTTTACTCCTAAAAGATATAATAGTCAAATATTTCCTATAAAAGTAAGCGTTTTAGTGAAATTACGTTATTTTTTTAATATGATAATTTTTCCTATCTACGATTGATTTCTTTTAATTTTTAGACGCTTTGTCCACCTCTATTCATTTTTTCTTCTAAAAAACTCTCACCTGCTCAGCAGATGAGAGAATTCGATTATTTAAAGATAGACGTTTTGAAACTGTCTGTTTGTTGCAGCAATTTCTTAAAGATTTTTTCTTTCAGTGCAACCGTATTGTCAAATTTGACAGAACCGTTACTTAGAGTAACCTTATCTTTATCCACTGCTTCAGCAAATGCACGTTTCAAGCCTTCATAGCTATTGTAGGTCTTCCCATCGATGTCAATAGCCTGAATTCCATTTTTGGCACTGGTCACCACTTCATTGAAGTAAGCTTTCTTCCAGTCTTCAAGGGTACTGAATCTTCCATCAGAAATCTTCTGAATGACGAAGTCATCTCCTAGAGTGGCACGTCCAGCTTGTTTGGACTCTTGTTTATACTTGTTTGAAGCATAACCCAGGAATCCTTTTTCATAGCCATAGTAACCCCAGAGTCTGAAGGTATTGTGTTTGAAGGACATGGCTCCAGGAGCCCCTTCACTGGTGTTCCCACCATAGATACCTGTCATCATCGGTACCGTCACATAGGCTGAGCCAAAGTCAGATGGATTATAGACTCCATTTCCAGGACTACGATTGGTCATGAAGTTGTTGGTGATGAGATCATCTACTGAATGTAAGGTGATCGCTTTTTCCTCATCACTCAAAGCCCGAACCTTATCGAATTGATTCTTGGTGTTCGCTCCTCGGTATTGTTTATCAACCTTCTTGAACCAAGCATTGTTTAAGTCCTTACTATGTTTGTCCAATACAGCTTCCCCTTCTAGGTAATCCAGAAGCATGAGCGTATCGTTATAACCTTTCATGTAGCGATCAATCTCATCACGTGATTGAAGATTGTTTGGATTGGTATTGTACCATTGGTTGCCATCGTTAGGACGTTCATAGGCCATGTTGAGACCTAAGGCTTTGTATTCCCCATTTGGATTAGATACAGATGGTGTTTGGAGCATTCCTTGGGCAAAGGCTTCAATATCTGTTCCTTCGCGGTGTCTCCAACCACCTAAGTAAACCATACGGTCATTGACATGCGTCGTTTCGTGGGTAAAGGCAGAAACCCCAAAGTCACTAATCATATCGGTCACCATGAAGAAGACAGAGTCGTCTTTATATGGATTTCCGTAAATTCGAGCTACAGCCCCCATGCGCCAATCTGTCGCATGGTAACGATCGGTAGGCCCGTACAATTCACGGATTGGAGCCACATCTTTGCCACTATCTGTATGTCCATAACGATCTGTGCTAATGCCTTTATAGTTTTGGTTATCGAGAACAGGGGTCGGCACCATATTGTTGCTCTTCAGGAGCTGATTGCGAACCTTATCCGTTGCTAGACGTGACCAGAAATCTAGGTAATTCTGTTGGCCTTTCGCTACCTTGTCAATTTCCTCTTTGAAGGCCGTTCGTTCCGCTTCCGTGTTCTTGCCATATTTCTCGAAGGAACTATAGGCCATGGTATTGTAGGTTGAAATCAAGAACATATGAGCATCTTTTAAGTTCAAGAGTGGCAAGATCATTTTACCGTGAACATCATTGTTTAAGCCCTCATAGGCTCTGTGTTTAGCAGACGCGAATGCTGGATTGGTCGTCTCAGGCTCCACAATATAGACATTGTCTTTGGTTGCTTTGATAAACCAATCATTCAAGTCTGTGTCACTTGTAAAGAGCTCCATGTTGTACTTCAGGAAGTCATTAAGATTTCCAGAAAGAGTCGATTTAGCCACGACTTCACGGAAGGCATCATGGGTACGAGTTCCTTTGATATAGTCTTCTTTTGAACCGATTTCAATCAAGCGGTCTAAGACATCAACATTCTTACCATAGAAGTCTGGCTTGAACAACATGAGCTGTTTGAGATGGACATCATCAAACTTCACTCCGTAATAACGGTTGAGATAAGAGAGACCCAGGAGAACCGCTGCCTTGTTATCCTCAATTTTCTTGATAAGCGCCCGTTTGGCAGTCTCATCCGTGTTCAATTGATGGTCTTGGTTTTCAACCAGTTGTTTCACAAAGTGAGTCAGATTGTCTTTGACTTCTTGGAAGCTTTCTTCGAGGTAAAGGTTCTTAATGGCATTGACTTTGTTAGGTCCTGTTCTACCAAGATGAGTGTAGATTGGGTCAGATTGTAATTCGACGGGATTTAATTTATCAACGATCGCATGAATGAGATCACTCCGGTCTTTGTCCACCATATTCGGCGTGTAAACCACTTCACCGAGCTCCGCTACACTGTACTCTTTGACTTGTTTGACCTTAGAGTCTTTCGGTGTAATGCTAAAGATATCTTTTGTCTTATCCGCATAATGGATCAGGATGTGATCAGCATCAGCCAATTCTGTTACAAAATCATTGCCCTTCATGGCCGTCACAGACAAGACTTCCTTGGTCAAGAGAGGACTAGTCGCAGCCAATTTATTTCCTTGATCCACAATCCACTCTTTGTTGTAGAATGGTTGCAGTTTAGCAATATTGCGGTAAGCTAGCTCACGAGTCGCATCATAAGCAGTGATTGAATTGTATTGATCGTCTTTGTTAACAAGGTTATTAAGCGTATCTTCAACAGGTTTCGTGCTTTCAAATTTATCAGCAGTAATCCCCATTGCTTCAATTTTCTGCTCAGCTTCTGCAAGGGAAATGCTAGGGATTTTACGAGAGTTGTTATAGGTTTTCTTCCCTTCACTCACGCCCTCTACACTGTAGTTGCGCTTGGTTCTTGAATAGGTAAAGTAATCATCCGCGTCAATATCCGAGTGTCCGAAGACCATTTCACCAGTTTTGACTTTCATCATGGTGATGTTATCTTCAATAGCCCCCAAGGCCCAGTTAGTCCCGAGTAAGCCACCCGATTGGACCGCTTCTTTCAGTTCAATCGAACCTTTAGCAACGGAGTTTTTAAGAACTCCTTCTCTACCTAGCGTATTGTTATTCCCACCATTTTGAGAAGAATAAACTAAACCTGCAGCTTTGGCTTTGTTCCCAGTCATTTCAGCATCAACGTAAGCCTTTTCTACAATACCTTTCCAGTTCTCGCCAACAACACCCGCTAGATAGCCACCTTTATTGCCAGCAACGTGTAGTTTCCCGATAAAGGCAACATTACTGACCTTCCCACTGCCATCAATTTTATTGATGATCCCTGCTACATCGTTGTTTCCAACAACGCTTCCTGTTACTTTAACATTTTCGACAGTCGCATTATTTTTGATGACACCTGCGATTGGTGCTACTCGATCAAATCCAGGCATATCAATGTTAACATTTTCAAGCAAGAGATTCTTAACAGTACCACCCTCGATGTTGCCAAATAACGGTCTTGTAATGTTATGGATAGCAAAATTATTTCCATCTGTACTTTCCAATATTCCCTTGAAGGCATTGGTCACATAAGACTTGCCAGCTGGTTGCACATTACTTGCATTCATACTGCTACCAAGCTTAAAGATACCAGTCGGATTGGCTTGCATAGCTTTTACAAGTTCGTTGAAATTGTAGTAGACGTCTCCTTCATGAGCTTTAGGTTTTGCAATGTAGTGGACATAGTCCTCACTGAACAGATTGTCCGCAGTCCGTTGGATCAGATCTGGAGCTTTGGCT
Organism: Streptococcus parasanguinis; assembly: GCF_047465465.1. GTDB lineage: Bacteria > Bacillota > Bacilli > Lactobacillales > Streptococcaceae > Streptococcus > Streptococcus parasanguinis_AI. The sequence continues at coordinate 208,045 of NZ_JASGZU010000001.1, read as the reverse complement.
GTTACTTTGTATAAGGTCGCTCCATCTACCGTCACTTCTTCGATTTTATCAACGGCCAGTTTTGTGACCTTATTATCATGGGTGGTAACCTTTAAGTAATAAGGTTTCACATCTGAAGGCGTTTCTGACAAGAGGCTACGATCAGTCTCAAGGCCTTGGTCATCCACGCTAATCAGACTAGTTTCCTTGATGTTTTTGACTTCAACTTTTTTAAGGTCAAGCCTTAGTGGTTCTTCCTTGAGAACTTCTTCTTCATCCCCATTTCCACGGTCATAGACCATGGTCGTTGCCAGCGTATAATCTTTGTAGTAGTCCAAGTCCGCTAAGGCAGCTGCCAAATCTGTCTCAGAAAGGGCAAAAGTTTTCACCACTTGATCACCCTTCTTCAATACAGCCTGGATGGACTTGATGGTCACACCGTCTGGTTTATCCAAATGATAAGTAGCTTTAGCACTGCGCTTCAATTCTTCCTTATCGACCTGGGTCAAAGTTAAGGTAGGCTTATCAAGTTCTTTGGTCCCTTGTTGAATGATCTGATCTTGGGCTTGTTCTACTACTTCTTCAGAAATTGTAGGAGCATCCGTTGTTTTGACACCTTTAATGGTCTTATAGACCTTGGTGATTTTTTTCTTCCCATTTTTACCGACTTGAGAAACCCTTTCGGTCCCTTTTAGCAAGGTGGCATCTTGTTCGGTTACCGTCTTAAATGGAATTTCTTCAAACGAAACATCCTCTGTTTGGCCTTCAATCGCCTTAGTCCCACGACTAATTTTTTCTGTCACAGGAGCTTTTACCGTTTCAGTTGTCGTACTGAGAGGCTCACCAATCTTCTCACCATTGACCGTCTTATAAACACGGCGAATTTCCTGGCTACCGGTCTCTCCTTTCTGAAGAAGGCTTTCTTCATCGGTATAACGATTGGCATCCGCTACATACTCGGTTGTATATGGAAGGAGCACCGTTTCTGTTTCTGTAACTGTTCCTTCCGTTATTTGGTAAACTGGGTTCTCAGGCTGAATTGGAGCTTCACCAACATGGCCTTCTTCCTGTGTTCCCTTGGCTTCCACTACTCCTGTATAGGCTGGATTCTCTGGCTGTACAGGAGCTTCACCAACATGGCCTTCCTCTTGTGTCCCTTTGGCTTCCACCACACCTGTATAGGTTGGGTTCTCCGGTTGAACAGGGGCTTCGCCAACATGGCCTTCTTCTTGTGTCCCCTTGGCTTCCACCACACCTGTATAGGTTGAGTTCTCCGGTTGAATAGGGGCTTCGCCAACATGGCCTTCTTCTTGTGTCCCTTTGGCTTCCACCACACCTGTATAGGCTGGGTTCTCTGGTTGAACAGGGGCTTCGCCAACATGGCCTTCTTCTTGTGTCCCCTTAGCCGTTACAACTGGAGAAGGATTGGGTTGAGGGGTTGGTTGGGCATCTTCTTTTGTCCCGACAGCAAGAATTTGTGAAACTGGTTCTTTGGTGACCTTGCTTTCAACGACTCTGCGAACTTCTTGTCCATCTACCACACTCACTTCTGTCAATAGGGTCCGCTCCCCATTTTGGCCAGCAGTCAGCACCTTGGTTTGCCCTTTGGCTAATGTAGGATCAGCTTGCTTGACGGTTTCAAATGGCACAGGCTCAGTAGAGACTTCCAGGCTTGGTTTTTCAACTTGAGGAAAGGCTGGAGCGACTTCTGGCGTCACACGCGCTTGTGGTTCCACTTGTGGAATCCCTGTACTTGTTTTGATCGTTCCTTCTACAGAAGGTTTCGTTTCCTGCATAGCCTTTGGCTCTTGTAAGCTCGTCTTTTGGACTGACGGGTAGCGCAAATAACCAATATAGTCATAGCCGTCAATTTGAATCACGCCATTTGCAAGATCTTTGCTCGATGCGATCGCAAGATCCTGATTATAGGCGCGCAAAACTTGATTTTGTAGGGCTGCGACTTCAACTGGAAGTAGAAGACTTTGTCCCATGGCTCCAATCAAAAGGACGCCCATGACCTTCTTCCGGTGCTTTTTAGAAAGTAAGAGGACCGCAAAGGAAGCTGTAGCTAAACTTAGGCCAAAGAGGGCAACTTCCTGACTTCCTGTTTGAGGAAGAACCGACTGAGTTACTTCCTTCTTCTTATAGACGAGATAGAAAGTATCTTCATTTTGATATGCTTCAGGGATTGCATGAATCACCTGTGCTTTTTCTTCAGCAGTCAGCTCTTCTTCTGTCACATATCCTAAGTGCACATGAGCAGGTAGAGTCATCTGATCAGCTTGGACAGGACGAGCTCCTAACAAGCTTCCTCCTAATAAAAAGGCTCCAATGGCTACCGGACCAACACCGACAGATAATTTTCGAATCGAATATTTGGTCATTTTTTCAAACGTTTGTTTCGCTTTTTTCATCCTAAAATTCCTATATAGTAATATTTAATCCTCGAGCAGGGACCTGATTATTTTTAGAGAGGCTGGGATCCTTTCCAGAAATAAGAACCTTCCCGGGATTTTTTACCTTTACCTATCTTATCTTTTTTCTTCTATTTTAGCAAGCTCTAAAACTCAAAAATATAAACCGTTTTCTTTATAGGAAGAAAGCAACACAAAAAAACGCCTCGAAAGGCGTTTGTATCATAGATCTATTTATAAAGATTGGTACAAATCATTGTATCGTTGACTAGCCGTATCCCATGAGAAGTCACGCGTCATAGCTTGCTCTTGGAGACCATACCAAGCCTGTTTGTCATTGTAGTAGACAGCCAAGGCTTCATCAACTGCCCAGTTGAACCAATAGCCAGACAAATTATTGAAGCTAAAGCCTGTTCCACTTCCATCAACAGCATTAAACGGTTGAACGGTATCACGAAGTCCGCCGACTTCATGCACCAAAGGAAGGGTTCCATAACGCATGGCCATCATTTGAGAAAGGCCACACGGTTCAAAGCGACTTGGCATCAAGAAGACATCCGACGCTGCATAGATTTCTTGAGCCAATTGGACATCAAATGTGATATTCGCTGAAAGTTTATCTGGGTAGGCTTGACCAAACCAAGCAAAGGCATTTTCAAATCCAGGATCTCCTGTACCGAGCAAGACAATCTGAATATCCTTTTGCAAAAGTTGATGCAACTCTTCTACCACCACATCAAAACCTTTTTGACGTGTCAAACGAGAGACGATCCCAAACAAAGGAACATCATCGCGAACAGGTAGACCAACACGTTCTTGAAGAGCTCGTTTGCTAGCTGCTTTACCTGAAAGATCTGAGAGACTGAAGTGATACGTCAAGAGTGGATCCGTTTCAGGATTATACAGATCCGCATCAATCCCGTTAACAATTCCGGTCACCTTGCCAGACTCCATTCGAAGGATCTGATCCAAGCCACAACCATATTCAGCAGTCATAATCTCATGCGCATAGCTAGGAGAAACGGTTGTTACACGGTCAGCATATAGAATACCAGCTTTCATCCAGTTCAGGCAATCATTCCACCGAAGCGTTCCATCTGCATAGCGTTCAAATCCAACTCCGAATAGGTCCCACAACATTCCTGGGTCGAACTGACCTTGGAATTCCAAATTATGGATGGTCAATACTGTTTTAATTCCATGATAAGCTTGAATCCAACGGTATTTTTCCTTCAGCAAGAAAGGAATCATCGCCGTATGGTAATCATGGGCATGAAGAACATCTGGAACGAAGTCAACTCGTTCCATCGTTTCTAAGGCCGCGAGCTGGAAGAAGGCAAAGCGTTCGCCATCATCGAAGTCACCATACACATGTCCTCTAAAGAAATAGTGTTGGTTATCAATAAAGTAAAAGGTGACGCCATCGCGCACAATGCGTTTCACACCAACATATTGACTTCTCCAGCCAACCTTGGTCTCAAAATGCAAGATATCTTCAATTTGATCTCCAAACTTAGCCTCTACCATATCATAGTAAGGGAGGATCACGCGCACATCATGACCACTTTTCGCTAAGGATTTAGGAAGAGCGCCAATAACGTCTCCCAAACCACCTGTTTTAGAAAACGGTGCTCCTTCAGCTGCAACAAATAATAGTTTCATTAGACAATATCCTCTGTAACAATCGTTCCTTTTTTAACCACGACAGGTGCTTCTTCTGTCCCACGAATCGTCACACCAGCAGCCACTTCGACACCCTTATCCAGGATGGCATGTTCGACGATTGCATTTTCATGAATCACAACACCAGGGAAGAGAAGACTACTGCGGACCTCTGAACCTTGATGAAGGTGTACCCGACGTGAAACAACGGATCGTTCAACGGTTCCTTCTACAATACTACCCGAAGCAAATTGAGACGATTTAATATGTGAAGTCTTGGAATAATACGTTGGTTCTTCATTCTTCACTTTCGTATACACTTTTTGATTTGGTGAAAAGAGCTTCATGAATTTTTGGTTTTCCAACATATCCAAGTTTGCATGGTAGTAGGATTCCACTGAATGAATATTGGCAAGGTAGCCTGTATATTCAAAGGCAAAAGCATTGTATTCCACTGCCAAATCACGCAAGATATAGCGCAATTTTTGTGGGTATTCTTTCTTGGCTTCTTCTTCAATTTTTTCAATCAACCAAGGAGTGTCCACAATAAAGACATCTGTTGACATGTTGTAGACTTCGTCAGGATCCTTGCCATCAAAAAGTCTTTGCTCTGTAACATGGTCTGTTTCATCAATTTTCAAGACAGCATTGACTTCAGAGATATTTTGAAGATGCAACTTTTTGTAAACAACTGTAATCGGACGGTCAACGCTATTATGCAAGTGGAAAACTTGATTGAGGTCAATATTCATCAAAACATCACAGTTTAAAGCAACTGTTTGGTTGGAACCAGACCGTTTCAAATAGGTCAATAATTGTTGGTAGTATTCTGGCCCTACCGTTGTATTTTCAACTGGAGTATTATAGATTCCGAGGTAATAGTGGCTCAATAAAGTAGACAAGCCCCACTCACGACCTGAACGAATATGGTCAAAGACCGAACTAATATTTTCTTGTTGGAAAATCCCAAAAACACTACGAATACCAGCATTCGCAAGACTAGACAACGGGAAGTCAATCAAGCGGTATTTCCCATCAAACGGTAGGGAGGCTACCGGACGATGGCTGGTCAAAGTGGACATATCATGATACCCAACTGTATTTCCTAAAATGGCTGAATATTTATCAATCTTCATCTGTTGCTACCCCCACTTTTTCATTGTAACCGACAACTTGTACTTCCTCTGTTCCATCAATCACGACACCTTCTGCAATGATTGCACCTTCTCCGATAATCGCGCGTTTCACGACAGCTCCTTTACCGATAATGGCATTGCTCATCACGACAGCATCTTCAACAACTGCTCCTTCACGAACTTGAGCTTCTGTTGATAAGATGGAGTGTTTGACTGTACCGTCTACCGAACAACCGTCGACGACAAGAGAATCTTCGATGTGACCATGTTCTCCAAAGAAGTTTGGTGGTGAAATAAGGTTGCGTGAATAGATTTTCCAGTGACGATCGCGACTATCCAAGGCATTATTTGGATCGATATATTCCATATTGGCTTCCCAAAGAGACTCAATCGTACCAACGTCTTTCCAATAACCATTGAATTCATAAGCATAAACACTTTCGCCTGATTCTAGATACGTTGGAATGACATTTTTACCGAAGTCTGACATATCGATATCACTCTTTTCAGCAGCAACCAACATATTGCGCAGACGAGCCCAGTCAAAGATGTAAATCCCCATTGAAGCCTTAGTTGATTTTGGTTCAGCTGGTTTTTCTTCAAATTCGACAATCCGATTATTGGCATCTGTATTCATGATTCCAAAACGGCTTGCTTCCTTCAAAGGTACATCTAGGACTGCAACGGTCAAACTTGCGTTATTATCCTTGTGCGCTTGAAGCATGTCATCGTAATCCATCTTGTAAATGTGGTCCCCAGATAGAATCAAGACATATTCCGGATTGATGCTATCGATATAGTCGATGTTTTGAAGAATAGCATGGCTAGTTCCTTCAAACCAACGATTTCCTTCACTAGCTGAATAAGGTTGGAGAATAGACACACCCGTATTGATTCCATCTAAACCCCAGCTGGAACCATTCCCAATATGGCTGTTAAGGGCAAGTGGTTGATACTGTGTAATCACACCAACATTGTGAATTCCTGAGTTGGCACAGTTTGAGAGAGCAAAATCGATAATCCGATAGCGCCCACCAAATTGAACCGCAGGTTTCGCGATGTTTTTGGTTAATTTTCCAAGACGTGTTCCTTGCCCACCGGCAAGAATTAAAGCGAGCATTTCATTCTTCATTGACTACTTCCTCTTTTTAAAGCTTGGACTCCCTTAGAGTCAACCGATCATCATTTTTTATCTGATGTTTTAGATTTCGTTTTGCGAACCTTCCGTTTCACCTTCCAAATGCTAGCTCCTAAAGCCGGCAAAGTAAAGGTCAAAGTTTGTTCATAATCCTTCCACAGTCCATCTTGAGACTGAACTGTCGGATTGTGCTCTTTCCAGACACCTCCCCATTCTTCTAATTCTGTATTCCAAATTTCTTCATAGACCGCTGATATAGGCACACCAATCGTAAAGTCCTTGCGTTCTACTGGTGCCATATTAAAGACGCACACCAAAAGATCACCCTTACGATTTTTCCGGATCATAGACAAGACGCTCTGATCCCGGTTATCTGCATCAATAATCTCTAAGCCATCAAAGCTATCATCAATCTCCCACAATTCCTTGTGTTCTTTGTAGAAATGATTGAGCTGAGAAGTGAAACGACGCATCTTAGCATTCATTTCATCCTCTAGATTGCCCCATTCCAATTGCTCTTCTGACTTCCATTCCAAAAATTGACCAAATTCTGAACCCATAAAGAGTAATTTCTTACCTGGATGGCAAATCTGATAGGTCAAGAGGTTACGGAGTCCAGCAAATTGATTGTAACGATCTCCCCACATCTTATGCATCAAACTCTTCTTACCATGCACCACTTCATCATGTGAAAATGGTAGTAAGAAGTTTTCAGAAAATGCATACATGAAACTAAAGGTTACCAGGTTAAAGTCAAATTTCCGGTAGATGGGATCTTCTTCGTAGAATCGAAGGATATCATTCATCCACCCCATATTCCATTTATAGTCAAAGCCAAGTCCACCTTCTTCTTCAGGACCCGTGATCTTTTGACCAGCAGAACTTTCTTCTGCAATCATCATGACATCTGGGTGTTCGTTCTTGATAATCGCATTCAAACGTCTAAGGAAATGAACGCCTTCGTAGTTGAGGTTTCCACCATCAATATTTGGTGTCCATGGACCACTATCGTAGTCAAGATAGAGCATATTGCTCACAGCATCGACCCGAATCCCATCTAAATGATAGGTATCAATCCAAAACTTCAAACTAGAAATCAAGAATGACTGGACTTGATTCTTCCCTAAATCGAAGTTCAAGGCTCCCCATCCGTAGTTATGCGCACGATGTTCATCCTGGTATTCAAAGGTTGGTGTTCCATCATAATAAGCCAAGGCATCATCATTGATAATGAAATGTCCTGGTACCCAATCCACGATCACTCCGATATTGTTGAGGTGGCATTCTTCCACGAAGTCTTGAAACTCTTCTGGGCTACCATAAGTCTGCTCGAGTGCAAAATATCCCATGAGCTGATAGCCCCAACTCAAGCCCAATGGATGGGCCATCACTGGCATAAATTCCACGTGGGTGTAGTTCATCTCCACCAAATATGGAATCAATTCTTCTTTTAGTTGTTTGAAGGTATAGGAACTGTGATCCTCATTACGTTTCCACGATCCTGCGTGAACCTCATAAATATTAACAGGTCGTTCCTTAAAACCAAGTTTTTTGCGGCGTGCTCTCCAGAGACCATCTTTCCAGTTTTTCTCTGGAATGGTCTTAATAATAGATCCTGTATTGGGTCTCTTTTCCATCCATAATGCTAGAGGATCGATTTTTTGCACCTGATGACCATTTTGTCGAGTCACCAAATACTTGTATATATCTCCCTCTTTTGCATCGGAACAGAAGACTTCCCAGACGCCTCCTTCATTACGAACCATTGGAATTTTACGAGCTTCCCAATCAGTGAAATCACCAATCAGATCCACCGCCTGAGCATTGGGAGCCCAAACACGGAAGGTAAAGCCTTCTTGTTCTCCCCTTGTTTCCTTGTGAGCTCCTAAGTACTCTTGAAGATGGAAATTATCCCCTCTTCCAAATGTCCATAAGTCTGTGCTTCTATCCATATACTCACCTCTTTGCTTTTTGAAAGCGTTTTCTATTTGGTATTATTCTACTATAAAATCACTTAATTTTCAAGTTGATTCCTGTAAAATCATGTAAAATTATCAGGAAAAGTTTTTCCATTTTCTTTCCCGAACCTTTTCGATCCTTCCTTGGTCATCCTCCTTATCTTACTTACGATTATACTATATATACGAGGAAAATCAAACAAAAACCGAACATTTAAATCACTATTTTTATTACTAACTAGTTTATTACGAATAAAATGAACATTTTTATGAACAATGTAAAAAAAGACTAAGACAGATTTGTCTTAGTCTTGTTGAATTCTTAGTCTACGTTCACGTATTCTTTTGAAAGTTCAAGAACTTCTTCCATTGTTGAACATTCAGTAAGAGCACGGTTAGCGTATTCTTGCATTTTAGCTGTGTCGAGTTTCTTCATCAAGCTACGTGTACGAAGGACAGATGTAGCTGACATAGAGAACTCATCCAAGCCCATTCCGACAAGAAGTGGAACAGCAGTTTGGTCACCGGCCATTTCACCACACATACCAGCCCATTTGCCTTCAGCGTGAGCCGCCTTGATCACGTTGTTGATCAAACGAAGGATAGATGGGTTATATGGTTGGTAAAGGTATGAAACTTGTTCGTTCATACGGTCAGCAGCCATTGTGTATTGGATCAAGTCGTTTGTACCAATTGAGAAGAAATCAACTTCCTTAGCAAATTGGTCCGCAAGCATCGCAGCAGCTGGGATTTCAATCATGATCCCTACTTGGATATCATCTGCCACAGCAACACCTTCAGCAAGCAATTTCGCTTTTTCTTCTTCAAGAATACCTTTAGCTGTACGGAACTCAGTCAACAAAGCAACCATTGGGAACATGATCCGCAATTTACCGTGGACAGATGCCCGAAGCAAGGCACGCAATTGTGTACGGAACATTTGATTACCAGTTTCAGAGATAGAAATACGCAAAGCACGGTAACCCAAGAATGGGTTCATTTCTTTAGGAAGATCGAAGTAAGGAAGTTCTTTATCCCCACCAATATCCATTGTACGAACGACAACAGGTTTACCGTTCATACCTTCAAGAACAGCTTTGTAGGCTTCGTATTGGTCATCTTCTGTTGGGAAGTCTTGAGAATCCATGTACAAGAATTCTGTACGATAGAGACCAACTGCCTCTGCACCATTATCGTTTACACCTTCAACGTCTTTAGGGGTACCGATGTTGGCAGCCAACTCGAAGTGTTTTCCATCAGCAGTCACTGTTTGAGCATCTTTAAGGAGAGCCCATTCAGCTTTTTGTTTGGCATAAGCTTCACCAGCTGCTTTGAAGGCTGCGATTTGTTCTTCAGTAGGGTTGATCACCACTTCACCAGTGATCCCTGAAACAGCCAAAACATCACCATCTTTGACAAGTTCTGTAATGTTATTTGTACCCAAAACAGCTGCGATTTCAAGTGTACGCGCCATGATAGCTGAGTGACTGGTACGTCCACCGATGTTAGTAACAAAGGCTTTTACGTACTTTTTGTTCAACTGAGCTGTATCAGATGGTGTCAAGTCATGCGCTACCACGATTGCTTCTTCATTGATAGAAGCAGGGTTTGGCAATTTCTTACCAAGCAAGTTGGCAAGGACACGTTTGGTAACGTCGCGAATGTCTGCTGCACGTTCTTGCATGTAAGGATTGTCTTCCATTCCTTCAAAGATTGCAATGAACATGTCAGTGACTTCTTTCAAGCCAGCCTCTGCATTGATTTTTTTCGTACGAATCGTTTCTTTGATCTGACCAATCATTTCAGGGTCAGCGAGAACCATCATATGCGCATCAAAAACTTGCGCTGCTTCTTCACCAAGGCTTGCTACTGCATTCTCCCGAATAAGAGAAAGCTCGTTTTGTGAAGCTTCAAGAGCTGCATCCAAACGAGCTTCTTCTGCACTTGTATCTTCGACTGAAACAGTCTCAAATGATAAGTCTGGTTGAATGAGCAAATATGCCTTAGCAACGGCAACACCGTCAGATGCTGCAATTCCTTTTAGCATTTTTGTCATATTTTTAAGCCAATCCTTCTTTAGTCATTGTTTCTGAAATAGCTGCGATTGCATCATCAGCGTCAGCACCTTCAGCAGAAATTACAACGTCAGCACCTTGACCAACACCAAGGCTCATAACACCCATGATTGATTTCAAGTTAACTGATTTACCTTTGTATTCAAGAGTGATGTCTGATGCAAATTTGCTAGCAGTTTGAACCAACAAAGTTGCTGGACGTGCGTGGATACCTGTTTCTGCCACGATGTGGAAATCTTTAGAAGCCATAATTGGACTCTCCTTTTAAAAAATAGTTTTTGAGTTACCTTTTGATAACCCTTACAATTTGGTATTATATCATCTTTTGAAATTTTTTTCAAGATTTTTATCACTGACTTACAGAAAAAGACTGCGAAAAATCCCAATTTAGATACATTCTAAGAAGTACCTGAAGAATGGAGAACAAATCTTTTCAATTTTCTACTATATTATAAGTAACATTTTCCTCCGCTTTCAAATAAAAAGAAGCAAGTGTACCACAGGATATTGATTCACAAAAAAATTATAACTAATTAAAGATGCTTTAAAGCCTATTCCTATCCCATTTCTTGGAATTTCTCAATTTCCGTTCACCACAATATATTGTGTTTTAAAAACCCCATTTCATATCTTTGCACAATATTTAGTTTTATTTTGTTGACAAGTTGCTGGATTTTGTTTATACTGTTTACAGATTTATATTTCGATAGGAGAACGAAAAAGAAATGGTAACCATTTATTCAAAAAATAATTGTGTTCAATGCAAAATGACCAAGCGATTCCTCGATAGCAATCATGTGGAATACCGCGAAATTAACTTAGATGAACAGCCAGAATTTGTAGAGCATGTTAAGAACCTTGGCTTCAATGCTGCTCCAGTTATTCAAACACCGGATGAAGTATTTTCTGGTTTTCAACCAGCTAAGTTGAAGAAACTTTCTTAATTAACACAGTATTTTGCTTAAATAGGGTCTAGCGTTAGCAACCTAACACTAGACTTTTTACTTGGAAAGAGAGGACTTCTCCTCTTCATTTTTTTGAACTAGAAAAGGATTATTATGGGATTAAAATCTCTTGAAGATGTGACGTATTTTCGTCTTAACAATGAAATCAACCGTCCAGTAAACGGCCAAATCATGCTTCATAAGGATAAAGAAGCTTTGGATGCGTTCTTTAAAGAAAATGTTGTACCAAATACTAAAGCCTTTGACTCGATTACAGACAAGATTCAGTACCTTCTCGAGCACAATTACATTGAGAGAGCTTTTATCGAGAAATACCGTCCTGAATTTTTAGAGGAATTGGCCCAATTTATCAAAGATCAAAACTTCCAATTCAAGTCCTTCATGGCGGCCTACAAATTCTATAACCAATACGCTTTGAAAACAAATGATGGAGAATACTATCTTGAAAGCATGGAAGACCGTGTCTTTTTCAATGCTCTCTATTTTGCTGATGGAAATGAAGCTATCGCGCGAGACATCGCAAACGAAATTATCCACCAACGCTACCAACCAGCTACTCCTTCTTTCTTAAACGCTGGACGTGCCCGCCGTGGGGAATTGGTATCATGTTTCTTGATCCAAGTAACCGATGATATGAATGCGATCGGACGTTCCATCAACTCTGCCCTTCAACTGTCTCGTATCGGTGGTGGGGTTGGGATTTCTCTCAGCAACCTTCGTGAAGCTGGAGCACCAATCAAAGGGTATGAAGGAGCCGCTTCTGGGGTCGTACCTGTTATGAAACTCTTTGAAGATAGCTTCTCTTACTCTAACCAATTGGGACAACGCCAAGGGGCTGGTGTGGTTTACCTCAACGTCTTCCACCCAGACATCATCGCCTTCCTTTCTACTAAGAAGGAAAATGCCGATGAAAAAGTTCGGGTGAAGACTCTCTCACTTGGGGTCGTCGTGCCAGATAAGTTCTACGAGTTGGCTCGTAAGAATGAAGAAATGTACCTCTTCAGCCCTTACTCTGTAGAGCGTGAATACGGAGTACCATTCAACTACATCGACATCACTGAAAAATACGATGAATTGGTTGCTAATCCAAACATCCGCAAGACAAAAATTAAGGCACGTGATTTGGAAACTGAAATTTCTAAATTGCAACAAGAATCTGGCTATCCATATGTAGTCAACATCGATACTGCTAACCGGGCAAACCCTGTTGATGGAAAAATCATCATGAGTAACTTGTGTTCAGAGATCCTCCAGGTTCAAGAACCAAGCTTGATCAACGATGCCCAAGAATTTGTCCAAATGGGAACAGACGTCTCATGTAACCTTGGTTCAACTAACGTAGTTAACATGATGACTTCACCTGATTTTGGACGTTCGATTCGTGCCATGGTTCGTGCTTTAACCTTCGTTACAGATAGCTCCCATATCGTGGCCGTTCCAACCATTGACCACGGAAATAAATTGGCGCATACCTTTGGTCTTGGAGCCATGGGACTTCACAGCTACCTTGCGCAACAATTGATTGAATACGGATCACCTGAGTCTATTGAGTTCACAAGTATCTACTTCATGCTTATGAACTACTGGACTCTCGTCGAATCAAATAACATTGCGCGTGAACGGGGTGTTACCTTCCACAACTTCGAAAAATCAGACTATGCCAACGGTACTTACTTTGATAAGTACACGACTGGAGAATTTGTACCAAAATCTGATCGCGTCAAAGAACTCTTTAAAGATATCTTTATCCCAAGCGCAGAGGATTGGGCAGAACTGCGTGCTAAAGTTCAAGCAGATGGTCTTTACCACCAAAACCGCTTGGCTGTTGCACCAAATGGATCTATCAGCTACATCAATGACGTATCTGCTTCTATCCACCCAATTACACAACGGATTGAAGAACGCCAAGAGAAAAAAATCGGTAAGATCTACTACCCTGCAGCAGGATTGTCAACAGAAACGATTCCTTACTACACTTCTGCCTACGACATGGATATGCGAAAAGTCATCGATGTCTATGCTGCCGCAACTGAACACGTAGACCAAGGTCTTTCACTGACTCTCTTTATGCGCAGCGATATTCCAAAGGGTCTTTACGAATGGAAAACTGAAAACAAACAAACCACTCGTGACTTGTCTATCCTTCGGAACTACGCCTTTAACAAGGGTATCAAGTCTATCTACTACGTCCGTACCTTTACAGATGATGGTGGAGAAGTTGGCGCCAACCAATGTGAAAGCTGTGTCATCTAATCCGCTATCCTAGATAGCTATCAAAAGTCGGTTCGCCGACTTTTTGTGCGGTATTCTATCAATTTATGGTAGAATAGTAACGATTGAATGAATAGAAAAAGAAAGTGATGCAAATGGAAACATACTACAAAGCCATTAACTGGAATGCGATCGAAGATGTCATCGATAAATCGACCTGGGAAAAACTGACAGAGCAATTCTGGTTGGATACACGTATCCCTTTGTCAAACGACTTGGATGACTGGAGAAAGTTATCTAATAAAGAAAAAGACCTAGTTGGTAAAGTCTTTGGGGGATTAACCCTTCTAGATACCATGCAATCTGAAACAGGTGTTCAGGCTCTTCGTGCGGATATTCGTACTCCCCATGAAGAAGCTGTCTTTAACAACATCCAATTTATGGAATCTGTCCATGCTAAGTCATACTCTTCTATCTTTTCTACTTTGAATACTAAGTCAGAAATCGAAGAGATTTTCGAATGGACCAACACCAATCCTTTCCTTCAAAAGAAGGCAGAAATCATCAACGAAATCTATCTCAATGGGACCCCTCTTGAAAAGAAAGTCGCCAGCGTTTTCCTTGAAACCTTCCTCTTCTACTCTGGTTTCTTCACACCTCTCTACTATCTTGGAAACAACAAATTAGCCAACGTAGCTGAGATCATCAAGTTGATCATTCGGGACGAATCAGTTCACGGAACCTATATCGGCTACAAGTTCCAACTTGGATTTAACGAATTACCAGAAGACGAACAAGAGAAACTCAAAGAATGGATGTATGATCTTCTCTACACCCTCTATGAGAATGAAGAAGGCTACACAGAGAGCCTCTATGATGGTGTTGGCTGGACTGAGGAAGTCAAGACCTTCCTTCGCTACAACGCTAATAAAGCCCTCATGAACTTGGGACAAGATCCGCTCTTCCCAGACTCAGCAGATGACGTTAACCCAATCGTCATGAACGGAATCTCAACCGGTACTTCTAATCACGACTTCTTCTCTCAAGTCGGAAATGGTTACCTTCTCGGTGAAGTAGAAGCTATGCAGGATGACGATTACAACTACGGCCTATAAGACAAAAACCTTTCCAGATGGAAAGGTTTTTAAATATAGACAACCTATTGTTTTACATAAAACAGATAGATGATTTTCAAAAAATGACTTTTATTTTTTGAAGATTAAAAACTTTCCGCCGTGAGAAAAGTGCTAGAAACAATCATGTTTCTAGCACTCGGGAGTTTTGGAACCTTAGGTCCAAAACTAAGTCATGGAACTTCTTTGAAGTTCGCTGACGTCCGTACTCACCTAAGAAAAGTTTTTTAGAAGACTTTATCTTCAATCTGAAACCTTTCCAGACGGAAAGGTTTTTTTGTTGCAATCTTTTTCTAATTGGATCTGCTTCTTTTTTGAAAAAAGAGGTTGAACAAACATCCAACCTCTCCTATTATTACAATTTACCTGCTACGGCATCCAACAATTCTTGGATCTTCGCTTGGTTGCTTCCTCCTGCCATGGCCATGTCTGGTTTACCACCACCACGTCCATCGACGATTGGAGCCAATTCTTTGATCACATTGCCTGCATGCACTTCTTTTGTCTTGCTGGCAACAAGGACATTGACCTTGTCACCGATGGCTGCGACAAGAACAAGCACATCAGAGTAATCTTTTTGTTTCCAGTTATCCGCAAAGGTACGAAGGGCACCTGCATCTGATACAGAAACTTGGCTGGCAATATAACGGTGTCCGTTTGCTTCTTGAACATTCTTGAAGACATCGCCTGCTGCCGCTGCTGCTGCTTTTTCCTTCAATTCTGCATTTTCTTTTTGCAATTGACGGAGTTGTTCTTGAAGACCTTCAACCTTGTGAGGGACTTCTTTGAGTTGAGGTGCTTTCAAGGTTGCTGCGACTGCTTTCAGTGCATCTTCTTGTTCACGATAAGCTTCGAAGGCTTCCTTACCAGTCACTGCCAAGATACGACGAGTTCCTGATCCGATCCCTTCTTCTTTGACAATCTTGAAGAGTCCAATTTCAGAAGTGTTACCTACGTGAGTACCACCACAAAGCTCTACTGAGTAATCACCGATAGTGACAACACGGACTTCTTTACCGTATTTTTCACCAAAGAGGGCCATGGCTCCCATTTCTTTAGCAGTATCGATATCTGTTTCAATCGTTTCGACTGCGATCGCTTCCCAAATCTTTTCATTGACTTGTTGTTCAATAGCGCGCAATTCTTCAGGAGTTACGGCTTGGAAGTGGGTAAAGTCAAAGCGAAGGAATTCTACTTCGTTGAGAGATCCTGCTTGGGTTGCGTGGTTACCAAGGATATTGTGAAGAGCGGCATGGAGCAAGTGAGTTGCAGTGTGGTTCTTCATGACACGATGACGACGATTGGTATCGATCGCCAAGGTGTATTCTTGGTTCAAGGCAAGAGGAGCAAGAACTTCAACAGTATGAAGTGGTTGTCCATTTGGTGCCTTTTGTACATCTGTTACAGTAGCTACGACATTTCCTGTAGCATCCAAGATTTGACCATGGTCCGCAACTTGTCCACCCATTTCAGCGTAGAATGGAGTTTCTGCAAAGATCAGTGATGCAGTCCCTTCTGATACAGCTTCTACTTCAGCATTATCTGCTACGATAGCCACCAACTTAGAAGGCAATTGGCTGGCATTGTAGTTGAAGCTACTTTCAACTGTAATGTTTTGAAGGGTTTCATTTTGCATCCCCATAGATCCACCTTTGACAGCAGATGCACGCGCACGTTCTTGTTGTTCCTTCATAGCCGCTTCAAAACCGTCACGATCGACCGTCATTCCAGCTTCTTCAGCGATTTCTTCTGTCAATTCTACTGGGAATCCGTATGTATCATAAAGTTTAAAGACATCTTGACCAGCAATCACTGTTTGACCTTTAGCTTTCAAGTCTTCAACGATGGTTTGGGCAAAGTGTTGACCAGAGTTCAAGGTACGAGCAAATGATTCTTCTTCACTCTTGATGATTTTTTCGATGAAGTCTTGTTTTTCAAGTACTTCTGGGTAGTAGCTTTCCATGATCTTCCCAACGGTTGGAACCAATTTATACAAGAAGGTTCCTTCGATCCCCAATTTTTGCCCATGCATGGAAGCACGACGGAGGAGACGACGAAGAACGTAACCGCGTCCTTCATTACCTGGAAGAGCCCCATCACCAATCGCAAATGAAAGCGAACGGATGTGGTCAGCAATCACCTTGAAGCTCATGTTATCGCCATCTGGATCATAGGTCTTACCAGACATCTTTTCCACTTCACGGATGATTGGCATGAAGAGGTCTGTTTCAAAGTTGGTCTTCGCTCCTTGGATAACGGCTACCAAACGTTCCAAACCAGCGCCCGTATCAATGTTCTTGTGTGGCAATTCCTTGTATTCGCTACGAGGAACAGCAGGGTCTGCGTTAAATTGTGACAAGACAATGTTCCAGATTTCGATGTAACGGTCGTTTTCGATATCTTCTGCAAGCAGACGAAGACCGATATTTTCAGGGTCAAAGGCTTCTCCACGGTCAAAGAAGATTTCTGTATCTGGTCCAGAAGGCCCTGCACCGATTTCCCAGAAGTTGTCTTCGATTGGGATCAAGTGACTTGGATCTACCCCAACAGCGATCCAACGGTTGTATGAATCCTTGTCATCAGGGTAATAGGTCATGTAAAGTTTGTCTTTAGGGAAATCAAACCATTCCGGACTTGTCAAAAGCTCATAAGCCCAGGTAATGGCTTCATCACGGAAGTAATCTCCGATAGAGAAGTTCCCCAACATTTCAAACATGGTATGGTGACGGGCAGTTTTCCCTACGTTTTCGATATCGTTGGTACGGATGGCTTTTTGCGCATTGGTAATCCGTGGATTTTCAGGTTTGATGGTTCCATCGAAGTATTTTTTAAGAGTGGCAACCCCTGAGTTGATCCACAAAAGCGTTGGGTCGTTTACTGGAACCAAGCTAACAGATGGTTCTACAGAGTGGCCTTTGCTTGCCCAGAAATCAAGCCACATTTGACGGACTTGTGCACTAGATAATTGTTTCATATTTTTCTCCTAATTTTTTTAAGCTTAATTTGCGCCAGCTTCTAACATTTCGACATAATCGATGGCGACACAAAGTGAGATGACTAAATCAGCGTATTCATCCTCATACACCGATACTTGGTAGGTAGAGGTTAGATGAAAGAGTTCCTTGCTAATCTCAGCGACGATTTGATCCCGATCATCAAACAATTTGAATTCTAGGTCCCAGATATTTCCCTGTACCCGCAGTCCCAAATCTTCGATATCGTATTTGTCTCTAAAGAGCGTCAGTTTTTTATGGATAAAAAAGCGGTCCCCATCCTTCAACTCAACCACAAATTCGGGAAGAAAGCTGATTGTTTTTTTGGTGATATGGCTCACTTCTTGTCCATTCTTATCGTAGATGGTAAAAGTCTTGGGAATCTTAAGAAAAGATCCCTCAACCTGGTACTCAACATTTCCCAACTCATCTTTGATATCGAACCGCTCGCCACCCAATCGAAATTTTTGTTTCACTTGATAGGTTCGCATCTTTTGATCTCCTTTAAAAAGCTCCAGACAACTGCCCACAAACAAAAGACAAGCCACTAAACGAAGGGCGAAAAACCGCGGTACCACCTTCATTCAATGAACTTGTCATTCTTCATTTTATATGCAATTGTCTCAGCCGAGTAGCAAAATCATTTCTCTTCCATGGCTCACACCCCCGCCACTTCTCTGATTCCGAGTAACAATGATTTATTCTCAACTATTTCATTATACAAGTTCCAAAAGGAACCGTCAACTATTTTTTAGATGATGATTTGCTATCGCTCGTTTGAACACCGATATTTTGCAAATATTGGTTGAAGGTTGATTTGAAGGCATCATCTTTGACCTTGATATTGGCATTGGTCATCGCTTTTGCAATAATGCTACGGATGTAGTTAGTATCTTGCTTACGACCGTCAACAATGATCTCTTTCAAACGTTTTTCGTATTTCTTCCAGTCAGAACCTTTTTCTGTCTTCTTATTCAATTTGACAATATAGTAGCTAGCAGAATAGTTTTGACCTGCTGAAACTGTGATCACATCTGAAATGCCGTTTTCATCCAATTTAAAGGCAGCTTCTTTGACTTGAGATGGGATACCTGATGTTCCTGAATCGAACTTAACTTCGCCACCTTTATCTTTTGTAGCAGTATCTGTTGAATTGTCTTTGGCGATTTGGGCAAAGTCTGCACCTTCCGCTTTAGCAGCTTCCAACACTTCTTTTGCTTTATCTTCTGAATCTAACTTGATAATTTGTGCTGTTACTTCTGGTGTGTAAGATTCAAAAGCTGCCTTGTAGTCAGACTCTTTGATATCTTTCTTAGCCGCTTGGTTGACTGCATATTCCAACAACATATTGCTACGGATTTGTTTCTTCGCTGTTTCTTCCGTCAAGCCTTGTTGCGCCAAGTATGCATCGAATTGGTTACCTAATTGTTTCTTTTGTTTAGCCAATTCTTTATCGACTTCTTTATCAGAAACTTTTGATCCATATTCTTTTTCAAAGACTTTATTGATGGTCATTTGGAAAAGAACTTGTTGAGCACCTTGGTTGTTTTTGATTTCATTATAGAAATCAGAAACTGTAATCGTGTCCCCTTTCATGGTCACGATATCTTTGTTTGTGCCATTGGCACACGCTGCTAGTGTTACGACTGATAGCAAGGTCACAGCACCTGCTACAAGTTTTTTCTTCATGAAAATTATTCTCCGTTCCTTTTTAAACTTCTTCTATTTTACCACAAATTAGAGAGAATACCTTAAATTTACCTAAAAAGAGCTAGGATCCGGCAAGGTTACCGTCTCTGTATTTTTCCGAATCATCAAAATACCATCTCCAAGTGGCACCAAACTAGCGGTCAAATCTGGATGATTGAGAGTCGCATGAAAGAGGTTCTGAAGCCCCCGGTAAATGGTTCGTTGCCCACGACGCACTTCCATGATGTCCTTGGCAACATCTCCTCCTTGGAAAATATCATCCAATACCACGACTCCCCCAACCTCTAAGAGTTCGAGAATTCGTGGCAAAAAGACGATGTACTTAGACTTAGCAGAGTCCATAAAGACAAAGTCATAGGTCTCTGTTAAATCCTGCAAGACATCTACTGCATCTCCTTCAAGCAAGGTGATTTGTTTTCTCTGATCGTATTTAGCCAGATTTTCCTTGGCAAAGCCAATCATCTCTTCATTCCGATCAATAGTGGTAATTTGTGCATCGGGAGCATTTTCAGCCATTAAGAGCGCTGAAAATCCAATTGCTGTCCCAATTTCCAGGATTTTCTTTGGTTGTAGGGCTTGCAGGAGTAGTCTAAAGTAAGCTACCGTTTCATGCGGAATAATCGGAATATTTTCCTTGCGGGCGAATGCTTCTAACTCCTCCAAGGCACCTGCTACCGGTTTTTGACGCGTGCGCATAAAGTCAACGATCTCGTCTTTAACCACTGGCCGGCGCATATTGTGGTTGGCATTTTTACTATAAGACTCTACCATCTTATGCGAGTCCTAATTTTTCTACTAGGGCTTCAAATTCATTCAACCGACGTTCAAAGACCGCAAAGGCTGCGTCCAAGTAGTCTTCTTTTTCCATATCCACACCTGCTTTGCGGATGACATTGAGTGGATAATCAGAATTTCCAGCTTTCAAGTAGTCGATATATTTATCACGATCTTCTTGTGTTCCATGAACAATCTTTTCAGCTAAGGCTGAAGCTGCTGCAAAACCTGTTGAATATTGGAAGACATAGTAGTTATAGTAGAAGTGAGGAATCCGAGCCCATTCATATTGGATCTCAGGGTTGTCTTCTTTTGAAAGACCATAGTATTTTTCATTGAGCTCTGCATAAAGGTTGTTCAAGAACTCACTAGTCAAAACGGTACCTTCTTGGTCTGCTTTATGGATGGCATGCTCAAATTCAGCAAACTGCGTTTGACGGAAGACGGTTCCACGGAAGCCATCCAAGAAGTGATTCAAAATAGCAAAACGAGTTGCATCGTCTTCTACTTCTTCTAACAGACGTTCGGTCAGGATATTTTCATTGGTTGTAGAGGCGATTTCGGCAAGGAAGATGGAATAGTCCCCATAGACATAAGGCTGGGTTTCACGGGTATAGCTAGAATGCATACTGTGACCAGTTTCATGCACCAAGGTGAAGAGATTATCCAATGTATCTTGCCAGTTCAACAACATGAAGGCATTGGTATCATAAGAACCACCTGAATAGGCACCTGAGCGTTTTCCTTGGTTGACATGCACATCAATCCACCGTTCGCTAAAGGCACGTTTCACACGAGAAAGGTAGTCCTCACCCAAAACAGCCAAGACTTCTTCTGCTTTGGCCAACGATTCTTCATAGGTAAACTTGTAGTCTGTATCGGATAATGGCGTATACATATCGTACATCTTCAAGTCTGAGATTCCTAGAATTTTTGAACGCAATTGCACATAGCGTTGCAAGAGTGGCAAGTGTTTGTTGACCGCTGCCACCAAGCTATCATAAACACTTTCTGGTACAAAGTTTTCAGAAAGGGCCGCTTCACGGGCAGATGAGAATTTGCGAACTTTGGCATTAAAGTTGTGAACTTTCACATTGGTTTGCAAGGTTTTAGCATAGGTATGTTGGTACTGTTCATAAACCTTGTAGAGGCCTTCGTAAGCTTCTTTACGAACGGCACGATCTTTTGATTCTACCAAAGAAATATAGTTTCCATGGGTTAATTGAACCTCTTCGCCCTTGTCATCATGCACAGTTGGGAAAACAATATCTGCATTGTCCAAGATTTCAAAGGTTTCACCCCCAGCCGCAAAGATCTCACCAGCTCCTGCAAGTAATTCCTCTTCTTTTTGAGACAAGACATGTTCTTTTTTCTCTAGCAAACGATCAAAATAATGACCATATTGTTCCAAGGCTGGAACTTCACTCACAAAGGTCTTGTATTGCTCATCCGTAATGGCCATGAATTCAGGCTCATAGAAGGCAAAGGTTTCACCTAACAAGCTATAAAGAGACATCCCTTTTGATTGGTACTCTTGGTATTTAGCCACTCGTGTGTCTTGGTCATTTTTCATATGGGCATAGACGTAGACCTTTTCTAAACGACGACTCAATTCCAAATATGCATTGGTTGTATCCAACAGTGTTTGCGCTGAATCCAACAAATGGCCAGCATAGTGGCTTGCTGCTTTAATATCTGTAGCTAAGCTTGCTGCTTCTTCTTCCCAAGCTTGATCTGTCGCAAAAATTGTCGACAAATCCCATTGGTATTTTTCATCAATTTCATTACGTTGTTTTACCATTTCGATTAATCCTCCAATGGTATTATTTTAGCATAAAAATGAACATTTCGGGAGGATTTCTATCTTAGAAAGTTAGCTTTTCTGTTGAGCATAAAAACGTGGGGGATAGAGGATCTGAACAGGTTGGATCCCTTGCGACTGATAATAGGTCATAAACTGCTGGTAGTAATCTTCTACATCCTCTTCAATTTGAAGCAAGTTCTGTGAAAGGATCGGACGACAAAGAGGATAAAAGAAATCTAGCTCCAGTTCCATCAGATGGTTTCCCTGCAAATAGAGTTCTTCCTGAAGCTTCAGCCACTTTGGGTGACGATAAAAGAGTTGCTGCTGGATATACGTTAAAAATGTACGATCGAGCTCGACTGCCATTTGCCGCATGGGTTGTGAAAGATAAGGGGTCCGTAAGACTTCCAGTAAAGACCTTTGACCAAAAGGGAAAACTTCTGTTTGATAATGCAATCGCCCTCTCAAATCCTCATGGATGAGGTATTGCAAACGCACTTCTTTCTTTTCAAGATCCAATTCCCAAAGATGGAACCCGCGATTCTGACTAAAATAAAGAAAACCAGCCTGTAGCTTTGTCAGTCTTTCCTTGAGCCACAACTTTTTACCAAGTAACCAATAGACCTGGTAACCGTTGGATCTATACGCATCGCTTCTCTCCTTCAAGCGTTCTAAAGATAGGGGGCTGCACTGCACTTCCAAAGCTAAATTCTTGTCTACTACCAAAAGATCAGCAATTTGTTGAAAATCTGCTAAATAACTTTCTACTTCTGTATGAGACTCCTTAGAGGCCCAATCATAAAGACTGGCTTTCAATTCCAGATGTTCAAAACTCTCAGCTTCGTGATGGTAGGGACAATGCTGTAATTTTACATGAGCAAAATGAGCCCGTAGAACCGAGCCATTTTTTAGACGCACTGGACTATGACAAGCTAAGCAATAGAAGGGACCTTCTGTCACAGCTGGGATCTCTTCCATACAGTTCCACCGCTTTTGATTGTTATCCATGGCAATAAACATAGCCCCACCTCCTCATCTATATCATTCGAAAAAAATAAGAAAAAGGCTGGAAATTTCCAACCTTTTTTTGCTATTATTCGTCAGAATCTGAGTCTGAATCGTCACTAGAATCATCAGCAACAGGAGATTTACTCAATTCTTTCTGCATATCTTTCATTTCTTTACGAGTACTTTCCAACTCTTCACGAGCATCTTTCAAGATTTCGATCAAAGCTTCACGGTCTTCTTTAGGAACGACTGTGCTATCTGAACCGATGCTTTCCAAGCCTTCATTAAAGATATCTTTTTGGTTTTCTAATCCTTGCTTTAAGGTACTAATCATTGCATCGTATTGTTCTTTTGCAGAACCTGTCACAGAAGTACCTGCTTCTTCAGTAATAGAAACAGATTGATCCATTAATTTTGCAAACAACTTTTTGAAGTCTCCAACTGTTTTAGCCTTGCTGATTTCAGCGTCTGTTAAGAGGCTAGAAGATGAAGTCTCTTCTGAATCTGTTGAATTATCCTTACTTTTTGAAGTGTTGGCAGATTTGCTCGTCACTTTAGTCGTTGATTGACTGTTTGAAGTTTCCTTCTTTGTGTCTTGTTTGTTTGAACAAGCAGCTAGGGAAAAGATCGTCAAAAGAGCAGCTGTCGATAAGATCATTTTTTTCATAAAATGGTCTCCTTTATATTTATTTTACCTCATTCTACCATCGAATACTTTGACTGTCAAATTAATCACTAGTTCTTAATATTAGCAAAAAAGTTGGACAAAACACTGTGAAATCAGTGTTTCTGTCCAACTCCTCGATGATTAGTCATACAATTGTAACAATTTCATTAGTCTACTTTGCCACCAAAAAGGCCGTGAGCCTTCCCTTGGGGCATTTTTAAGGCAAAGCTCAGCAAAAAGACGATCCCTACAACCCCTGCTAAAAAGAAACTCATGACTTGGTAACCACCTCTTTCAATACAGAGGGCTGCGAGAGGTTGTAAAAGAATGGTTCCTAAATAACGAGCTCCTTGGACAATAGCCATGGCAAGAACCAAGTCTTTGCCATTCACCTGTTGGGCAATAAACCGTAAGGAGACCATAATCAAAACCATCCCTGTTGTATGCTTGGCTAAAAGAGTCAAAAGCACTTTTAAGAAGACAGGACTTGGAAGAGCGTAGACAACATATTGAGCAAAAATAATCCCGATTGGAAGAGCGATCAAAACCCGTAAAGGCCAGTGGTCCATGAATCGATCAGAGAAAAAGATCAAGGGAGCTTCCACTACGACGGAGATAGCTACAACCGTAGAGGCAATATGGACTGGTAGACCACTATCCATGAGTAGCTCAGGAATATAGGTATGACCAATATTTCCAACCCCTGAAGCCAAGCCAATCAACACAATAAAGAAGAGATAAGGTCCATTGTGAAGAAGAGGACGAATAGAGACAGGGTGTTTTTCCTTTTCTACGACTGTCTCTTTTTTCTTCATTCGAACCGCACTTAGACAGAAAATGCTGAGTAAAATGGTGATCAAAACCGTATAATAAACAGCTTGGGGGCTAAACTGATGATAGACCCAGCCGGCTATTTGGACACCGACCGAGTAGCCAATGGTTCCCCAAACGCGAATCTTCCCAAAAGCGTATGGACTTTGCGTTGCAAATACTTCCATCATGGGAGCTGTCCCATTCAAACAGACTAGAACAATCCCATAAAAAACGGTCAGCCAAAAGAGATTGGGGGCCCAAAGAAAACCGAAGACACCACCAATGATCACACTCAGACTGAGGGTCGTCATTTTTACGATTCCAAATCGCTCATTGATATAACCAAAGAAGGGTTGGGCTACCATGGATAAGAAAAAAGCAACCGATACCAAGGTCGACACTTGGGTTGCACTATAGTGCTTTCCCATCAAATAGACGGAAATGAGGGTCGTAAAGAGAGATGTGGACATAAAATAAAAACTATAGAGCAACATATAAGCCGCATAAGAATTTCGGAATTTTTTCATATGAATCCTTTCTAAAAATATCGGAATGAGACAATGACAAAACCCAACTGACAATCAGTTAGGTTTTATTTTACTCTTTATTATAGCGCTTTTGAGCCTCTTTTTTGCGTCTCTCACGACTTTGTTTTTCAATCGAGAGAATGATGACAAGAATGAGAATTGGAATCAAGATCAGGAAGTGATCCAGCGAAAGCCATTTACTGTGCTTAGCCGTTGTCTTTTTCCCACTTGCTGTTTCTTTGACAAGCTCTGGCTTGGCCCCTTCTTCTACCTTCATATCATCTCGGATACCTTCAGACAACGTGTAGAGATCATTATCTACTGTCAGATAGCCATCTTTTACCGCAAGGGTCGGTTCTTTAGCACCTTTTTTGACCGTTGCATAGAAGGGTTTTTCAAGTGTATAGGTCTTGCCGTCAATCTTCTGGACACCTGCATCTAGCAATTTTTTATAGCCAAAATCTTTATAGGCTTTTTCGATCAAGGCATTGCCAAACGGGTGACGGTAATATTCCCCATCTTGGTCTGCCCAATCTCCTACGCCCATAATGACAGCAATTAAGCGCTGATTGCCCCGTTTGATGGTCGCGATATAGTTGAAAGCTCCACGAGGGCTTGAACCAGTTTTCAAACCATCCACACCTTTCAAGGCATACTTGGCTCCTGGCAATGAATAATTGTAGGTATCAAAGGTTTCCTCATATGGAGTCCCTTTTTTGACCGTGACTTGTGCTTGATTGGTATAGTTTAAAATATCTGGGTATTGATTGATAAAATGATAAACCAGAATCCCTAAATCACGCGCAGTTGTCTGGTTGGCCGCATCATTTGGATAATTGTTGACCTGATAGTAGCCCTGCAAGGTGGAGATGGCCGCCCCACTCGGGTTATTCCAGACCGTATTGGTCATCCCTAATTCCTTAGCCTTGGCATTCATGCGCTCGATAAAGGCATCTGGATCATTGTTGGACATGAGATTGGCCAACATGAGGGTCGATACATTTGAGGATGGAACCACTGTCATGGTAATCAACTCAGGAATTGTGTAGTCTACCCCAGCAACAATATTATTGTTGGAGATCTCATAGATCTTTCCGATCGCTTGGTCTGAAGCGGTCGCCTTGATCACTGTATCCTTACTGATCTTGCCATTTGCCATATCTTCAAACAAGAGATAGAGCGTCATGAGCTTACTCATGCTGGCAGGATCTCTGACTTCATCGATATTGTCTTTCCAAAGAACATTGCCCGTATTTCCGTCAATAATAAGCGAAGAATGTGGACGGTTAATGGCTTGGACATTGTCATTTGGATACATCTTTTGCGCCATATCCACCAATTCATCCGCACTCGCTAGAATTGGCTGGCATAAGAGACTCAGAAGGAGGCAAATATGGATCAAATATTTTTTTATCATAAACTTTTCCTTTATAACAGACTAATCAGCTGGAGGCTAAAATAAGCTTCTAGCCCTCATGCCCTTTCCTCTTGTCTCCCAGTAGATGAAAAGAGCTAATCCCAGCAGATAATTACTTGTATTGTACCATATTTTGAAGCAGAAAAAAACCTATCTGGCCCGAATAAATCGGCGATAGGTCCTGTTTTTTATCGACTTAACAAGCTCAAGGCTTCCTTATCCGCAATAATGGTCACATTTGGATGTCCTTGAAGGGCACTAGCTGGCACTTTTTCAGTCCTTTCACCCTCTACTGTACCTTTGATTGCTTGGGCTTTTGATTCCCCATAGGCAAACAAGACAATCGATTTCGCTGCTAAGATATTAGCAATTC
Organism: Streptococcus parasanguinis; assembly: GCF_047465465.1. Classification (GTDB taxonomy): domain Bacteria; phylum Bacillota; class Bacilli; order Lactobacillales; family Streptococcaceae; genus Streptococcus; species Streptococcus parasanguinis_AI. The sequence goes on along the minus strand of NZ_JASGZU010000001.1, from coordinate 181,288 downwards.
CCATCGAAATGGCTTGGGTTGGTACATCTTCGATCTTATCAAAGAAACGAGAATTAGCCTCAATGGTAGAGTCATCCAACTGAACTAAGTGGGTCTGACTATCAAAGGATGTCCCTGGCTCATTAAAACCGATATGCCCATTGCGTCCGATTCCCAAGATTTGTAGGTCCACTGGATGGTCTTCGAGTATTTTGTTATAACGGATCACTTCCTGATCGGCAGATTCTTCTACACCTGATGGGAGATAACTTTCTTTGAATGGTTTGGCATCAAAGAGATTTTTCTCCATGAAATACCGATAAGATTGAGGATCATCTCCCGTCAACCCTACGTATTCATCTAAGTTTACACTGATTAGATTAGATAAGTCCAAATCACTTTCACGAATTTGTTTATAAAACTCAAGGGGACTGCTTCCAGTCGCAAGACCTAAGGTTTGAGCACCTTCCTTTAAGGTTTCTTTTAATATATCAAAGGCAACTTTTCCACCCTCAATTTGGTCCTTTACTTCAATAATTTTCATTGGATAGACCTCCTATTTCTCTATGCTTTTATTATATGGTATAGACCAATTTTTGTCAAGTGAAACCGCTATCTTTTTCTGGCATTTTTTTCATTTTCAAGTCGATTCGTGATATAATGAAAGGTATGATTGTATCACTATTATTCATCATTTTTTTGATCGGACTCCTTGTCTTTCTCTTATCTTTCTTGATTCATCAAAGAAAGATTCTCAAGGTCCTGATCTTTTTGATGGGAATCAGCCTGATGCTCTTAGCTGTCGGGACTACCATCTATCTACTCACAAATTTATTATAAAAGGAGCGCAAATGAATACCAACGACTTTGACTTTGATTTGCCTGAAGAACTGATTGCTCAAACCCCTCTTGAAAAACGAGATGCCTCTAAACTCTTGATCCTCGATCGAAAAACAGGGCAATTCCAAGACCGTCATTTTGATGCAATTTTGGATGAATTGGAGCCAGGAGATGCTCTTGTCATGAACAATACGCGCGTTCTACCAGCCCGCCTTCATGGGGTCAAACCAGAAACAGGTGGTCACGTCGAATTCCTTCTCCTTAAAAATACTCAAGATGACTGTTGGGAAGTCTTGGCAAAACCTGCAAAACGCTTAAAAGTAGGGGCCACAGTCAGCTTCGGAGATGGTCGTTTGACTGCAACGGTTGAGGAAGAATTGGAGCATGGAGGGCGCATCGTTCGCTTCCACTACCAAGGGATCTTTTTAGAAGTCTTGGAAAGCCTTGGTGAAATGCCACTTCCTCCCTATATCCATGAAAAACTGGCTGACCGCGAGCGTTACCAAACCGTTTACGCCAAAGAAAATGGTTCTGCTGCAGCTCCGACGGCAGGTCTTCATTTCACCCAAGAATTGCTCCAAAAAATTGAAGCAAAAGGGGTTCACCTGGTCTATTTGACCCTTCATGTGGGCCTAGGAACCTTCCGTCCAGTATCTGTGGACAATCTTGAAGACCATGAGATGCACTCTGAATTCTACCAACTTTCTGAAGAGGCCGCTGCTACCCTTCGTCAGGTAAAAGCTGCATGGAAACGCATCGTAGCCGTCGGAACGACTTCTATCCGAACTCTTGAAACGATTGGCAACAAATTTGATGGAGACATCCAAGCTGATTCAGGCTGGACCAATATTTTTATCAAGCCTGGTTATGAATGGAAAGTCGTCGATGCCTTTTCAACCAACTTCCACCTTCCAAAATCAACTCTGGTCATGTTGGTTTCTGCCTTTGCCGGCCGTGAATTAACCCTCGAAGCATACCACCATGCGATTCAAGAACGCTACCGATTCTTCAGTTTTGGGGATGCTATGTTCATCAAGTAAAGGAGTCTCTCATGAATAAAATTGAAAGTCGCCACCGCTTGATCCGCTCTATCATTTCTGAGCGTAGGATTCATACCCAACAAGAACTTCAAGAAGCCTTAGAAGCTAATGGCGTTCTCGTTACCCAGTCTACCCTTTCACGGGATGTCAAATCCTTGAATCTAGTAAAAATTAACGAGGGGGATAGTTCCTACTATGCCATGAACACCATCGCTCCTTCCCGTTGGGAAAAGCGCCTGCGGATGTATATGGAAGATGCCTTAGTTATGTTACGGCCCGTTCAAAACCAGGTCGTTGTAAAAACTCTTCCAGGTCTTGCCCAATCCTTTGGAGCGATCTTAGATGCATTGGAACTCCAAGAAATTGTAGCGACCATCTGCGGAGACGATGTCTGTTTGGTCATCTGCGAAGACAACCAAGGAGCTTTGGATTGTTTTGAAAAATTAAAAGAATTCACCCCACCCTTCTTCTTTAGTAAATAAAAAGTTTGGAAACTTGGTTTCCAAACTTTTTATTTTGTCGCTAGGCGCTGAATGGCTTCTCGATAGATTTCCATCGCAGCGTAGAGATCGTCAATTTTTGCTCGTTCATTGGCCTGGTGCTCGGTCTGTTCTGCACCTGGGAAAAGAGCGCCGAAAGCTACACAGTTTTCCATAGTTCGCGCAAATGTCGCACCACCTGAAGACATGGCTGGTGTCCTATCCCCAGTTTCTTCCTGGTAAACGGCCATCAAAGAGCTGACTAAAGGACTATCTAGCGGTACATATAAAGGAGCCAAATAGTCAAATTCTTCATACTCTAACTGATAGCTAGCCGCAATTTCTTGCAGACGAGCCACTAAATTCTCCTTATCTACAAGGACTGGAATTCGAATATCAATTCCAATTTCCGATTGCTCTTGATCGATCACAAGGGTCGCAAGGTTGAAGGAAAGATCCCCACTTGGTTCATCTGTAATTTTTCCAAATAGGGCTTCTCCAGTTGCATCCTCACCAACAGCATCTGCAATAAAGAGCAAGGCTGGGTGGGGTTGGATGAGGGACAGACTTTCCGCTAAACCGACAATGGCATTCACTCCTTCGGCTGCATCTTTGGAGTGCTTTGAAACTCCCATAACCATTACAGAATCTTCTGTTTGGCTATACTGAACCCCACTTTGATCCAAAACGGGAAGCAATTCTTCTAAACGATGACCTGCATAGGTCGCTTTATCTGGAACAACATTGAGGGCCTGACCAGCCTGTAAAGGAAGATCATCCCAACCTGGGCCATGCAATTTCACTTGTAATAAGCCTTTTTCAGCATAGGTTAATGGGAAAGAAGAATCCGGTGCAAACCCAAGATCCGCTTGTTCTTCAATTTGATTGTAGCGGTTCATACACCGCCACAAGGTTTCTTCATCCGTCCCAAAGATAAAGCGGATTCGTTTGGTAAACTGGACGCCATCATCCAGCAAACTCTTAACTGCATAGAGGGCAGCGAGTGACGGCCCCTTATCATCCTGTACACCACGACCTACTAGATAGTCACCGACAACAGTCGCTTCAAAGGGTGGCGTTTGCCAATCTTTTAGATCACCGGCTGGAACAACATCCAAGTGACAAAGAACGGCCAGGAGTTCCTCCCCCTGACCGATCTCTGCATATCCATAGTATCCTTCAGGATCTATATATGTTTGAAAACCTAATTCTTGAGCAAGCTCTAAGGTTTTTTCTAGGACATCTTGGATAGCTTGTCCAAACGGTGTTCCATTTTCCCCTTCATTTAACACAGAAGGGTAAGAAATGATGGTTTGAAGAGAGTTTAAAAACTGCTCTTTCACATCGTCCTTAATTCTTTTTTTCATGAAACACCTACTTTATTCTATTGCAAGAATGGAACCACAGTTCCTAGTAGAAGAAGGGCAATAGTAATCACAACAATCGCTACGACCAATTTACCCATGAATTTCCACCATGCACTCAAGTCAACACGTCCAAGAGCAAGAGCTCCCATTACGATACCTGAAGTTGGTGCGATCAAGTTCAAGACACCAGATGCAGATTGGTAAGCTGTAACAATCAAGCTACCTGGTACATTGACGAATTTACCAAGAGGTGCCATGATACCCATTGTTGCGCTGGCAAGACCAGATGATGATGGGATCAAGAATGACATTGGCAAGTAGAAAATGTAAGTCAAGACAATGAACAATTGAGATGAAAGACCTTTCAGTCCTTCTTCACCCCAGTGAAGAATTGTTGCAGTGATCATACCGTCGTTCATGATGACTTGGATACCACGTGCTACTGCTACGATAAGAGCAACACTCAAGAGGTCAGCTGCACCATTCATGAAGGATGAAATAATCTTATCTTCTTTCAAGCCATAAATGATACCAACAAGGATTCCCATGAAGGCAAAGAGCATAGCTGTTTGAGGGAAGTACCATGTACCAAGAGCATCTGTGTTACCGATCAATTGACCAAGGTAAGGAACTTTATGGAGAGATTCGTTGAAGCTGTCAAAGAATGTAATACCCAAATCTTTGAATGGGATAAATCCAGCAACCATGATGACGAATGTTGAAATGAAGACGAGCAAGACACGTTTTTGTTTCTTGTTCATTTGTGAAGGAATTTCTTCACCACTATCAACGTTGAAGTGTTTCAAATCTTCTTCACGAGTTGCATAGGTGAGAGATTTGGTTGGGTCTTTTTGAACCTTATCTGCATAACGGTATACATAGTAGGTGCTAAGTCCTGTCAATACGATCCAGAAGATAACACGGAGCAAGAGACCTGAAGCACTTGAGATACCTGCAGTATCAGAAGCGATAACTGTTGCAAATGGGTTCAATGTTGACGCCAAACATCCGATTTGTGATCCTAAGAGGATAATAGCCACCCCTGTCAAGCTGTCAAAACCAACAGACATCATAACAGGAACAAGAAGTGGATAGAAGGCCATAGTTTCTTCACCCATACCATAAGTTGTACCACCAAGGGCAAACAATGGCATCAAGATCAAGATCAACATTTTTTCACGGCCTTTGTATTTACGAACGATAGAAGCAATCCCTACATCAAGGGTACCTGTTTCGTTCACAACTCCAAGGAAACCACCGACCATCAAGATGAAGAAGGCTACGTCAATCGCTGCACTGGTTGGTGCTTTACCAAGCATGGCATTGATTGGAGCCATCAGGACATCCCAAATCCCTTGAGGGTTTTGTTTCACAGATTCATAACTACCTGCGATGATGGCACCAGCTTTATCAACTTTGTATTGACCAGCTGGAATGATCCAAGTTAACACTGCCATAATGGCAATGATGATCAACAATACGGAAAAAGATGAAGGCATCTTAAATCCTTTTTTCGTTTTTTCACTCATTTGTCTTCCTCCTAACGCAACAAAGTGTGAGTGATGTTTTACAAGAGTCTCTTGTAAAACGCTTACCTATAGACTTATTCTATCACAATAAGCTTTAAAATACTAGTTTTTTCCTAATTTTCCATTAGTCTTTTTGGATGATTGTTCCACTTTCAGACTCAATCAAAGCGCCAAGGTTTTCAAGTGAAGTGATGACTGCTTTTCCTTCTGGACGACCATTTACAAAGGCAATGGCAGCTTCTACTTTAGGAAGCATGCTTCCTGGTGCAAATTGGTCTTGTTTGATGTACTCTTCCAATTGAGCTACATTCACATGTTCCAATTTCGCTTGGTCTGGTTTGTTGTAGTTCACAAAGACATAATCGACACCAGTCAAGACGATGAAGAGGTCTGCTTCTACCAATTCAGCCAAACGTTGAGATGCGAAGTCTTTATCGATTACCGCTTCAACACCAGATAGGCTACCATCTGCTTCTTTCACAACCGGGATACCGCCACCACCGGCAGCTACAACGACTTGACCGTCGTTCAACAAAGTACGAATTGTATTGATTTCTTTGATATCCACTGGTTTTGGTGAAGCCACAACTTTACGCCAGCCACGACCAGCATCTTCTTTGAAGGTTGCACCTGATTTTTCAGCTTCTGCTTTTGCTTCTTCTTCTGAGTAGAATGGACCAATTGGTTTACTGAGGTTAACAAAAGCTGGGTCGTTCTTATCAACAACGACTTGTGTCACAACAGAAGCCACATCTTTTTCAATTCCTTCTTCAAGAAGAGCATTTTGAAGAGCATTTTGAAGCCAGTAGCCAATGCTTCCTTCGGTCATAGCAACTAGTGAATCAAGTGGGAAAGCTGGGTTCTTTTCAGAATTTGCAGCCAAGTGTTGGAGTAAGAGGTTCCCTACTTGAGGACCATTTCCGTGAGTGATTATCAACTCATCCCCATTTTTGATTAATTTAACTAAGTGTTTAGCTGTTTCTACAAGTGCTTCTTGTTGAGCTTGCGCAGAAGGATCAGATGAGAGAATAGCATTTCCTCCCAAAGCAACGACGATTTTTCTTGACATGAATTTTCCCTTTCTATAAAAAATAGGGGCAGGACTAAAGCTAGCAGTCCAGCCCCTATAGCTGTTGGTATACGGTTATAAAGTCTTAAACTTTTGGAATGTACAAGTTACCAAGAGTAGCTGCCATAACCGCTTTGATGGTGTGCATACGGTTTTCAGCTTGGTCAAAGTGACGAGCATATTTGCTGCGGAACACTTCGTCAGTAACTTCCATTTCTTCTACGCCGAATTTTTCAGCAACATCTTTACCGTAAACAGTATTTGTATCGTGGAAGGCTGGCAAGCAGTGCAAGAAGATCAAGTCTTCGTTATCAGCTTTCTTAATCAAATCCATGTTTACTTGGTAAGGTTTCAAAAGGGCAACACGTTCTGCAAATTTGTCTTCTTCACCCATTGATACCCAAACGTCAGTGTAAAGTACGTCTGCACCTTTCACTGCTTCGTCAGCATCTTCAGTGATCAAGATATGAGCGCCACTTTCTTTTGCAAATCCTTCTGCCAATTCAACGATTTCTTTTTCTGGGAAGAGTTCTTTTGGTGAGAAGATGTGTACGTTCACACCAAGGATAGCACCTGTTACAAGAAGGCTGTTCGCAACGTTGTTACGTCCATCACCACAGTATACAAGTGTCAAACCTTCCAAACGTCCAAAGTTTTCTTGAACTGTCAAGTAGTCTGCAAGCATTTGAGTTGGGTGCCATTCGTCAGTCAAACCATTCCAAACTGGAACACCTGAGAATTCAGCCAATTCTTCAACCATACGTTGGCTGAAACCACGGAATTCAATACCGTCAAACATACGTCCAAGAACTTTAGCAGTATCTTCTGTAGATTCTTTTTTACCAAGTTGGATGTCGTTTGCACCTAGGTATTCTGGGTGAGCACCAAGGTCGATAGCTGCTGTTGTGAAGGCAGCACGAGTACGAGTTGAAGTTTTTTCAAACAAAAGCGCAATGTTTTTACCAGCAAGATAGTGGTGTTCAATGTTGCGTTTTTTAAGGTCTTTCAAGTGAGCTGAAAGTCCGATGAGGTATTCTAACTCTGCGCGTGTAAAGTCTTTTTCTGCCAAGAAGCTACGTCCTTGGAACACTGAATTTGTCATTCTAATTGTCTCCTATTTCTTTCTAGTATTGATCAGTAAGAAGGAAGAGCTGATCCCTCAAGACCAGCTCTCGGTCTTCTACATTAGATTTCTTCACGTTCAAATGGCATTGACATACAACGAGGTCCACCACGACCGCGAACCAATTCACTTCCGCGGATCTTGATCAAACGAAGTCCGTATTCTTCTAATTTCTTGTTTGTGACTGTGTTACGGTCGTATACGACTACCACACCAGGTGCGATTGTAAGAGTATTTGAACCGTCGTTCCATTGTTCACGAGCAGCAGCAACCACATTGCCATCGCCACAAGGGATCAATGTAACTTTTTCAACACCAAGGTTTTCAGCAAGCAATTCAGCCAAATCACCTTTTTCTTCAACGATCTTCAATTGTTCGTTTTCATAAGTTACAGAGAAGACGCGAAGGTTACCTTGGATTTCTGGGTGGATGGTGAATTTATCGTAGTCCACCATTGTGAATACTGTATCCAAGTGCATGAATTTACGGTTGTTAGCAAATTCGAAGGCCAATACTTTTTTGAAGCCAACGTTCTTCTTAAAGATGTTTACCAACAATTTTTCGATTGATGCAGCATCTGTACGTTGTGAGATACCAACTGCCAATACATCTTTAGAAAGTACTAACTCATCTCCACCTTCGATACGAGTATCTTCTTCACGGTTGTAGACAAGTTCAACTTTTCCACCGTAAACTGGGTGGTATTTGAAGATGTATTTACCATACAAAGTTTCACGGTTACGTGTATCTGCGTACATGTGGTTCAATGATACTGCATTACCAATTGTCGCAAATGGGTCACGTGTGAAGTACAAGTTTGGCATTGGGTCGATAGCAAATGGATAGTCAGATTCAACAAGGTCTGTCAATCCTTTTGCTTCTTCAGGAATTTCTGGAAGTTCAGCTTTTTGAACCCCTGCCATTGTTTTTTCAACCAATTCTTGGTTGTCTTCAATGCTGTGAAGCAATTCACGGATCGCAATTTTTGTTTGGCGTCCACGAATGTTCGCTTCTTCAAGGTATTCTTCGATGAACTGATCGCGAATTTCTGGAGAAGTCAATGACTCAGCAGCTAACTGTTCAAGATAAAGTACTTCGATACCTTCGTTACGAAGTGCTTCAGCAAATGCGTCGTGTTCTTTTTGAGCATCTTCCAAGAAAGGAATATCATCAAAAAGAAGACGTTCAAGATAGTCAGGCATCAAGTTTTCCAACTCTTTACCTGGACGGTGCAAACAAACTTTTTTCAGTTTTCCAATTTCTGAGAAAACATGAATTGGGTGTGTAGACATCTATAGTCCTCCTTTTTCTTGCGGTTTAGCTTACCTAATCCCGTTTACAGGTTTTATTTTATCACCAATTGGTACCGCTTTCATGAAGGATTCTACTTTTTTAATGCAAAGAATTTGGCATTATTTTGAATTATTCCTATTTTTTAGTTAATATGAAGCGTTTTCTTTGCATATTTTGTCTTTTATATTATTTTTATGAATATATATTTTTTTACAAAAATAAAAAAGATCAACAAATTAATTGATCTCTTCAAAACTTTTTAAAAAGTAGGCTGTATCTAGAAAGGTTAATTGTTTTCTTTCATATTGTATCTTATGAGAATCGATGAGTTTCTTTAAAACTTGATTGACGGTTTCTCGGGTTGTGGCCGCTAATTTGGCCAATTCCTTCATACTGATTGGAAATGGAAGTTGATTTCCTAAACTTTCATAGTCCTTACACAAGATAGCTAAAGATTGAACCACACGCTCACTGGCACTAGCTGTCACGACATTACGTAGACGCAACTCTTGAAATTCTAAAATTGACGAGAGCTTTCTCGTAATGAAGAGCAACTGCTCCTTACTCTCTTGGGCAGATGATTCATAGAGGTTGACGGGGATAACGAAACAACGCAAATCTGTCACCGCACTAGCTGTATAGTGGTAACGCTCATCCTGAAACATCCCTCCATAAGGGAACAGGGCCCCTTTCTTGATATAATCCATATAGGAAAATTGATCAGACGAATCGAATTGCTCAATGCGAGCAAAGCCTTTTGAAAGAAGAAAAATGCGATCCCGCTTATCTCCTGCATAAAATAAAATTTGTCCTTTTTGGATATCCCTAGCATGAATTTCAACAGCTAATTTATCAAATAGCTCCACTGGCAACGCAGAGAAGGCTGGATGCGAGCGGACCAACTGGTAATCTTCCTTTGTAATCATGTTTATACTTCCTCTTATTACTATTAATTAGTATAACATATTTTTTTGATAGAAGAGGGAAAGAAGCCTCTTTAAAACAGAAAAGTATTTCGAAACACCAAGTGAATTTTATGCTACTGTGATAGAAGAAAAGGTCTGAGCAACCCTCAGACCTTTTCTCGATTATTCATTCATATTCACACGATGCCATTCATTGATGACATAAGCTAGTTCTCCCAACTGATAAAGACCAACACCACTGATTTCAGAACTTTCTGGGGTCGTTCCACCCAGTCCTGCAGTATAGATGGCAACCAAATAAGGGGTCGATTCATGGACAATGGCATCCACATTGAGCGCTTCCGCAACATAGCCCGGTTTTTGTTGAATGACCAAATCTGGCAAGAATTTCTTATAGTACTCACCTGGGAAAGATTCCCCAATCAATTCCAACAAATCTGCATATTTTTCTTGATGATTCCAAAGATATTGCAAGACATGGATATAATAATCCGTTGTCGTTTTATTATCTTCGCTAAAGGTTTTGACTTCTGGTGAGCGAGATTGACCATAGCGACTGAATAACTTGCGCGCTTGCTCCATTCCCCCTAAACGATCTGCCAAGGCATAGGCTGGGGTATTTTCAGAGTAAACTAATGAATAGCGTTGCATATCAGGGATAGACATGGCTCCATCAAAGGCAGCAACGTAATTGTCATGTTCCCCTACATATTCATAGTAGGTATTGGTAATGTCAAACCGATCTGTTAAATTGAGTTTCCCCTTTGTGACCTCATCCACCACCAACATGTTCAACGGTAGCTTATAGGTACTTCCTGCCGTCATTGGTTGAAGATCATTCATGGCAAATTGCTCTCCTGTAATGGCATTGCGATACGTGAAGGCAACTTGTGACGGATCAATTCCACTTTCCGCTAGGAAATCCTGGACAACCTCTACCAACCCCTTATTAGCATAATCATAGACAAGGCCATAAGCACTCATCGTTTCCATGTCTGCGTCTACTACTGCTTGCTTAGCTTCAGGAGATTTGACACGTGGTTTTTTCGTCTCAGGCGTAGACTGTTCTATATCTTTTTCTTTTGCTTCTTTTGTTTTCTTTGCTTTTTTCTCAATTGCTGATGCTGTTGGTTGCGTAATATGCAAGTAGCCCAGTGCGCTTGTTCCCACTAAGCACAATAGAATACTGATCGCAATCATGATCGAGCGTAGATTAAAATATTTTTTCATACGAGATTAATTATAAAAGATTCTACTAAAAATAACAAGAATTATCAGAAATAGAAAACGATTTCTTTTTAAAAAGTTTATTTCTTTTCATCAAAGGCTTATTTTCGTTTAAAGGAGCCCATAATGAGCTTAGCGATCTCACGCGCAATCGTCCGGAATAAGGAACTCAAGAAGGAATCTTTTGCCTTTTCAAGACTAGATTTTCTTGGACGACCTGGACTGCGTTTTTGCTCTGCTTTTTCTGTTGCAGCCCGTTCTTTCTCTGCTTCTTTTTTCTCTTCTTCTTGCGCTTCCTTGCTGGCTTTAGCTGCTAATTTTTCATAGGCAGATTCCCGATCAATCGTCGTCGCATACTTTTGATGGAAAGGCGATGTTGTGATCAAGGCCAATTGTTCACTCTCATTTAAGAGGTCAAAACTCGATTGAGGAGAGAGAATGTAAGCACGCTCAACCACACTAGGCTGTCCCTTTTCATTGAGGAAAGAAACCAAGGCTTCCCCTGTCCCTAACTCTGTGATCACTGTTTCTGTATCAAAGTCTGGATTCGGACGAAAACTTTGGGCAGCAACCTTGATGGCCTTCATTTCTTTGGGTGTATAAGCCCGAAGAGCATGCTGAACACGATTTCCAAGCTGTGCCAAAACAGATTCTGGGAGATCTTGAGGATTCTGGGTAATAAAGTAAATCCCTACACCCTTAGAACGAATCAGGCGTACCACTTGCTCGACCTTCTCAAGAAAGAGCTTGCTTGCATCCTTAAAGAGGAGATGCGCTTCATCAAAGAAGAAGACCAGTTTTGGCTTTTCAGGATCCCCAACCTCTGGAAGTGTTTCAAAGAGACGAGACAGCATCCAAATCAAAAAGGTTGAGTACAATTTTGGTGAATGAAAGAGCTTTGTAGCCGAAAGAATATTGATATACCCACGACCAGATGAATCGAGTTGCATGAAGTCATTTAAATCAAGTGCGGGCTCTCCGAAAAACTGGTCTGCTCCTTCTTCTTCAAGAACCAAGAGACTTCTTTGGATCGCTCCGACAGATTGTTTGGTGATATTACCATATTGGGCAGAATAGTCTGAGCTGTGTTCATAGACTTCCTTTAAAAGGCTTTGCAGGTCCTTCAAATCAATCAAGGGCCAATCTTTCTCTTGAGCCACTTTAAAGACAATTGCAAGAATTCCTGATTGAGTTTCATTCAAATCAAGTAGACGAGAAAGAAGCAATGACCCCATTCCTTCGACAGTCGCACGAACAGGATGACCAGCTTGGCCAAAGACATCCCACAATCGAACAGGGAAGGCTTGCGGCTCAAACGGATCTGTGAGGCCAAGCAGTTTGTAGCGTTCTTCCAGTTTTGGAGTCCATTGCCCCGCTTTGGCTAAACCAGATAAATCTCCCTTGATATCAGCTAGAAAGACCGGAATGCCCTCTTTGCTTAATTTTTCTGTGAGAACCTTGAGGGTAACTGTTTTCCCTGTCCCTGTTGCTCCTGCAATCAAGCCATGACGATTTAACATCCGTAAATAGATAGGTGTCTCAACTGCTCCTTTGGTAATGGTAATACTAGTCATTTTATTTCTCCCTGAATGTTTCAGTTTTCATTTTAACGGTCATCTTTTCCTTGCCTAGGCCCTTCAAAATGGGCTTCTGATAAGTATGACACACTCCTATTAGTGTATCATTTTCCTGTCCAAACGCAAGAAATTATACTCCGATTTTCCGGATACAAACAAAAAAATCTATAAGAGCCAATTGTCGCTCTTATAGATTCCTTTATTTTATTATTTTGCTGCTGCAAACAAGTCATTAACTTTATTCCAGTTGATCACTGAGAAGAAAGCTTTGATGTAGTCAGGACGTACGTTACGGTATTTTACGTAGTAGGCATGTTCCCAAACATCCAAACCAAGGATTGGTGTTTTTCCTTCAGAGATTGGTGTATCTTGGTTTGCTGTTGAAGTGACTTCAAGTTTACCTTCTTTGTTGACAACCAACCATGCCCAGCCAGAACCAAAACGTGTCGTTGCTGCTGCTGTAAAGGCTGCTTTGAAGTCTTCAAATGAACCAAATGTGGCATCAATAGCTGCAGCAAGTTCTGCTGAAGGAGCTGTTTGTTCTGGAGTCATCAATTCCCAGAAAAGAGCGTGGTTCAAATGACCACCACCATTGTTGATCACAGCTTGGCGAATGTCAGCTGGAATGGATTCAACATTAGCTAACAAGCTTTCAAGGTCTTCTCCAATTTCAGGATGTTTTTCAAGAGCTGCATTCACATTGTTTACATATGTTTGATGGTGTTTATCATGGTGCAAATGCATGGTTTCTTCATCGATATAAGGTTCCAATGCATCATAAGCATATGGTAATTCTGGTAAAATGATAGCCATTTTATGGTCCTCTTTTCTTTATTACTGACTTGATGATAACGCAAACAGCTAAATTATTCAACTAATCTGCTTGCAATTTCATTCATGTTTAGACGCTATTTGCCACTTTTAAAAGTGCCAAATCAAATAAGTAGTCTTTATCATACGTTCCACTTTTAATTGCATAATCCGTCTCGATGAAGGTCATCATGGCCTGCTTCAAAAAGGACAGGGAAAGTTTGCGGCTATCCCGTAAGGCAAACTTCACCTGATATGGATTGACCTTGCGTCCTGACAACTCCGACAAGCTCGCTACGATTTGGTTTTCGGATTGACCTTCTTCTGAAAATATTTTTACTTGAGAAAACATTCGGAATTGCCCCAACAGAATAGCAATCAATTTTATTTCATCTTCTCCTTGTAAGCGGAGATCTTTCACCAAATTCCGAGCTTGATCGATTTGGCGTTTGAGAATCATTTGGGTCAGATCAAAAATATTATCTTGCAAGGTTTTGGGAACAACCTCCTCAATATCTTCGAGGGTAATCTGACCATCCTCTTTATAAGCCTGCAAAAGAGCGAGATTCTTCTGTAACTCTCCAAAATCATAGCCAGATTTTAAGAGTAGTTGGTCCAAGGAATCGCCCACAAACTGCAGGCCCAATTCTTGGGCTTGGCTTGCAAAATAGCGCTTTACCTCTTGCTCTTTAGGAGTCGCCGCTTCAATGATTTGGGCATCCCGTTTTAGGAGTTTGACCAAGCGACGCTTACTATCTAATTTCCCTTCTGCAAATATCAGCAAATGGGTCGATTCAGAAGGATTTTCCAGGTAGTTTTCAAATTGCTTCAGATCTTCATCTGTTAAATAGCGTTTTTTGGCAGTAGTCAGATCCAATAAGTGATCCAAAATCACAATTTTTTCATCAGCGAAAAAGGGAAGACTGACCAAATCCAGCTCTACCTCAGCATAGGAGGCTTCCTTCATATCAAAATAAGAATAATTCAAATCTGAGGGATCATAGCCTATTTTTTTTAAAATGTCTTTTTTTAACCATTCAAATTGACCTACATCCTCGCCTGTCAAGACAAGAATAGAAGGCAGAGTTTGAACCGTCAGATGTTTAGTGTCGGTAATTGCTTGCATGAAACTCTCTTATCTTTATCCGTTTAGTGGATTTCGTATTCAGCAGCCATTTTTTGTTCCAATGGTGGTTTTTCGTCGGACAAATCTGGAGCTGCTACAAAATTAGGAATTTGCTCAAACGAGTTGCCTCCAAAGCTTCCTTCTGTGGCTGTGACCTGTGGTTCAGAAGTTACTCCCATAGGAGTTTCTACTGGTTGTGGGAAGGTATTTTTTCCTGGAAGCATCATGAGAATCAGGAGAGAAATAACTGTAATCACCCAAAGAAATAGGAAAATATCTAGCCCTGACAATAAATAGAGTAGGACCGGACCAAGGTTCAAAAAGATCCAAGACCAATGGATCCCAGCATCCCGCAAGCGACGCACACAAATGGCTTGACTGGGTACCAAAATGAGGAAGTAAAAGAATGCTAAGATAGCGAGTGCCCATAGACCTGTTTTAGAATGAATAGTTGAAAAATTGAGTATTTCTTGAGCATTTTGATGGGATAAAGAAGTCACGATGTAAAAAACCCAAAGAGGCAAAGAAATCAGGAAATTCCAGAAAAAAGCTAGCCAAAAATGAGCTCGACTGGTCTTACTTGAAAAATCTGCATACTGTATCCAAAATTGCTTAAATGCGTTCATACGATTCTACCTTTACATTGATTTCACCTTCTATAATAGCAATTTTCAGCATAGAAAGCAAACCTCTCCTTATCTCTAGCGGACCGTTTCTACCCTCCAATGATCCCACCCAATCAAGCGAATCGCTCCTCTTTCATCGGTACGAAGGTAAGAAATGGATCGTTCCTCTAAACGATCAAGCAATTCTTTATGAGGATGCTGGTAGCGATTTTTCTTTCCAACGGAGATTAAGGCCAATTGGGGATGTAGCTGATCCAAGAATACATCACTAGAGGAACCTTTCGATCCGTGGTGGCCTACTTTCAAAACATCCACTTGTAATTGGGGATAGTTTCCCAATAGTTTTTTCTCCCCAGCTTCTTCCAGATCACCTGTAAACAAAAACCGTTTCTGATAAAACTGCCCATAGAGGACAATCGAATCATTATTTTTGCCATCCCCCACTTCATCAGGAGATAATACTTCGAGATGATGATCAAAAATAGGAAGTTGATCCCCTCTCTGGACTACTTTAACTGGGCTATGAAGCTGTTTCAATTTATCTTGAAATTTGGAACTGGTTAGACTGCCTGGACTGACATACACTTTTTTAACCGGGATTTGTCTGGCAACCTCTACCATATCGCCCATATGGTCCTGATCTGTATGGGTCAAGACCAAAGCATCGAGTTTTCCAACACCTCGACTCTTGAGATAGGGAATCAAAGTTTTATCCGCATTGGCAGATTGACTGCGCTCTTGCCACTTGTCTCCACTTTTAAAAGTGACGCGTCCTCCGACATCAATCAAAATGGTCCTTCCTTTCCAATCGCGTAAAAAGATACTGTCTCCTTGACCGATATCCACCATGGTGATCTCATTTTCTAAAGGATGCTTGGTCCAACAAAAGATGAGTAGAATCATACCGATGAACAGAAAACGAAGTTTTTTTTGCTTTCGAAGATCATATAAGGTCCCTAAAAGAAGTAAGAGGACGATCAGAGCTAATCCCGTCGGCTTCCCAAATACCAACGGTACCGACGTGAGCTTTGAGATCCAACGAATACACTCCTCTATGAGTAGAAAGAAACTATTAAAAATCGTAAGCGGCTTTAGAATCGATAAGATAAATAGCACTGTTAACCCTGGAAGGAGAACAAGATCAAACAAGAAAGAAAAGAGGAAGGTTAAAGGGAGTGACCATGGTTGAAAGACACTAAAATAATAGGTCAAAAGGGGCAAGATCCCCAGACTAATCCAGAAACTTTCCACTAGCACCTTTTTAATTCCTGAATAAGAATTAGTATCTACCAAGGTCAAAATAAAGGCATAGGCACAACTCAAGACGCCTCCAGCTGTCAGGAGAAACTTGGGCATGAGAATCATTAAGAGCATCAAGGTCATCGCCATATTTTCCATCCCTCGGATGCCCTTTTGAGAGAGGATTTTTTGTAAGAGACTGCGAACCACTGAAACAGAAAAACCTGTCAAGCCAGCATAGACCAAAGAGATTGGAAGCATCCAGATATCGACTGTTTCTTGCAAGATTCCTAGACGTAAGAGAGCTTTTCGGATCCCATTAATGAAAAAGCCGACCTGCATTCCAGACAAGGCAAACAAATGAATAATTCCTAAACTCGTGTAAAGCTGATCCATCTCCTCAAAATCCGTATCTAAATAACCAAAAAGAAGGCCGGTCATATACTGGTTCATCGGCTGGGGAAAGTGATCCTTGCTCCAAACAATGGCTTGGCGCCTCCATTGAGATAGCCAATCGAAAACATTCCACGTTTGGATGGGAAGCGCAGATTGGATCGTTTCAATTCTAATTTGGTGATATATTCCCTGAGTCTTCAAATAAGCTCGATAGTCAAAACCTCTAAAATTTCGCTGCCCTTCTGGCTCTTCTATGACACCCTTATACGTCAAATCCATCAAGTGGATTTGATTTTGCCACTGCTGTTTTTCTTTCTCAGATTTCAAGGTGTAAAAAACTTGGTAGGTACTACCCTGATCTTTAGCACGAAAAGACAGGGCATCTCCATTAACCTTGATGGTATCTGGGATCAGATGTAAATGGGCTGGGGACCGACTTTCGACTTGTTTTGGATGATCATGGACTCGCTGAAAAACAAAGAAGGCCGCAAAACAAAGAATTGCTAAAGCAAGACGCAACAAACTTGAGCGATCCTCCTTATAGTGATGAACCACTAAACATATTACCACTACTAGACCGCTGATCGAAAGCCAAGATGGTTGATAAACACTAAAATACAACCAAAGAAGTAAAAAAGCGAGGTGTACAAGCGAAAAAGGGAGCTCTTTAATCCACCGTGAAAGCATCTCTTAGTTTCTCCAGTGTTTTCTCCCCGATTCCTGAAACATTTTTAAGATCATCCACTGATCGAAAAGGGCCATTTGCCTCGCGATAGGCGATAATATCCTGGGCACGTTTCTGGCCAATGCCTGATACCGCTTGGAGCTCTGACTCGGTCGCTCGATTTAAATGGACCTTGCCTGTTTTTACTGCCGATGCTGACGAAGTTGCAGGACTTTCTGAACTTCCAAGTGCTGGAACATCCTCCCCTTCTTTGGCAACATAAATCACTGCTTCATCAGAGAGTTTTTGCGCCAAGTTGACCGATTGGCTATTGGCTTCAGCAGTCATTCCACCCGCCTTATGAATGGCATCGTGAACTCTGCTATCAGAGCGTAACTCATAGACACCTGGTTGTTTAACAGCCCCTTTGACATCGACCGTAATGATTTCGGGCGCATCAGACACTGAAGCAGCTGGCTTTTCTTCTCTTGAACTAGAAGCAGATGTCTTTTCTTTGCTCGAAGTTGAACTAGAAGCCTGATAAAGATCCGGTATAGTGGATGCATTTGACTGAGGTCGATGGAAAAGAAAATACCCTCCAAGTAAGAGTCCGATAGCTGTAAGTGCTAAAAAGAGCTTATATTCTTTGATTTTTTCGATGATATCCTCCATAAGAAACCTCCTCTCACTTTTATTATTCGTAAAAATAAAAAAAAACTGAGAAAAACTCTCAGTTTTTTTACTTGTTTTTTCGATGTTTGTCCGGATTCCATACAAAGCTGGCTAGGTAACTAAAGAGCAAGGTCAAGATGGCCACGACTAAGACAAGGGGAATCAAAAGGATTTTTAACAAACGAATCAAGATAAACGGTTTTGTTGGGGTGTTGATCGCTTGTGCTTCCGCATCCAAGCGATCAAACTCCTCTTGAATACGACGGGCAACTTCTGCCACTCCTTCGTCATTCATCTTTTTAATATCCGAAATTTCAATCGGATGTCCAAAGTTCATATCAATGCGTTCACCCGTTGCCAACCCTTTCAAATCTCTTGGACCAGTATATGTCACTGGCATGATACGGACCTTAGCCATTTTGGCAATGATGGCAACACCGCCTTTGACGTCTTGAGAATGACGGCTTCCACTTGGAAACATAATCAAGGAACGGTTGCTCTTTTTCAGCATATTGACAGGATACTTAATGGCTTCTGCTCCCGGATTTTCACGGTTGATCGGAAAAGCCCCACACATACGAATCCACCAGCCAAAAATACGATTGGTGAAGAGTTCTTTTTTCGCCATAAAGATAAACTGCTTTGGCTTGGTCGCAAAGGCCATATAGACTGGATCCCACCAGGTCCGGTGAGGCGATACCAATATGTAGTTCTCTTCCCGATCTGGAATATTGTCCTTATGATGATAATGGGCATTGCCATTTAAAACCCAAAGAATAAAGGCAACAAGGCCCCGTAAGTAGGTGTAAAACATAGTTGTTCCTCAAATCCATTTCATTAATCTCTCAACATGATAGTCAATCATATTGAACCTTCTTTCTCATTATACCGTAACCTGATTTTGACCGCAAACTTTTTTTAGATAAAAAATGTCTCAGCGGACCTATTCTAGATAGTCTTTTTCTCAAAAAAATGATATCATATTGTCTATGGAAACGAATGAATTAAAGGGGTTATCCCTCAGTGAAGTCCGCAAGAAAATGGATCGCGGACAAACCAATGATTTTACAACGAATACAAGTACCAGTACCTGGCAAATCATCAAGCGCAACGTCTTCACCTTGTTTAATACCTTAAACTTTGTGATTGCCGTAGCCTTGGCTGCTGTACAGGCCTGGAGCAATATGATCTTTTTCGCGGTTATTTGCTTCAATGCCATTACAGGAATCATGACCGAGATGCGCGCCAAGCGGATGATTGATAAACTCAATCTCATGAGTCGTGAGCTGGTGACTGTCATTCGAGACGGGGAAAAAGATGCGATTCCACCAGAGAAGCTTGTCCTAGGTGATCTAATGCTTCTGTCTTCGGGTGAGCAGATCCCTAGTGATGCTGAAGTCATGTCCGGTATTGCAGAAGCTAATGAGGCTATGCTGACTGGTGAGAGTGACCTGGTCTTAAAAGAAATTGGTGATGAACTGCTTTCTGGTAGTTATATTGCCAGTGGTCAAGTCTATGCCCGTGTCAAGCGAGTTGGGGCAAACAACTATGCCAACAAACTAATGATGGAAGCCAAAACCTTGAAGCCTATCAATTCGCGTATTCTCTATAATTTAGCGAAAATCTCTAGCTTCACTGGGAAAATTATCATCCCATTTGGCCTTGCCCTCTTCTTTGAAGCATTGTTGATCAAGATGCTGCCGATCAAGGATTCTGTCGTGAATTCTTCCACAGCTCTCTTGGGAATGTTGCCAAAGGGAATTGCCCTACTGACGGTTACGTCTCTTTTGACAGCGGTGATTAAGCTCGGTATGCGCAAGGTTCTTGTCCAAGAAATGTACTCAGTGGAAACCTTGGCGCGTGTGGATACCTTGTGTCTTGATAAGACCGGTACCATCACTCAAGGGAAGATGACAGTCGAATCGCTCCATAGCTTATCTGATCATTTTTCTGAGGAAACCATCAAAGTTATCCTTTCAGCTTACATGCAAAATAGCGAGGACACCAATCCTACTGCTCAAGCTATTCGCAAGGCTTATGGGGAGTTGGAGCATGCTTATACTGCGGAAAACATTATTCCTTTCTCAAGTGATCGGAAATGGGGAGCCATGCACCTATCCAACCTTGGAACCGTCTTTCTCGGTGCTCCTGAAATGCTCCTTCAAGAAAATCCAGCTGCTGTCGTCGAAGCACAAGCTCGTGGATCACGCGTGCTCGTCTTGGCTCACAGTTCAGAACTGATCAGCATGCAGGAATTGAAACTGCCTGAAATTCTTGAAGGGATTGCGGTTATTGAGATTACAGACCCCATTCGTGAAGGGGCTTCAGATACTCTTGAGTATTTGCGCTCACAAGGAGTGGATCTCAAAATCATCTCCGGTGACAACCCTGTGACGGTCTCTTATATCGCTCAACAAGCTGGCTTCAAAAATTATGAGAACTACATCGATTGTTCAAAAATTTCTGATGATCAATTAGTGGATCAAGCAGAAGAAACAGCTATCTTTGGGCGCGTGTCCCCTCACCAGAAAAAACTACTCATCCAAACCTTGAAAGCAGCTGGTCGGACGACTGCTATGACAGGAGATGGGGTCAATGATATCCTTGCTCTTCGCGAAGCAGACTGCTCCATCGTGATGGCTGAAGGAGATCCCGCAACCCGTCAAATTGCCAATATTGTTCTTTTGAACTCTGACTTTAATGACGTTCCAGAAATTCTTTTTGAAGGCCGTCGTGTGGTGAATAACATTGGACGAATCGCTCCAATCTTCTTTATCAAAACGATCTATTCCTTCCTCTTGGCTATCATCTGTATTGCCAGTGCTCTCTTCTTTAACGTCAACTATTTGCTGATTTTCCCTTTCATCCCTATTCAAATCACCCTGATTGACCAATTCGTCGAAGGATTCCCACCATTTGTGTTGACCTTTGAACGCAATATCAAACCGGTTGAAAAACACTTCTTGAGACGTTCCCTTCTGTTAGCCTTACCAAGCGCCTTGATGGTCGTCTTTAGTGTTTTGTTCATTCGCCTTTGGGGAGCAAGCCATGGTTGGTCTGCAGCCGATATGTCTACTGTATCCTACTACTTACTTGGATCCATCGGTTTCCTATCCGTTATCCGTGCTTGCCTGCCACTAAATATCTGGCGGGCCCTCCTCATCCTCTTCTCTGTAGTAGGATTCTACGCATCTGCGATCGTGTTGAAAAACTTGATCGAGATTTCCCTCCTTACAGCCACTACTTTCCCAGTTTATCTGGCATTGATGGCCATCTTTACAGGAGTCTTTATCCTCACTACAATTCTCCAAAAATATGAATTTGATTAAAAAAGTTGAGAGTAAAAACTCTCAACTTTTTATGTTTTATCGATCTTTCCCCAGGCCTCTTTTCATGCTATAATAGAGCCATGACAGATATCGAATTAAAAGACGGCGAGCGCGTCAATCAACTTTTTTCAAGTGATGTGAAAATTATACAAAATCGGGAAGTCTTTAGTTATTCCGTGGATAGCGTCCTGCTCTCGCGCTTTCCAAAATTGCCCAAGCGGGGCTTGATCGTAGATCTCTGCGCTGGAAATGGGGCCGTGGGACTTTTTGCGAGTACTCGGACAGAAGCCCAGATCATTGGTGTCGAAATACAGGAACGTCTGGCGGATATGGCAACCCGCTCCATTGCTCTCAATGGCTTGAACCAGCAAATGTCCATGATCACCGATGATCTCAAGCATTTACCCCAACATATCAAGGGCAGTAAGGTGGATATTATCCTCTGCAATCCCCCTTATTTCAAGGTGGATGAGCATTCCAATCTCAATGAGAGTGAACACTACCTCTTAGCTCGACATGAAATTACGACCAATTTAGATGAGATTTGCCATGTGGCTCAGCGAGTTCTTAAATCAAATGGCCGCTTAGCGATGGTCCATCGTCCAGATCGCTTCTTGGATATCATCGAAACCATGAAACGTTACAATCTTGCACCTAAGCGGATCCAGTTTGTCTATCCCAAAGTGACCAAAGAGGCGAATATGTTGTTGATTGAGGCGATCAAGGATGGCTCACTGGATGGTTTAAAAATTCTGCCTCCCCTCTTTATTCACAATGAAGACGGCAGCTATACAGACGAGATTCATGAGATCTACTATGGAAACTAAGGCTTACATGTATGTCCTAGAGTGTGCGGATGGCTCCCTCTACACTGGCTACACCACGGATGTTGAAAAACGCCTAAAGACTCACAATGCTGGAAAAGGCGCCAAATATACACGGGCTCGCCTCCCCGTTAAACTTCTTTACCAAGAATCCTATCCAGATAAACCCTCTGCTATGTCTGCCGAGGCTCTCTTTAAAAAGAAATCACGCCAAGCAAAGCTAAACTATATCAAAAAGAACCGTCGGACTCCTTAGTCCAACGGTTTTTCATTTACAAAATGGTGATACGGTACTGGTGACTCCGTGTTTCTTGAGGAGCCAACTGGATCACACCTTTTTTATCTTCGAAGAAATCGCCCTCTTCTGCAGATGTGGAAATACCCGTCCAAGGCTCCAAGGCAATGAAAGGCCCCTTGTTATTGGTAGACCAAAGGACGAGATTCTCAAAATCTGCAAAGGCAAATTCCAAACCTTTACCAGATTTTTTCGAGAGGAGCTGCACAGATTTAGAAGCTAATTGATCTAAAATAATGGCGTCTTTTTCAAATAGTTCATGGCGCAAAGGTAGGCTACGACTATGGTCTAAAAATGGCGTCCGCTGCAGGCGATCAACCAACCCGGTTTCTGTGAACAAGAGAGGAACGCTACAGCTTTCTTCTTTTTCAAAAATCAACTCGTAGTCTTCATAGTCTTCATCTGCTAAAAGGGGACAACGAAAGGCTGGATGCCCTCCAATGAAATAAGGCATGACTTGATCTGACTCTAAATTTTGCACGCGATAGGTGATGGTGATCTCTTTCCCCTGCAATTCATAGATAATTTCCACTCGAAAATGGTAGGGATAATTTTGTAAGCTTTCGTCGTTATAGGTAATTTCAAAGACAAGACGATGGTCTGTTTGTTCTTTGAGTTCAAACTCTCTCTTCCGAATAAGGCCGTGTCTTGGAAGCTGGCCTGTCTTCACTCCATCTTTTAGATGATACTGCACTTGACCATTACGAACACTCCCGCAAATCGGAAACAGAACCGGCGCTTGTCCTGACCAATACTCTGGATCCCCTTGCCAGAGATATTCTACGCCTTCTTTATTACGAATGGAGCTCAATTCCCCTCCAAATGTCTTACATTGTACTTCTAGATCATCGTTTTTTAATGCAATCACCATGGACGACACCTCTTTATAATTAATATAGTTATTATATTCATTATAACCTTTTAGCTAAGATTGTCAATTTTTATCTTTTTAGTTAAAAATTTTTAAAAAAATAAGAAAAAATCCTTGACAAGGCTTGGAAATAATTGTAGACTTAATATGTTAACAGAAATATTCCATTTTAGGAATTCATTCTTTCTGTTGTCTGACTTTTTTGGATGCTCCTTATCATGATACATTTTTCTAAAAGAGTCAGTTATCATTTAGGTCTCCTTATAAATATACAAGGGTTAACAGCTGGTTAACCCTTGTATTTTTGATTTTCATTAAAAAAACGGCCTATTGCTAGACCGTTCTTAGGGCTTATTTATCCCCTTTATTGCGGATGACAAATCCATTTTTCTTTTCATTGGAAGTACGATGAGGACGTTTGTTGCCCTTGCCTTCAAAGTCTCGGCTATTTTTATTGGACTTACGTTTGAAATCACGGCGTCCACCTTCACGGTCATCTCTGCGATTGCGGTCACGACGTTGGTCTCCACGACGGCCATTTCCACGGCCACCTTTGCCTTTTCCACCAAAGCCACCACCGGATGGTTTAAATGGTAATGGTTTTTCACGCGCAATTTCAACTTCTGGAAGGCTGTCTGGATCTTGAACAGTCAAGCTCAAGATATACATGGCCAATTCTTCAGGAGTGAATTCTGCAGCCAATTTGCGAGCATCCTTGCCAAACTTCTCAAAGTTGGTCCGGATTTTTTCATCTTCAAAGTCTCGCTCAATTTTCTTCAGCGCTACTTGTTTTTTCGCTTGGAAGGCTTCTTCTGCTGTTGCAGGTTTCATTCCCTTCATCCGCTTTTTGGTCAAGTTCTCAATGATTTGCAAATAGCCCATTTCATTTGGCGATACAAAGGTAATGGATTGCCCTGTTTTCCCAGCACGACCTGTCCGTCCGATCCGGTGAACATAGCTTTCTGGATCTTGTGGAATATCGTAGTTGTAGACATGGGTCACACCTGAAATATCCAAGCCACGTGCCGCAACGTCTGTTGCTACCAAGACGTCCAAGTTCCCATTTTTAAAGTCACGAAGGACTCGGAGACGTTTGTTTTGATCCAAATCACCGTGAATTCCTTCTGCTCGGAAGCCACGAATCTTCAAGCCACGAGTCAATTCATCGACCCGGCGTTTTGTCCGACCAAAGACGATAGCAAGCTCTGGTTGCTCCACGTCCATGAGACGAGTCATGGTATCAAATTTTTCGCCTTCTTTGACACGAATATAGTATTGATCGACCAAATCGGTTGTCAATTCTTTGGCCGCAATCTTAACGTGTTCTGGCTCTTTCATAAACTGAACACCGATTCGTTTGATGGCTTCTGGCATCGTTGCTGAAAAGAGCAAGGTTTGGCGTGTTTCTGGGACACGGCTAATGATGGCTTCGATATCTTCCAAAAAGCCCATGTTGAGCATTTCATCTGCTTCGTCCAAGATCAAGGTTTCAATATGATTAAGTTTCAAGGCCTTGCGCTTGATCAAATCTAGCAAACGGCCAGGTGTTCCCACAACGATATGAGCGCCTGACTTCAAGGCTTTGATTTGCTTTTCAATGCTTGATCCACCATAGACAGAGCGGACTTTGACACCCTTGCTGCGTCCAAAGCGGAAGAGTTCTTCCTGACTTTGAACCGCCAACTCACGCGTTGGGGCAATAACAAGAGCTTGGATCACAGTATTATCGACATCAATCTTCTCCAAAGTTGGAAGACCAAAAGCAGCCGTTTTACCGGTCCCTGTTTGCGCTTGGCCGATGACATCTTTTCCTTCAAGGGCCAAAGGAATAGTTTGTTCTTGGATGGGGCTTGCTTCTACAAAGCCAGCTTTTTCGATTTCTGCTAATAATTCAGCAGATAAGTTAAATTCATTGAATTTCAATTCTTTCTTCTTTCTAAAAAGTGGTGCGAAGCCACTTTATCAAACTTCTTTCAATGCGAATACGCACTGATTGCATAGGAAGTCATCTTCCCGGTTACCTGTCGCAAGACTCATCTAAAGAAAAACTAGTCCGTCTGTTTAAGACTACATTTTCTTTAGAGAAAAATGTTTTGCGTCCTAACGGATGTTGTTGACTAGAATCGTTTTTTCAAACAAATAGGCAACATGATCCTATTTGCGGGAGTCTTCTTTCGAACAGAAGCCTTCCATCTGTTCAGTCTCCCCACCATTTCTCTCATACAAGTTTGCAACTTATCTAGTATAACATAATGAAGAGGCAAATGATAGTCACAGGAGACTAATTTTATTTTTTAGGAAAAAATCTTAGATAGCTTAAGATTATAAAAACGCCCCTAAATCTAGCCAGGACTGGTTTTCTTCTTGCGACCATTTCATATACTTCATCATTGGAGTATAAAAAAATCGGAAAACTTTTATTTTTTGGTAACTCTTATCTTGCGTTTTTACAAATAAATATGTATAATACAGTTAGTATCTAAAATATTTCTGTATAAAGAAATAGGATCATTTTATCTGATTCAACGATTTATTCTAAGTTCTGATTTATTTAGAACCACTCAGTACTATTAAATCTACTCCTACTATTTCCAAGAAGATTTTGTACAGTCGATGAACTATTCACACTGCCCCTTCTTTGGAGAGGAGGGCAGGTGTCTAGATGGTTCCTATTTCTCAGATTATTCTAGATACGAAGAGGCTCGGATTTCTCCAAGCCTCTTTTTTTTATCTTTTTTTCACAATCCACCGCATGACCTTTGCCAAAATGAGCCATAATATAAAGCTACATAGGGATACATAGATCCAAGCATTGGGATCCTCTGTCATCGGAAGAGGGATATTCATTCCAAAGAAACCGGTGATAACGGCTAAGACCGCCAACAAGGCTTCAAAGATGGTTAGGGTTGTCAAGTTGTCATTCAAGTTGTTGTTTAGGATATTGTTGTATGATCCAGACAACTGCTGTAAGACATTGGAAATCAACTCGGTCATTGAAACCAACTGACGCGCTTCGATCATGGCATCATCAAACTGCTCTTTTTCAACATCATTCATCCTGCGATAAATGACATGTGCTTTGATATGTTCTAGCAACATCCGATTTTGCTTGGCTGCCGCGACCAGATACACCATACCGGTCTCAAGGTCAGACAGGGCATAAAGATTCTTTGTCGTCGTTGTCTTTCGAAGCAAACGATTGAGTTCATCTTTGTGCTTATCTAAGCGATCAATAATCGGATAATAAGCATTACTGATCATTTCAAGACCTGCAAAAAGCAACTTATAGATCGACAGCTCCTCATGGCTTTCCAAATAACGAACCATTTGTTCAATGATATAGGCATTGTCTTGGTTACTGATGGTCACGAGTCGCGTATCTTGAACGATAAAGGTCATGGGTATGGTTTCGTAATATTCCTTGTCCTTTTCTAAATCCAATACATTGTAGATAAAGGTGATCGTTCCGTTTTCTCGATTGTAATCCATATGGGCACGTTCGTTCTTATCCATCGCGTACTCAATGGTTTCTTTGTCAATATCGTATTTTTTATAAAGATATGAATTTTCAGCAATCAAATCCGAGTCGATATTGATCCATTTCCGATCTTGACCCAATTGTTTATCGATAAACATTCCGTCTCCTTTCTCAACTGTTCTCTATCAACATGATTTTTTATTTAAAGACCGCACTGGCTAATGCTTGCTGGATTTCAATGACACTGTTGTCACTCTTGAATTGTAAAACTTCTGAAGGTTCCACTGCTGAAGAGACCCAGATTTTTAATTCAGCATCCAAATCAAAATGACCGGAAGTTTCTACTGAAAATCGAGAGATGGAGCGATAAGGAAGGGATTTGTAGGAAGTTTTCTTTCCTGTTACTCCTTGCTTATCCACCAAGATCAAACGAAACTCTGTAAAGACGATTAAATCACGAATCAAGCTAAAAGCAAGTGTGACTTGCTCTCCCGGCACCAAGATATCTTCCAGATCTCTTTCTACTTTATCAACATTCTTTTGAGAGGCATTGCCCATCAAACCACTTAGTAATCCCATAGTTTCTCCTTTATAAGCGAAAACGGGTAGATTTTCGTCTTCTTATTCTATTGTTATGGATCGGTTTTGAATCGTTCCTTACCCCATCTTTTCTTCCAGCTCAACGTCTGGATACTTATCCGCAAACCAACGGAGGGCAAAGTCGTTTTCAAAGAGGAAGACTGGTTGGTCAAAGCGGTCCTTCGCCAAGATGTTTCGGCTTGAAGACATGCGCTCATCTAAGTCTTCTGGTTTGATCCAGCGAACGGTCTTTTTACCCATTGGGCTCATGACCACTTCGGCATTGTATTCATTTTCCATCCGGTGCTTAAAGACTTCAAACTGAAGTTGACCAACGGCACCAAGCATGTATTCACCTGTTTGGTAGTTGGTATAGAGCTGAATAGCTCCTTCTTGCACCAATTGCTCAATCCCTTTGTGGAAGGATTTTTGCTTCATGACGTTCTTAGCAGACACCTTCATGAAGATTTCAGGCGTAAAGGTTGGCAGGGGTTCAAATTCAAACTTGTTTTTGCCCACTGTCAAAGTATCTCCAACCTGATAAGTCCCGGTATCGTAAACCCCGATGATGTCTCCTGCTACAGCATTGCTGACATTTTCACGGCTTTCGGCCATAAATTGAGTCACGTTAGATAACTTAGCGCCCTTACCGGTACGAGGCAGGTTGACGCTCATGCCACGCTCAAATTCACCCGATACGATCCGCACAAAGGCAATCCGGTCACGGTGACGAGGGTCCATGTTGGCTTGGATTTTAAAGACAAAGCCTGAGAAATCCTTGTCGTAAGGATCGACCATTTCTCCATCGGTCTTCTTGTGGCCATGTGGTTCTGGAGCAAACTTGAGGAAGGTTTCCAAGAAAGTCTGTACACCAAAGTTCGTCAAAGCGGATCCAAAGAAGACTGGTGTTAATTCACCCGCAAGGATAGCTTCTTCTGAAAATTCATTTCCGGCTTCTTGCAAGAGTTCGATATCGTCTTTCACCTGCTCGTAGAATGGATTGTTGGCAAAGAGCTTGTCTCCATCTTCTAGACTGGCAAAGCGTTCATCCCCTTTGTAGAGTTCCAAGCGTTGGTTATAAAGGTCGTAAAGACCCTCAAAGGCTTTCCCCATCCCGATCGGCCAGTTCATTGGGTAACTCGCAATGCCCAAGACTTCTTCCAATTCTTGCAAGAGGTCCAGTGGCTCGCGACCGTCACGGTCCAGCTTGTTCATAAAAGTAAAGACTGGAATGCCACGGTGTTTCACAACCTCAAACAGTTTCTTGGTTTGAGCCTCGATACCCTTGGCAGAGTCTACAACCATAACCGCGGCATCCACCGCCATCAAGGTCCGGTAAGTATCTTCTGAGAAGTCCTCGTGCCCTGGGGTATCTAGGATATTAACGCGCTTGCCATCGTAGTCAAACTGCATGACAGATGAGGTTACCGAAATCCCACGTTGTTTCTCGATGTCCATCCAGTCAGATTTAGCAAAGTTTCCTGTTTTCTTTCCTTTTACGGTACCAGCTTCCCGAATCTCTCCCCCAAAGTAGAGCAACTGCTCTGTAATCGTCGTTTTACCAGCATCCGGGTGGGAGATGATGGCAAAGGTACGGCGTTTTTTAATTTCTTCTTGTACGTTCATGTTCCTAATTCTTTCTCTTCTTATTTTTTGATAAATTTATAAATTCATCTCTACATCGGATTTCTCCTCAATTTCTCTATCTGTCCTATTATAGCGAAAAGAGGCACTTTTTTCAACGATGATTCTTCTTTGAGAGCAAAAAGAAAGACCAAAATCCGTCGATTCTAGTCCTCTTATCATGACTGTTAGAAGGCTCCAAATCCTCCGCCACCGCCACCATCAGAAAAGCCACCGCCGTCAAAACCGCCACTGCCATCTGAGGAGTTAGTAGAGAAGCTTGAAACGCTATAGGAATCATCTGCATAACTCATCAAGGTAGAGCCGTCTAGGAAGGAATTTGAAGAGGTCGTTATCCAAACAACAGCATCCCAATCCTCATATGGTAAGGAAATCTGATGATTTTTGAGTACCTGACTCACTTTTTTAGCTTGACCATACATAGTTGCATAGACTAGGATACGATTCCATAGGATGACACTCTCAAGTTCTGCTTGGTTGAAATTTGGAATACTTTCGATCATATTTCGAAAGGCCATCCATTGGAATTGTGAATCCAAGTTTTCTAAGGATTGGAGATGTTCTTCGCGAATTTTCACAAGAATATAAAATGGAATGAAGAGAACGACCAACAATACAATCATCCAAAAATAGAAGGAAGATAGGTGGGAACCAAATCCAAAAGATAAGAAACACATGCTCACAAATAAGATCAGTAAGAGCCAAAAATGTATGGCACAGCCTGTTTTTGAAAAAGCTTCTTCTTTTTCAGATAAGTCTCTAAAATAAGAAGGCAATCCTAATTTCGCAATCTCCTTCTCTACCCCTTTTGACAATTGCTGGGCATCTTTTTTTAACAGTGATTGAACGTCATTTCCGACCTTTCGAATACGGTCTCGTTGGGTGTCTGATTTAGCAGCTCGAAAGTCTTTTTTTAGGGCTACTTTGTCGATTTTATACCTTGAAAATACTTCACTGATATTGATTTGAGATTCTTGATCAAAGATCATTTCAATAAACTTCAATTCAAAATCAGCCAAGCCTTCATAATGGAGACAGGTCAAGGTTTCCCCATTTTCATCCCTAGTCAACCGAAGATTTCCTCGATCAATAAGATCTAACATGGTTGCCTGGATGAGATGATTAAATTTTAGTTGCCCCTTCTCTCTAGACATCACCATCCGTTCAAAATCAAGTTGATACAGTGCCTTAGCTAGGACAAGAGGAGGTAAATTCTGTGGTGGTTCGTATAATCGTACTCCTTTTGCAATCCGACGAGTTCTGGTACTGATAAAATACCGGATCCATGGAATGAAAGCTAGGATAAATAAAAGAACCGATACAATTGGAACGACCTTGAGTAGAAGGGTCCGATAGAGGAACGTTTTTTGTTCAATGGATTTCTCTTTTTTGAGAAATTTCTCTTTTCCATTTCCCTTGTCAATCTCATTTGCTTGGTCTCGACGCAGGGCCTCTGTCATTGGCCAATAGGCATGCAGTTCGAGCTTACCATTTTTGGGAAAATCCTTTGTCCAAATATGATAACCAGTTGCAGTCCGTTCGACTTGGGCTGGTGGATTAAAGTAACCAGTATGGGCATACAGTTTTCCCTGCTTGGCATCCAAGCCATCTACATAAAAATCTAATTTCGCGACTTTCTCATCTCCATCTGAAATAGGAAACCAATTCAGTTCTGCAATATCCTTGTAGAAAGTCAAGAGATGATCAATCTTCCATTTTACTTTGATCTTGACCGTTCCTCCGACGATACGGGCATTGTATATTTTTAATTGCCGACCATCTTCCAGGTCTGTCTCCTCTACACGAATCTCACGTTTTTCCCCATCCACATAGGCTTCCACCTCAGGATGACGATGAATCTTAAACCCTTTTGGAAGAGGATCTGCGCTTCCTAGGGTCACATATTGACCATGATAGCCTGTCTGAAACTGATAGGTAATCTCTTGTGTAAATGTTGCTTGGCTATCTTCCTGCAATTGGAGGTGTCCTACATAGGATTCAATCGAATAGCGAACTTCATCATCTGCATGTGCGATCGTGATTGTACAAACCAAACTCCAAATGAGGGAAATCATTAGCAAGAAACGCTTCATATATTCTCCTTTAATATAAAACAGGGTTGAGACCGAGATATCCCAACCTTCCTACTTGTTATTTTCTCACTTTCACCCGCTCACTTCTGCGACTGAAGAACTGATTAAAGAGTAATAAAGCAAGAGCTAAAATACTGGATACAACCAGATAGTTGAGCCACACCTTATCCCCTCTCATAATCGGAGGGCGGGCCATCAAGCCATAATTTCCTCCCGTCAATTGATTGACTCCAACCAGGAATAAATCTAAGGCAAAGGTATAGAGAACAATCTGACTATTTTTTAAGAGGTTTCGATCATACCATCTCAAGAGATAAATCAAGGAATTGATTAAAAGACAGTAATGTCCGAGGAGGAAAGAAAAGCTTGTAATATGAGGGAAAGTATAGGGATCAAAGACTGGATAACCCAAGGCAAAGATGGCTCCACTCACTCCCATCAAGGCAAAGAACTGTTTACTTTTCCAGCGGTCTGGTAAAAACAAGACCGCAAACATGGCCAAACGGCAATGATAAAATGGTAAGCTATTGGACCAAGGAATGTGGTAGGCAAAATACCAAAGATACAAGCAAATTAACTGGAAGCCTTGTAAGTATTGAAACCATTTCCGAAATTGCTCATTCTGATAATAGCGAAGTGACACCATAATCGCTGTCACAATTAACAAGACCATCACACTATACCAAAGTGCTGAAATAGCTGGTGGTGCTGTAGATTCTGTAGTGAAAAAATGATGCATAAAATCTCCTTATTTAAACAGATTTAGGTATTCTTCTTTTCTTACTGTACTGAACGATCGTATTGATGAAAATCAGTGTCCCCGTCATGAGAACTGTCACGATCAAATAGTTGAGCACAAGGCCGTGGTCACCTATCACAGGAGGGCGACGCATAAAGCCGTAGTTTCCACCCGTTGCGAGATTCGCAAGCTGAATAATGGCATTGACCCCAAACGTCATCTGACAGATTTTCCAAACAGCCCCTTCTTCCACCTGGTAGGATTGACCCAGATAGATCAAACAGTTGGCCAGGAGAGCCCAGTGACCAAAGACATTGTTGATAGAGGATACATGAGGAAAAGGATAAGGATAAAAGACAGGATGAACCAAAGCCATAATGGAGCCAAAGACACCAACAAGAGCAAAATATTGCTTGAAGCTTCCCTTGGGAGCCAAAAGAATAATCCACATGGCCATCCGGCTATGATAGAAGGGAAGACTCTCTGAAAGAGGCAAGTGAGCAGCTAGATACCAAGAGTTGATGATGAGCAACTGAATCAATTGACCCCAATACCAAAAGTTTTGATAGCCTTTGGAAGAAGCAAATCGAATGGATAGAAGACCCACCACTACCAATGAGGTCGGCAACAAGAAATACCAAGCCCCCAATTGAGGAGGGGCTGTTGGTTGACTGGTAAAAAATAAATCCCAAAGAGTCATGATTTCCTAACCTCAGCTAAGCTATTTTCTATTCTGACTGTGAAACGACAGTCTCTTCAACCATCTTGTATTTGTACTTATACCGTTGGTTGACCAAGCAAATTCCAGCTACCATCACAAAGCTAACCAAAAGGTAGTTCAAGAGTGCACCGTGGTCCCCAATAATTGGTGGACGCCGTAAGAAGCCGTAATCCCCTTTCGTCAAAAGGTTGACCAAGAAAATCAAGGCATTCATGCCAAAGGTGATCTTGAAAATTCTCAAGCCGTCTTGTTTTTCAGATTGATAATGATCCTGTAGGTAAATCAAACTATTGGCAAGCAAGGCCCAGTGGCTAAAAATTAGATTTAGAACTGTGATATGAGGGAAAGGGAAGGGATCAAAGGCTGGGTAAACCAAGGCCGCAATCGATCCTAGAACTCCCAAGAGAGCAAAATATTGCTTGATATAGGTCCCTCTAGGTGCAAAAAGAATCACCAGCATGGCCAAGCGGCAATGATAAAAAGGCAAATTATCCGTCAAAGGCATGTGGGCAAGAATATACCAAGCATTGATGGTCAAGACTTGGATCAACTGCGCCCAATACCAAAAGCGTTGGTAGCTTTTGGACTGTGCATATCTAATAGAAAAGTAGCCAACCACCAACAAAGAAGCTGGCAGAATGAAATACCAGAGCCCAAATTCAGGCGGGGCTGATTTTTGGTTCGTAAACAATAAATCCCAAAGTGTCATGTTCATATTCCTTTAGTTTATAGATCGTTTTTAATCACAATACAAATCTCGTTTCCCATCATAAACCTCCCAAAGGAAGTTCAATTGTTCTTCTGTATTACGCTTGGTAGAAAGAGCAGGCATTTTCCCTCTCTCAAAAAATGCAAGATCGGAAATTTCCTGATTCTGTTGAAAACTTCCATCCAGCAATTCACATTCAAATACCAATTTCACATATTGGCGGCTCTGCAATTGGTAGCGATTGGTATCAAATACTGCCAACAATCTGATTACACGCGCAGAATAGCCCGTTTCTTCTTGGATTTCCTTTAAAATGTTTTCCGTCGGAGAATAGCCAAACTCACCAAAGCCACCCGGCAAGGCCCAGGTCTCTTCTCCCTGACCTTTCACCAGACAAAGTTTTCCATCTTTGACAATCCATGCCCTAACATCAATCAAGGGAGTGTCGTAATGGTCTGTCGGTCTAAACAAATCCGATAATTCTTGTGGATTCAAATCAGTCGCTTCTCTGACAAGATCCTGTAAAATGGCACGAATATCCTGGTAGCGCTCTTGATCAAATGGATCTTTTGAGAACGCTAAGCCTGTATTAGTGATTGAAATCAAGCGCTGAATGTTCTTCAGTACATTATTACTCGCCATTCTCCAACTCCTCTACCAATTTGGCTAAATTCATGGAATTGCTTCCCTTGATAAGGATTTGGTCCTGCTCTTTCAAGCTTTCCTTGACTTGTTTGACCATATCCTCAAACTGGTCTTCCTCAGCTGTCTTCTTGAAATAATAGACATGTCCGAGTGGGAACATCTGACTCGCTAACTGAGCCAAGCCCGCAATGTCCTGGCCATAGAAAATCACCGTATCCAAGACATCCGGCGAGAGACTGAGAATCATTTGGTTGTGCAGATCAATGGATTGCTCCCCTAGTTCTTTCATATCTGCAAGAACTGCCAACTTCCGGCCATTTGGATTGGCAGGAATGGTTGAGAAGGTTTCTAAAATCAAGCGCATAGCCGTCGGATTAGCATTGTAGACATCGGATAAGATATCTGCTCCGTTACTGGCCTTTTTCCATTCCGTGCGGTTACGCGTCAATTGCAAGGTAGCAAAACTATCACGAATCGCCGCTTCGCTCACTCCTTCTTGCAGGGCAACATAAGCTGCAATCATGGCATTGGTCGCATTGTATTTTCCTGTTACTGGTAGATCAATCGCTTCTTCTAAGAAATTAGCTCGGAAAGTTAAGCTATCCTTTCGCTCGATTAACTCGGTAATAAAAATCTCCTCGTCTGGACCAAAGCGGACCACTTTTTGTTTTTCAGGGAGGTAGGCATTCACGATCGGATCAGCTGGAACCACCAGAAGGCCACCTTCTGGCATGCCATCCGCAATTTGGAGTTTTCCTTTTGCGATCTCGCTTCGATCTTTGAAAAATTCCAAATGGGCTTCCCCAATTAAGGTGACAATAGCAGCCTTTGGATGCGCCAGTTCTGACAAGAGATGGATATCTCCTAGATGGTCTTGTCCCATTTCAAGGACGAGTTTGTCTGTCCCTTCTGGCATATGAAGAACCGTATAAGGAAGACCAATTTCATTATTATAGTTTCCCTGTGTTTTATAGGTCAGGTAGGTAGTGGACAAAAGCTGTGCCAACATATCTTTTGTGGTTGTTTTACCATTTGACCCCGTCACTGCAAAAACATCTACTTTTGTCTTTTGAAGATAGGCTGCAGCCAATATTTGAAATGCGCTCAAAACATCTTCCACCAAAATATAAGGGTGGCCTTCAATCACTTTCTCTGAAAAAGTGGCTACGGCTCCATTTTCAAAAGCGGTCTCGATGAAATCATGACCATCACGCGCTCCCTTCAAAGGAACAAACAGGTCTCCAGGCCCAATCAAACGGCTATCAAATTCAGGCTTGACGAGGGCCACATCTTCAAATTGGCTGATATTATTTTTTGCATGTACTAGATGAGCAACTTCATGTAATGTGAGATTCATATCCGACTCCTCAGTTCTCCGTAGCGTCGTCCCCAAAAGTCTAGACGCTCGTTTCAAATTCTTCTTATTATACCATATTCTAGACCACAAAAAAAGCCACCAAACGGTGGCCTCTTTCTTACAACAAATGTGCTTCGTGTTTTTGGAAAACTTCTTTTCCAAGCTCTACTAACTTGGTGATCAAATCTGTATAGTTGAGACCCATATTGTCCCAAAGCAAGGGATACATAGACCATTGGGTAAAGCCTGGCATAGTATTGAGCTCATTTAAGAAGATCTCTCCTTTATCAGTATAGAAGAAATCACAGCGAGCTAAGCCCAAACCACCGATCGCACGAAAGGCTTTTTCTGCGTTGGTCCGCATGGTTTTCACAACCTCAGGGTCCAATTGAGCTGGAATGGCCATGGTAATTTTGTTGTCGATGTATTTGGCATCATAATCATAGAAGGCAACATCTTTGACAACTTCACCTGGCAAGGTACTTTTCACATCATAGTTTCCAAGGAGCCCAACTTCGATCTCACGCGCATTGACCCCTTGTTCTACCAAGACACGGCTATCGTATTTGAAGGCCAATTCGAGAGCAGTCCGAAGTTCTGTTTGGTTTTCAGATTTTGAAATCCCAACACTAGATCCCATATTGGACGGTTTGGTAAAGACTGGATAAGAGAGAGTAGCTTCAATTGCAGCAATTTTCTCCTCCAAGTCATCGCCTTCCACTACAGCTACATAAGGAACTTGTGGAATCCCTGCAGATTCCAAAACCCGCTTGGTCGTGATCTTGTCCATCGCGACACTAGAAGCCAAGATGCCACAGCCAACATAAGGCATTTTCAAGACTTCTAAGAAGCCTTGGATGGAACCATCTTCACCCATTGGTCCATGAAGAACTGGAAAGACCACTGCTCCTTCCTTGTAAATCGCTGATGGTGCGACTTTTTTAGACCAGTCCACTGTATCGTTGGTCATCAATTTCTCATCATCCGCTGGCTTCTCTTCAAAAGCTTGCGTCTGGATGAAATCTCCTGACTGCGTAATAAAATAGGTTTGAACCGAAAATGCTTGGTAATCAATCGCGCGCATCACGCTTTCTGCTGAAAGAACAGATACTTCACGTTCTGCGCTACGTCCACCATACAACAGGATTAAGTCTTGTTTACTCATAGTTTCTCCCTAATTGTTCCCTTGATTTCTTACTTGATAGTATACCATAATGATAGCCCTTTCGAAAGAACTTCTCTTATAATTCTGTCCGATTTTCAATCGCACGAAGAAGGGTCACTTCGTCCGCATACTCGATATCGGCTCCAACTGCTAGACCTCGTGCCAAACGGGTCACTTTGATGCCTGCTGGTTTGAGCACGCGTGAGATATACATGGAAGTTGCCTCTCCGTCTGCCGTCGCATTGGTCGCAACAATCACCTCAGTAACTGTTCCATCCATCAAGCGACTGAGCAAACTCTTGAGATTGATATCATCGGGTCCCACGCCATTCATGGGTGAGATCAAGCCATGCAAGACATGATAACGACCGTGGTATTCCTGGATATTTTCCATAGCAGAGACATCCCGGCTATCTTCAACAACGAGAATGAGGGATGGATCCCGCGTTTCATCTCGACAAATCTCGCAGGTTTCTTCATCAGTCAAATTGCCACAAATACTGCAATACCCTAGCTCACGCTTGGCATTCAGTAAGTTCTTGGCAAATTCATTAACATCATCATCTGACATGCCAATAGTGTAAAAAGCAAGACGGGTCGCTGTTTTGATCCCAATTCCTGGCAACTTCGAATAGCTGTCAATTAATTTTGCAATAGGTGCTGGATAAAGCATAGTTTCCTTTCTAATTCATGGGGTGTTTCTGATTGTATAAGTTAATAATGTCACGCGTAATGGAATGACTGACCGTCGCTTGCAGATTGGTATTGTGCGGAAAGACCACCGCTACTGCAATCTTCGGATTATTCGATGGGGCATATGCCACCACATTGGTATTAATGGCTTGTTTGCCTCCATCGACAGTGGTTTCAGCTGTACCAGTCTTTGCACTGATGGGCACACTGGCCCCTTGACCAAGGGTTTTCCCTGTCGTCAACCCACTCGTACCATTCGCAACCTGGTAGAATCCTTGTTTGATCAAGGCCATGTCCTCCTCTGAGATATGGACCTGATTGAGCTCCTTGGTTTCGATCGCTTTTTTCAACTGACCGAGGCCACCTTGGTCATTATTATCATAGATGCCTTCGACGACATGAGGACTCACCCGCTTCCCATCATTTGCAACGGTTGCCGCATACTGAGCCAATTGCATAGGGGTGTAGTTGTCAAACTGGCCAAAGGCATTGGTCAAATAATTACCGACTGTATACTCTTTCGGGATAAAACCGGTCGATTCATTGGGAAGGTCAATCCCCGTTGACGTTCCAAGACCGTACTCTGCAAAAGTAGAACGAAGTTTTTTCATAGCAGGGTCCACTTGATCTACTTGTAAGGTCATATTTGGAGTGTAGGGTTGCCCCATCATCTTAAGAGCAATTTGAACCATGTAGGTATTGGAAGAATATTCCAAAGCTTCTACTGCATTGATGGAGCGACTGCCATATTGGGTAAACCAAGAGTTAATCGGCGTTGATCCTGCAAAAACAATGGGCTGATCGGTCAGTACTTGATTGCCGGAAATGGCACCATTTTCCCATCCTGAAGTCAAGGTTGCTCCTTTAACGACCGATCCTGGGACGAAAACATTGGTGACTGTTCCCAAAGCATCGGTTGATAAATCTTGACTACCAGCCTGGTGTTTAATCCCTGCCATGGCAAGGACTTTCCCTGTATCAGGCTCAAGGGCTACAGCATAGACACCTTCGGAGTAGGTCGCATTTCCAGCTTGCAACTCTGCGCTAAAGGCAGAGCGGAGAATATCTTCCACCCCTTTTTGGAAATCCAAGTCAATCGAGAGCTTGAGGTTTTCCCCCTTAGCTCCTTTTGAAATGTCTACCACTTTATCCATATTGCCATTTTTATCCAGGAGAATTTCTTTTTCACTGCGTTTTCCTTGAAGGACGTTTTCGTATTCCTTTTCGAGATAAGAGGTTCCAACCCGGTCATTGAGGGCATAACCTTTTTTGACATAGTCCTCGACTTCTTCTGCTGGAAGTCCTGCCTGCTCAGTCGAAACCGTTCCGATGATAGAAGCTAAAGGAGTATCCAAAACCTTGCGGTCCCAGCTGGTCGTGATCGCAATTCCAGGAAGGTCCTGACTGTCAGCCGCGATGGTCGCAATCTGCTCAGCTCCTAGTGCTTGCGTCGAAATAATCCCCGTCGCAAAATTCTCCACAGCATTCATCTGGCTATAAAGATAGATAATCTTTTTCTCATCATCCGTGTAACCGAGTTTTGAAGGGTCAATGCTGTCCGCTGCTGCTTGATAGATTTTAGCTTCTGGTAGACGATTGCCATCGGTATCAAATTTCTTTTTCTCAGGCAGGTGCTCTACGACCTCTTGGTAGACTTTGGTATTGGCTAGATAGTAATCCACTTCTTGCCGTTCGGTTACTTGAGGATTTTCTACATCGACATACTGCAAGAGTTTTCCAGCTGTCTCTCGCATTTCTTGGGCCGTCATTTTACGATCCCGAGTAAAGGTCAAGACTTGTTTTCCCACATTTTCCACCAAGGGCTTACCAGAAGCATCATAAATTTGCCCTCGCACACTCCCTTGTTTGACCGTCTTTTTGGTAGCTTTTGCCAATTTATCCGTATAGTAGACTTGGTGAGTGATCTGCATATAGCCAAGCCTGGCAATGAGAGCCAAAAAAAGAAGGCAAATCAAACTAAACAGCAGGTACATTCTGCGTGTAATCGAATGATTTTCAAACTTCCGTATTTTCTTCTTCATGAAATTTTCTATCCTTCTTTTCTAATCAACACTTACCTTCCATTTTACTATTTTTCCAAGAGTATCTCAAGAAAAGGAAGGGTCCTTTTCTCTTTTTTGCAAGGAAAAAAGATTGGACATGCTCGCCCAATCTTTTTTTCTAATAAGTCACAACATTGATTTTTCCTTTGTCATACTCAGCAATGAAAATATCCAAAACGTTGTCATAGCCTTCTTTTTCCAATTCAGCTAGCAACCACTCTTCACTTTTCCCAATTGTTTCCAAAATTTCAAGCTGAACCACACCATCCGTAATGATTGGGTATTTAGGATTTTCATCCCCCGCACGGACAACGATCATTTGACCGTTTTGTTCAATGACAGCTCGTTTCACTCCCTTTAATTGGAAAATTCCTTGTGAACGCAATTTCAAGGCAACGTCTGAAGCAGAAAGTCCCTTGGATCGACAAGCTTCCGGATCAAGCTTCCCATTTTTGATAATGACAGTTGGTTTGCCATCGATCAAGTGCTTCATAAAACGGACATTGGTATTGAGCCATTTTAAGAGTAAGATCAAAATAGTCCACATCAAGAGAATCACAATGTATTGAAGAATAGTAATGGAGCTATTGTAGATGACCCCACCAATAATTCCCCCCAGAACAAAGTTCTGTATCTGGTCTACTGCAGAACTTGGTGCTAAGTTTCCTTTCCCGGTCACATTGATTACAAATACCAAGGAAATCAAGCCGATAGCTAATTTAATCAAAATGGCTAAAAAATCTACTGTCATTTGTTCACCTCCACAAGTTCCACGTCTGTTTTATACAGATCCATCTTTTCTAATAGGTAGCTATCTGGGTCAGAGCCTGCGATAGCTCGGTAATAAACCTCTCCAACCTTCAGGATCGCCCCATCTGTGGCTGCTGAAGTATTGACATAGACATCTTCTTTTTTGACATCCAACTCCTTTGAGATGAGCTCAATAAAATGGAGTGAGCGTTGGAACTGATCATTATTACTTTGGCTATTTTGGAAATTGCTGATACTGATCAAGACCACTGCAACCAGAGTCAAAATCGAGATAATGGATAATTCACGGAATTTGCTATCGTGCTTCTCCCGATAAGCTTTCACCGCAAAAAAACCAGTCAGTAGAATGAGCAAACCAGAGATCCCAATAGTCACCCAATTTTGCTGGCTGATCTGACTCAATACATAGTCATAAGAGTAAAATTTCATAATGAACTCCCTTTCTCCAAATGAATTCAAGCTATTATAATAGATTTCAGGGGAGAATTCAAGGCATTCTAATCAGAAAAAAATATATTTTTTGTTATAATAAAATTATCTATCATGTCAAGAAAAGGAAATACAATGAAACTCATTTCATGGAATATCGACTCGCTTAATGCTGCATTAACTAGTGATTCAGCACGCGCCAAACTCTCTCAAGAAGTCCTCCAAACCTTGGTTTCTGAGGATGCAGATATCATTGCCATTCAAGAAACCAAGTTATCCGCCAAAGGTCCTACTAAAAAACACCTCGAAATCCTTGAGGAGCACTTCCCTGGCTACGAAAACACCTGGCGCTCTTCTCAAGAACCGGCTCGTAAAGGCTACGCTGGAACCATGTTCCTCTATAAAAAAGAGCTCACACCAGTTGTGACTTTCCCAGAAATCGGAGCTCCTTCGACCATGGACTTGGAAGGTCGGATCATTACCTTGGAATTTGATGGCTTCTTTGTAACACAAGTCTATACTCCTAATGCCGGTGATGGTCTCAAACGTTTGGAAGAACGTCAAGTTTGGGATGTCAAATATGCTGAATATTTGGCTGAATTAGACAAGCAAAAACCTGTCCTTGCAACTGGTGACTACAACGTTGCTCACAAGGAAATCGACCTTGCAAACCCAGCCAGCAACCGCCGTTCGCCAGGATTCACAGACGAAGAACGCGAAGGATTTACAAATCTTTTGGCCAAAGGATTTACAGACACCTTCCGTCACCTTCACGGGGATGTACCAGAGCGCTATACCTGGTGGGCACAACGCAGCAAGACTTCAAAAATCAACAACACCGGCTGGAGAATCGACTACTGGCTCACAAGTAACCGTGTAGCAGATAAGGTTACCAAGTCAGATATGATCGACTCAGGCCCACGCCAAGACCACACACCGATTGTCTTGGAGATTGAACTCTAAGGAGAAAGCTAATGGACTATCAAGCTGTCATCCCCGAATTTGTGGTATCCAACATCGAAAAGTCGCGCTACTTCTACTGCGACTTGCTGGGCTTCTCTGTCGAATACGAACGCCCCGAGGAAAAATTTCTCTTCCTCTCCCTTGAAGACTGCCAACTCATGTTAGAAGAAGGTGACGCAGAAGAATTAGCTCAGCTGACTTATCCTTTCGGGCGTGGTGTCAATATTTCCTTTGGCATTGAGGATGTTCCTCAGCTCCACCAAAAACTGCTGGAAGCTGACTATCCCATTCATCGTCCTTTGACCAAAAGAGAATTTCGTGTTGGCGACCATTATATCTATCCTCATGAATTTGCAGTTTTAGATCCAGATGGCTATTTTTTAAGATTTAGTGAATAAGAAAAAGGAGGTTGTTGGCCTCTTTTTCAGTAAGTAAATATAAATTGACAGACCTGTAAATCCAGTGACAGAAACCTTTGCTAAAGCCCATGAAATCAGCATGTCAAAGAACTTTGATAGCCATTTTTTGTATAATTAGGTAGAATGAAATCAGAAAGCGAGGAAATCTTATGCAAGTCGGAAAGCAGATCCAGCACTATCGTAAAGAGAAAAATTTATCTCAAGATGATTTGGCTGAAATCATCTTTGTCAGCCGTCAATCCATTTCCAACTGGGAACGCGGAGCAACCTACCCTGATATTCAAAACCTGCTTTTACTGAGCAAGGTCTTTGAAGTGTCATTGGACCAACTCATAAAAGGAGATGTGGAAACCATGAAACAAATTATTCACGACCAAGAATTTATGCGCTATCAAAAAGATGGAGTGGTTTTTACCATTTTACTAATTGGAAGTCCTATAATAATGATTCCTCTAATTCTTTATCTGGAATGGTTCGGTATCGCTATTAGTTGCTTGATTTATGCTATCACAATGTTCTACGCCCTACGCATTGAGAAATTTAAGAAACAGCATAATCTTCGTACCTTTCGCCAGATTGTCGCCTATGATCAAGGACGCAGCCTGAGCGAGATTGAAGAAGCCGAGGAAAGGGGCAAGGCTCCTTGCCAAAATATTATCCTTCCTGTTCTATTTTGCCTTGGAATTGGAGCTATTGCTCTGTTGTTTTCTTGGCTCTTACTGACTTTCTTCCCTATCAAATAAAAGCGAAGTCATCAGACCTCGCTTTTCAAATGTCTTTAAAGTTATAGAGTTGCGGATAGTGATCACACTCAGAATTTTTGAGATGTAACTTCCTACTCATGCTTTCCTATATCCTCACCTGTCTATCTTCAGACCGTTGGCCTGTGACAAACATGGTGAAGGTTGCCTTGCAGACATTTCGGCCATCTTGGTTGGTGATATCTACATCGACGACACAGGTTGTACGACCTTGATGGACACATTCCCCCCTGATGGTTAGGACATCCCCTAGATTTCCAGCTTTCAAATAGTTGATAGAAGACTGGAGCGTCCCACCTCCGCACAGTTGAGTAGGGCTGTAAAAGCTGATGAAAGCAGCGTAGTAGAGACCACTCAACCACTGCGTCTTGCTCGACAATCCAGAAACAATTGAGAGGCTAGGACTTTTGTCCCAGCCTCGACTTTTTTATCTTCATTGATAGACCAATGATTGATTTTTTTATTTTTTCTTCTCAATGTGATCTTTGAGATCTTCTTGAGCTTTTTTATTGGATTCTGCTTTTTTCTTCAACCATTCTTCTTTGGCCTTGTTAAAGTCTTTTGTTGTGACAACATCTTTAGACATTTCAAGGTATTTGTAGAAGGTTCCTGTTCCTTTTGTACCAACCCATGAAGCAGCACGGCTGTATGGTACTGTCCGTTGAAGCATTGGAGCACCACCATTTGAAACAGTTGGAAGTGTAATCGAGCTATCTGTCAACCAAGCTTGCGCTGCTGCATATTTTTCATAGCGTTTTGCTTGATCCAACAATTCAGCATCGGCATCTTTCAACATGTTAGCGTATTGATCCAAACCAACTGTTGCAATGGCTGGATTATTTGAACCTGCATCAATACCAAGATAGTAGAAGACAGAACCATTTACTGGGCTGATACTTTCGAGGTAAGTCGATGGGTCTTGGTAGTCAGGAGCCCAACCACCGCCTGAGATATCGTAATCTCTCGCAGCAGCAGTATCGCTGAAGTAGGTGATATTTTGGAAATCATCATCCGAAACCTTTTGAAGGTCTACAACGACATTGTCTGCACCAAGCGCTGACTCTACAGATTGTTTGAAGGAGCTCGCTTGTTGGACCATGCTGTTGTCCACTTGGCTGACAATGTAGTCCAAATGAATTGGGAATTGAACGCCTTGTTTTT
Organism: Streptococcus parasanguinis; assembly: GCF_047465465.1. Lineage (GTDB taxonomy): Bacteria > Bacillota > Bacilli > Lactobacillales > Streptococcaceae > Streptococcus > Streptococcus parasanguinis_AI. The sequence continues at coordinate 137,597 of NZ_JASGZU010000001.1, read as the reverse complement.
GCAATTCAGCTTTGGCTTTCGCAAAGGAAGCTTTGGCTTTTTCTGGGTTGTAAAGGCTAGTTTGACCATCGGCCAGGCTCACACCCTTCCATTGATCCCCATAGGTAACCAATTGTTTTTCAACGACTTTACCAAAATCTTCTCCATTGACTTGGACATAAGTTGGTGGCACCAAAGTGCTACGAAGGGTATTTTCAGCCGCATCAGATCCAGATACTTGTGCCGCATATGATTTGCGGTCAAAGCCAAAGTTCACCGCTTGACGGAAGTCCTTGTTCAGAATTGCTTTCTTAGTAGAAGCTTTTTGTTCATCCGTTGTTTTGGCAGTGTGGTCATACTTTTGACGGTCCAAGTTGAATCCAAGATAGTAGGATGTTCCCAATTGCAAACCGTAGACAATGTTGTCGCCAAAGTTTTTCTTGACGCTCTTATAAGTCGAGCTGTTTGGCATAACAGATGCAAAGGAATATTGACCTTTTTCAAAGTTCTTAATGATAGAATCTGGGTTTGATCCATCATTAAAGGTCAATTTGACATTGTCGATATGAACATTTTTCGCATCGTAATAGTCTTTGTTCTTGACCAATTCAATCTCAGATTTTGAAGTCAATGATTTCAGGTAATATGGACCATTGTATAAGATGCTGCTAGGTTTCAAAGAACCAAAATCTTTTCCTTGAGATTTCAAGAAATCCGCATTGACTGGGAAAAGAACACCTGAGGTTGTTTTTGAGTTCCAGAAGCTTTCTGGACGGACCAAGGTATATTGGATGGTGTGGTCATCTAAGGCTTTCACTCCAACTGTGTTAAAGTCTTTGGTTTCCCCTTTTACGTAGGCATCCAAACCTTTGATCGAATTTTGAATCAAGAAGAGACCTTCTGATTTAGACTCAACCGCGTGTTTGATCCCTGTAACAAAGTCTTGAGCCGTTACAGCACCATATTCTTCTCCTTCACTCGTATACCATTTGGCATCCTTACGAAGTTTGTAAGTATAGGTCAATCCATCTTCAGAGACAGTCCAATCTTCTGCTAGACTTGGCACAAAGTTTCCGTATCGGTCGTTTTCAAGAAGACCATCTACAAGGTTACTTGTGACATCTGAAGTTGTTGTACGAGTTGCAGCGATGTAATCCAAGGTATTTGGATCTGCTGAATAGACGAATGAGTAGGTTGCTTGATTGCTACTACCACCGCCACATGCTGCTAAAAGAAAGGCACCTGCAACAGAAACTCCTGCAAGAGCTAACAGTTTTTTTGCTTTCATCACTATCTCCTTATGTTAGATTTTCTACCATTATACACTATTTCTTAAAAAAAACCAAATTTATTTAAAAAAAGTTCGTTATTTCTGAATGAATATAATAAGATATAAAGAAAAAGCATCTTGAAATCGATCTCAAAGAAGCCGGATAGAGGAGTCTAGGCACCTACCACCAGATCCAACATAGATATCACCTTTCAATCCTTTTAATAAATATACGTTTCATTACAAAAAAAGAACCTCTGCTCTTTCGAGCAGAGGAACTGATTCCTAATCAAAATGATAGAGTTGTGGATACTGGTCACATTCAGGATTTTTAGGATGGCAGATGGCCCGTCCAAAATAAATCATGGCTTGATGGGCCGCTAGCCATTCGCTCTTTGGCAGAACATCCATGACCCGCTTTTCAACTTCCAATGGCGTCGCTGATTTCTTGACGATATCATGGTGCTTGCAGATCCGCTCCACATGGGTATCGACAGCAAAAGCTGGAATCCCAAATCCTACACTCATAACCACATTAGCTGTCTTGCGTCCTACTCCTGCTAGACTTTCTAACTCTTCACGAGTCTGAGGCACTTGACCATCAAAATTGTCTAGCAATTGCTGGGCACATTTTTTGAGAAATTTGGCCTTATTTCGATAGAGGCCTAATTTAGAAATATGCTTGGCGATATCAGCTTCACTGGCTGCTGCCATGGCTTGTGGGGTTGGAAAAGCCGCAAACAAACCTGGTGTCGCTTTGTTAACAGCCGCGTCTGTCGTCTGAGCTGAGAGCATGACTGCCACTAGTAATTCAAAATGATTACGGAAATCCAGACTTGGCTTGGCATCTGGAAAGAGGGCGATAATTTCTTCAATCACATGACATGCCCGTTTCTTTGATAAAACCATATTCTCTCCTTTACATTACTAGTCTTTATTATAGCATGAAAGTTCTCTATTTCTGAAAGAATCGGCTTCAGAAAAAGACTAGTCCGTAGACGAGTCCTTTTCAATTAGTCTATAAAATGAGTATGCTTGGTAATCCATTGAGTGACCTTGATATTTAACCAGAACACATAGATCCCAAATGTAATGATGGTAAAGAACCACCATTTGATCCAATTTCCAAATAACTGCATAGCCGTGCCGTCAAAGTACTGACGACGACCATCAATCACGGTATGCTTGACCTTCCAGTTATACATAATGCACACGCCCCAAGGAGCACAAATCCCAAAAGTAAATACTGTAATGAAGGTTGCTAATAAAACATGGCCAATATATGAAAATAAGCCTCCATCAAAATACGATTCACGATACATGGTCCATCTCCCTATATTTTTTCTACACCAATCTCTTCAAGAAGGTAATCAGGATTTGAGCAGAGCGTTCGCCAGCCTCTACGATAAATTCATCAAAAGAAATATTGGCTGCGTGATCTGCCGTATCACTCATCGCTCGGATGACCATGAAGGGACGTCCAGCTGCATGAGCGGCTTGGGCAATAGCTGCCCCTTCCATCTCAACTGCTAATACTTCTGGGAAATGCTCCCGAATTGTTGCGACTTTTTCTTCACTCGCGATAAAGCTATCTCCTGTTGTAATCAAGCCCACATGTGTGGTTGCAGCTTCTTCTTCCAGAACTTTTTTCATCTCTGAAACAAAATAGCGACTGGATTCAAAGTAAAGTGGTTGACCTGCCATTTGACCATACTTGTAGCCAAAGGCTGTCACATCCACATCATGATAAGCCAATTTGTCTGCAAGGACGATATCCCCAACAGCCATTCCCGGTGCAACCGCACCTGCAGAACCTGTATTGATAATGGCTTCCACTTTGAAATCATTGGCCAAGACTGCCACACTCATAGCAGACATGACTTTTCCGATACCACTTTCCACCAAAACGACCTCATGGCGACCAATCGATCCTGTATAGTAGACTTTTCCAAGACGCAGATGCTTTTCCCCATTTTCAAGGGCTTCAACCAAGATCTTCAACTCCTGGGGCATGGCTGCGATAATTCCAATTTTCATGTCATTCTCTCCTTATAACGACCTTATAGACGCCAAATAGCAATAATTAAAACAATGAGGAGCACAATGATCCAGAACAAAATCTTATTGAGTTTGGATTGGACCACACTTTGTTTGCGTTCTTCAATGCGACGACTCTTGGTCACTGTGGGCTCCACTTGGATCTGCACAGTATCCTGAGAATAACGCTCTTGTGGACGCTCCATACGACTCTCTCTCATAGGACGTTCATAGCCAAATCCTCTGTGGTCTGTCCGAATAATTTTCGTCTCTTCCGCATCGACCATATTAGGACCGGTGATGTCCTCACCTCGCCTTGCTCGTTCAATCATTTCATCGGTTAATAAAGGTTTTCCCATCGGATCCTCCTCTATTTATTGATTAAGTCCCAATATTGGATAGCCATAATGGTCTTGGCATCACAGATTTCACCAGAAAGGATCAAATCTTTCGCTTCCTTCAAGGTCACTTCTAATAACTCTAAGGTCTCATCCGCATCTTGTGGACGTGGATTTTCCACCTTTTTCAAGTTGGTCGCACCATAAAGTTTGATCCGCTCATTACAAAATCCAATGGCTGAATAAAAATCATACAACAATTCTAGATCCGCTGTGTAGCCAATTTCTTCTTCCAATTCACGCAGAGCAGCCGCTTTGGGATCCGCATTTTCTCCCTTTTCTAACTTCCCTGCTGGAATCTCCACCGAGGTCCTTTCAATCGCCTTACGGTACTGTTTCACCAAGATCGTCTTCCCATCTTCTGTGATCGGCAAAACCGCTACTGCTCCATTATGGAAGATTAAATCACGCTGCGCTTGGCCTTTTCCAGCAGGTAGTTCTACTTGATCAGTGACCACTTGGAAAATCGGTCCCTGATAAATCTCCTTGCGCTCAATGGTTTTTTCTTCAAATTGCATGAGAATCTCCTATTTATTTTTAGGATGGTGTGGCAAGCGAAGGGCATACCCTTCTTTATTCACTTGACGTCCACGACCAATCGCAATCGCATCAGCTGGTACATCCTTGGTAATAGTTGATCCAGCACCGACTAAGGAATTGTCCCCTAATTCAACTGGCGCAATAATCGTCGAATTGGATCCGACAAAAACATTGTTTCCAATCGTCGTTTTAAACTTGTGTTGGCCATCATAATTCACAGTGATAGTTCCTGCCCCAAAGTTGACGTTGCTGCCAACTTCACAGTTGCCAATGTAAGTCAAATGACCAGCTTTGGTATTTTCGCCAATAGACGAACCTTTGACTTCGACAAAGTTTCCAATATGGACATCTTTGGCGAGGCTAGATCCTGGACGAATATGAGCATATGGTCCTACTGTCACGCCATCGGCTACGGTGCTTTCTTCAATCATAGAGTTAGTAATAACGGCACCTGCACCAATTTCACTATCCACGATATAGGTTCCATTGGTTAAAACTGTCTCAGCCCCAACTTTTGTGTGCCCTTTTAGGGTAACATTGGCTTCGATTTGTACCTCAGGAGCGATTTCGACATCGATATCGATATAGGCCGCATCAGGATTGACGAAGCTCACTCCATTGACCATATGAGCTTGGTTAATGCGACGACGCATGATGCCTTCTGCTGTCGCAAGGGCCACGCGGTCGTTAACCCCGAGACTTTCATCAAAATCTTTGAGCGTATAGGCCCCGACTTTTTCACCAGCCTCACGGAAAATTCCGATGACATCCGTGATATAGTATTCACCTTGGGCATTGTTGGTATTGATATTTTTCAAAGCTTCAAAGAGGCGCGCATTGTCAAAGACATACGTTCCTGTATTGATTTCTTTAATTTGTTTTTCAAAATCTGTCGCATCTTTTTGCTCAACAATTCGAAGCACTTCCGCATTGTCATTACGGACAATCCGACCATAGCCAAATGGATTAGCTGCTTCTGCTGTCAAAATCGTTGCTACATTCTTGTGGTTGATATGAAAGTCGATCAAGTGTTTGAGGCTTTCACCCGTAATCAAAGGTGTATCTCCTGCGATGACAAGAGTATGCCCATCAAGACCTTCCAAGACTGGCTCTGCCATCATGACCGCATGACCAGTTCCCAATTGTTCGGTTTGTTTGACAAACTCTGTTTGTCCAGTTAATACTTGCTCCACCAATTCCGCCTTGTGGCCTACAACCGTTACCGTCTTCTCAGGTGAGATAGCTCCAACACTACGGAAGACATGCTCCAACATAGAAATCCCTGCAACCTTGTGGAGAACCTTAGGCAGATCTGATTTCATACGGGTACCTTTCCCCGCTGCTAAAATAATGGCATAATTTGGCATAACATTTCTCTTTTCTGTACAATATCGTACTTATTATACCATTTTTCACCCCTTTTGGAAAATAAGACCCAAATCAAAAAACTCTCCAAAAAGGAGAGCGTATCTATAATGGATAAACCTTGCGAAATTCTTCTAAAACCACCTTGCTATCAGGTGTAAAAGTCAGTCCTGCTTCTCCTAAGCAATCTTTGAAAAAGTCTTCATGAACCTGATGCCAATAAGCCAGAGATTTGTCTCCTTCGCCTTCTTTATAGGCATGGTCGGCTGACACTTGATGGAAAGGCTGAACAGAAACTTTTGTAACTTCGATGATGCAGACAGCTTGATCTTGGCTGTCTAAAATGACATCAAAAGTCCCTGCTTGAGGAAGGGGTTCGTCCTCTATTGCGTAAAGATCGTAAGCTGAGGCGGTTGCTGTTTTTTCCCCTTTAAAGACCAGATCCGCTAAAAGGTCTGGGGCCACTCCAAAGGCCCAAGCGTCTATCTCATCTCCGATAGAGGGGTTGATTTGCTTGTAGGCATTCCACATTTCTTGAGGTGTCATTTGTTCTCCTTCTTTTCTTTCACCTTCCAATTTCTATAGCTTGTCATGTCCAATTCTGGAAATCCTCGTAACTCCGCCTTTACCTTCAATACTAAAGGAGAAGCATTGTCTGCAGTAATTTCTTCCACATTCAACCAAATTGCCTTTGCTGAATCATTACTTCCATCAAGAACCTCATGTGGAAGGGATTTTTGAGAGCGTTCTAAATCAAGTACTACATCATAAAAGGCCATGATATGATGTACTGCGAAGTCTTGCCCCTCTTCTTGAACCAGCATATCATACATCCTAGGATTTGAATAACAGCTAAGCGTATAGCCTGTCTCCTCCAGAACCTCTCTCTTGAGAGTTTCTGTCAATCCTTCACCTAGTTCTTGACTCCCCCCCGGTAGATCAAAACGATGCTGATAGGGGCCTCTTGTTTTTTCAATGCAAAGCAATTTCCCGTTTTGGAGACAGACCCCGTATACACCAAAGTGATTTTTGATTTCCATCAAATCCTCCTACTTTCATTCAAAGCTCAGTCGATAGTGAAATCAGTATAGCTATTCTTTTTGCAACACCATCTCTTATTGACCCTAATCATTTCTTCTCTATTGATTTAATACTTTTTCAATATCAATTTTAGTAATTTTTCTAGATACCAATAATCCTGCAAAAACTGAAGTGAGTATCCCTATTAATACCGGGAACAACAATCTACTAAGTTCAATATCTAGTGGCAATCCACTCAAAAAGATGATCAAATAAGAAATAGCAATTCCTATCACCAATCCCGCGCTTGTACCTCGTACTCCCATCATGAAGCTTTCAAATAAATATATTCTTTTTATCTGTCGATCAGATGCACCGATGATTTTAAAAGTTGCGATCTGTTTATGATTCTCCTGAATGGTAATGGCAAGAATATTGATGATATTAATAATCGCTACAATAGAGATAAGAACTATGATTAAGAGGATAAAAAGGTCGATGTAGGAAAACCATCTGGATAGCATATTGATAACATCCTGTTGTGTTGCTACAACAACATCTAATCCTGTTCCTGATAAAGATTGTTTTAAATTTTCATTTTTTAAAACAGTCTTTTCTATCTTCTTTGCTACTTCATTTAAATCTGTTCCATTTTTTACAGTAGCATTCAGATAGTAATACTTATTTGATGAAACGCTACTACTTTTTACATTTATTGCCATCATTTGATTTATTTCTGTTGGCAAGGTAGAAAATAACTGCGCTTCTTGCTTGTCTATAATGCCAGAAATTACAAACTTTTCATAATGATTATCAATCTTTATAGTCACCGTATCTCCGACATTCATTGATGTAGCCTTGTGTACGGAATCTCCGATTAATATTTCATTGTCCTTCTCTGGAAATTTCCCTTCAGCAATTCTAATATTCAGGTTTTTTAAATACTTTTCTTCTAGACAATGGATAGTATTGGAAACCGATGTCTTACCATTTTGGAATTTGATATCATCCGTAAATAGTAGTTTCACACCTGTAATATTTTTTACTTCATCTATTTTTTTAACTCGATCAATATCATCACTAGAAAATAAAGGTAAAGCTTTATAATTCAGAGAATTTTCTTTATTACCAAAGGCAACAGTAACAACATTTTTATTTGCTACAGTCATTTCATTAATCATTTTATTATAGAAAGAATTAGAAATGAGCATCACTAAAACAATTAGCAAAACAGAGATCGCTATTGACAGTCGAACTAATCTATATCTTCGTTTGTTAACTTCTAAATCTCTTCTAGCAATGAATAATATGGAATGATTCATTTTATCATCTCCTTACGTACTCAATTTTGCCATCTACAACTGTGCAAATAGACTGCATACTATTGGCCACTTTATCACTATGAGTTACTGTTATAATCGTGATACCTAACTCCTCATTGATCCGCTTCAACAATTCTATTATATTTTGTTCGTTATCAGCGTCTAAATTACCGGTAGGTTCATCCGCTATCAATATTTCTGGATTGTTAATAAGAGCTCTTGCCAAAGCAACTCTTTGATTTTCACCTCCACTAATCTTATCAATACTCTTACTTAATATTTCCTTTGAAAGGCCTAGAGTGTTACAAATTTCGTTAATGTTATTCTCTCCATTTTCAAAAAAATATCTTGGAAGTAGAATATTCTCTTTCACCGTGAAACCTGAAATCAAATTAAAGTTTTGGAAGACACAGCCAATATTCCTACGCCTTACCTTACTCAAATTTTTCATATCTAAAATGGAACTACCACAGACTAAGATATCCCCCTCATTTAAACTGGTAATCCCTAATATTAATTTAACAAGAGTAGTTTTTCCTAATCCAGAACGGCCAATTATTGCAGTCGTGCTACCTTTTTTAAATTCAAAATTACAATTTTTGAAAATATATCTGACATTCGATCCATCACTAAAACATTTAGTAACATTCACTAATTTAATCATGACTTCACCTTCATTCCACAATAACTTAGCAAATCAATTGTACTATTCGTTTCTTCTAAAACAATCTCTTAAGGTTTCAGGTAGCCCATTCAAAAAGTTCTTCTGAACTTACCCTCAGTTATCTTCATAATTGTTATTATCCCTGTCTTTTTTTGGTGAAAAAGGCTAGATCTCCATCGTGACCAATCATAAAGAAATCTGATTCATCCTGATCACTCTGGTAGGTTTAATTTCGTTCAGTAAGATCTTCTTTAGCATAGAGGTATACCTGTCTCACCACTGTCCTAACTTAATTGTTCACCTCGGTTTGATCCTCTTTCAGTAAGGAAAAAACAATTACGTTTCTTAGCAAGATTTCAACTCTTGCTTTTTCATCCTCCTACTTCAAACTCCAACCACCATCAATGGTCAGGATTTGCCCTTGCATAGCAGACGCCTTACCGCTAGCCAAAAAGAGGCTGACTTCGGCTACTTCCTCTGGCTCAATCCAGCGCTTGATCGGCGTCTCACTGGCTACCCAGTCAGCCAATCCACCTGGTTCAAAATCCGCTGCGGTCATGCCTGTTTTGACAGCCCCAGGAGCAATCCCAAAGACCTGAATACCAGCTTCTGCATAATCCAGGGCCAACTGCTTGGTAAAGCCCGCTAGAGCATGCTTGGAGGAAGTATAAGCGTGGCCGCCTCCTCCTGCCAGGCTAGAAGCAATGGAGCACATATTGATGATGATACCTTGCTTCTTCTCCAACATTTGAGTCAGATAATACCGTGTCAACTCTACCGGGGTCACATAATTGATCTCAAAGATCTCCTGAATCTCCTCAGCGCTTTGCTCCAGAAGCGGTTTGTAATCATCCAAAACACCAGCTGTATTGCACAAGACATCGACCTCAGGACACCAGTCGAAAATTGGCGTCAAATCTAGGGTTAAGTCCCGCTGTAAGAAATGAAAATCACCTACTAACTGGGGATCCGCTCCCTGGTCCACCCCATAGACCTGGTAGCCCTTCTCTAGAAAGAGGCGAGCTTGAGCCAGACCAATCCCGGAACTCACGCCTGTAATCAAGACTCTTTTAGTCATGGACTTCCACCCAATCTGTCGCTAAAACATCACAAGGTGTTGGACTCCACATGGAGAAACCTTCACCCTCACCAGAGACGTTGATGAGGAAATAAGGCGTCACTTCCAGAGCCACCCCATTTTGCTCAATGGTATCAAAGAGTTGGACGTAGTTTTCTGCTCCACCCCATCCTGTTCGCACATATTTTTTCTTAGCCTTTAAGCCTGGTAAAATCTCTTCAAATGTCATGTTTTTTCTCCTTTGTTATCTAGTTAACTTTCTCCCTTTATTATACCAAAAAAAGAGCTTTCTCTATGTAAAAAGCCAGAGTTCTTCTACTCTAGCTTTCATCTTTTATTGATTTTCTTCTGAATGGCGATAGCCATAACCGAAATAAATTCCGACCCCGATCAAGAGAGCAACTCCGAAGGCCAGCCAGGTCGATAGGGAATACTGGGTCATAAAGGACAGACAGACCACAATCGACAGGATTGGCAAGACTGGAACCAAGGGTGTTTTAAATTCACCAGGTCCAGGAGCCCCGTGTTCCTTGCGCAATTTCAAGAGGGCAAAGGCCAACATAACCAGGTAAGCCAAGGTACAAATATTTAAGAAGGAAGCGATACTGGCTAGTGGAAAGACTCCACCAGCAATAGCAGCCATCGATCCAGCTACTAGTGTTGCATTTTTGGGAATTCTAGTTTTTGGATCGAGTTGTTTCATAGCTTTTGGCAGGAGACCATCCCGCGCCAAACTGTATATCATCCGTGAGAGGGCAAAGGTCATGGAAATGCAGACGGTAATTAGGGTCAAAATCGCTACCAGCGATACATAATTTCCAGCCCAGCCGGCTCCGACCTGACGAAGAGCAAAGGCTACTGCATCATCTACATTTAAGTTCTTAAAAGGAACCATACCGGTCAAAACCAGAGTGACCAAGATATAAAGAACCGTTGTGATCAAAAGACTAAGGACAATCCCGCGAGGGACGTTCTTTTGTGGTTCCTTGATTTCGTCGACCGCCATTGAAATGGACTCAAAACCAAGAAAGGCGAAGAACATGAGCGAAGCTCCAGCCATAATCCCTGTCTGGCCACCATAGATTTCGCCAAATCCATAAGGAGCAAAGTTTGCCCAGTTGCCAGGGTTTAGATGAAAAATCCCCACAAGGATAAACAAGGCAAGAGCGGAGAACTTGAGTAAGACCAGCAAGGAATTAAAGCGTAAAACCGCTTTTGCATTCATAAGAACTAAGGCTGTGACGAGAACCATGACCAAAATAGGCAAGAGATCCACATAAGTTCCCGCAGCTGGATCAAAAGTCCCATTTAAAGCCGTCGGCAGACGCCAGCCAAGATTGGCCAACAATCCCTTGAAATAAGCAGCCCAACCTGAGGCCACACCTGATACGGCTGTCATGAATTCCATCACGGTCAACCAACCTGCAATCCAGGCTGGAAACTCTCCAAAGATGGCATAGAGGTAGCTATAGGCTCCACCAGTTGAAGGAATGCGGGATGCAAATTCTGCAAAGAAGAGGGCAGATAAGCCGACGCAAAAAGCCGCAATCACAATTGAAATGATCAAGGCTGGACCAGCTAAATTCGCCGCTGCAGTCCCCGTAATCGTGAAGATCCCTGTCCCCACCATGGCACCGATTCCTAAAATAATCAAATCCCACAACCGTAAATAGCGGTTTAACCCTGGGTGAACCTGTCCCCAAGCCTTTTTTCGAAATAGATTCATGTATATTCTCCCATCTAATGAGTTTATTCTATCATACTTGGAAGAGAAAAGGGAGACACTTTCTCCCCCTTTTCTTTCTATTTATCACTTTCAGTCCTATTCTTTTTCAAAGAACGAATCGTAAACCAATAATAAATAACCAGCCCAAAGATGATGATCACTGTGGGCAGAAGAACTGTCATACCAAGATTCTGAACTCCTTGTGCCAAGGTCCAGCGATGTAAGAATCCAACCACTAAAAAGGCAATGATAGGAAAGACGAAGGCTCTGCCAAGCTCTTCTTTCCATTGCCAAAGAATGAGAGCTCCACTAGCTCCTGTCATAAGGAGAGTATCCCATGGATTCGGCACTGTCAACCAAGCAAGTGCTGGTAAGAAACGGACCCCCACGATCTCACTAGCGAAATAGACTCCTAAAACCAAAACGATTGCCACATGGATTACTTTTTTCGACTTTACTTCTGCAAAAATGAGGCGACGAAGGAGATAGAAGAGTAGCCCAATTGCTAGGAGTCCCAAAATGATGTCGGTTAAATAGACTAGAGGCTTGAGCACAAGGACCGCTTGTGAAGCAAAATCACTTAAGAGGCGATAAAAAATCACAATTCCCGAGATGATCGCCCCATATTTTAGAACAGATCGCGTGGATTCTTTAGGCATGTTCTCTATGATTTGGTCTGCCATTTCCTTTGGATCGAGACCAAAATAGTCCTTGGCCGTCCATCCATCCGCTCCTGCTTGCGAAAAATCTAGTGCTAAATTATAGACCTGCTCTCTCAAAGCCTTCTCCTCATATAAGAAACCGGCGAAATTGAAATAATCCCATAGATCTTGGAAATAAGCTTGGTCCTCTTGGCTAAAGGTTTGAACCAAAGCCTGCGTTTCTTCATAATAAATAACTGATGTCATCTTTCTTCCCCCTTTCTTTGGAGACGAAATACAACGAAGGTAAGGACTAGTCCTATGAGAGGAAGTAGCCAGCCTAATAAGTGAGCAGTTTCCTGATTCACAAGACGAATCCAGCATCCCGTAACTAGGAAAGTCAGGCCCATGACTAGTAGACTCGTCATCAAACGCTCCCTGCTTCTATAAGCCATAACCGCAAACCCAAGTAGGACTAGGACAGCAAGAACAACCGCCCAACCATCTGATAAGAAGAGACTCCCAATGTGGCCAAAATAAATCGAAAATAGTCGTACGATGTTCAGAAATACCATCAGGCAGATCACACTGATAAAAATAGCCCAAGACCACTTCATTTCACCATAGCTCTGTTTGGACCAAAGCCACGTGATGAACTGGCTAAACACCAAGAAATTGAGGAGAATGACAATATAGGTTAAGGGTTCGATTTTCAGTGGTGTCATCCAGGTGAAATCCATTAAATAACGCATGCCAACTAAGATCACTCCAATTAGGAAGACGAGTCCCACATAAGATCCTAAAGAGCGTTTAGGCAAATCTGAAAGAACTTGATCCACCATCGCCCGTGGATCCTTTCCAAAATAATCCACTGCCCGAATGCCTTCTTTCTCAGCAACTTTTAGGTCGCAAACCATATTGTAGAGTTGTTCACCAAGTGCTTCATCATCATAAAAATAGGACTTAGCCCCAATATAAGCGACCATTTTTTTCACATAGGCTTGATCCTCTTTCTTTAAATGAATCAATTCATCTGACATTTTTTCTGTATAACTTTCTACCATTCTTCTCCCTCCTTCTTGATACGTTCTACTTTTGTGACTAGCTCCTGCCACTGGTCCCAAAATTCCCCTAAACGCTCTTTTCCAGCATCACTGAGTGAAAAATACTTGCGATCAGGACCATCTGGAGACGGCCTCATTTCCCCATGAATGACCCCTTGTTTTTCTAATTTTTGAAGCAGGGGATAAATGGTCCCAGCGACAATCTTATCAAATCCCATCTCTTTGAGACTTTGGATCAATTCATAGCCATAGATAGCCTTTTTGGAAATAATCTCCAGCACACAGCCCTCCAAGACTCCCTTTAGTAATTGGGACTCTTTCATCCTTCTCACCTCTTTCTTCACATTTTTCACTAGTTTGTTTTACATACTAGTTTGCTCACTATCAGTATACTCTTTCTTTACTAGTATGTAAAGCATAATAGTAATTTTTTAAAAAAATTTTTATTCCTTAAAAATCCCTTAAAATCAAGGGTTTTACTGTATAGTGGTGTGTAAATATACAAAAAAAGTTCAAAAAACACTTTATTTTGTAGATTGATTGGAGTATAATAATTAAAATTATTCAAAAGGAGACACGAATATGAAAAAATCGAAGCTTGCTCTTTTAGCAGGTGTCGCCGCGGCTTCAACGCTTTTCCTTGCTGCATGTGGCTCATCTTCTAATGCGTCAAAAGGGACTACTTACAACTACGTGTATGGTACAGACCCTGATTCCTTGAACTATTTGACTTCAAATCGTTCAACTACAAGCGACATTACAACCAACTTGGTCGATGGTTTGTTTGAAAACGATCAATACGGTAACTTAGTGCCTGCTCTTGCTGAGGACTGGTCCGTTTCAAAAGACGGTCTGACTTATACTTACAAGCTTCGAAAAGATGCGAAGTGGTATGATTCAGAAGGAAATGAATACGCTGACGTCACTGCACAAGATTTCGTGACATCTCTAAAATACGTAGCAGATAAAAAATCGGATGCTCTTTACTTGGTTCAAAACTCGGTCAAAGGCTTGGATGACTATGTAAACGGGAAAACCAAAGACTTCTCAACTGTTGGGGTAAAAGCTGTTGATGATCACACTCTTCAATACACTTTGAACCAACCAGAATCTTTCTGGAATTCTAAATTGACGACTGCTACCATGATGCCAGTTAATGAAAAATTCTTGGAATCAGCTGGGAAAGACTTTGGTAGCGTGAAACCAAATGGTATCCTCTACAATGGTCCATACATTTTGAAATCCTTCACTTCAAAATCACAAATCGAGTTGGATAAAAACCCTGATTACTACGACAAGAAAAATGTTCACATCGATACGGTTAAATTGACTTACTTCGATGGATCTGACCAAGACTATCTTGCTCGTAACTTCTCAGATGGGAACCTATCTACTGCTCGTCTCTTCCCAACAAGCTCAACTTACAGCACAATTGAGAAGAAATTCAAGGATAACATCGTTTATACACCTCAAGATTCTACTGTTTACTACGCTTACTTCAACGTCAACCGTCAAAACTACGGTCATACGAAGAAGACTTCTGACGAACAAAAGAACAGCACCAAGACAGCTCTTCAAAACAAAAACTTCCGTCAAGCCTTGAACTTCGCTTTGGATAGAACTTCATACAGTGCACAAGCTAATGGTAAAGAGGGAGCATCAAGAACTCTTCGTACACTTCTAGTTCCACCTACATTTGTGCAAGCCAACGGAAAAGACTTCGGTACGCTCGTTGAAGAAAAACTTGCCGCAACAGGAGATGAGTGGAAAGGTGTTAGCTTTGCTGACGCGCAAGATAGCTTGCATAATGCGGATAAAGCCAAAGCGGAACTTGAAAAAGCGAAATCTGAATTGCAATCACAAGGTGTTCAATTCCCAATCCATATCGACTATGTCGTAGACCAATCTTCTAATGCTCTTGTCCAACAAGCAGACTCTATGAAGAGTTCTATTGAAACAGCTCTTGGTAAAGACAATGTCGTGATCGATGTACAAAAATTGTCTACAGACGATGCAGACAACGCTACTTACTTCGCCCAATCACCAGATCAAAAAGACTTTGATATGGATATCACAGGTTGGGGACCTGACTTCCAAGATCCATCTACTTACTTGGATATCTTGAACCCAACAGATGGTTCAACCTTGACTGGTATGGGACTTGATCCTAAGAAAGACCAAGCTCTCATCGAAAAAATTGGTTTGAACCAATACAAAGAATTGTTGGATGCTGCTAATGCTGAAAAATTGGATACCAATGCGCGTTATGAAAAATACGCTGCTGCCCAAGCTTGGTTGACTGAAAACGCAATGGTACTTCCAATCTACTCTAAGGGTGGAGTTCCATCTATCACGAAGGTAACGCCATTCTCAGCAGCAAATTCTGCAATTGGTATTAAAGGTGAAACAAGCTTCTTCAAATACCAAAAAGTGCAAGACAAGACAGTCACAACGGCTGACTACGAAAAAGCTTATAAGAATTGGTTGAAAGAAAAAGAAGAATCAAACAAAAAAGCGCAAGAAGAACTTGCAAAACACGTGAAATAATCACGATAAAAACACCGAGGATCAAATCCTCGGTGTTTTTGATTAAGGAAAAACCTATCCTTGAAACTTTCCTTAGGTGAGTACGGACGTTAGGTGAAATTATCCAGTGGATGATTTCAGCAATCCAGGAAGTCCCATAACTTAGTTTTGGACCTAAGGTTCCAAAACTCCCGAGTGATAGAAATACTAGTATTTCTATCACTTTTCTCACGGCGGAAAGTTTCGGTATTTGTTTAAATAAGCTTAATAATATAGATTATTATAATTCTTTCTGCAACACTTAGCTTGTTCTAAGTAAAAAAACAGTTTGTCTATTTATTGGATTTTTCATTTCTCAATCTTTTATAGACTCAGCGCTACCTCACGACAATCTTCCGATAACTTCTAGAAGTCAGAAGAAAGACAAGGACATAGGAGATGAAGAAGACAGCGCAGATAGAAAGAGTTGTTTGAAGCACCAAGCCCGCATTGGTTGCTCCTAAGATAGCAACGATTTTTGCGATCATCTTGTAGGCTACTCCTAGGTACAGGAAGGAGAAGAATAATGGAAGAAAAAAGACAGTGAGTATCTGTTTGCGAATGGTGGTGCCGGTTTGCTTTTGGTCCAATCCTACTTGTTGCAAGATCACAAAATTATCTCGATCCTCATGACCCTCTGAAATCTGCTTGTAGTAAATCACGAGAACTGTAGCTAATAGAAAGATCGCCGATAGAAAAATCCCGATAAATAGAAGAGTCCCTGCTGTTTCACGCCAATCTTTCTCTATACTGTATCGATCAAATCCACCAAAATAAGTCGCACCATATTGACTGATTTTGTCTGTCGAATACAGCTCTTTGATCAAGCCAGAAATAAAATCTTGGTTATCTTTATTTTTAGCAGTAATAGAGAATTCCAAATTTTTATCAACTTTTAGTCCCAGTTGGTTCAAGTCAGGGAGGACCAGGTACAAGCCCATTTGGTGTTGAAACAGGTCGGATTGAGGGAGTTTCCCTTGGATAAAATTGGAGTTTAGTTTTTCTTTAATCGTGAAGGTCTTCCCATTGATTTCTAATTGTGCGTCTAATTTTCCAGGATATTGATACCCATAGGCTAGGATTTCATTTTCCCCAAGCTCAACTTTTTGACCGGTCAGTTGCTCATAAGTCGCCTGATCAAAAAAGTAGACTGTTCCTTCTGACTTCAACTCCTGACCAGTTGATGGAGTGGACTGGTCATTCACCTCTAAGCTCCTTCCATCAATCTTTCGAATTTCAGCCGAC
Source organism: Streptococcus parasanguinis (assembly GCF_047465465.1). GTDB lineage: Bacteria > Bacillota > Bacilli > Lactobacillales > Streptococcaceae > Streptococcus > Streptococcus parasanguinis_AI. The sequence continues at coordinate 120,683 of NZ_JASGZU010000001.1, read as the reverse complement.
CAGTATGTAGTCTGTGCCACCTGATAATCTGATAGATGTGTCGCATCGGCTGTTTTCTTAATTTGAGCTTGAACATCCTCAATAACCGATTCTGTTTCAGCATCTGAAGGCATATGCCCCACACTAATCATGTAATCAGAAGGGTAAACCGTATCTAGGTAATTCTGCCCTCCAATAAAGATATTGAGCGACCCGGTTAAGGTGACCAAGACCATGGTGGATAGAATACTAATGGTCGCAAGGCCCGCTGCATTTTTTCGCATCCGAGCTATTAAGTTGGAGACAGATATAAAATTCTCTGGCTTGTAATAGTAGGATTTCCGACCTTTGAGAAATCTTAAGAAGGTAATAGAGCCTGCGTTGAATAAGAGATAAGTCGCTAGAATGACCAAGATGACGGCAATAAAGAATCCTTGGACAGCCGCAACTGGCCGCTCAACGGTTAGCGCTATATAAAACGCAATTCCTAAGAGCCCAAGTCCTAACAGAGTTTGAACCAGCAAGAAGCGTCCCTTCTTCTCTCCTGCTTTCTTTTGCTGCATAAGGTGGAGGGAACTGTAGCGCAAGAGGCGGAAAGAATTCAACAAGAGAATGAGGCCAAAAGCTAAGGCTAACCCAAGTAAAGTGTTAAGAACAGCCTCTATCTGGAAGGTTGATTGAATGACGACTGGTAAACCCATACATTTTAGAAGCAAGGCGAAAATCAAGCGATCAAACAAGAGTCCCAAACCCAGTCCTACTCCAACTGTGAGAACATAGAAGAAGAGCAATTCCCATAAGGTCATGATGAGGAGATGCTTCTTCTCCATTCCCAGAACACTGTAGAGTCCCAGTTCTTTGGAACGATTTTTCATGACGTAGCCATTGGCATAAGCCACCAAAATGATGACGACCAGCTGGACGACGAAACTGCCAAAACCAAGAACAGTTCTCGCCGATCCCCCTCCGTAAGAATCCTCTAAATGAGGGGTCAATGACAAGGCGATAAAACTATAAAGGATCATGGTCGTTAAAATGACAGCTATAGCGAAAGGATAATACAACTTGCGATTTTGTTTGAGGTTGGAAAGTGCTAATTTACTTGTTAATTTAAACATCAGGATCCTCCTTTCCCGCCATGACCGTCAGAGTATCTGAGATTTCTTGGAACATCTGACGCTCTGTCTTTTCCCCACGAAAGATCTGGTTGTAAAGAATCCCGTCCTTGATAAAGAGCACGCGCTTGGCCCGAGCTGCTGCTGCGGTTGAGTGGGTCACCATGAGAATGGTTTGCCCCATGGTATTGATATCTTCAAAGACATCTAGCAAAGCTGCCGAAGACTTGGAATCCAGCGCCCCTGTTGGCTCATCCGCAAGAAGGATTTCAGGTGAGGTGATGATGGCCCGTGCTACGGCTACCCGTTGTTTTTGTCCACCAGAGATTTCGTAAGGGTATTTTTCTAAGAGCTGGTGAATGCCCAACTCCCGACTCACGCTATCGACCTTACTCATCATTTCCTTGATTGGTCTGCGGGAAAGGACCAAGGGCAGGAGGATATTGTCCTTGACAGATAAGGTGTCGAGCAGGTTGAAATCTTGAAAGACAAAGCCTAGTTTTTCCCGGCGGAAGCTGGAGGCGTCCTTGTTTTTGATGGTTGAGGTATCGGTGCCATTGAGGTAGACCCGCCCTTCCGTCGGCTGATCCAGCATGGCTAGGATATTGAGGAGGGTGGATTTCCCGGATCCTGATTCCCCCATGATAGCCACGTACTCACCCTTTTCCACGGTGAAGTGAATATCCTTTAAGGCTTCAACCTGCGTTCCTTGAAAGCGGGTTTTGTAAATTTTTTTGATATGTTGAACGTCTAGTAGGGTCATGGTCCATTCCTTTCTAGCTCGATAAAAGCTTCAATCGTTTTTTACAAATCTATTGTACTAAAACTGAAACGCTTTCACCATAACATAACCTTACATTTTACCCTTTATTTCTTACATTTTTGTAAGAAAGCAAAAATAGGCTAGGACTTGAGGTCCTACCCTATTTTTTTCATTGATTATTCAGCTGATGAAGAGAGCAATGGCGCAATTGATTTATATGCACTTTCAAGAGCTTGTTTCATAGTGTCACGTCCAGATTTCAATTGTTGTACAAAAACAGTACGCCCTTGTTCAGGAACAACCGTATCATCTGAACCACCAGTTGAAAGTGCTGTATCAAATTGAGTTTTTGATTCGTCCAATGTCTTGAGAGCTGGTTCCACTTGTTGAGTATATTTAGATCTCAGTGATTCGGGAATTTGATCGCCAATATCTTGAGCATATTTTTTATAGTTATCCACTAATTTACTATAAAGAGTTTTCATATCACCAATTGTTTTGGCATTATCGATTTCATCATCAGTCAACAAGACAATTTCTGGAATTTCAACAGAAGAGGATGCTGATTTTGAAGTTTTTGATGAACTGCTTGATTTGCTTTTTGAAGTAGATGATTTTTCTACTTTGCTAGAAGAAGCTTTAGCATCTTTGCTTGATGATTCTGAAGCAGTTTTACCAGAACATGCTGCTAAGGTTGCAACGGACAAGAGAGCCACACCGGCTGTAAGAAGTTTTTTCATATTTTTTCTCCTATAAATAAAGAATGAATATATTCTAAATGATTTTCCTTTGCTTGTCAAATATTTTCCGTTTCTAAATGCAATTACACCGTTAATTATCACTAGTTTTTAACATATTTTCTATCCCAAAAAATGTCGTTTATTTTGTATTTTTATTCATACATTGAATAAACAAAACCAGAAAAACAGTCGTTTCCTGGTTTTTCTTTTTTTATTGATGAAGCAGTTGCGTAAATTCTTCTTGAAGTTCCTTGTTGTCTGTTGGTTTTAGATACATCTTTCCACCATTGGTCGTTGGCGAGTGAAAGACGATGGCTTCTCCCGTATCCGTAATGGCAAAGAAATAACTATGCACATCTGGATACTTGTCCCAATTGCTATAGCGTTCTACAATGCGGTATTTTGCATTTCCTTGGCCAGTATATGTATAAATTGCATCCATCTTGCTATTGTCCCCTAGAGTATAGAGGTTATCTGGTCCTACATCACCGCCAGCTATGCCTTTTTGGTAGTTGGGTTGCCCCATCTTTTCGCCCCAGGTCTTCATAAATTCTGCTAATTTTGCTGATTTTTCAGCATTCCATGGTGTTTTCTCCTGGCTTTGGGTATCGCCTCCTGATGGTGTACTTTCAAAGGTTTGCCAGTCAAAACTCTTGAGGTCCAGTTTATCCTCATCAGATTTTCCAAAGAGGGCATTCAGATCTGACCCACGTACCTGAACTTCTTCTTCCTGGACTTTTGTCGCGGCTTGAGGTGTCTTTTCTATTCGTGAAAGTACGGCTACACCACGGCCAGTTCCCGACAACCAGCTGACTTCTAAGACATCTCCACCCTTATAGAGAGTTGTCGCATTGCGCGCTCCTCCGTGTCCAGCGACAAAACCTTCTGCAAGCAAGGTCGGCTTTTGGTCCTTGAGGTAGTAGACTCCTGTCGCAAAGTAGCTCCCATCGGTTTGCTGGTTGGCGATGATCATCTCATCTACCCCATCGCTATTTAAGTCCTTAAAGGCATAGCGAACAGCTGCTGGCTGATTGATGACAGTCTCGATCACCCAGCTATTGATCATCCGATCTTCTTTGGCCAATTCATCATTCAATTTGGAAATGGCATCCAAATCCTTTGAAGTGGCAAAAATCTTTTGGTAGTCTGAAAAAACAGACTGGTATAATTGTTTGTTGTCTGCTTTTTTCGCTTGTTTTTTAGCTGCTGTCTGGCTGGTTGCAACCTCTTTTTTAGGACTGGACTGGCGCTGGTATCTTTGGTAACATCCTGTTAACAAGACCATACTCGAAGCCGCTAATCCCAACTGCATCCAATGTTTTCTTTTCATCTGATCTCCTTTGGTCTCCCTTATTTTCATACTAAACTTTATTATACTAAAAAAAGTGTGAGGAAGGAATCCCTCTTCACACTTAGTTTCCTTTATTCGGACCTCTTCTACGATCCGTTTGACTTTCAATATGCTCTTTCACCAAGGCGACGACCTCATCATTGGTTGGAAGGTCCGAGTGCTGGGCATCTTCGCCCGTCACTGTAATCTCCGTATAGCTTGCAGCTTGGTTTTGATAGATGTATTTCCCAGCCGATACACTGGCATCTGGGACCAACTCATCTGAATCATAGGTAATAGTCCCTGCTACTGAATACATATGGAGCGTATTGGGAATGGCTTCTTTTCCCTTGATAAAATCTGCCAACATCTCCGATTTGTTTTGAATATTGGTCTCTGTAAAGTTGTATGGGGTGCCGATGGTCATCAAGGTTTTCAGATCGATATCATAATCCCCTAGATAATTTTCAATAAAGGCTGTATAGATTAAGCCACCGTTGGAATGACCTAAGCCCTTAAAGTTATTAAAATTGTATTTTTCTTGAAGGGCTTCGAAGGCTTGGTTGAATAGTTTGGCCTGCTTTTTAATATTGCTATAGCCATCTTTGTTGTTTTCAAAACCAACCACAATCACTGGCTCATTGTCCTTCGCATCGATACTCCCACTATAGGTCATCCTACCATCATTCCAGACCTTAACCTTGAGAAGGCTGTGTTTGGTCCCTTGGCGTTCTTTATTGAGCTTGGTCACCAAGCCATCAAAGCGGTTCTCTGTCGCGGAGCTTCCTGGAATCATAATGATAGGAGACAGTTTAGAATTATAGAATTTCTCAATTTTTGAAACATTGGTTCGAGTCCAGCTATAAGAAGGAATGGCTAAACCGATCAAGAAAAGACAGACCAAAGTGAGGACGATGGTTGTTTTTTTAGAGACTTTCATCGCTTTCTCCTTTCACTTTTAGATCTTTTCGGATACGATTTCCCATATGGACGAATGGTAGATAAAGGAGCACGTCGATGGCAAAACAAAGAATGCTGACAACTAAAGCTCTCAGACTTCCTCCGCTTCCAATAAAGGCATAGAGAAGGCTCGGAGTCCCATCTGGCACTGGATAGACAGCCGCTGGCATCAGTTTGAAGCACAAGGCTACCGCTGCAATCCCCATATTCACCAAAGGAATCAATAAGAAGGGAATCAGATATAGAAGATTGAGAAGGACTGGTATTCCTACCATGAAAGAAGCCCCATTGTTAAAGAGACTTGGAAAAATGCTGAGGAGACTCACTTTCTTGTCCTTTTGACTTCGCGAAACCAGCAAGATCGCTACCAATAAGGCTAGAACTGCACCAACACCAGCCACCAGGCCAAAACTGCGATACAAGTTCGTCAAGGTATAGAGATGAGGAATGCCTGTCGTTGTATGTTTCGTCACAGCATAGGTCAGATTTTCTAAAGCAAAACTGTCATCTACAATCGCGTTCAAGGTAAAGGCTTGACTATTTCCAACCCAAGCAGATAGGCCGCTGAAGAGCCCCATGACAAAGGTGGGTAAAAGGTGATGACTGCTAACAGTTAACGAACTAAAGAATTGTCCAAGCGTTTGAAAAACACGGTACTGATTGCCTAGAAGGAGGAGAAGATTGAGACTAACCCCAAGGACCAAGGACAAGAAAATGGGCCGCACAGTCTTGGGCTGATAGATGAAATCTTTGTCCACGATCTGGTCGTCACTGGCTTTGGATAGCCGAAAGATCTGTCCGATTAGATAACCTAAAAAAATCGCTAACACAATATTGGTCGTCGCTGGGAGATTGATCCGCGTCAGTTGCCCATCATTGAGTGGGCTCACCAATAATTCCTGAGAACCTACAATCAAGCTGACCAACAGAGCAGTGACACCCGCTGTCCCAGTACTTCGACCGTAGTGCCCAGCTGTATATTTCCCAGCAAAGTAAGTCGCTAAAGGCCCTGCTAGACCTCCTAGAAAGTTAGAAAAATTAATGAGGACCTGGCTCATGCCCTGATCCCATGGTAACCAACTATCCATCGAAAAGAGTTGATGAATATAGCCTCTATCCGAAAATACGGATAAAGCAATCACCCGAATGATTCCTGAGAATAGGAAAAAAGGAAATAAGGAAACGAGGGTTTTCTGGGAAATCTGAATCAAACTTTTTTCTCGTAACCAGAAAAACTTCTGGACTAAATACTTGGTCATAGGGCCTCCTGTTCAGTTTTCCGCAATGGATCACGTTTATTTATTTCTTCTTATTATATCATACTGATGAGCAATCCCTTTCATCTGAAGAAGCACCATCTATTGAAAACACTTTTAAAATTTTCGCAATTTTTCAAAAACTCTTTGACAGGGGTCTTCATTTCCACTATACTATTTCTTAGCTAGTAAAATGATCACTCATTTTGCTGTCAGACTTGCTCTACTTATAGCAGTCGAGTCTGACGAAAAATCAGATCAATACGATGGATTTTCATTCCATTTTACAACATTATAGAAAGATTTAGGAGGAATCAGACGTCTATGTCACAAGAAAAAATTTCAGCCAAGGTCTTGTTCGCAATCTTTGCGACAGGGATCCTGTCCTTTTGCGGGGTGGCTGGAGAAACTGCCATGAACATCACCTTTCCAATATTGATGAAGGAATTTGAGATCAACACCGCAACAGTCCAGTGGGTTACGACCATCTATCTTCTAGTGGTTGCCTGTGTGGTCCCCTTATCTGCTTATCTCAAGCGTTCCTTTAAAATGAAGTCCATCTTTTTAGTTGGAAATCTCCTATCTGTTTTAGGTGTTCTTATCGACTTCTTAGCTCCAAATTTTGCCTTTGTGGTTCTTGGGCGATTGGTCCAAGGAATGGGGGTTGGTTTTGCCCTTCCTCTGATGTTTAATATCATTTTAGAGCAGGTCCCAAAACGCAAGATCGGTCTCATGATGGGAGTGGGGACTCTGATTACAGCCATCGCTCCCGCCATTGGTCCTACTGTCGGTGGTCTCTTGACAGCTAACTTTGGCTGGCGGTCCATCTTTTTAGTTCAATTCCCGATCCTTCTGGCTTCGCTGGTTGCAGGACTTCGCTCCATTGAGCAAATCAGTAAAATCAAGCGAGAAACGCTTGATATCATGAGTCTTCTCGCCATTATTGCTTCATTTTTAGGGTTGATTCTAGGTATTCATGGCCTAGCGGATCATGCGTTCTTCAGTTTTTCTGTGCTTGGTTGGCTGGTGATCGGAACCTTGGGACTGGTCCTTTTGGTCTGGCGGTCTAATCGCATAGAGACTCCCATTATCAACCTTGCTATCTTAAAGAACCATCTCCTCACTGGCCATGTTCTTGCCTTTTTCACCTTCCAATTAGGTTCTCTGGCCATGAGTTTTCTTCTTCCTAATTATGTCCAATTGGTCAACCACTCCAACACCACGCTTGCAGCCTTGATGTTGCTTCCAGGAGCCATCATTGGAGCAGGTTTTGCTCCCTTCTCTGGTCTCATTCTAGATAAGTTGGGCGCTCGCAAACCGATTCTCCTTGGAGCTGCTTTAATCCTTCTAGCCTATTTCCACTTCACCCTTTTTGCTCTGAAGCTGACAAATGGCTTGATTCTCATCTTTTACATGATCTTCATGACCGGTATGGGGCTTGCCTTTGGCAATATCATGACCAACGGACAAAAACAACTCTCTCTGGAAGAGCAACCCGATGCGAACGCGATCTTTAACACCCTGCAACAATTTGCAGGCGCTGTCGGAACAACCCTGGCTTCGCTGATAGTTGCCATGAGCCAAGCTAATCAAAAGATGGACTTTACTCAAGCCACTGCTAAAGGAAGTCGCAACGGTTTTATGGTCTTATTTGCCTTGGGCATCTTCCAACTCCTTCTCTTATTTTGGGTGGTGGGAAAAGATAATGAAACCAACTAATTTATCTCGTCAAAAAACAGCAGGAAGCCTGCTGTTTTTTGTTATCCTTTCCGCACTCGCGTTAGAATGCCATCAGGATCCTCAAAAATTATGCACTTCTGCTAAATAAACCTTGATAGGATAGGTGTATGTCAAATTCTCTCTCCATTTTGCTTGTAATGTCAAATTTTACAACTAAAAGGTTCCATTAAATTGTCTAACTTTTATCATTTGAGTTAAAATCCTTGATTTCTTTCTGTATTTTATTTATAATCATTCTAAATAAGGAAAAGGAGACATTGTATGACTGAAATAAAACATGGAGTAGATGAATCATTTAGCGATCGCTTGAATATTTTGAGAGCTGCGGTTCTAGGGGCCAATGATGGAATCATTTCTATCGCTGGAGTGGTGATCGGGGTGGCCAGTGCCACGCATAACATCTGGATCATTTTCTTATCTGGCTTGTCTGCAATTCTAGCCGGTGCCTTTTCGATGGCGGGTGGTGAGTATGTTTCTGTTTCCACACAAAAAGACACGGAAGAAGCTGCTGTGAACCGCGAACAAGCCTTATTAGATCGTGATCCAAAGTTAGCTAGAGACTCTCTCTACCATGCTTATCTTGAAAATGGAGAATGCGAAACTTCCGCAAAGATTTTGACAGAACGGGCCTTTCTGAAATATCCCCTCAAAGCCCTGGTCGAAGAGAAATATGGTATCGAATACGAGGAGTTTACCAATCCTTGGCATGCTGCTGCATCTAGCTTCCTTGCTTTTTCTGTTGGTTCCCTTCCTCCAATGCTCTCGATCATTCTCTTTCCAACTGCCTATCGCATTCCGGTGACAGTCTTCGTTGTTGGACTATCCTTGATCTTCACTGGCTATACCAGTGCGAAACTGGGAAAAGCACCAACCAAGCCAGCCATGCTTCGCAACCTGATCATTGGCCTTCTCACCATGGGTGTGACATACTTCTTCGGGCAACTCTTTAGTATCTAAAAAGCTGAGACTTCTGTCTCAGCTTTTCTTATGCTTCTAATAAGGCTTGTACTTGTTTTTCCAGTCCTGCGACCGCTTCATCTGTCAAGACTAATTCACCTGTTTCCCAGGCTTCTGGGTTAACGGTTGTTCCAGTAAACTCTCCAACCACTTGAGTCCGAACGAATGGCAAGAGCGCTTGATAAGCCGCAAACATTGGTTCGTGTCCGGCATTAGCTACTGAAGAAACCGTTACGATCTTATCTTGAAGGGCAGATGGACCACGAGTTTCTGACAGGTCAAGGGCACGGCTAAGCCAGTCAATCAGGTTTTTCACTACACCTGGAATAGCAAAGTTATAGACTGGCGAGAAGATCCAGATGGCATCCGCAGCAAGAACCGCATCACGCGCTGCTTGCAAAGATGGCAGGGTTGGTGTTTCCAAATCTTGGTTCATCATTGGAATGTCCTTGTAGTCCAAGTAAGTCACCGTTGCTTTCCCTTCAAGAAGGCTTTCTGCTTTCTTAGCCATTTGGTGGTTGAATGATCCTTGACGAAGAGATCCGACGATAAATAAAATGTTTTTCATAGTTATTTCCTCTTTCTGTTGTAAGATTATTTGTTACAATAGCTATTATACAGGATCGGAATGTAATGTCAAGGATTACAACTCGGATTTTTTAACTTTTACTCCATTTTACTAAGGGAAGGTCAAAAGAAGTGAGATAAAAAAGTTGGACAAATGTCTCCAACCTCCAATGATTTCGTGTAGGGAAACCCCTCACTTATACCATTCGAAAAAATTGCAGAAAATAAGCCAAGATTTCTCTTGGCTGTTGATTTTATGCATGCTCCAATCCTTTTCGTGTGTTTTCCTTAATAGTTTCGGCTGAATGGAGCAATTTTTCTTTTTCTTCTTCTGTCAAATGCAAGTCCAATCGTTCGAGAATCCCTTTTCGACCTACAATCGCTGGGTAACCAAGATAGGTTCCATATTCTGGACGATAGTTAGACACTGGCATTTCCTCGTGGCTATCATTGATCACAGCTTCTGCTAAGCGTTGGGCTGCTGCTGCAATCCCAAAATTAGTATATAATTTGCCAAAGAAAACCGTGTGGCCACCGCGCAAGGACTCGTAGTTGATAGCATCAAGCTCTTCTTGAGAGAAGAGATCGGTAATGGCGTGTCCTTTGACACGGACCTGACTCCATGCAACAAATTGAGAATTTCCATGCTCACCGAGGTTGTAGCCTGATACACTAGCAGGAGAAACCTGCAAACGATCCGCAACTGCACGCTTCATCCGAGCTGTATCCAGCAAGGTCCCTGTCCCAATCACCTGTTCTTTTGGAAGGCCGGTATATTGTTGATAGAGTTGAGTAACGGCATCAACTGGATTGGTCACTACCAATAAGACCCCACTAAAGCCAGAAGCCTTCAGATCACGCGCTACTTGCACCACTTGCTTACTGGTAAAGGGAAGCTCCGCAAAACGGTCATCAGTGTTATTAGCCTGCAACTCAATATTTCCAAGAGTCGACACCACGACATCCGCATCTTTTAAAGCCGCGTAGTCATTGACCGTGATATGCACCGGATAACCTGTATTGGCAACCGTATCACAGAAATCCAAGGCATCAGCCTTGACCTTTTTCTCATTGGTATCAATCAAGACCAAGTGATCACAGGTGTGTTTCAAAATCATGCTGTGGGCCAAGGTCGCACCCACATGCCCCAAACCAATAATACCAATTTTTCTTGTCATCAGAATCCTCTTTTCTAGTATCGATCACACTGTTGGTGAGGATAGCTCTTTGTTGACTCTATTCTACCACAATTCTAGAAAGGCGGATTGAAAAAACGGGAAAATTTTCAAGTTTTTTCAAAAAGAAAAGAGGCAGCGCCTCTTTTAACGACTCAAGAAAGAAGAGTCTCAATCTCTTCAATGGACAAACCCGTCATCTCCGATATAAGATCAGTCGACATTCCTCGTGAGACCATCTCGCATACCAACTGTTTACGACCTTGTTCCAGCCCTTGTACTAAACCTTCTTCTCGCGCTTCATCAATCGCCGTCTCCAGGGTCATATCATAATTTTCTTGAATCCGAATACGCTCGTCTATCATGGTCTTCTCCTCCTTGGTCCAGCTAGATGAATCTAATAATGAATCTGCGTGGGCAACGGCCTGACTGGGAGCTTTTGTAAAGGGAAGATTCCCAAAAAACTCCAGCCACTGTCTGCCTGCATCTGTCAGATTCTCATCTTTATTATACTTGTCTAGCTCTAAAAAGGCAACCTGCAGAAGATTTTGGTGCTTGCCATTTTTATAATAAGCCTTGAGTTGCTTGCCAGACCGGCTATTGGTCAGCCAGTATTTATTGATGGCGGCCTCTTCGTCTAGTAAGAGCGACTTCTCCAAAATGGCAATCCCATAGACGGGCTCCATCTGCTCGTACATCTTATGTGTCTGTCCTTGCTGGCGCAGTTTTTGTACATTCTCCACCAGCTGATTGGCCAGATAATAATGGAACCGGTTCAAGAAATACTGCTGTTTGCGAATCTGGATCTCGATGATCACCTCGGTTCCATCATGGAGCTTGGCTCTCACATCCACCGCAGTGGAGAACAAGTCATCCTCCTCATAAGCCATGCTGTGGGGCTGGCTTCCCTCCACTATCTGAGCGTCCGCCACATCCAGCTCCAAAATGTCTCGAATAAATGCTGCCGTCACCTCTGGCAAACTAAAAATCTTCTTGGCCATGATGTCCAAGGTCGGCGATACATGCGCGTGTCTCTTTTGCATCCCTACTCCTTTTCGATAAAAAATAGAGGGAAGGTCCCTCTACTTCTATTATTCGAAAAAAATTTGGGAAAGTGACTACACGACCATTACGAAACGAAGTAATAGTTTTCTTTTAATTCTCTATATCTGTCAAAACTGAGAATACCCTCATTTTGTAATCTTCCTAAAACAATACTAGGATGAATATCGATTTCCTCAGCAAAGCGTAGAATATCCGACTTATCAAAGTTTCCTTGTTCAACAAAAACTTGATAGTCTTCCGGTCTTATTAAGAGATCTTTTGCAAACTGATCTGCCCGTTCCTCAGAACGTCGGTATGACTTACCATTTCCATCATCTGATGAAAACTCGTTCTCCAGAATATGCCCAATCTCATGGAAAAGTGAGAACCAGAAAATATCTGACGCTTTATTTCGATCTGTGAGTAAAAGCAAGGCACTACCATTTCCAAATTTTTTCGTAGCACCATTTAGATTGGCATTTGGCAAAGCAGGTAGACCAACTAGGACAACACCACAATCTAGCAAGATATCATACAGGCGTTGAGGAAAGACTTCAGGATCTTGTCTTGTCAACTTTCTCAAAGCAGGCAAGTTTCTCTCAAGCTTTCTGCGATTGAGCTTAGTAGTCGTTATATCACGCGCTTTTTTAGATGCCAACTCCAACATGATATTGGAGTTCACTATACTTTTAGTCGTGAACTCACGCGTATTTCGATAACTCACCTGATTGTTAAAAGATGAGAACTTGTCTAAACTCGCCACTCCTAGAATCTTGCGAAGCTCAACAATCTTTTCTTTCAATGTATAGCGTTTATCTGGAACGTAGCCTTCTGCCTTAAAATACTTGAAATCAATCATCTCACAGATTTCTTTCTCGCTACCTTCTTCTAGCTCTTTTTGTTCTACAATCTCTGCAACTTTTACATCATAAGCATTCTGAAGATTGAGCCAGGTTTGCATGGAAACTCCACTTAACTTGGCTAACTTATGAGCCGTCTCTTTACTGATGGACTCCTCAGCATTGACCAGCTTGCTGATAGTCTTTGCAGAAACTCCTAAGCGCTCAGCAAACTCTTTTTGCGTTACGTTATAATCTTCAATCAACTCTTCAACATACTGACCTGGATGAAAAGCAATCAGGTCTTTGTATTCAACAATTTTCTTACTCATAGTGATTGCTGACCTCCTCTATTTTTAGGATTTCGATTTCAACAGGACTAGGAAATACCTTTTCTAAATCCTCCTCACGAAATTCTACAATCAACCGATAGGAACTTTTCCGATCATCTATATCCAAAGCAAACTGTCCCTGTCTCTTCCCCTTGAGTTGGTGAAAGTGATATTTAGGAAAAGCTATCACACTGGCCAAAGAATCTGCTGCTTCCAAAAAGGTAATCAATTGATGCAACTTTACAGCAATCTTATCCGAAAAATCCTTTTTAGCCTGCCTCAGCTCTGTGCACTGCTTTTTAACAGTTTTATTTGTATAGATAAGCTTCATATGTCCCTTTCTGTTAAATTAAATTACCTTTTAGGTAATTTAATTGTATCAGATTAGCAATGAAAAGGCCAGTTAAAACTTTCATTAACTGGTCCTTATTTAATCAAAGACTGACACCCTACCCCTTAAACTCCTCGACAAATTTCTTGAGCTCGTCATCGGCTTCTGGTGTCGTCCCATGCAGCTGGCTGAGCATGTTTAGAAGAGAAGCTGTCTGGGTCTCGATGGTCGCGTTGGTTTGGTTGATCTTAGCCACGATATCTGTCAGTGGCTCTACCTCTTCTTCCTCAAAGGTATCCACATAGCGTGGGATATTGAGGTTGTAGTCATTCTCGACGATCTCCTCGAAGCTAGCCAGATGGGCAAACTTGTCCATGTCCTCTCTGCTCTTATAAGCCTTAAGGATCTTCTCGATATGGGCATCCGTCATGATGTTCTGGTTCTTGCCCTTGTCAAATTCCTTAGAAGCATCGATAAAGTAGACGTCCCGATTGGTCCGGTTCTTCTTGAGAATGATGACTGTCGTTGGGATGCTGGTATTAAAGAAGATATTGGCAGGAAGACCGATTACCGTATCAATGGCCCCTTCTTCCAGCAAGGCCTTGCGAATGGTTCCTTCAGCATTGCCACGGAAAAGAACCCCGTGAGGGAGGACGATGGCCATAACACCATTGTCTTGTTTCAAGTGGTAATAACCGTGCAAGAGAAATGCAAAGTCTGCCTTGGATTGAGGCGCGAGCTTACCAAATGGGGAGAAGCGAGGATCTTGGAGGAAGCCAGAGCTTGCAGACCACTTAGCTGAGTACGGAGGGTTCATAAGGACCCCATCAAAGTTGGTCGGCTCTTGGGTAGGCCAGTCTTCGTCCAACGTATCGGCATTGTGCAAGAACTGGTTTTCCACCGGAACCCCGTGTAGGATCATGTTCATCCGAGCCAGGTTATAGGTAGAGGTATTGAGCTCCTGACCAAAGTACTGGACGGTTTGAGGCTGGTGAGAATACTTCTTGGCATTGAGCAAGAGGGAGCCCGATCCCATGGTGGCATCGTAGAGGGTAAAGCCCTGCTCGTCTTCACGCCCTAAAAAGGCAATCTGGGTCATGAGCTTGGCTACAGGCTGAGGTGTATAGAACTCACCAGCTTTCTTACCCGAGTCAGTCGCAAACTGACCGATTAAGTACTCGTAAGCATCCCCAAGCATATCTCCTGCATGACCTGCTACATCCAGCACTGCCAATTCTTTCATAACGGCAGCCACTAGCTGGTTTTGCTTTTGAGGAGTGGCCCCTAGCTTCTTGGAGTAAAGATCAATGTCCTCAAAGAGATTCTCATAGAGGTCGTCACTTTGCTCGATATCTCGGAAGCCCTGAGCCAGATCTTCCAGCTGGAATGTCCCTTCATTGACCCGGTCCACCAAGGCTGTAAAGGTCAAGTCAGGCTTGATGAAATAATTGAGTTCATCGTTGACGACGGAGATCAGCTCCTCTTGAGAGGCTGGATCCTCATAGTAGGATCGGTAAAGCGCCAAGGCTTCATCTAAGCTCTCTGTCTCCTCCTCCATGGTCTCCGCCACGAAGAAGAGCAACTTATCTGAGAGATACTTGTAACAGATCATCCCCAAAAGGTAAGACTTGTAGTCATTGGCATCCATCTTAGAGCGGAGCACATCCGCTGAGTTCCACAGGGCTTGGTAGAGCGACTGGGAGGTTTGTGTTGTTTCCATAGTTATTCTTTCTGATTTCTTTTAGACCTTTTCTTGTTCTAGTGGGACGACAGCGAGGGTCTTGCCCAGACTGGCTAAGACTTTCAAGACCGTGTCCAATTGAGGACTGGTCTTGCCTGTCTCCATCCGAGCAATGACCGGTTGGCTGACCCCACTGAGTTCTTCTAGTTTCTTTTGGCTAATTCCCTTTTCATGACGAGCCTCGATCAGCTCTGTCATAATCGCGACCCGCAGATCACTTTCCAGAATTTCTTCCTTGGTGAAGAGCTCTGCTCTCACATCTTTCCAATTGCTGCCGATGGCACTATTCTTCATCACTTAGCCCTCTTTCCTTCAAATCTTGCAACTCCCGCATGGCTTTCTCAATCTCTCGTCTAGGTGTCTTTTGCGTCTTTTTGACAAAATGATGCAGTAAGACAAAGCTCCCATCCAGCCAAGCCACGAATAAAATCCGATCTCGCAAGGGTCTCAACTCCCAGATCTCCGCATCCAGATGCTTGATGTAGGGTTGGCCAGCACGTTTTCCATGCTGGCTCAAAAGCTCGATGTAGTCGTTAAGCTTGTTCAGTTTGATCCGGCTGTCCTTATTATCGCGACGAGCTAGCTCCCTCATGTAGTCCAGGACCGGTTGATTCCCTTGTTTGTCCTTATAAAAATAAATAGCGTGCACAAAGCAACCCCTTTTCGAATTTATTATAACTCTAAAGTTATTAAAAGTAAATACTTTTAAGTTATTAAATACTAAGGAGCACCCTTTGAAAAGATCAAAGGGACTCACTTATACTATTCGAAAAATGCTGTGCATTTGGTTACTGATAAGGATTATTTTTGAAGGTTAGATAAACATATCTTGTAAGAGTTTCTTTTTGAGAGTTTCTAGCTGCGAAATTTTTTCTTGGTGAGCAGAGATGAGGCTATCGAGGTTAGAAAAGTAGGCACCGATGGCTTGTTGTTCAGAAAGAGATGGTATAAGTACTTTTTTCGATAGTAATTCCACTTTAGTAATACCCTTTATTGATGTTCCTTGAAGTTGAGTAACCTCCTTTTGAAGTAATCTATAAAGTAAATATGCTGTGAATTCTATATTTGATTTAAGATTTGAGAGTGATAAAAAATCCTGACTTGTTGCGTATTCATGACGCATCACTGCTAACTTCCCAACTCCAACTCTCGTAACAACCGCAATTGAATCCTTTGGTATTATTTTGGCTGATGAATTTTTTAAACCTTTCTCAGAAATACTTTTTTGAACTTTAATTTCAAATAGACAATTTGTCTCTAAGTCAGATGATTGAATCCAAGGAATATCCCCATCCCAATATTCCTGAACATTTGTTTTTGGAGTGCCACCACTTTGAAAGTCATCAGCTAAATCATTAATTTCAAGAAGCTCCCACTCACCTTCAAATCCATCCAAACGAATCTCAGGTACCGTCTGTCCAGCTTTAGGAAACATCTTGGATAGCATGGTCGCCTTGAGAGATTGGTAGTTTGCAAGATTGCCTTGGTAACTCGCCAAAAGGTCATCGAGAGTACGGAAGAGGGAACCGATGGCGGATTGCTCCTGAAAACTTGGAGCACTAAGTTTCCAATCACCATATTCTTTTCCATTTACTCCAGGCTGCCCAGATCGCTGTGAAGCAATAGCAATGAATTGCTTGTATTTTTCAGTTAAAGTTTGCTGAAATATAAAATCTGCTGAAACATCCTCTTTAATTCGAGCACGAATCAGAAAACCAGCATAATACATTTCACCATCTTTTTCTTCATATAAATATGTTTTTCCTACACTTGCTCCAGTTCTAGCAAAAAGCAAATCGTTCTTTTGTAATTTAAAATTCTCTAATTCAGGTGTAAATTCTATATCTGGCGATGTTACTTTTTCAGAAATAAATTTTCGTGAATTATCATCAATATCAGTGATACGAATATATTTATGAACGCCATCATAGTACGTTGCTGAAGAATTTAAACCATACTCTATTGAATTAGATAAATCTTTTAACGTCTTTTCCTCCCATTTATCACGATAATTTTTAAATCTAATTTCTGGAATATGTGTTTTTTTATTCACTAACTCTTTTCCTTTTTATTTAGTTTTATACAAGGATTTCCAACTATATCTTTTGCCCGTAATATTATATAAACTATATAAATAAATGGTAGGACTACTAAAATTTTAATAAAGTCATCTCTTAAGAAAAATATTCTTAAAATCAATATCAGGCCAACCACTAAAATTAATACTACATATCTATCATCTATAATTGGAAACTTAACTTTATTTTTAAAATCGTCTCCGTTAAACATAAGACTCTTTGTATAAAAATCCTTTAATTTCAAATATTCGTCTTGGTTTTTCCACATTTCTAAAATATAAATTATTAAAATAACCAAAAGAGCACAAACTAGTAAAACTAATAATAGTTGTGTCTTTTCCGAACTCGAATTAAGTAATCTACTTATAACATCCGCTCCATCATAATCTTTAATTTTATCAAAAATCAGTAAAGACAGAGCAGTCATCCACCCCATTAATTTTAAATGTAAGGATTGATAAATGTCATTTTCCCTTTCTGTAATTTTTAGAAAGTCATTTTTCAGATTAGAAACTTCTTCAAAATATTTATCTGTTTCCTGACTGATAATACGTTTAAAAATACTTTCTGCTTTATTAACAATGTCTTCATTTATTCTAAAGGTTCCATTTTTAACGATAATACTTCTTACAATATCTAATCGTTGCTTATAAGTATTATAGTAACCTGTATCATTAATAACCCAATCATAGACACTATTCAACAAATCTATATCGTTAATATTAACTTCTGAGAAAGCATATCTTTCTGAAATCGAAATCCTATCTTCGCTAATTCTAAAATCAAATATAAAGTCATCCTCTAAGATTTTTATTTCAGTATTTGTAGATAAGAATAATAAGATGAAAATTCTGTTTAAATGCAAAATTTTTTGAGATGGATTTTCAACTTTTCTCAATAAATTTACAGAAAAATTTTTAATGTCTCTATTAATAATGTTAGACTTGACAACATTATTATATTTTTCCATTTCATCCTTAACATCAATTTCTTCGCTTTTCCAGTTATGATTGTCACGATAGATATAATCAATCTTTTCTGAAAAATCAATATCGGAAAAATAGTCTTCAATATCTGTGAAATGTGTCTTTGTTTCAATGTAATCATTTAAATTAAATATCGTCTTATTATTTTGATATAATATATACTTACCTTTTTCTTCCTCAAGTTCAACATTATTATATTGCAAAAATTCAATTAAATCACGATTACTTTCGTCATCCACTATTTCATATGAAGTTCCGTTCCAAGAATTATTCTGCATTTATATTACCTATTTTTGATCTAACTTCATTTATGAAATCCTCAGATACAGTTAGAATTATTTTGTTATCTTCAATTTTAATTTGTCTTCGTCTTTTCAATTTTTCAAAATTATCAGTTTTAATAACTGTGTCACTAGAGACTCTAATCTCATCTTTATACTTATCACGTAATACTTTTGAGTCAATAGTAAAGTTAGCATCTAGCTGTTTGGCCTCTATTGAAAAAAATTCATCCTCATAATTTCCAACATCAGTAGGAATATCAATCAATTCTTTATAATTCAAATAATCAATTAACTCTGATTTATCAAATAAATTATGATCGAAGATATAACCTTTTGTTTCAGAAACGATATCTGAAAAATTCTGTTTTTCTTTAATTTGAGTTGAAAATAATTCCTCATCTTCAACTAATTTAATAAGTTCTAAAGAATTAACTCTACTATTTCTAACTTCCTGTAAACCTAGAAAATCACTCATCCAATAACTAGCAACTTTCCTATTTTTATCTATAACTTCAATTGTTGACAAATCTTTCCTTGCAATACAGGCTTTATAGTAGGTTTTTTCTGTCCCCAACTGAGCTACTAATTTAAATGTCTCTGTATCAGCTACAGAAGTTTTTTCTAATTTTAATAGTAACAAACTATCGTCAGATTCTTTAATAAAAAGAAAGCCTGATCTAATACTTTTCTTTCTAGAATTTGTACTAGAGCTCCTCTCAGACTCTAACAACTTTTCAGGAAATAAATTAATATCAAAATCCTCAGGAGATTGTTCGAATTCTTTCAAAATACTTTCTCTCTCCTCTGTAACTTCTGCGATTACCGAAACATGACTCGAATGGTTATCAATAATTGTTCTGAATATCTCATCAATATTTGTAATTTTATTGTTATCAAGTTCTATTTCAGTGATTTCATCGGTTATTTCATATACAGCAACTTTCTTTTTCATTTAATTCCTTTCTCCTATCTCCCCACTCTCAGTGGTTCAATCACCTCTTCGATCAGTTGGGTATAGGCTTCTTTGATTTGTTTTTTGTAGCTGAGTGGGTTGAGGGCGTCTGCTACTTCTGCCTTGTAGTCTTTGTAGCGTTGGCTCTTGGTCAGCTGGCTTTCGCCGGCTTGTTTTTTGGCGCCTTTGCGATAGTGTTGAATATAGTAGCGTAGCTCGTCGGCTCCGATATACCAGTGTTTGGCGAAGCTTACGATATGGCTATCGATGACGGATTCGATCATCTGGTCCAAGACACCAGTGATAGATCGTCCTCGGTAGCGTTCGGGCTCTTCTTGTACTTGGATCCAGAGATTTTGGATGATCTCCGCTAGGCTTGGATTGGTCCGGTTCAGGCTCTCGATATAGCTATCTACAGTTGCGATATCCTTGTCACTCAGGGTCTGCTCCTCATTTTCCTCCTGCTGAATCATACTCTGGATCAGCATCAGGATATAGGCATAGTTGATCTCATCGACTTGGACAGACTCCAGCTCATAGTGGATGTCTAGCTCATCTTGGCTGTCCACTTCTGGATCCCTGCTCTTGATCTCCGCCAGGATATTTTGATAGAGGCCCAGATAGGCTTCGAGCCGACTGTCACTGAGGCCTGTTTCCCGATAGATCTCTTCCTTATCGTACTCTGAATAGACGCGGATCGAGGCTTGGTACTTGTCAAAGACCTGATAGGCTTTAGCGACCTTGCGGAGCTGGGCTGTTGGAGCCTGCTCGAGGGCGACTCCTTCTTCTTCGAAGTCTGTGACTTGGTCTTTAAACTCTGCCCAGGCTTTTAAGAAGTTGCGCTTCTCTTCTTCCCAGCTTGGTGCCAGGACCTCATTTTCTCCTCCATTGGAGTAGAGCTTGAGGGCATTGTCGACAGCTTCCTTAAAGGCTTGAGGACGCTGGAAGGTGATGATATGGCCGAAGTGCTTCCTGTCATCAAAGATCCGATTGGTCCGGCTAAAGGCCTGGATCAAGTCCTGTGGACGCATAGGCTTGCGATCGATAAAGAGCGTAGAAAGACAAGGAGCATCAAAGCCGGTCAAGAGACGGTCAACCACGATAACCAAATCCAACTGCTCATTGCGGTAGAGATACTTGTCCTGCTTTCTAGCCAGGCGATTGTTGACATCGGTGTTAAAGCCTCGCAGATCCGCTAGGCTAAAATGTGTACCAAACTCTTGGTTGTAGTCCTCCATGACCTGCTTCATGTGGTCTTGGTAGCCGATAGACTCTTCCTCATTTTCAGACACTGAGTAGGTGATGGTGAATTTTGGAAAATCTGGTAAATGGCGTTTAACCCGCTCGGAGACTTTGACTCGCTCCTTGCCAGCGAGAATGCTTTTGAGCAGATTATAATAGGCCTGTGCTCGTGGGATGGACTTGACTGTCAAGATAGCTTCATAACTCTTTCCGACCCCTTTAGGGATATTGAGCTGTTGCTGGCTCTTATTGAGGATGGCATCGAGGACCTCTAGCATGTGCTCCTTGTCCTCATAGGCCTGGTCTGGAATTTCTTCTTCTAGGATATCCGAGATGATGGTGTTGCGGTAGTCAACCTTAAAGCCCAGAACCGCTCCATCATGGATGGCTTCCTTGACCGTGTATTCATGTAGGCGATCGCCATACTGTTGGTGGGTGGTCTGAGCCAGGTCACCCACTTGCTTGCGTTTGTTTTCCTTAAAGATCGGAGTCCCTGTAAAGCCATACCAGAGAGAGTTCTTGAAGTAGGCCTTGATCTCTTTTTGCGTCTGTGGGGTGACCGCCCGGTGGCACTCATCGACGACAAAGGCCACGCGCAGGTCCTTGATCTTCCCCGCATCTCGCTGGTACTTCCCTTCTTCAAACTTGCGCATCATGGTCGTGATTTTCTGGATGGTCGTGACCACCACGCGCTTGTCATTGCCCCCTAGGCGCTTGACCAGTTCATGGGTATTGTCCGTCTCGTCGATGTCGATGACATCATTGGCCGCATAAGAGAGGAAGGACGAGGTCGTCTGCTGGTCCAGATCTCTGCGGTCGACGACAAAGATGGTCTTTTGGATCGCTGGGATCTGCAAGAGATTGCGCGCCACCTTGTAAGAGGTCAGGGTCTTGCCTGATCCGGTCGTATGCCAGATATAGCCCGACTCTTGGCGGCGAGAGGCTTCCTGCACAGCTTCGATGGCATGGATCTGGTAGGGACGCAGGAGGATGAGGGCTTTCTTGCTATCGTCGATGACCGAGTACTGCATGACCATCTGGTGGGCCCGAGGGATGGAGAGAACCTCATGAGCAAAGCTGTTGAGATCGATCATGGGCTGGTTGTCCTTGTCCACCCACTTGGTCAGGAACTGCTTGTTTAGCTTGCTTTCCCTCGCTGCAGCGATATAGCGTGTGTCTACCTTATTGGTCACGACAAACATCTGTAAGCTCGAGTAAATACCACGGAACTTGCCTTCTCGGTCGTACTTCTTGATCTGATGAAAGGCATCTAGAAAGGCCACTCGTGGACTCTTGAGTTCGATATGGATGAGGGGCAGGCCATTGATCAGAAGGGTCGTATCGAGTCGTCGATCTTGGTCTAGCGGATAGGCCTTGTCGCGTTCGACTTGGTTGACCACTTCATAGCTCGACTTACCAGCTGCGATATTGTCCCGCCAGATGACAGCTAAGCGGATGGTCCCTAGACTGGCATCCTCACGTTGGACTTCAACCTTGGCGATGCCATTTTCACCAGCTAGCCACTTGGCCGCTTCATAATAGCTGACAAAGTTGAGCTGGTTCTTGATCTGGCGCTTTTCTTGGTTGGTCAAGGGATGGTCCGCCAACACGGCGACATTGTTTTGCGCCAGCTTGTCAAAGAAATTGTCCCACAACTGGTCTTCATTCTTGAGATCCTCTCGATAGGTCCACTGACTCTCTCCTGTTGTCAACTGCTGGATCAACTGTCTTTCGATCTCAAGTTCTGGAGTTGCTACTGCCTTCATCCGTCTATCCTTTTCCTGTGCATAATCTCCTATTATTATAGCATGTTTGGGAAAGAAATTAACGCTTTCAAAGCATTTTGTTGGGATTTGGCGCAAAAAAATGAACCTGGTCTGGTTCGTTTTTTCTTAGTCTAAATGGATCCCTTTTTCTGCTAGATTGTCCAGGCATTCTTGAAGGTAAGTATCCCTGTGCTCGGGATAGATGGGGGTGTTCAAGGCTTCCTCTTCCAGCTCTGGATAGGCTGGGCAGGTCTTGCCTCGGTAGGTCGGCTCCCACCACTCTGGGCTGACCTTGTAGCCACGAGCCGTCATCTCCTTCATGATCAGGCGGTGATAGGCATAGAGGCGATAGGGCGAGTAGTCAAAGACATAGTTGACCGTCGCGTGCTTCTTGCCCCAGCCATTGCCTCGAAGGGCGCAGCATTCCCGGTGTTGACCCAGGAGCTGGGGACGAGGGAGTTTGCTAATCAAGTCTTGGTGCCAGAGTCTCATCTATTGCCCTCCTAGTAGCGTCGAGTCTTGTAAGTAGTGATTAGGGTAGCGCTCAAGGAGCATCTGGATCCCCTCGATCAGATCCTCTTGGCTAGCTTGGCCATGCTGGTACTTCTCAAGTAGCAACATAAAGTCCGCCTTTTCCTCTGCAGTCGCCTGCTTTTTGAAATAGCCCCAAATATGCTGAAAGGCATTGGAGACTTGGCCACGATTTTCCGGCAGGGCTAGCGCTTGCTGGATTAGGTCCTCGACGTGGCTGACCTCTACCTGGTCTTGCTTGAGGTACTCCCGGATTTCCTTGTAGATATTACTCGAACGACTGAGCACCAGGTATTTATTTTTCGCCCATAGGACCTGACAGTGATGTTTTTGATCCACTCGTGTCTCCTTTTGATCTTCTCTATGAATAGTCCTCCCATTATACCATGGAAATGAGTGAAGTCATAAAAAAAGAAGCCAGACTTTTGTCCAGCTTTTTTAATTAATTACAAGGCTGTGATGGCTGTGATCAAACCAAAGATGATCCCTGGTGCATTGGCTGCAGCAAGTGGAATATCGCGTTCTTTTTTGAAGAGTCCGTAGTAAACCCAAAGGCTACAGTTGATGGCTGCGACAAGGGGTTGAACAAAGTTCCCTTTGTGACCTGCGAGGTTATCCATGATTTGTGGGAAGTAAGACACATACATCATAACAGACATAAAGGTCGCAACCCAACCAAGAATTTTCATTTGTTTTTCATTCATTTTGAAACTACCATTTCCTTTTCTTTTTTTAAAGTATGCACTATTCTACCTTTTGTCCTTTACAAATTCAAGTCTTTTTTTCAAATGTTACCGAACTGTAAAGTGTCACAATCTTGTGATTTTGCAGGAAGATGGATTTCTTTTCGAGAGAGTCTTCTCTCTAGTTGCCATTTTTTTGACACTTTGTCTAATTCTTTTGCAAATGTGATCGTTTTCATTTTGCGTAGCATGCAAATTAATTGCATTTTCTTCCTACTTATGCTATTTTAATACACAGAGGTAAAATTTTATGAATAAACAAAAAATCAACAAAATCGTTGGCTCGATCGGTGCCTTTATTGGGATTATCGTTTTCATTGCCTACATCCCACAAATTATTGCTAATTTACAGGGAAATAAGGCCCAACCTTTCCAACCCTTGTCAGCTGCTATTTCTTGCTTGATCTGGGTCATTTATGGTTGGACAAAGGAACCTAAAAAAGACTGGATTTTGATCATTCCGAATTCGGCAGGTGTCATCCTAGGGGGATTGACTTTCCTTACATCACTTTAATAGAAAGTGAACAAAGACTGAACTCTACGGGTTCAGTCTTTTTTGTGTATCCCTTTGAAAAACAAAAACAATCGCAGTCGGTTTTCGTACAAAAAAGCCCGCTATGAGCAAGCTAAAAAAATTGACAATTCTTTTCTTTGAATAACCTATGCTGGATTATTGTGCAAAAATATCCAAATAATATCTGATTATTATTAGAGTATATTGAAACTTTCCGCTGTGAGAAAAGTGCCTGAAAAAATTATGTTTCAGGCACTCGGAATTATTGAGACCTTAGGCTCAATAATTAGTCATGGAACTTCTTCGAAGTTCGCTGACGTCCGTACTCACCTAAGGAAAGTTTCTAATTTAATTTGAGTTTCTTTTCCTAAATCTGCACAATCTTACGATAACTCCGAGAGGTGATCCAAAAGACGATCAGGTAGGTGATAAGAAAGACAGCACAGACACTGAGGGTGACGACGAGGACTTGGCCACTATTAATCACGCCAAGGGCTTTGAGGATCAGGCGGATCATATGGTAGGCAAAGGCCAGGTGGACAAAGGCAAAGATGAGGGGAAGGAAGAAGACGGTCCGCACTTGACGGTTGATGGTCCGTTTGACCTCATCTTCATCAAGTCCCACCTGTTGGAGGATGACAAAGCGGTCACGGTCTTCATAGCCTTCTGAAATTTGCTTGTAGTAGATAACGATGACTGTTCCGACCATAAAGATCAATGACAAGAAAATACCGATAAAGAAGATGCCACCAAAGAGGCTATTCATTTCTCTCACATTATATGCTCGATTGCCTCCATAGACAAATGTTCCTTGGCCCTGTTGGCTGCTCAATTCATCGATCATCTTGTCATAGCTAGCTGCCAGCTTAAGTTGCTGGTCTTCGTCAACATTGACATTGAAACCACCATAGATTTGGGTAACGACAGCAAGGTTCGGAAACTTGGCAACAAAGGCTGAAAGGTCAGGTACGATCAGGTAATTGAAATCCTCCGTCAGCATGTTAAACATGTTTGGGACATGATCAGTGATAAAATCCTTGGTCACTTCTTCCTTGACTTGGAAGTCTTGCCCATTGATGGTGAACTGTTTCTGCCCTGTCAGAGCCTGGTTATGGGCAAAGAGAACGACTTGGTTGCCGGCCAGATCAACGTGTTCTCCGGTCATTTGCTCATAGCTAGCTGCATCAAAGACCAGAAAGACTGTTCTCGGTCTGACATCGCGTTCATCATCAGGATAGACCGTGAAGTCTGTGCCCTTTTGTGATTCGACCCCAAAGGTGGCATAGTTCACCAGGTCACGATTTTTGATCTCAAGATGATGCTCAGAAGCAAATTCATCAAACTTCTGGTTGATTTGCTCCAGGTCCACCCCTTTTCCTTGAATGGAGAAATCATGTGGATTCATGATTTTCTTGATCATTTCGCCACCGACATAGATGTTGGTGGCAGCAGAGATCGTCACCAGCACCATGGTCGAGAGGATGGCAATGGTCGCAAGGCCCACTGCATTTTTCTTCATGCGATAAATGAGGTTAGAGACCGAGATCATGTTGTTGGGTTGGTAATAATAGCCCTTCTTTTTCTTAAGCAGGTGCAAGAAGACGGTGATCCCAGCATTAAAGAGTAAGTAGGTCCCGATCATAACCAAGACAACGGCTAGAAAGAAGATCAAAATCGCAGACATGGGGTCTTTGACTGACAAAGCCAGGTAGTAGCCAAAACCGAGAGAGGCTAAGCCAATGATGGTTTGGGGCCACAAGAAGCGGGCTTTCTTTTCACCACTAACTTTCTCACGCGTCAACTGCAGGGCATTCAAACGGAGAATGCGCCAAGCATTGAGAAGGACCAAGAGGGCAAAGATGAGACCAAAGGTAACAAAGACTGCAATCACAATTCCAGGTTGGAAGGTAGATACCAGCTGGACCTTCATCTTCATCAGTTTCAAGAGAAAGGCAAAGATCAGCTTGTCAAAGAGGGCTCCGATCAAGACACCGCTTGAGATAGTCACAAAACCAAAAATAAAGAGTTCTTTGAAAATCATGCTGATGAGATGCCGCTTTTCAAGGCCCAGCATGCTGTAGATTCCCAGCTCCTTGGAGCGGTTTTTCATGACAAAGCTATTGGCATAGAGCACGATGATAGCTCCAGCAGCATTGACCACAAACAGTCCCAAGCCTAGGGTGAAGAGCATGGGAGATCCCCCTCGAAGCTCTTTAATGTGGGGATTAAAGGTCAGGGAGTCAAAGAGGTAGGCGATGGTCACTGCGAGAATGACTGCAATCGCAAAGGGATAATAGAGCTTGCGGTTCTTGATCAAATTGGAGCAAGCTAATTTAGTGGTTAATCGAAACATCTACCCCACCTCGCTTGCCATGACTGTCAGAGTATCTGATATTTCTTGGAACATCTGACGCTCTGTTTTTTCCCCGCGGAAGATCTGGTTGTAGAGAATTCCGTCCTTGATAAAGAGCACGCGCTTAGCCCGAGCTGCCGCTGCGCTTGAGTGGGTCACCATGAGAATGGTTTGGCCCATGGTATTGATGTCTTCAAAGACATCGAGCAACGCAGCCGAAGATTTGGAATCCAATGCCCCTGTTGGCTCATCCGCAAGGAGAATTTCAGGTGAGGTGATGATGGCCCGTGCTACAGCCACCCGTTGTTTTTGCCCACCAGAGATTTCGTAAGGGTATTTTTCAAGCAGTTGATGAATGCCCAACTCCCGACTGACGCTATCGACCTTACTCATCATTTCCTTGACGGATCTGCGTGAGAGGACCAGAGGGAGAAGGATATTGTCCTTGACAGACAAGGTATCCAGCAGGTTGAAGTCTTGAAAGACAAAGCCTAGTTTTTCCCGACGGAAGCTCGAAGCATCCTTGTTCTTGATGGTTGAAGTGTCGGTACCGTTGAGATAGACCCTCCCTTCGGTCGGCTGGTCCAGCATGGCTAGGATATTGAGGAGGGTCGATTTCCCGGATCCTGATTCTCCCATGATGGCGACGTATTCGCCTTTTTCCACGGTGAAGTGAATGTCTTTCAAGGCTTCGACCTGGGTTCCTTGGAAGCGGGTTTTGTAGATCTTTTTGATGTGTTGAACGTCTAGTAATGACATATTTTTCTCCTTTTACTAGTAGATCAAGAAAAATTCTTGGGTTTGTTGTAGGACTTGGCGACCAAATTCCGCCTTTTCCAGATCGGTTTGCTCATTTGGTTTCTTAATCTTTTTGGGTTGTTTCATCCATTTCAAGAGTTTCATTTTCTTGACCTCCTTCATTTGATGAGACTATTGTATAAAAAATAAAAGGCGGCTACCATAACCTAACCTTTCATTTTACCGTTTATTTCTTACATTTTTGTAAGATGGAGATTCTATGCCTCAAAATCACACGATCTAAGTAATGACAAAACTGCTATATCATTTATCTTTGCTTTATCTAATCTAACAGATTGATTCATTACGAGATTTTCATATATATTTCGAACAAATCTTCCATTCGAAAAGTTCTTCTCATCATTTAGTATACTTGTTTCGAAATAATTGATCAATTTCAATTTCAGATTGTCACTTAATCTATAGTCATCTTTTTGACACAGAAATTCTAATATTTTCAATAATTCATCTGGTATATAATTTCCAAATTCAATAAAGTAATTAAATCTAGATTTTAACCCTGGATTTGAAGAAAAGAACTGTTCCATTGGCTTTGTATAACCCGCAACAATCACAACTAAATCATCTCGGTAATCTTCTAAGGCCTTCGTTAATTCTGTTAGGCATTCTCTACCATAAGAATCTGAATTTTCATTTTCGGTAATACTATATGCCTCATCGATAAAAAGAACTCCTCCCTTAGCTTTCTCAATCACATTTTTGACTTTCATAGCAGTCTGTCCCTGATATCCTGCAATTAAATCTGTTCGTGAAACCTCAATAAAGTGACCTTTAGATAATAGACCGAGTTGTTTATACATTTTTCCAACAATACGAGCTACTGTTGTTTTTCCTGTTCCTGGGTTACCTGTAAATGCCATATGCAAAGTTCTATTGGGAATTTTCAGTCCCTTTTCTTTCCTTATCTTTTGTATTCTTTGATAGGAAATCAGATGATTAACTTCTTCTTTGACATTTTGTAAACCAACTAATCGGTCAAGTTCTTTTTTTAAATCATCAAGAGAGCATTCTTCCGTCACTTGCTCATTTTTGTTTTGTTTATAACCTTTTAGACTTACATAGCCTGCATATTTTAAAAGCGCTTCTGACAATTGATTTGCTAGAGTGGCGATCTTTTGAGAACCCTCTTGTTTTTCAATAACTAAGTATTGCAAAATATCAATGACTAATTTTTCAGAGTAATCATTTAGTAAAATAATTACTCGTTCAAGAAATTTTCCTTTGGAATCTGTCTGGATATCAAATTTTTTTGCTAGTTCAATTAATTCATCCTGATAACGGCTCATTTGCTTACCTCATCAATAAAATGATCAAAGTCACAACAGCAACTCCGGTAGCTATGCCTGTCAAAGCGAAAGAAGTTATTAGCTTATTCGATAGGATATTCACTTGGCCTTTTACAGCATCCAATTCATTCTTTAACTGATTAATTTCTGTGCTTTCATCCTTCAAATCACTAGAAGGTTTTTCCAATGTCTCAACCCTACTCTCAAGTTGTTCAATAAGACTGATAAGTTGACTAGAATCAATTTCAGATAATTGATTTGACACACTTTCTTTAAACTGTTTTAAGGCGATTAAGGTAGCTTTTTGTTTCTCAATCGTCTGATCAATTCGCTCTTGCTCTATTAAAATCTTTTCATTTGTTTTTTTGATCGCAGAAACAGAAGTTAGTATAGCCTGAATGTAATCCTTATCCAATGCTTCTAAGGCTTTATAAACTTCACCAAATTCTTCAATTAAGTTTTGATCACGATCATAAACCTTTGAAAAATATTTCTGAAGTTTTTCAATCAATGAATTAAGTTCTTTCCCAGTCACTCCGTGCTCAGACCACTCTATGCCAAAGATGTCTTCATGTGTACGAACTTTATCAAACTTTAACTCTTCTACATCTTGTTCAGCAAATTTTTTCAATTGTTCTTTTGCTGCATTAAAATCATGATTACTGACTTGTAAATCAAATTCCTTTTCCATAATAACTCCTAATCTGTTAACTCTGCCAACAAGGCGTCGATTTCTGTAAATTCATTGTCATTTTTTTCTTTTTCTTCAAGTAAGAAAGAAAGCTCATCCCGCATTATTTCTGCTGCTTGCTGATGTCGATCCCCCATTTGACTCAAAGACTTCATTTTATCCACTTGAACAAGCGCCATTCCAACCGCATTCATTTGGTCTTGTACAATCAGTTTATTATTGTATTTATCAATTTTTTTATTTGTTAATTCATCAATCTGCTTGTCGACAATCATTTGATCAATTAATTTCAAGACAAATGCACCGGCTATACCAGCTACTGTTGCCCCCATAAATGTACCGATCAGGCCAGACAAACTTCCTAGCAATGGAATTTCTACACCAAGTGGAGGAAAAATAGATAACAAAGTTGCTCCAATCGCACTACTTAAAACGATCGCTCCAGCAGCTGTTACTCCTGCAACAATAATTTTTCCTATCTCAAGCATTTTAACACTTGTACTTTTATTTTTATTTTCTGGATTTTTTAAATAGTCAATCGCATCGGTAAGAGATCGCCAACCTTGCTGAATAAATGTCCAAACTTGCATAAATGTTCCAACTACAGGCCCAATGATGGAAGTTGCTAACATGGTAACCATTGATTGCCCAACACCAAGAACATGATGAGAAAGATTGGACATAAAGTTTGAAATTGCTTCCTTTACTTTTGCAATGAAGGTTCCGAAATTCTTCTCTTTTTCACCTAACCAAGAAATAAACTTCTTAACAATTTCCCTCAAAAATTCTGTTAACAATTGAAGTACAGCAGCTTTTAAAGCTTTCCCTGTCACTTTCAAAGCCTCTTTACGTCGTGATTTTTTACCGGATTGTATTGCAATATTTTCATTCTCTGCTTTTCTATTTTTTAGTTCCTCTCTAGCCTCCTGATCATCTTTTTCTAATTGTTTTCTGTCAATATTAAAACGTTCTTCCGGCTTCAACCCATTCCTTTCAGAGTTCAAAAACTCTTTCATAGTTTTATCACCCTTGGACATATTTGCAGATGCATCTAAATCATGCAAGTTTTTAGAACTATTGGCAAATTCTTTAACTTGCTCTTTTGAGAAAAATGTAGCCATTTCAATATCATTTAGTTGTTCTTTAATAGAAACTGTATGATCTTTATGAATAGCAGCGGACCCCATATCTCTTCCCTTATCAAAAAATTTACGCGCATCCTTTTTTAGAACTCTTTCTCCTTTTTTATTAGTAGTAAAATTATCTTGCCACTTGTCATATCTTTCTTGATAATTAACATCTCGATTATGAGTTGCAAAGTTTCCTTTTTCAAAATTTTCAGCAGTTTGTATATGTGCTTCTTTTCGTAAATCTAGTTTTTGTCCGTTGTTATCTTTAATAAACTCTTCACCAATTTGGACTGCTAATTGATTTTGAACTTGATCCCAAATGATATCTTGAATAGCCTCTTCAAGATACTCGTTATTTTGTAATTTTTCTCTATCTTCCTCAATTGAAGAAAGTTCATCTAAAATATCATTTAACTCAACTTGAAGACTACTTTGTAAATCCATCAAATCGCCATATTCTAATTCATTATTAGTAATCTCTAATATTTCATTTTTATTTTCCATAATAATCCCTTTTTCCTAATCCATGACCAACTTCTTCTCTTCAAAGCGAATAGCGACGGTTGTGCCTTGCCCAACCTCTGAGTGGAGGCTAATCTTGTGGCCCAATTGCTCTGCAATTTTCTTAGACAGATAGAGCCCCAGCCCTGAGGATTGCTGGGTCATGTGGCCATTGTAACCGGAGAAGCCCCGCTCAAAGACACGGAGGACATCGCTATTTTTGATTCCAATCCCGCTGTCTTTTAAATAGAGGGTCTGGTCCTTGAAATAGATCTCAATTCCACCTGTACTGGTATACTTGAGGCTATTGGACAAGAGTTGCTCGATGATCACCAAAAGCCACTTGCGATCGGTAATGACGGCGACATCCAAATCATGCAGGTTCACTGCCAAGTTCTTTTGGATAAAAAAGAGGGCATATTTGCGGACCACTTCTTTGACCAAGTCCTCTAGCGACACGCGCTTTAAGACCAGATCGTCATGAAAACTCTCCAGTCGCAGGTACTGCAGAACCAGATTGGCATAGGAATCAATCTTGAAAAGCTCCTGCTCCATCTGCTGCTTGACAATAGGTGTCTCGACATCTTGGACCAAGAGCTGGCTAGCTGCAATGGGCGTCTTAATCTGGTGAACCCAGAGGGTGTAGTAATCCATCAGGTCATTGAACTTGGCCTGGGCTACTTTGCCTTGCTCCAGGCGCGCCTGCTGTTCTTCTGTATATTTTTCATAAAGGAGATGTTCCAGTGGTGAGGCAAGCTCTATTTCCTCATACAGCAAAGCTTTGCGGTACTCCTGAAAGGTCATAGCGAA
Organism: Streptococcus parasanguinis; assembly: GCF_047465465.1. Lineage (GTDB taxonomy): Bacteria > Bacillota > Bacilli > Lactobacillales > Streptococcaceae > Streptococcus > Streptococcus parasanguinis_AI. Next base: position 89,128 of record NZ_JASGZU010000001.1, on the reverse strand, counting down.
ATCCCAGATCAAGATACAGAGTGTAAAAAATCCTAGCATCAGAGTCGCATAGAGGAAAACCGTCCCCGTCTCTGGAAAGAGAAAGGCAAAAACCAAATCGACCATCAAAAAGATGACTACTAGATAGAGCAGGCGCCTGCGGGATACCACATACTGCCAAAAGATGTTCCCATATTTATTCATGGATTAACCCATAACCGATGCCTTTCTTGGTTTCGATGAAGTTTGACAAGCCAACCTCTTCTAATTTCTTTCGAAGGCGGGCCACATTGACAGACAAGGTATTGTCATCAATAAAGAAGTCGCTATTCCAGAGCTCTTTCATTATATCATCGCGCGCCACGATACTGCCCGCATGCTCAAACAGGACGCGCAGGATCTGAAATTCATTCTTGGTCAGATTAATGACTTCCCCTTCATAGACTAAATCCATGGACTTAAGATTGAGGATGGCTCCTCGATGCTCCAACAGATTTTGATCCGTCCCGAACTCATAGGAGCGGCGCAAGAGGCCTTGGACTTTGGCAAGGAGGACATTTTGGTCAAAGGGCTTGGTGACAAAGTCGTCTCCACCCATATTGATGGCCATGACAATATCCATGGCTTGATCCCGTGAAGAAAGAAACATGATCGGAACCTTTGAAACCTTGCGAATCTCTTGGCACCAGTGGTAGCCATTGTAGAGAGGCAGGCCAATATCCATGAGGATCAAGTGGGGGTCACTTTCGACAAAGATCCCGAGGACATCCATAAAATCCTCTACTGCGACCACTTCATAGCCCCATTGTTCCAATAATTGTTTGACCTGTTGGCGGATAATTTCATCGTCTTCCACTAAGAGAATTTTATGCATGGCTTTCTTTCCTTCTTTTTTTCTTCTTCCTATTATAACAGATTAAACAGCAGAGAAAAAGGCTGTTTCAGAGGGAAAGAAAAGCTGGGGCCTACTTTCTTGATGGGAGGCGCTTTTTCTACATCCATTTTTGTGCTATACTGAAAGAAATAAGACACGGGAGGCACAGATGTCGACGATTTTTGATTACCTAAAAGAAGTGACCTACGATTCTATATATGACCGTCCCTTCAATGAACTGGATGTTCTCGCATTGACAGAGCTGACCTATCTACCCTTTGGACATATTGTGCCTCAAGGAGATACAACAGGGATTCCAGTGCGCCTGTCTGATGCGATGGAACTGATCGACCGGACAACCGATTTCATCGTGAGTAACCAGCACCTGCAATTAGTCGATGGCTTGGCTACTTCAAAGCGCTTTAAGAACATCAAACTCCTCAACTATGTCGATGAGTACGATCCCGATGTGCAAAAACAGTTCGCGGCCATGACCTATCGGCTTAGTCTGGATGCGTATTTGGTCGTTTTCAGAGGGACTGATGATACCTTGATCGGCTGGAAGGAAGATTTCCACATGACCTATATGGACCATGTACCAGCTCAGAAACGCGCAGCCAGCTACCTGCACCATGTCATGAAGGAATTTCCAAAAGGACGTTTCTTGGTGGCTGGTCACTCCAAAGGGGGAAATCTCGCAACCTATGCCTGCTCGTATCTACCTGATTCCTTATTTGAACGGGTCGACGCCATCTACAGCTACGATGCTCCTGGCCTCAACAAGGCCATCATCGAAACCGAAGGCTACCAGCGCACGTCTCCATACATTCGTCGCTTTGTCCCTCAGGGATCCATCGTTGGTATGATGTTGGAAGTGCCGGAACCGACGACCATTGTCAAGAGTCGCGCCTTGGGTGGCTTTGCCCAGCATGACGCCTTCACTTGGGAAATCAAGGACTACAGCTTTGTGACCGTTTCAGAAACCAGTCCAGATAGCCAGCAGACCGATCTGACCTTGAAGCAATGGGTTCGCGAAACATCGGCAGAGGAGCGTAAGAAGTTTTTTGACACCTTTTTTGGCATTTTTCTGGATGCCGGCATCACTTCCATCAATGACCTAACCGATCTCAAACAGCTAGCCAAGGCCAAGGAAATCCTCCAAAATGCCCAGGATTTGGATCCAACCGAGCGGGAAATGCTGGAACGCTTGGCCAAGCAGCTCATCGACACCCGCTTTCAAGCTTGGAAAAAATGGCAGACGGTCCCCCGCATCCTGGTTCAAATGGCCGCATTTTTCAAGCGAAAAAAAACAGTAGAGCTTTCCTCGCCACTGCTCTTAGAACACAAGGAGTGAGGCTCAACAACTGAAAAAAGAGACAACTTCTTCTATTCACTAAAACGCAAAAAGAGAGTGGGACAGAAATCGGTAATTCGTTAGATTTCGATTTCGTCGTCCCACCTCCGCACAGTTGAGTAGGGCTGTAAAAGCTGATGAAATCAGCGTATTAGAGCCCACTCAACCACTGCGTCTTGCTCGACAATCCAAAAATAATCGAGAGGCTAGGACTTTTGTCCCAGCCTCTTTTCTATTTTCTATTGGTCCTGAGAAGATGGAGCATCTGGCGTGCCTTCTTCTATGGAAGTTGGGCTTGCAGGCTCTGTTTCTGTCTCAGTTGTGACAGGCTTGCTTCCTTCTGAAGCTACTGCTGCTTTTTCTACCGGAGTTTCTGTAGCTACAGGCGTTTCAGTTGTGGTAGCTGGTTTGGTCACTTCGGTTGCAGATGGCATTGCTGCTAACTCTGCCTGAAAGGCTTGGATAGCCTGTAGTAAGGCTGCCTTGTCACTCTTTGGATTAGCCAATTGGTCAAAGAGAGCTTCTAAGCGATCAAATACAGCATCACTAGCCCCCTTTTCCTGCAATTGTTGGTGAAGCGCCATCAATTGGTTATAGAGCTGTTGATAAAGGGCGACATCCCCAATCTGAGGCTCTTCTGTTTGCTTTTGTTTTTGCTTTTCAATGGTGTCACTGATTTCGCGTAACAGAGCTTGTCCACTTGCAATAGCCTTGTCTGGATCCGTCTCATTTCCAAGCTGAGCCAAACTTGCTTCAAAGGCAGTTCGTTTGGCCTGGTCTTCGACTTGTGGCAAGAGCGACTGGATTTGCTCTGAGAGGGCTGTCAGGATGCTGGTTCGTTGACGGGATTCTGTCGCCTTGTCCAACTCTCCATATAAGCCCTTGAGGAAATCATAGACCGCTAAGTTATAAGATGGGGCCTGACTTCCTTTTTGATCCAAAACTGTTTTTTCAATAGGATAGGTTTGGCCTTTCTCTTGAGAGAAGAGCTGGTCAATTGCCTGCTTGGTTTGGTAGAGTTCCATGAAGTGAGCCTTGGAATCCCAGGCTTCTTCAAAGGCTTGGGCCCGATAGAGTTTCAAAGCTAGATCTGCCGCCTTGGTGCGCAATTCTGGTGTCAAGCGCGTATCGCTCAAGCTTTGATAGAAGTACTTGAGATAGTCGACCGAGGTCACACCCGTCCGATCCTGCATCTCCTGAACAGCTTCTAATAACTTCCCTTCCTGCTCTAGACGCTTGCTGTCCTTGGCAGCATAGGCTTCCTGCAGTTGAGAGACCAACTCTTCCTTCTTCAATTGGAAGGCTTCTGTGTCTAGCAAGCGCACTTGTTCCAGCAACTCTTGGTAACGACGATCCAAGGCTGTCTCTTCTTTTGGTTTGACCGCTTGGGTCGCATGAATGTACTGCTCATCAACCTGTTTGAGACTAGCTAGATAGCCCTCTGTTGAGTTACTTGGGAAACTCTTGACATTTTCCAAGAAGTGGCCCAAGATGAGCTCAATCCGTCTTTGTTGCAATGGATCAGAAGCATAGAGACTGCGGCTTTCTGCTAAGAGCTGGTTGACCCTGTTCTCTACGACTTTCTTGTCCAAGTCTCCTTTTTTGTAAGGAGATTGGATGGTTGGAAGACGGTGAGCTAAGTAGTCTGCTAGTCCTGCTGAACGCACCTTGATGTAGTGGTTGTGATCGCCATGCGGGATGACAAACTGACCATTTTCAATCTGGAGGCTATAAGGAGAAATCCCTGAACGAAGGGCTGTTGCATAGAGTTCATTGATAAAGTCTAGTTCAGGATTGCCAGTTTCAAGTGGGATGCGGACATGTTCCTTCCGAACAGCATAAGGATGGATGTGGGTCGGATCGTATTCTTGGTCTGGATTGTTAAAGACAAAGAAACCATTGGAAATCTTAATGGCCTCGCGAGGGACACCATAGGTCTTGCTGATGTACTGGATCTTTTCCTCATCTGAGGCATCACGAGAATAGGTCGCAACATCATCTGTCAGGGGCTGTCCCTTGTCCTCTTCTTTCTTGCCAGCTAGAGTTGCCTCCGCTGCTGCAATCTCTTGAGGAGAGAGGTCTTTTTTATAGAAATAATGGGCATGATTGCCATGAGCGACCATATAACCTTCCTCGTCCTTGCTGATGACCTTGTCTGCGTGGAAGCCATGATCGTGCTCCTCATTGTGATCGTGACTGTCGCCATGCTCATGATCATGCTCATGGTCAATTGGTTTTGTGCTTGGATTTGAAGGCAACCTTGGACTTACTTCTGTTGGACTACTAGATCCTTGAGCACGAAGCAATTGGAATTGCCGTGCCAACTCACGCTCTAAAGGCGATAGGGAGCTGTAAGGGATAAAGTGGAAATGATCCCCATGAGGGTAGACAATCCCTTGATCGGTCCACTTGGTAATCTTACTTGGATCAAAGACAGAACCATCAGACTCCACATGACGAGAAGACAACGGGGCTTTCTGCAATTCTTCGATCAAGTTGGTCAGGGTTGGACTCGGTTTGGAGGCAGTCGGTTTAGACGTCGTTGGGGTTGTCTGTGTATTGGTTGGACCGGCTGACGGCTGGTTGCTCTCTTGTTTCCCTATGCTTGGAGAGGCTTGATCTGGAGTTCCTTGCCCTTGTTCTGTACTTGCTCCAGCTAGGCGTGAGTTTCCAGCCTGATGGCCAGCTTGACCACCTAAGACAGAGAGGGCTGCTGCTAACTCTCCAGCAGATAAGGCACTCTTTGGAATATAATGGAAATGGCCGCCATGGGGTACAATAAAGCCGTCCCCTGTATCTGAAATGACATCTCCAGGGCTAAAGACATAACCATCGTCCGTACGGTAGCCACCACCTGTATGGTTCTTAGCCGTCAGCATCTCAAGAGTCTTTCCTTCTTTCAGCGCTTGACTCGGTTGACGGAAATCACGGGTCTTGCCTGCCTTGTGCGAGGAGCTCGCTTGCACCGATCCCGTCTCCCCTTCTTCTTTTGCGCCTCCCTTTTGCTGTTGAGCGATCTCTTCGATCGAGCGCACATTGACTGTATGTTGGGCATCCTTTAAGTAGAGATAGTATTTCCCAGCGCGTTTGATAATATAGCCATCCTTGACCTTGCTCACGATATCCGCTTCTTGCAGCTGGTAAGTTGGATCCCGCAAAATCAACTCTTCACTAAAGATGGCATCAAATGGAACCTTGCCACTGTAGTAATGAAAATGATCCCCATGAGAAGTGACAAAGCCTTCATCTGTAATCTTAATGACAATCTGCTCTGCCTGGGTCTTTTCCTTGGCATTGACCGCTTCGATGCTGTCTTCCTTTTTACTGGAGGCAGACGATGACGATTTCTTGTCCGCTTGCAAATACTGAATCTGATTCTTTTTCTCTTCCTTGACTTGTGGTTGCTGACTGAGCGCATAGGCACAGAGTCCTAGCCCCAAAGTCGCTACAATTCCAATCGTTCCCTTTTTCTTCATTCTTGATTTACTCCTCTAATTCCTTGGCTAAAGTCGCCATATTTTCTTCTAAATTTTCTAATAGATCCTTATCATTTTGTGGATCAGCTTCCAGTGGATCCAGAACCTTAACACGCGCCCCTGTTGCCTTGGCGATACTATCTGCCACCTTTGACGACGTGTGCTTTTCCACAAAGATCGTTTTCACCTTGTAGTCTTTGACAAACTGCTGGATCTCGGCCAATTGCCGAGCGGTCGGTTCTTGCTCTGGGGAAATCCCAGCAATCCCTAACTGCTTGAGACCAAAGCGTTTGGCCAGATAAGAAAAGGCCGTATGCTGGGTCACAAAAGTCTTTTGTTTGGCCTTGTCAAAGAGAGGCTGGTAGTGGGCTACCAGGTCCTCACAGCGCTTTTCAAGCTTTTGAGCATTGGCCTGATAGCGCTCCTTGTTCTTTGGATCGATCTCTCCCAAGCGCTGGGCAATGATCTTTCCTTCCTCTGCGATTTTTACAGGATCCAACCAAGTATGCGGATCATATAAATGCTTGGCTTCTTTTCCCTGACCAGCTTCGACATCCTCTAATCCAGCCACCTTATCAAGGGTCATTCCTTGGCTGCCTTCGATCACTCGCAACTTGGAACCTTGAAGATTGGGATCTAAGCGACCGGCCCAAGATTCCAGGGTCTGAGAATGATAGACAAATACATCCGCATCATAAATCTGGGCCACTTCCTTGGTTGAGGGTTCATAATCATGGATCCCTGCACCTGACTGAACCATCCAGATGTCATTTTGATCGCCAGAGATTTCCTTGACCAGGGCATAGATAGGATAAAAACTCGTGACAATTTTAAGACCTTTTTTAGAAGGCGGCTTGCCCGCATTTCCTTGACTTCCACAAGCTGTCAGCAGAAAGAAACCGAGAAACAAGAGTCCCAGAACCTTCATTCTTCTCCAATTCATCCTTCACCTCTTTTTCATTTTTATTAACCAGTTTATTAATCGGTTAATTAACTAGTTAATAATACTGCGAATCATTTGCTTTGTCAAGCCTTTTTTACATTTTTTTCCTTTTAATGTTAGGAACTAGCATTCTGCAAATAGATAGCTGCCTTTTAGACAGTAAAAAAGTTTGAGACAAAGCTGTCTCAAACTTTTTATTGACGGTAGAAATATTGATCAGCCGGGTAGTTGCCTGCAGATTGAGTGACCACTAGACGTGGCTTGCTGGTATCAGACTGGTCTCCATCTGGATTTTGGAAACCAATTTTCAGCAGTCCAATCGCAGCACCAGTCTCACCCATCTTCATCTCAACATAAGGGATCTTGCTCTTCTTATCCGAATCCGCAACAGCCTTGAGGCTACCTTGACCCTTAACTTTTCCGTCTGCTTGGATGACGATTTCAGCCCCTTTGCCATTGCGCCAGGTTCCAGCTAAGCTTGAGAAGTCGCCTCCGTTAATGGCCGCAATATCCAAGTCTTTCTCTTTTTTCGGTTGCGGGTAGGCTTTCCACCACTCTAGATGGTAATCACGGTAGGCCACGTCACCAAAGAGAATCCGACGTTCTTGGGAAGCTACTCCATCAGGACCTGTCACACCCGCTGGGATTAAGTACAAGGTTTGCTCTTGCCCTTGGATCGCAGTCCCATTTGCCCCTGTGAAATAAACTTCATAATAGCCTTTTCGCTTCTTGGGCTCTTTTTCTTTATTGAACAAGTAACTTGCCCGAGTGCCTCCACTCCAGAAAGTCCAGCCAGTCTCCCCATTTACAATACTTGGAAAGGCATTGGTCTTGTTTTGGTAATACTCTTCTGGAGTATAGCCATAAAGTTTAAAACCTGAATCTGCAATTTCCTTTTCATAGGTATCATTGGAATAAGCACCTTCAAACGGTGAGAGATTGCCATCAAGGACGATATCATTTGGATCTGTCGATTTGAAAAAATCCTCCCGATTGGCAAAGACCATCTCGTGGTCGGGATTTTTGTCAGACATGGTGACCGTTATCAAAGGCTTCTTATCTGTCTTGTATTTGAAAACACGAACAGTGACTGTAAAGTCTGTATTGCCATCGGACTTTTTCATCTTGCCTGTCGAAACTTTGTTAGACCCTTCGACCTTCCAATCCGTGCTAAATTCAGCAGATACCTTGCCGTCAGCTGTTTGGTAATCGATCTTCCAGGCCTTGCCTTTTTTCTCGATTTTGGCTTCATCCCGTTCATTTGAGACATAGTCACCACTCAAGTCAATAGCTTTTTCCTTTGGCTTGGTGACCTTCTTGCTGGTCTGCTTAAATTCCTTTTGATGGTCTGGTTGGATGTTGGAGCTAGAGTAGAGATAGACTCCACCGATCAGAACAACTGCTCCGACCAGCCCCAAAATCGGCCCCAGGTATTTTTTCTTCCACTTAAGATTCATTTTACTACCTCCATGGAATAAGATCTTTACACTAGTATACCCTAAATCGAAAGTATAGTAAAATTCCCCTCTATGTAGTGGTTTCCCAGGTTTGAACTGACTAGTTTGAGTAGAAAATACCTGTTTCTCAAAAATAATATTTTGTTTATCATTATTTTTTTATCGTTTTTCGATACTTTTTTATTGACTAATTTTTTATAAGGAGTATACTATAAGTGAAAAATAAATAAACTTCAAGGAGGCTTGCGATGAAAAACTCAAAAACCTTAAAAAATGTCATTGAAGTCTTAACGGCTTTCATTTACTTCTGTGGCTTTATGACCGTGGCTGCATTGGTCGTCCATCTGCTTTCCCGCATGGGCCTTTTCAAAGATCTCATTCAATCAGGTCGCTTGTCCTTTGATGCGAATGGCATCCAGCTCTTTCCCAAACATCCACAACCTCTCTGGCAGCTGCTCTTCCCACTAGCCTCAAGCGCTATCTATATTTACCTTCTCATCACCATTCGCAGCTTCCTCCAAAATCTCTACCAAGAAAAGATCTTTTCTCACTCCAACATTGATCTTTGCAACCGAGCTTGGAAGATTCTCTTGGTCTTGTCCTTTATGTCTGGCACACTTGAAACCAGTGGAAATGCTTATCTCCTTCCCTTTACTTTCCAATTTACCTTTAACACAGGGCTTCTCCTTGCCGTTCCAATCGTCTGGGTCTCTGGCAAGATTCTGGAGAGAGGTATTGAGATTGCTGAAGAAAATGAGCTAACCATTTAAGGAGGGTGCCATGATTATCGTCAATCTAGATGTCATGCTGGCCAAGCGGAAAATGAAATCCAATGAGCTAGCCGACAAAATCGGCATCACGACTGCTAACCTCTCCATCCTCAAAACCGGCAAGGCCAAAGCCATCCGCTTCACCACCCTTGAAGCCATCTGCAAAGAACTCGACTGCCAGCCAGGAGATATCTTGGAATACCGGCCGGATGAATAGGGACTATATTCGGAGACTTTCCTTAGGTGAGGACGGACGGTAGCGAATCCCTTTGGGATTCCATACCTAAGATTTGAGCCCACTGTCTCAAATCTTCCGAGAGTCTGAAACGATACCGTTTCAGACTCTTTTCTCACTGCGGAAGTCTCCGTTAACACCCATTACTAATAGGACTCATCTACCATCCTTGTAAAATTCAATGATGGGAACCATATCAATACAAGAAAAGCACTCCCGCGGGAGTGCTTGAGAGTGTAGACAATCTGTTCTTTCTTACAAATCAAATTAATTCTATAAAAATCAAAAAATTTATTCGTTAGAATTATTCAATCATCTACTGAAACTTTCCGCCGTGAGGAAAGTGCTAGAAACAATTGTGTTTCTAGCACTCGGGAGTTTTGGAACCTAGGGTCCAAAACTAAGTCATGGAACTTCTTCGAAGTTCGCTGACGTCCGTACTCACCTAAGGAAAGTTTTTTAGATGATTTTTTCTTTGTCTATCGTTTAGCCGATAATGCTTCCATTTGGAACAGATGGATCAACAGTTAAGACTGTTAATTGATCTCCGTGTTCAGCAGAAAGAATCATGCCTTGGCTGACATATTTCTTCATCATCTTACGTGGTTTGAGGTTGGCCACAATTTGAAGTTTCTTGCCGACCAATTCTTGTTCATTTGGATAGAATTTCGCGATACCAGAGAGGATTTGACGGTCTTCGCCATCTCCTGCATCTAGACGGAAGCGAAGCAGTTTGTCTGATCCTTCGACGCGTTCCACTTCTTTGACTTCTGCTACACGGATTTCAACCTTGTCAAAGTCTTCAAATTTGATCTCATCTTTTTCAGACTTGAGTTCCACTTCTTCTGGAATCCATTCTTTTTCTTGTGGTTTTCCAGCAGTCATTTGAGATTGGATGTAGGCAATTTCTTCTTCCATATCGAGACGTGGGAAGATTGGAGTTCCTTTGGCAACCACTGTGACATTTTCAGGGAAGCCTGCTAGGGTCAAGTTTTCAAGATCGAAGTCTAAGCCCAAGCCAAGTTGTTCCATGATGGCATTTGAGGTGTTCATCATGAATGGTTGAATCAAGTGAGCCACGACACGAAGGCTAGCTGCCAAGTGAGCCATGACTGCCGCCAATTGTTCCTTGTCACCATCTTCTTTAGCGAGGACCCAAGGCGCTGTCTCATCGATATACTTGTTGGTCCGAGAGATGATGTTCCATACGGCTTCCAAAGCGCGTGGGTAATCAACCGCGTTCATTTGCTTGTGGTATTCAGCGATGTTTTCTTCAACTACCTTAGTCAAATCTGCATCAAATGCAGTAACATTTTCGACATAAGCTGGAACTTGACCACCAAAGTATTTATTGATCATGGCGACTGTCCGGTTGAGGAGGTTTCCAAGGTCATTGGCCAATTCATAGTTGATGCGGGCCACGTAGTCTTCTGGTGTGAAGGTACCGTCTGAACCCACTGGCAAACTGCGCATGAGGTAGTAACGAAGTGGATCCAAGCCAAAGCGTTCCACCAACATTTCTGGGTAGATGACATTTCCTTTAGACTTAGACATCTTACCGTCTTTCATGACAAACCAACCATGGGCAATCAAGCGTTCTGGCAATTTGATATCCAACATCATGAGAAGGATTGGCCAGTAGATCGAGTGGAAACGAAGGATGTCTTTTCCAACCATGTGGAAGACGGTTCCGTTCCAGAACTTATCAAAGTTTTCATGATCTTCTTGACCATAACCAAGAGCTGTCACATAGTTAAGAAGGGCATCGATCCATACATAGACTACGTGTTTTGGATTAGATGGAACTGGAACTCCCCAGGTAAAGGTGGTCCGAGATACTGCCAAATCTTCCAAGCCTGGCTCGATGAAGTTTTTCAACATTTCATTGAGACGACCATCTGGTGTGATAAAGTCCGGTTGGGATTTGAAAAATTCAACCAAGCGGTCTTGGTATTTGCTGAGGCGAAGGAAGTAAGATTCTTCAGAGACCCATTCTACTTCGTGGCCTGATGGGGCTACCCCACCGATGACCTTGCCATTCTCATCACGGAATACCTCAGCCAATTGGCTTTCTGTAAAGAACTCTTCATCAGAGACTGAATACCAGCCAGAGTACTCACCCAGGTAGATATCATCTTGCGCCAGCAAACGTTCAAAGACTTGAGCCACCACTTTTTCATGATAATCGTCTGTCGTACGGATGAATTTATCATATGAGATATCGAGTAATTGCCAGAGTTCTTTCACTCCAACTGCCATCCCATCTACATAAGCTTGCGGCGTAATCCCAGCTTCTTCTGCTTTTTGTTGGATCTTTTGACCATGCTCATCGAGACCAGTCAGGTAGAAGACATCGTAGTTCATCATGCGTTTGTAACGCGCCAAGACGTCACAGGCGATCGTTGTATAAGCTGAACCAATATGCAATTTACCAGATGGGTAATAGATAGGGGTTGTGATGTAGAATGATTTTGTCATTTTCTTTTCCTTTCAGGGCTAATGGAACCCAATTTAGTAACACTCTATTATAACATTTTTAGGAGACCCTGAAAACCCAAAACCAGCTAGGATCTAAGGAAGACAAGCAAAAAAGCTGACCGAAGTCAGCTTTCTATGATTGATAACGTATCCCGTTAGAATTGCCTCGCTTTTGCGTTTTCAGGCTCGGGATAAAAATATCCACTGGATATTTTTATTTACCAAGATAGTATTCTTTTACAACGTTCAATTTTTCGTCAAATTCGAATACCAATGGTGGGAAGTTAGGGATTTCCACATCCATGATTTCGTCGTCTGACAATTGTTTGATGTGTTTTACAAGGGCACGGATTGAGTTACCGTGTGCTCCTACGAATACGTTTTTACCGTCTTTAAGAGCTGGAGCGATTTTATCTTCCCAGAATGGAAGAGCACGTTCCAAAGTAACTTTCAAGTTTTCAGCATCTGGAATCACTGAATCGTCAAGTGAAGCGTAACGACGGTCAGTGTGTGCTGAGTGTTCATCATCACGGTCCATTGCAGGAGGCAATACATCGTAAGAACGACGCCAGATGTGAACTTGTTCATCACCAAATTGTTCAGCAGCTTCTGCTTTGTTTTTACCAGTCAAACCACCGTAGTGACGTTCGTTCAAACGCCATGATTTTTCAACTGGAACCCACAATTGGTCAGAAGCTTCAAGCGCAAGGTTTGTTGTTTTGATCGCACGTTTCAATACTGAAGTGTATGCTTGGTCAAATTCGATACCAGCTTCTTTGATCAATTTACCAGCGTCGATCGCTTGTTGTGTACCTTTTTCAGACAAATCAACATCAGCCCAACCAGTGAAAAGGTTAGCTTTGTTCCATTCAGACTCACCGTGGCGAGCAAAAACCAATTTTACCATTAGATGGATCTCCTTTTTATTCTCCGAGGTTCCCCCCGTTTATCTATTTTATTCTACTAGATTTTCAGTAAAAAATCTAGTGGCGACCATAGAAAAGTGCAATTTCTCACAAAAAAGAGCCTGACGGCTCTGGTTTGAAATTGAGGAATGTTTATTCTTATGTAGAAATAGGTTTATTCTGCCGATTGCTACTTCTCTTATGCTCTTTCATCTTCTAAAGGATGATTTCGTCTATAAACAATCCCACTGACATTCCACCACTCTCTGAGGATAAAAATCCAATAGAAGGCTTGACATAAATAAAATCCCCATTCCAACCGTAGGAGGTCTATTTGAACAGTCATAGAAAACATGGTAAAGATTAAAATAATGCTACAGGCTACAAAAATTAACAGTGATTGAAGATGCGCCAGCAAAGGATAGCCTGTTTTATTTAGGAGATATTTTACAAAAATAGCAAGTACTGGTAGGACAAAAAGAATAATAAGTGACGTCGTGAAATAAGAATGGATGAGGCCTTCAAACTCTTTGGCATTGTAGAGAGAATGTTCACCTAGGAAAATCGTAAACTGTGCCGAATCATTCTCCCCTATTTTTTGATATGTATAAAACGGTGACATCAATAAGGTCAAAACATAGGCCGTAAATAAGCCAAGCTGACGCAATAACTGATGATTAAATTTTATTTTTCCTTTTACCATGTCTCCTTTCACCCCCTAACCTTTCCATTCCGAATTTCAACAGTCTCAGATACTTGTTTCCCATTATCGAACAGGCCATACCACCCATCTGGTAGAGACTTAATTGCCAAGTAATCCTTCAAAACTGATTTAAAATCATACTCTGATTCTTTAAATCGACTTATATTTTCCGGGGAGATAATTTTAACATAAATGTCTCCTGATTCGATAAAACTACTATACGAGACATCATACCATCCCCCTAGAATTTTTAACTCAGAATTAGGAATGCCATTCTCATATTGCTCCATCAAACTGAAATAATTGTTACCTCGTTTCTTAACGGGGGATAAGCTTATTTCAATCCAAGAGCCGCTAAAAGCACTATACTCGTTAATTTTTTTATCTAATTCTGCTTCAAGCTCGATTCGCTCAGTACTGATTCAAGCTCGATTCGCTCAGTACTGAATTCAAACCCCTTCTCTATAATGGGCAAATAGGCTCTATCAAAATCATCATAGGTATTTTCTACTCTTAAGTTTTCAGCTAAATCAATCTTATTAGAATACGGCATCACCAAGTGTTTAAATCTGACTGATTTTTTCAGGGGAATTGAAATCTTTTTCCCTTCAACCGTTTCAGAATAGATAAAATTCACATCCGGACCAGCATTGGGCCGAGTCCAAGAGAAACCTGTAATCTGTATATCTCCTCGGAAACTTCTACTATCATAGAAACCTTTTAGGTTAGCGTCTAAATTTCTATAAAAATAGAATCCTATAAACAGTAGGAAGCAGATAACCACTAGAACGGCTTTTGACCGATCACTAATCGTCGTCTGGCCCTTCTTGAAATGTTTCTTCAAATTCACGTTCCAACTCTTCTTCAACTCTTTCCTCCTTTATAACCTTTTTAAACTCTTCAGCATTCCGAACGGTTTCTTTCTGCCCACTTTTTGTATAAGAAGCGTCAATAGACCAACTAAAATGATCTGCATCAGGAAACAAACTCTTGATGATAGTTTTATCCTCCTCCATAGTAAGGTTATTTTTTAGAATCAGGAGACGGCGATATTTTTTTAGTTGGGTTAAGAGTTTACTATCCTTCACCTTCACACCATTACGATCTAATCTCTCCGTAGAACTTGAGGAAGTTTCTTCTTTTTCATCTTCATCATCAAATCCATAATCTAACAAACTTACTCCTACACCTATTTTGTCTCTCTCATGACTGTATTTTTTTGTCTCAAAATCGGGTGCAAGCAATATTTGATAAAATCCACTGTAACCAAAATCAACAACCATTTTGGGAACTGTCTCTGCGATTTCTCCCTTGTTCAGATTCACAAATAGGAGATCATTTTTTGTAACATTGAAAGCTACGTACTCATCTTTTCCATCTGTAAACATGCTACTTCGCATGTTTCCTTCAATCGAATCGTAACCCATTTTTTGAACGAGTTTTAAAACATCAATGGTATGACCTTCTCCCTTCTCTTGGCCCAATTCATAATACCGAATTCTAAAATATTCATTTACATCTTTTTTCTTATCTTCATCACTGATTAGTTTAGAATCTTGAAGGGCTATATATTGGGATCCGACAGCATAAATATATGGGTTGTTTTTTCTATCTTCTTTCTTAAAACTATAAGCCAATATTGGAATTCCGGTGGCCTCTTCACTAATGATTCGATTTTCCAATAAGCGTTGTCCTCGACCAACATAATCATAATCTCTATCACTCACAACATGTACCGCTTCTTTTAGGTAAAAAAAGCTCCAGATACCGCCAACCATTAGAACGGTCACAGCAACTAGGGAAAGAATATGCCACATCTTCCAAGAAAAATTCTCCAGCTTTTTCATCTCGTTCTCCTATTGTTTGATTTCAAAAGTATATTATATCATGATTTCTCCTATTTTTCCTTCACTATCCTAGTGTGGTTTTACCATACAAAAAAGAGCCTGACGGCTCTGGTTTCTCTCACATTAATTTTTCTGACAGTCGGGGCAAATGCCATAGACGGTCATCTGAGTCTTGGTGATCTGGTAGCCACTTTGACTGGCTGCTTCTTCGCGAAGATCTGGGACTTCAATGTCCACATCTGCGATACGGCCACATTTTTCACACACCACATTCAAATGGTCATGCCCCATGAAATCAAAATAGGTCGTGGTATCATTGCGAACCTTGATCTCAGAGACAACCCCCTCATCAATTAATACTTTGATATTGTTGTAGACAGTTGCTAGACTCATGCTTGGAAACTGAGGCAATAAATCACGATAGATCTTCTCAGCGCTTGGATGTTCATGACTCGCCACTAAATAGGAAAGAACTGCTCTGCGGGTATCGGTAATCCGAATGCCCTTAGCACGTAAATTTTGCAAGACTTCTTCCACGCGCTCTTCTTCATGACGATGCAATGCGTTCACTATGATCCCCCCTTTCCAATATGATTTAATCGATTCGTTACCCTTATTATATCATGTTTCAAAATAAATCACTATTTAGAATGCTTTTAATAAAAAAAAATGTCCAGTGGACATTTTTTTCACGAGCCTAAAAATGGAAAAGCGAGGTTATGTCCAGGGGACATTGATTCACGAGCCTGAAATAGATTCATCTACTCTCAACCGATCCAACTGGTCATCCAGCGTACAGTTCCTAAGATCATTTTGACCACGAGGATCATAAAGCAAAATTCCAGTACAAACCACAGCCCTTTCAATAGATACAAAATAGGTCGGATTAACAACAAGGCAAATAGTCCTAAAATGACTCGCATGGTCTTTTCTCTCTTTCTTTTTCCTATTATACCCTTATCCTATAGAGCTGTCCAACAAAAAAACCACCCTAGAAATCTAGGATGGATTTTCAAAATGCAATTATTTAACTGCTTCTTTAAGAGCTTTACCAGCTTTGAATGCTGGAACTTTAGAAGCTGCGATTTTGATTTCTTTACCAGTTTGTGGGTTGCGACCTTTACGAGCTGCACGTTCACGAACTTCGAAGTTACCGAAACCGATCAATTGAACTTTTTCACCTTTTGAAAGGTATTCTGAAACTGCTGCGAATACAGCATCAACAGCTGCTGCTGAATCTTTTTTAGTCAATTCTGTAGCTTCTGCCACTTTTGCGATCAAATCTTGTTTGTTAGCCATTTAACAAATCCTCCAAATTTTTTTAGGCTTTACGCCTTAACAGTACTATAATATCTAAAAAAAGCCTTTAGGTCAAGTACTAAACCTGTTTTTTCAAACATTTATTCAGCTTATTCGTAGCGCACCAAAACTGCAAATGCATTCTCACCTGTATGGGTTTGGATAATCGATCCAGTTTCGAGAACTGGGATCGCATTTTCAACGAGCGATTGCAACTGAGCCTTCATTTCATTTGCCCATTCTGGCGTCCCTGCGTAGGAAATCCCGATCTCAGCCACCTTGCTGTGGGATAGTTTCTCTACCAATTCATCCAACCACTTCTTAAAGGTCTTGTTTCCACGTCCCTTGACGATTGGTTCTAATTGATGGTCCTTCATTTCCATCACCACACGGATGTTAAGAAGCGAGCTCAAAAGTCCGGTAACACGGCCAATCCGACCACCTTTAACTAGATTTTCCAAGGTAGATACGCCGATATACAACTCTGTCTTTTCTTTGACTTCTTCGATACGAGCTAAAACGGTGTCTAGATCTGCTCCTTCTTTAGCCAACTTAGCTGCTTCAACCACTTGGAACTTCATCGCCTGGTCTGTAAAGCCACTATCAATCACAGTTACTTCTGCCCCTGATAAGGTTGCCCCTTGACGAGCTGCCTCTACTGTTCCGGATAAGGCATGAGACATATGAATCGAAACGATATGAGCTCCGTCTGCTGCTAACTTTTCATACACCTCCGCAAAGACTCCAACGGGTGGTTGGCTGGTCTTTGGAAGATTTTTGCTAGATTGCATTAAGCGCAAGAAGTCCCCTTCGCCCAACTCACTGTCGGAATAAAGGACTCCATCCACCATAACAGAAAGTGGCACAATGGTGATGCCATATTCTTCAACCACTTCAGGCTCAATTGTAATAGATGAGTCTGTAACTATTTTAATATTTGCCATATATTTCTATACTCTTCCTAAGAATGTTCTGTTTTCATTATATCAAAAAACACGGGGTTTTGCAGTGAAAGATATCCATTCCTGCCTCCTCAGTCGTCTGCGGCAGAAAAACCTGTATTATGAAGGACATGGTCATGGACAATGCCTTGATCATCCAAGAGCAATCCATGGAGGACTCCACCAAAGACAGCGCCCCCATCGACGCCCATTTTCTGATCTGAAATCCAAAGATTTTCGGTGCCGACTGGCTCATTGAGCAGTCCATAGACTGGTGTATGGCCAAAGACGATACATTTGCCTGTATGATTCTCCGCTTCATGGAATGGTTTTCGGATCCAGACCTTTTGGTAATCACTGGTTTCTCGCCAATTTTCAAGGGTTAGATCCACACCAGCGTGAACAAAGTAATAGGTTTCTGTCTCGTAGTCAAAGGGCAAACTGCGGATGAAGGCCACCAAGTCAGGAACGACATTTTCTACTGCTTGCGCATCCGCAATCCCATCTACAGGAGCATCGAGCGGCCGGCCTAACAGAGAGTTGATGGTCGTATCGCCACCATTTCTTCGGTAGTGATCATAACGCTCTTCTGGATTGTCCAACCAGGCTAAAAACATGTACTCGTGATTCCCGGAAAGGCAAACCGCTCCGTGATGGTCTACGTAGTCCTTTACGATTTCAATTGATCGTTTGCCATTTTCGCCTCGATCTATCAAATCCCCTAAAAAGACCAATTGAGCTTTTCCATCCCACTCTGTCATGAGCTCTTCTAGCATTTGTGCTTTTCCGTGAATATCTCCGACTACAAAGTATCTTGACATTGTTTCAAACCTTCTTTCTCTTAACGCTTGAGAAGTTGCTCTGCTTGTTGACGGGCAGCTTCCGTTAGATCCTCTCCTGCCAGCATCTTGGCAATTTCTTCGATTCGTTCTTCTCTATTGAGCAAACGCACAGTAGAGACAGTTGAGTGTTCATCACTGATTTTCTCAATATAGAATTGATAATCTGCTGCAGCGATGACTTGAGGCAGGTGAGAAATGGCAAGCACTTGGCCATTTTGACCAATCTTATGAATTTTCGCTGCGATGGCTTGGGCCACGCGCCCAGAGACTCCTGTATCCACCTCGTCAAAGACGATACTAGTTTTTCCTTCTTTTCGAGAAAAAGCAGATTTAATGGCCAACATCAAGCGTGACAATTCTCCGCCAGATGCTACCTTGACAAGGGGTTTAAAGTCCTCACCTGGGTTGGTCGAAATATAAAATTCGACAGCTTCATTTCCCTCCCGATTAAACTTAGCCTTGCTAAAACGCACTTGGAAGCGCGCCTTGTCCATGTAGAGATCTGCCAATTCTTGCTGGATTTCATTTTCCAAGGCTTGGGCCAAAGTATGCCGCTGATCACTCAAATCTTGAGCCAAGGTGACCAAACTCTTTTCCAAACGTTTGAGTTCTTTTTCCAAATCCTCAGACGAGAGGTCACTTCCAGTGAGGAGGCTATATTCTTTGGTGATTTGCGCCAGGTATTCCAAGACGTCCTTGACTTGGCCACCATACTTGCGCGTGATAGAGTGGATCAAATCCAAACGCGATTCCACCTGCATGAGGCGATTGCCATCAAACTCCAGACCATCGACCACATCTTCTAAGCGCTTGGTAATATCCTCAAGGGCATAGAAGGTTTCAGATAATTGGCTTGAGAGCTCTTTGTAGCTGGGATCATATTCTTCGATGCTCTCCAGATCATTCATGGCTGAGCGAACATTAGAGAGGCTCGAGAATTCTTCTGCATCCAGCATAGTATAGGCATTGGTTAGGGTATCTGCAATCATCTTGTGATTGAGCAGGCGTTGGCGTTCTTGCTCCAGACGCAGGTCCTCATCCACTTCCAAGGCTGCTGCCTCAATCTCTGCAATTTGAAACTCCAACATCTCAATACGGGCCTTGTTTTCCTGCTGATTGCGCTGGAGTTCCATCACTTGTTTGCGCAGGCGTTTGTAGTCTTCAAAGGTCTGACGATAAGCATCTTTAGTTTGGAAAAAGGCTGCATCCCCAAATTCATCCAGCATAGCGATATGCAATTGGGGCCGCATAAGTTCTTCCTGATCATGCTGGCCATGGATGTCCACCAAATGTTGCCCAACTGCCTTTAAGACAGACAAATTCACCATTTGTCCATTGATCCGGCTGACACTTCGTCCATTTTGCAAGATCTCTCGGCGAATGATCAATTCATCGGTCCACTCTAGTCCTTGCTCTTCAAAGAGAGCCGTCAAGTGACGATTGCTCTCAACGGTGAAGAGACCTTCGATTTCCGCTTTTGGGGCTCCGTGTCGAATGACATCCTTCGTTGCACGGCTTCCCAGCATCATGTTCATGGCATCGATGATGATGGATTTACCAGCACCTGTTTCCCCTGTCAGTACCGTCATTCCCTTTTCAAAATTTAAGGAAATCTCTTCGATAATGGCAAAGTTCTTAATCGAAATTTCTAATAGCATAGGCTCTTACCACCCAAAGATTGATTTGAGGATATTCTCTGCTTCTGGTGCGGAATAAGCAATCAACAAGATCGTATCATCATCTGCAACAATACTAAAGATATGCTCCTTATAAATCTCCCGCAAGCGACGTTTAACTAAAGGAGCTGTCCCTGGAACCATGGTGAAATTGACATATTCTCCCATCCGACGATGAGACAAGATATTGCTTTCGATCATCCCGATCCCTTGGTGGTGCTTACGTGGCAATTCATAGACATAGGTCATATCTTTCAGAGGGCGTTTTACGATGCCCAATTCTTTGATATCCCGTGATACTGTCGCTTGGGTTGCTGAGATGCCTTCTTCTTTCAAATGTTCGACGATCTCTTCTTGCGTCCCCACTTCATGATCGCGAATGAAGCGGCGAATTTTTTCTAATCTAATATTCTTACTCTTCATGTTTAAATTCCTTGTGTGCCCGCTCCACAACAGCCTCCAGCTGCTCTGTAGTTGGCTTTGTTTTCTCTTCTTTTTTTTCTAGATACATCAAAAATTCGATGTTGCCATGGCCTCCTTGGATAGGGGAATAATCTACTCCCATTACCGCAAAGCCATGTGTCCCTGCAAAAGCAGCGACCTTTTCAAGAACGGCTAAATGAATCTTAGGATCCTTAATGATCCCATTTTTCCCGATCTGTTCACGTCCTGCCTCAAACTGAGGTTTCACCAAGGCCACGACTTGTCCATTTTCTGCCAAAATCCGGTGAAGGGCTGGCAGAATCAAGTCCAAGGAAATAAAGCTGACATCGATACTCGCAAAGCTCGGTGTCGCTTCAAAATCATCTGGCTCGGCATAGCGGAAATTGAACTGTTCCATCGAGACCACTCGAGGATCATTGCGCAATTTCCAGGCCAACTGATTGGTCCCGACATCCACTGAAAAGACCTGGCTGGCTCCATTTTGCAGCATGACATCGGTAAAGCCACCTGTAGAAGCCCCAATATCAATCGCAATTTTACCCTCTACAGACAAACCAAATTGGTTCAGGGCTTTTTCTAATTTAAGACCGCCCCGGCTGACATATTTGAGCTTTTCGCCCTTTAATTTCAACTCGGTTGCTTCATCGATTTTTTCACCCGGTTTATCGAAGCGCTCACCATTGATAACGGCAACGACAAGACCTGCCATCACCCCTCTTTTGGCTTGTTCGCGGGTATCAAATAGGCCTTGTTTATAGGCTAATACATCCACTCTTTCCTTAGCCATCTATTCGTAATCCTTCTATTAATTTCTTGATCGCTTGCGGATCAAAGTCGCAAGCAGCTGTAATCTGATCCAACAAGTCCTCGCAAGCATCTAATTCTCTTATCAGCAAAGCTTTTGATTCTTCCAATCCCAACAGGGCTGGATAGGTCGATTTTTCAGCCACTAAGTCCTTTTGAGGGGTCTTCCCCAAAGCTTCAAAATCAGCGACCAGATCCAAAATATCATCCCGTACTTGAAAAGCCAGGCCTAATTTTTTCCCGATTTTTTCTAAGAGCAGAGCAATGTCTGCTTGCAACTCTAAAATCAAACCAGCTGCAATGAAAGGATAGGCAAGGAGGCGCCCTGTCTTATTGGCATGGATGGTCTGCAACTCTGCTAGCGTGAGCTGTTTGTGCTCCCCTTCCATGTCAAGGACTTGGCCAGCTACCATTCCACGACTACCGGAAGCATCTGACAATTCAAGAATCAAGGAGACCTTGACCACATCTGGAAGGGCACTCGCAGCTATCATCCCAAAAGGATCGAGAAAAAGCGCATCCCCTGCTAAAATTGCCAGGTCCTCTCCGAATTTCTTATGATTGGTCAATTGTCCCCGACGGTAATCATCATTGTCCATGGCAGGCAGATCATCGTGAATAAGGCTTCCTGTATGGATCATCTCTAAAGCCCCTGCCACTTGAAAGTGAGCCTCCGTCAATTCCAGTCCAAAGGCCTCTAACAATTCTAGAAGGAGCAAGGGGCGCAGGCGTTTTCCTCCTGCCTGGATCGAATAAAGGACCGACTCCACTAAATGGGGGGCAACGGCTTTCTCCTCATAAAAAGAGCGAACTGCTTGCTCTACTCTATTTCGTTTTTCTTCTTGTCTCATGCTAGATCCGCTTCAGTACCATCTGCTTGCATGACCTTGACCAAGGTTTTCTCTGCTTGATCCAAGGTATCTTGCAATTCTTTTGACAACTTCATTCCTTTTTGGAATTCTGTGATAGCTTCTTCTAGAGCCACATCACCGCTCTCCAATTTTTGGACGATAGCTTCCAAATCTGCTAAATTTTCTTCAAATTTCTTTTCTTTCGACATGTTTTACCTCTACTTCTAACTGGCCATCTCTCATGATGAGTGACAGCGGGTCCCCTTCTGTTACTTTCGCAACGGAATCTAGGACCTGATCTCCTTCCTTAACCATGGCATAGCCACGCGCAATAATCCGACTCGTATCGAGCATCAAGAGGGCTTCTGATAAGCCTTGCACCTTGATCTTTTGCTCTTTTAGGACTTGTTCCATTCGGTTGGTTAAGATTCTCTTATCTTGGAGCAGGCGGTCTTGGTAGCGCTCGATGCGATGCAAAGGAGACATGGCTTCTAAGCGATGACGCAGACCTTGCAGCTGATTGACCCCTTGTCCATACGCATCGCGCATCCCTTGTTTCAAGCGCAATTGCAACTGGTCAATCTTTTGCAGGTAGCCATCATAGAGTCTTTCAGGCTGTCTAAAAATAACCGATTGACTTAATTTGGCCAAGCGCTCACGATTATAGGCCAAGCGATTGGACATGGCTGTTGCCATGCGATTTTCCTGCTTTTGTAAATGGGACAAGAGATCCAATTTGGTCACCGGAGTAGCCAATTCAGCAGCGGCTGTCGGAGTAGCAGCTCGTCGGTCTGCTACAAAATCGGCTAGAGTCGTATCTGTCTCATGTCCAACACTGGAGATAATCGGAATCCGCGATTCAAAAATGGCTCTCACCACTTCTTCTTCATTAAAGGCCCAGAGATCTTCAATCGAACCGCCCCCACGACCGATAATCAAGACATCCAAATCATCCCGTTGGTTGGCCCTTTGAATATTAGCAACCACCTCACTAGCAGCGCCTTCACCCTGAACCTTGGTCGGGTAGAGCACAATTTCTACACCAGGGAAGCGTCGACTCACCGTTGTGATAATATCGCGAATCACGGCCCCACTTTGACTGGTAATGACCCCGATCTTTCTTGGAAATTGTGGCAGAGCTTGCTTCCACCGATCCTGAAAGAGCCCTTCTTCGGTCAACTTTTTCTTGAGTTGCTCAAATTGGATGGCCAAGGCCCCTACCCCATCTGGCTCAGCCTTTTCAATGACAATGGAATAACTCCCACTTGGCTCATAGAGCTGAATGCGACCGATGACGTTGATCTTCATGCCTTCTTCTAGCTCAAAACCAAAGCTTCGATAAACCCCAGCCCAGACCGTTGCCTGAATGACCGCTTTTTCATCTTTTAATGAAAAATACTGGTGGTTGGGACGTTTTCGGAAATTGGAGACCTGCCCTGTCAGATAAACCCTTTCCAAATAGGGATCCTTATCAAATTTTAATTTCAAATATTTGGTCAAACTTGATACGGATAAATAGTTGGACATAGGAACTCCTTTCTGCAGAATATGATCAAGTTTAATTATACCAAAAAACACCAAAAAAGGCTGGCAGACAAAGCGAAATCATGAATTTCCTTTCTCTACAGGCCTCATTTTATTCAAGTTGCTCTCTACTTGTCTGTTTGACACCAGAAACCTTAAAACTCAAGACCAAGTTGGAATACACAAAAAAGACAAGTCACAGTACTTGTCTTTTTATTCTTTAGGAGGCTATTGCTTTCCTATTTTTGATAGGTTTTTACGATCCAATCAACCCCTTCATCTGCTGTGAGATTATAGACGGGATTCTCAGTCGTTTCATAAAAGGTCATCGAGAGAGTTTGGCCATCCACGAATACTTCAATTGAGTTGGTATCGCGAATGATCGAAAAATGATGATCTTTGTCAGCATCCAACTGAATCCATCTCGATTGAAATGCTGGATTTTCTTTTCCAGTAATGAGGTGCCCAAATTGGTCTCGACTTAAGCTAAAGCGTTTTTGAGAGGCGTCGTAAACCAATTGCAAGACACTATCAGGATCAGTTTCATCACCATATCCAAGGATAAAGGAGCGACCCGGTTTGGCATCTAGTTCAAACAAGGTTTGTTTCCTTCTAGCTGGGATCGTGATTTGATTGCCCTTAACAATGGTTTCTGACGCATGCTCTACAAGAAAGTGTTCGTTCACTGACTCAGGTAACTCCTGAACTAATCGTCCGTCTTTCAGAGACAATTTTCTTGGAAGAGTCATACTACCTGCCCACCCATGAGCTAAATCATGACTGGGGATAGACCGGTGCCACATTTGCATCCAGGCAACCATGTATCGTTCGCCCTTTGGTCCTTGACAAGTTTGAGGAGCATAGAAATCCAAACCGCCATCCATTTCATCATAGGAATCGACACGAAAATGCCCCGTTTCCCAATTCATGTCACCGATAAAGGCAACCGTCGAATTTAAGTTCCAGTATTTTTCTTGCTGTCTTTCCATTTCAATGGGTGACAAGATCAAGACCCATTTGCCATCTAAAGGGAAGAAATCGGGACACTCCCACATAATCCCTTGCCCTTTTTCACCTTCTAAAAGAACTGATGTAAAGGCCCAATCTACTAGATTACTTGATGCAAATAGGAGAATTTGACCTCTGTCATCTGGCGTCTTAGAAGCAACGACAGCGTAATAGCTTCCTTGATATTCAAATACTTTAGGATCACGAAAATCTGCAATATCTGCGATCCCCTCAATATGTTGAGCATGGATCACTGGATTAGTTGGCAACTTTTCAAAGGTAATGCCATCTGTCGAAACCGCAAGACACTGAGTCTCCTCGCGATTTTCCTCATCGTCTACATGACCCGTATACAGCAAATAGAGCTTGTCATCTTTCACAATAGCACTACCCGAGAAGCAGCCATCCTTATCATAGCTTTCACTTGGTGCTAAAGCTACTGGCAGTTCTTCCCAATGGAGAAGATCTTTTGATTTGGCATGCCCCCAATGCATGGGACCCCAAACACTATCATAGGGATAGAATTGGTAAAACAAATGGTATTCTCCACGGAAATAAACAAAGCCATTTGGATCGTTCATCCAGCCGATTGGAGGTAACAAATGAAATGCTCCTCTATATAGCTGGTTGACCTTCTCCCTGTTTTCATCGATATACTGATTTGCTTTCCGAATGCTTTCCTTCATCTTTTTTACCTATTTTCTATTTTCAGTGCTGATAACCTGATCTTTGTCACTCCACTTCTTCATCCATTTTGGGATTTCTTGGCTGATGGTCGTGGGTAGAACCACATAAAACTCCTTGCTCAAGTCTTCTGCAATGGCTGAATGGAGATAGGTCGCAACCACCACGCGCTCATAGAGACTGACCTGTGGAAATTGACCCGCAAATCCTGCGATCATCCCAGCCAAGGTATCCCCCATGCCCCCTGTGGCTTGATAGGGACCACCAACATCTAGCTGATAGCCCTCATCTTGCCCACTTGTCCAAATGCGGGTGTGTGGCCCTTTTTCTACAATGACAGTCCCTTGAGGAAAGTTCTGTACTGCTCTTCGACTCTTGCCTTCTGTCTGGCTTGCTAGATCAAGCCCTGACAGTTTTTCCCATTCTTTTTGGTGAGGGGTAAAGACCAACTGAGCCTCTGGCAGGTCAAACTGAGAGGCCGCAAAAAGACTAATAGCTCCTCCATCTAATATCAAGACCTGCTGGCTAGAGACTTGCTCAAAAATCATCTGCAAGATTGCTTGGCTTTCTCTTGCTTCCTTTAAGCCTGGACCGACAAGAATCACACCGGCTTTTTGAATTTGCTCACAAAGGAGTTCGTGATCTGCCAAATCAAAGCCCATGGCTTCAGGAAGATGGCTATGAAGGGCTGTCAGATTATCAGGATTTGTTGCAACAGTGACTAGACCCGCTCCACTGTGAACCGCAGCAAGCGCCGCCATAATGATGGCTCCCCCATAAGGGTAAGTCCCTCCAATCAAGAGCAGGCGACCAAAATCTCCCTTATAAGAATTCACCTCTCGCTTCACAATGACACGCTGAATCTCTTCTTTCTGAACTATTCTCATACCTTCCTCATTTCTAGCGAAAAAGGAGAAGCCACGACTCCCCCTCCATCTTTTATTTTCCTCTGAATTCTGCAAAGACTTGCAATATCTTAGCAGCCACAGCTTGTGGTTGATTTTGTTTGGCTACCAATTGATCATCCGCATAAGGCCGAAGGGCTGGAAAATCACCAATCTGAACTGCATAAAGAGCTTTTTCAAAGAGCTCGATATCATTTTGATCATTGCCAAAAGCCACGAAATTCTCTCCACAGAGTTCTTCTACGGTTGTTGCTTTATGCGTATCCGCTGGATTGAGATAGATGCATTTTTCATGCGCATGATAGCGGATATAGACCTTGTCTGTCTTTTCGATTCGCTCGATGATCTCATCCACGAGCTCCTCATGGCCACCCATATAGATCACAACCTTAATCGGATCTGTCAGCTCCTCTAACGAACGATACTGGGCTTTCTTGAGAGGGTCTACATTAGCAACAAAAGGAATCTTTTCCAAAATCCGTCCGCTATAATCAAAGGTATCATCCACAAAAAATGGTAGATTGTAATGGCGACAAAAGCCAAGGACTTCCCGATACACATCTTTGTCCAATTGTTCCTCATATACCAATTGCCCCTGGCGATAGGCCAATCCACCATTTAAGCCTATCACGAGTTGCTGACTCAATGGATCCCCTAAAAGGCCCAAGCAGTCTCGGTAAGAACGTGCAGAAGCAAAGGCAACTTCATGGCCAAATTCTTCTGCTCTCAATAAGACCTGTTTGATTTCATCATCGATTGTGACACCATCGAATGACAGGGTTCCATCTAAATCAAATACAAACTTCATCTTGTTCACACTTTCATTTTTTTAAGGCACGAACAGCTGCTTCGTAGGTCTGCTCCATCAGCATGGTGACGGTCATAGGCCCAACCCCTCCTGGAACCGGAGTAATATGACTGGCCAAAGGGGCAACGGAGTCAAAATCGACATCCCCACACAATTTGCCATTCTCATCGCGATTCATTCCGACGTCAATAACAACGGCGCCTTCTTTCACGAAGTCTGCTGTTACAAATTTCGCACGACCGATCGCAACAACCAAGATATCTGCTCTTCTAGCAATTTTAGGCAGATGATGGGTCCGGGAATGGGTCAAGGTTACCGTCGCATTTTTAGCAAGGAGCAACTGCGCCATTGGTTTTCCAACGATATTGGAACGACCAATCACGACTGCTCGCTTCCCTTCTAGATCAATCCCGTACTCTTTGAACATCTCCATGATCCCAGCAGGAGTCGATGGCACCATGAGAGGATTTCCAGCCCATAAGCGTCCCATATTCAATGGATGAAAGCCATCCACATCTTTTGTCGGATCAATGGCTAAAAGGACTGCATCCGCATCGATATGCTTAGGCAGTGGTAACTGCACCAAAATCCCATGCCAAAGGGGATCTTGATTGTAGTGTTCGATCACTTCTAATAACTCAGATTGGCTGATGCTTTCAGGAAGTCGTCTCACTTCACTCCGAAAGCCTGCCGCAATAGCAGAACGCTCTTTATTTCTTACATAGATTTTGCTAGCTGGATTATCTCCTACCACGATTACAACGAGGCCAGGCACAACTCCTGTCTCTTCTTTTAATCGTGCTGTTTTCTTCGCAATCTCACCCTGTAATTTTGTAGCGAGCGCCTTCCCATCAATGATTGTCGTCATGTCAATTCTCTTTCTAGTCAAGTAATGAAAATAGTCCTCTCTATTATAGCAGATTTCAACTCTCAAACCTAACTGTTCCTGCTTAGAATTTCTTATAGACGAAAACTATAACCAGATGGACAAAAAATGAGCTTGAGACCACCCCAAACTCATCCACTCAGCTACTTAGTAAAGTAATTCATAAATTTCCATTGCAATTAAATCAATGCTATCAAATGTATAGGTTTCACGCGCTTTAACATCACGAAGTGTAAAGGTTGAACCTTCTTCTTCATTGTGGTTGTATGCTACTTCAGCGACAACAACACCGTCACGTTCAAAATTACGTTTTAAGTTTCCACCGTCTTTTGTCATCGTCTCCAAACGGTTAATAATCCGTACTAAATGTGATTCCATTTTATTTCTCCTCTTTACTTTCTACTCTCCTATTTTATCATAAAAGAGAAAGCTCTTCCAATAAAAATTCACATTTTTCCATTGATTTACTCTCTTCTTCAATCCTTAGCGACATTCCGTAGCAAATTCTTGCAAACTTCTAGAATACTGATATAATGAAACTATAAATCTTTGACTATTTTTGACCTTTCAAAAATAGGCTCGTCTCTTGATGGAAAATCATCAAAAACCTACTGTGAGGTATGTATATGCTTTGTCAAAATTGTAAAATAAATGAATCAACCATCCATTTATATACAAATGTAAATGGACGTCAGCAACAAGTAGACCTCTGTCAAAATTGCTATAAAATTATGAAAACAGACCCAAATAACAGCTTCTTGAAAGGCATGACCCAACGGAGCCAACTCACTGGAGATCCTTTTGAAGATTTCTTCAATAACCTTGGAAACTTCCAAAGTCCGCAAGAACCTCAAACCCCTCCAACTCAATCCGGAGGTAGTTATGGAGGTGGCGGCTACGGCCAAAACAATAACCGTGGTGGTGGTCAAGACCCTCGTCAAGCACGCCCTCAAAAGCCAAAAGGACTGTTAGAAGAGTTCGGCATCAATGTCACAGAAATTGCCCGCAAAGGGGATATTGACCCTGTCATTGGCCGTGACGAGGAGATTATCCGTGTCATCGAAATTCTCAACCGTCGAACCAAGAACAACCCGGTTCTGATTGGAGAGCCTGGGGTCGGAAAAACTGCCGTTGTGGAAGGCCTGGCTCAAAAAATCGTCGATGGCGACGTTCCTCATAAATTGCAAGGAAAAGAAGTCATCCGCCTAGACGTTGTGAGCCTCGTTCAGGGCACAGGCATCCGTGGTCAATTCGAAGAACGCATGCAAAAATTAATGGATGAAATTCGTCAACGCGAAGATGTTATCCTGTTCATCGACGAAATCCATGAAATTGTTGGTGCAGGATCTGCTGGTGAGGGCAATATGGACGCTGGAAATATCCTCAAACCAGCCTTGGCGCGTGGAGAACTCCAATTAGTCGGGGCTACTACCCTCAATGAATACCGTATCATTGAAAAAGATGCGGCCTTGGAACGTCGGATGCAACCCGTTAAGGTCGATGAACCAACGGTTGAAGAAACCATCACCATACTCAAGGGTATCCAGAAAAAATACGAAGACTACCACCACGTCCACTATACAGACGGGGCCATCGAAGCGGCAGCTATTCTTTCAAACCGCTACATCCAAGATCGCTTCCTGCCAGACAAGGCCATTGATTTATTGGATGAAGCGGGGTCTAAGATGAACCTGACCCTAAACTTCGTGGATCCAAAAGTGATCGACCAGCGTTTGATTGAAGCGGAAAACCTCAAAGCCCAAGCGACGCGCGAAGAAGACTTTGAAAAAGCAGCCTACTTCCGCGACCAAATCGCGAAATACAAGGAAATGCAAGGTCAACATGTCACCGATCAGGAAACCCCTGTCATCAGTGAAAAAACGATTGAACACATCGTTGAACAAAAGACCAATATTCCTGTTGGTGATTTGAAAGAAAAAGAGCAGTCTCAATTGATCAATCTGGCTTCTGATTTGAAAGCTCATGTGATTGGTCAAGACGATGCCGTAGATAAAATCGCGAAAGCCATTCGACGCAATCGTGTCGGCCTAGGATCGCCTAACCGTCCGATCGGAAGCTTCCTCTTTGTCGGACCAACTGGTGTCGGAAAGACCGAGTTGTCTAAACAATTGGCGATCGAGCTCTTTGGCTCTGCAGATAATATGATCCGCTTTGATATGAGTGAATACATGGAAAAACATAGCGTAGCAAAACTAGTCGGAGCTCCTCCGGGCTATGTTGGTTACGATGAAGCTGGACAACTAACGGAAAAGGTCCGTCGCAATCCATACTCCCTCGTGTTGTTGGATGAAGTGGAAAAAGCCCATCCAGATGTCATGCATATGTTCCTGCAAGTCTTGGATGATGGCCGTTTGACAGATGGTCAAGGCCGTACTGTCAGCTTTAAAGATACTATTATCATCATGACCTCTAATGCTGGAACCGGTAAAGCTGAGGCCAATGTTGGTTTTGGAGCTGCTCGCGAAGGTCGAACCAACTCTGTACTTGGAGAACTCGGGAACTTCTTTAGCCCTGAGTTCATGAACCGTTTTGATGGCATCATTGAATTCCAACCTCTATCAAAAGAAAACCTTCTTCAAATCGTTTCCCTCATGCTCGATGAAGTCAATCAACGTCTCGCACAAAATGAGATTCATCTGGATGTGACAGAGAAGGTCAAAGAAAAATTGGTCGATCTGGGATACGATCCAAAAATGGGGGCCCGCCCACTCCGTCGTACCATCCAAGACCATATCGAAGATGCCATTACCGATTATTACCTGGAACATCCAAGTGAGAAACAACTCAAAGCAGTCATGACCAGCAATGGGAATATTAATATCAAAGCTGTTCACAAGACGGCTGAAAAGAAGTCAGAATCATAATCAGTAAAGGTACATTCAGAGACTGGAAAATCCAGTCTCTTTCTTTTTTCCCTCCAGATTTTTGCTAAAAAATATGATATAATGATGAAAAAATAAGAAAAGAGAAAACCATGACCATTCCAAGTTTTGGTGAAAAAAAACAAGATGTGACCTACGTCAATCGCTATGGTGTCTACGCTGTTATTCCCAATAAGGACAAGGATCAGATCATCCTCGTTCAAGCTCCTAATGGAGCCTGGTTCTTGCCCGGCGGGGAAATCGAGGCAGGTGAAGATCACTTGCAAGCTCTGAAACGGGAACTGATCGAAGAATTAGGTTTTACCGCTGTTTTAGGACAATACTATGGCCAAGCAGATGAGTATTTCTATTCCAGTCATCGCGATACCTACTACTACAATCCTGCCTATATTTATGAAGTAGTGGATTATACAGAGGCTCAAAAACCACTGGAAGATTTTAACAATCTTGCTTGGTTTCCTGTAGATGAAGCTATTGAAAAACTCAAACGTGGCAGTCACAAATGGGGCATTGAACAGTGGAAAAATACCCACAAAAAATAAAGGAATTCTTTCACAAAAAATAAAAAAGTGCTATAATAAATGAAGATAGAGGTTAGGAGGAACTCATATGAAGCTCATTAATACCACAAATAGTCATGCTGCACTGGTCAAAAGCCAACTTG
The DNA here is from genome assembly GCF_047465465.1 of Streptococcus parasanguinis. Taxonomy (GTDB): domain Bacteria; phylum Bacillota; class Bacilli; order Lactobacillales; family Streptococcaceae; genus Streptococcus; species Streptococcus parasanguinis_AI. Next base: position 57,868 of record NZ_JASGZU010000001.1, on the reverse strand, counting down.
CCAGCACTGACGCCTTGCTTGTCGAGGTTTATTCTGCGGGCAATACAGACGTTGTTTTTACACAGGCCCCATCACACTATGAATTGTTGATCAGCAACAAACACCGAGCTATTCGTGAAACTGAAGTAGAAAAAATTCGTGAGTTCTTTTTAAAACGTAAGATTGATCTTCAAATCATTGACCAATCCGCTATTAAAACCCTCTACTCCGATAAACTAATTGAAATTTCCTTTCCAATTACAAAGTAAGGCCAATTTGCCTTACTTTTTTTATTTCCTTAATGGATGAATTTCTACACCATTTTAGCCATTAAAAAAGAAGTTCCTTTATGGAACTTCTTTTAATGGCTTTTATTTAGCTTCAAATCCTTCTACGACTGCGTCTGCAAAGTTCTCTTCGACGATGCGTGCACAGTGATCACAGATGGTTGCGTGGTAGTGGCGTACAGCCGTTGTTGGGTCGATACGACGGCAACGGTCACAAACTTCACCAGCAGCACGGTCAACTGTGAAGGCTACATCTTCAAAGGTCACTGCAGCTTCTGGAGCTGGTCCTTCTGCGATCGTCAACTCAGAAACAATTAAGAGTTGTGCTACATTACTATCAACAGCTCCAAGAAGTGTTTTCACAACTTCATTTGGATAAACTGTCAAATGAGCTTCTAGTGATTTACCGATCACTTTTTCATTCCGCGCTTCTTCCAAGGCTTTTTGCGCTTGACCACGGAAGTCCATGAAGGCTGACCAAGTATCCAAGATTTCTTCTTGGTTGGCAAACGTTTCTGCTTCTGGCAATTCTGACAATTGAACGAAGTCTTCTGCTTCAAACTCAAGATAAGACCAGATTTCTTCAGCAGTGTGAGGAAGAATTGGCGTCAAGAGTTTCGTGATTTTCACAAGGATATCATAGAAGACTGTTTGCATTTGACGGCGTTCAAGTGATTTTGCACCTTCAATATAGACAACATCCTTGGCAAAATCCAGGTAGAAGGCTGACAAGTCAACGTTGATAAAGTTGACTAGCGCCTTGTAGATCGTCAAGAACTCAAAGTTTTCATAAGCGTCACGGATAGTCTTAACAAGCTGGTTAAAGCGAATGGTCATGTACTTGTCCACTGAACGAAGCTCGTCATAGGCAACTGCATCCTCAGCTGGATTAAAGTCAGAAGTGTTGGCAATCAAGAAACGAAGAGTATTCCGGATCTTGCGGTAAGTCTCAGACACTTGGCTCAAGATATCCATTGAGATACGTACGTCATTGCTTGAGTCTACACTGGTTACCCAGAGACGCAAGATTTCAGCACCAAATTGCTTTTCAACATCACTTGGAGCAATGGTATTTCCAAGAGATTTAGACATCTTCTCACCTTTACCATCCAAAGCAAAACCTTGAGATAAGATTTGTTTGTATGGTGCGACACCATGGTTCGCCACAGATGTGATAAGAGATGAGTTGAACCAACCACGGTATTGGTCTGACCCTTCTAGGTAAAGATCAGCTGGGTATTTGAGTTCTGGACGGTTAACCACAACCCCATTCCAAGACGAACCTGAGTCAAACCAGACGTCCATGATATCTGTTTCTTTTGTAAATTCGCCATTCGGTGAACCAGGATGGGTAAATCCTTCTGGCAAGAGGTCTTTCGCTTCACGCTGCCACCAGATGATCGAACCATGCTCTTCAAAGAGTTGCGCTACATGTTCGATGGTTTCAGCTGTCATGATTGGTGTTCCATCTTCTGCATAGAAGATTGGAAGAGGCACACCCCAGGCACGTTGACGAGAGATGACCCAGTCACCACGGTCACGAATCATGTTGTAAAGACGCACTTTCCCCCATTCTGAGTGGAATTTCACTTTTTCAATTTCGTCCAAGATATCTTGACGGAATTTTGATACAGAAGCGAACCACTGTGGAACTGCACGCCAGATGATTGGTTTTTTCGTACGCCAGTCAAATGGGTAGGAGTGAGAGATTTCTTCTTGAGCAAGGAGCAAATCTCCAAGTTTTACGATAACCGTTGGAACAACCTTGTCATAGAACTGACCTGCAAAGTCAGGACCAGCATTCTCCATCATGATTCCGCGTTCATTAACAGTAACAGCAACTTCGAGGCCATTGGCAATCCCTACATTGTAGTCATCCTCACCAAAACCAGGAGCAGTATGGACGATACCAGTACCTGAATCAAGGGTTACATGCTCACCAAGGATCACCAATTCATCCACTTCCGGATCCCATGGGTGTTCTGTCACGATATGGTTCAATTCTTTCCCTTGGTAAGTCGCAAGGACTTCAGCATTTTCCCAACCGAATTTTTCAGAAAGGCTTGGCAAGAGCTCAGATGCTACGACATACTTGCGGTCAGATCCAGCAGGTTTCACTACGACATAATCAAACTCTGCACCTACCGTCAATCCACGAGATGCTGTAACCGTAAATGGAGTTGTTGTCCAGACAACGATGTAAGTGTCTGTATCTAGGACACCCTTACCATCTTTAACCTTGTTCGCATAGTAAAGAGACGTTGATACCAAATCATGGTATTCAATCTCTGCTTCAGCAAGGGCTGACTCAGAAGACCAAGACCAGTAAACTGGCTTAGCCCCACGGTAGATATAGCCTTTATTGGCCATTTCACCAAAGACGCGGATTTGCGCTGCTTCATAGTCAGGCGTCAAGGTTACATAAGGATGATCCCAATCACCTGAAACACCTAAGCGTTTAAAGTCTTCGCGTTGTTTATCTACTTGAGAAAGAGCGTATTCACGGCAGAGTTTCAAATACTCAACCAAGTCCATTTCTTTACGTTTCACACCTTGTTTAGCCAAGACTTGCTCAATTGGCAAACCATGGGTATCCCAACCTGGAATATAAGGGGCGTAAAATCCTGACATAGACTTAGAACGAACGATGATATCTTTTGAGATCTTGTTCATAGCATGTCCAACGTGGATATTTCCGTTAGCATAGGGAGGGCCATCATGAAGGGTAAAATGCGGTTTTCCTTCATTCAACTCTTGACGGCGTTGATACAATTTTGCATCTTCCCATTCTTTTTGCCAAACTGGTTCCTTCGTTGGAAGCCCAGCCCGCATTGGAAAAGCTGTTTTCCCAAGATTCAATGTTTCTTTGAGTTTCATTATGTCTCCTTATTGATTTAAAAGCTATAAAAAAACACGAGCATCCTAAAAAGGACGATTGCTCGTGGTACCACCTTTGTTCGAGAAGTCGCAAGCGACCTTCTCCTCTCATCCCGTAACGAGGGAAACGTCCGTTCTTACTCAAGGGTTCAGAACGAATACTGTAAAAGGATCATCCATTAAGAGGGAGTGCAGATCTTCCACCATCATCTGCTCGCTAGACCTATCATTAATGGACCTGTTTTTACAAAATTATAAAATATTGACAGATTCACGATTTGCATCATCTTCTGGTTGAACAGTTTCTTCAACCTCAACGACTTCCTCATTTTCATGACGAGCGTGCTCTGCTTCTTCTAAAGCGGATTGAACTTTTTCATTCAAACCTTCAAACGCTTGTGTTGCACCCAATTCTAAATTAGCAGCTTCGATGCGTTTTTGCAATTCTTCGATTTCAGCTGGAGAGAATTGACGAGTCAAATCAATGTTATCATCTTCTGCATGATGATGGTGAACTGATTCACCCAAAGCTTTCTCCACAATTTCACGGAAAGCTTCATCACTTGTTTGAATGTACATAGCTGTTGGACGAAGAATTTCATCCCATTCAGGTGTATCGATAATGCTCAATTGGCTTTCGATGGTTGATTTCAAACGTTGATGGAAGACGCGTGTCTTGTTCTTCAATTCCTCTGTTTCAACGGCAACCTTCTTGGCATTATCCGTTGCATGACGAAGGATTTCATTTGCTTTTTGTTTTGCTTCATCTACTAAGTGCTGTGCATCTTGTTCAGCTTGACGAACAATATTTTCAGAACGTTCGTTAGCTGCTTGTTTGACACGTTCCGCAGTATCTTGTGCAATCAAAACAGATTGACTCAATGAATCTTTCATTTCATCAAAATAGTTTAAGCGTTCTTCAAGAGCTTGAATTTTTGATTCTTGATCATGATTTAAACGAACAAGATCTTCATAATCGCGAACAACGATATCTAGGAATTCTTCTACTTCGTTCGCATCATACCCTCTAAATTTAACGCCAAAAGTTTTATCTTTAATTTCTAAAGCAGTAAGAGCCATAACTCCTCCTCATTTTTTACTTAAGAGTACTTCAACAGTTACTTTATATTTTCCACTTTTTGAAATACCATTTTCAGAAACAATTTTAAGACGCCCAAAGCGTCGGACACTGACTAAATCATTCAGACCTACAGCATAGCTAACATTGGAAGTAGTCGCATAGTTAACTTTCACTAGACCAGAACTAATCAACTGACTAGCTTGTGAGCGCGAAAGCTTGAAGGTCCCAGCAATCACCTTATCTAACCGATAACTCGACACGAGAATATCTCGCTGCTGGCTTTCTTCCTCTACGATCATTTGTTCAGATAGAGGAACTTCCCTCAGCTTAACAGGTACCCGAGAAATTTTCTGGATGTGATCCATGAAATAGTGAACAAAACGCTGTTCAACAAATACTTGGATCTTTCCATCACTCGTCAGAATATCTCCAAAGGACTTGCGCTCCACACCTAATTGGTGAACAATGGTCCCCAGTACCTGGGAATGGGTCAAGTGATGAAATTTTGAAGCATAGACCATTTCCAATAAGGCCAGATCAAAGTCACTTGGATCTAATTGGTAATAATCTGAAGCAACAATAACCTTAGCATACTCCATTTTCTGCTCATCACTGGAAGCAAAGACCTGTAACTGGTAGCTTGCCGCGACATTTCGTAAAATAGTGACCTGATGAGGGTTTAAAAAACCCGTCACCTCAACAGAATAGCGTTCCACCACTCTTTCAGACAATTCAATACAGCGATCAATGAATTCGTGATCTTCGCGATTGAAATGTTGGTAAATCTCTGTCTGTCCCATCGTATTCTATCCAATCAAAAGTAGGAACAAGCGGGCTAATAACTGATTCATCAAGTTCAAGACCAAAAGTGCTACTAGAACTGTAAAATCCAAGCCCCCAAACTGCAATGGTAACTTTCTAAAAAGGCTCAAAAATGGTTCAACTAGGCGGTGAACCATTTGTCCAAGAGTACTCTGAGGTGCCCCAGGGAACCAAGATAGTAAGGCATAGATGACAAGAATGATGGAATAGATTTGAATGATATTTGATAAGTATTGAAAGATAACCATCTTAACGATTACGTTTCATATCATAGTCAAATTCTGTCACTTCCACATCATTTGGAAGGCGGATATCTTCAATGTTAACGACTACATTAATTGGAGTCAATAAGTACATGGTACTTGCAACACGACGAAGATTTCCTGCTAAAACATAACGAGCCCCATCCAAATAATCTAAACAACGACGTGCTTGTACTTCAGTCATATATTGGAAGTCAATCAAGATACTCTCATTAGATAGTAATAGATCAACAATTTCAGTCGCTTCCTCGTATTTGCGGGGATAGCGTACATCAATGGTAATCTTTTCATCTGTATTCGCACGATTGGCAGCCAATTCACGTTGACGTTCATGCAAGCGAGTAATATTCTCAGATGTATTTTTCGTTGTTGAAACAGGTTCCTTCACTGCCGCTGTAGGCACTGGATTCGTAACAGGTGCCACAGGAGTCGGTTTTGGTTTTACTGGTTCTCTTTGACTAATCTGCGGACGTGGAGAAGTCACTTGAGGAGTCGGCTGTGGCTGTGGAACTGGTTGTGTTTCCGCCCCAGCTGCTTTTGCCTCATGAACTTCTACTTCTTCACCGTCTTCTGTGAAGTAGTCAATAAAGTTGTTAAATTTATCTTTTAATGACATAGTTCTTTCCTATTTAAAAAATGATGTCCCAATTCTAACATAAGTCGCTCCGTTCGCAATGGCTACTTCAAAGTCACGACTCATACCCATACTTAGTTCTGAAAAAGGCATATTTTTTAATTGTTTCTTTTCTAGTTGTTTCTGAAGTTGGTGAGTTTTTGAAAAAATATCCTGCAACTCTTCTTGACTAGCCTCAAAAGGAGCCATCGTCATTAAACCAACAATTTCAATTTTGTCCAGCTGTGCGATTTCCGCTAAAACATCATCCAGTTCATCGGGTGCAAATCCATGCTTACTTTCTTCACCAGAAATGTTCACTTGGAGGAAACACTTGATTGGGTGTTCTGCTCGCTTTTGAATTTCTTGAGCCAGCTTCACCGAATCCAAGGCATGAAAGTAATCGACGAGATTGATCACGTCTTTTACTTTCCGCCGTTGGAGGCTCCCAATCAAGTGCCAAGTGAGGTCATACTCTTTTAAAGCTTGATACTTTTCTAGGAATTTATCGACACGATTTTCACCGATATGTTGGATACCTGTTTTCACCAGTGCTTCTGTTGTAGCAACATCCACATACTTGGTGACAGCTATCACATTAACTTGATCTTGACGGTTAGCTTTGTTTCTTGCTGTTTCTACTTGTTGCCGAACAAGATCAGCATTCTCTACCAGGTTCATGATTAACGATTCCGGAAGAATGGTGGTGTTTCCAATTCATCATCATCTGAAGATGAATCTACGTAACGATCAACTTGATGTGTTGATGTTGGTTCAGTTTGGCGAACGATATTCTCACGACGAATATCCCAATCACCAAAGGCTGAGCCACGGTTTGGTTCTACCGCTGGACGACTTGGAGTTGTTGGCAATTCAACATCTTGTTTCAAATCAAATTCGCGGTCAAATGGTGCAGCTTGTGGACGTTGTTCACGTGGACCTGTTTTATAAGGACGTTGTGAGGAAGCAATTCCGCTAACGCGTTCTACCTTGTCTTGACGGACACCAGTTGCAACAACTGTCACGCGGATTTCATCTTTAAGAGATTCATCAATAGATGTACCCAACCAGATGTTCACTCCGTGACCTGCAGCTTGGTTCACAATTTCTGAAGCTTCTTCAGCTTCGATCAATGTCATATCCAAACCACCTGTTACGTTTACGATCACGTCTTCTGCACCATCAATTGTAGTTTCAAGAAGTGGAGAGTAAATTGCTTTACGAGCCGCTTCGATAACGCGTTCTTCACCGCTACCAACACCAATACCCATGAGGGCATTTCCTTTGTTTTCCATAACAGTCTTCACGTCTGCAAAGTCAAGGTTGATCAATCCAGGACTTGTGATCAAGTCAGTGATCCCTTGAACACCTTGACGAAGAACGTTATCTGCTTCACTCAAAGCTTCAAGAAGCGGTGTCTTCTTGTCTACAATTTCAAGCAAGTTGTTATTAGAAATAATCAACAAGGTATCTACATGCTCGCGAAGTTCGTTGATCCCTTCAATAGCAAAGTTGCCACGTTTTGAACCTTCAAACCCGAATGGACGAGTCACAACGGCTACTGTCAAAGCACCTACAGCTTTGGCAATACGAGCAATGACTGGTGCAGCACCTGTACCAGATCCTCCACCCATCCCTGCAGTGATGAAGACCATATCTGCACCTTGCAAAGCTTCTGTTAATACTTCTTCGCTTTCTTCAGCCGCCTTACGACCAACTTCAGGTTGACCTCCAGCACCCAATCCACGAGTCAATTTTGGACCCAATTGGATAACTGTTTCAGCTTTTGCACTTGAAAGTGCTTGAACATCTGTATTAGCTGCGATGAATTCTACACCGGCAACGCCTTCGTCAATCATACGATTGATGGCGTTTCCGCCACCGCCACCGACACCGATTACTTTAATTACTGCACCTTGTGCCGCTGCTGTGTCAAATGAAAATGTCATAAATACTTACACTCCTTAATCAAACATATTACCGATCAAATTTTTCATTCGGTCTGTGAATGTAGTTTTTGGTTCTTGTTTGCTATCATTGCTTGCTGCTGGAATTCCTTGAGCATCCACTGGAGATTCAATCTTCTCAGCATTGTATGCAGGTACTACCGGTTGTGCTGGAGTAGCAGGTTGTGGTTGTACTTGTGGTTGCACAGGACGATCAAATTGAATCGGTTGTTGACGCAAGACTTCGTCTCCATGAACCGCAGCTTGAGCAATAATATCCACATCTGTCAAATTGCCTGCATATTCAGACAAGCTAATCACATGGGCAAAAGCTGGATTGCGAATTCCAATTTGATTTGGAACAAACAATTTCACATTTACACCAAAGACTTCTTGAGCCAATTCTTCAACACCAGGAAGGATCGCACCTCCACCGATGATCACAATACCACCAGGAAGATCCAACAAATGTCTTCTCTCAAGGTCTTGTTTGATTTGCTCAAAGATGTGTTTGATACGTGCTGAAATGATTTCAGCTAAGTACTTCTCAGTCACTTCAACTGGCTCTACTTCACCGATGACTTCTACATGGAAAACTTCGTTTCCAGCAGACGGCACATAGGCTTCACCATAGTTGAACTTCAAGCCTTCTGCCAATTTTTGAGAAGTTTTCAATACTTTAGAAATATCTTTGGTAACATAATCGCCACCTTCTTGGTAGATATTTGTAAATTGAAGTTCTTGGCTACGAACAGATGCCACCGTTGTTTGGCCACCACCCATATCGATCACCGTTGCTCCAAATTCCCGTTCGCCTTCATTCAAGACTGTTTTGATCATCGCAAGCGGTGAAATGATGATGTTTTCTACTTGTAAGCCTGCACGTTCAACTGTTTTACGCAAATTGTGCAAGATTGTACGAGGTCCTGTATAAAGAAGACCACGCATTTCAAGTCGGATCCCCATCATTCCGCGTGGATCACGGATTCCTTGAAAACCATCTACTGTGAATTCTTCAGGAATGAAGGTGATCACTTCACGATCCGGTGTCATGCTTTTTGTGAGTGCAGATTTGACAACATTTTCAACATCTGCATCTGTGATTTCTTTTGAATCACTTGTGACTGGAATCATTCCTTGAGTTGCTTCGATTTGTAGTAAGTTTGCAGGCAACCCAACATTGACTAGATTGATTGAAATCCCTGCTTTTTCTTCAGCTTGGCTGATTGCAGTTTTAATTGCATTTGAAGCAGCTTCGATATCTACTATAATTCCATCTTTGACGCCAGCACTTTTTGCATTGCTGACTCCAATTACATTCATTTCTCCATTGACATGTTCTGCCACCAATACTTTTATTGAACTAGTACCGATATCTAAACCTGTAAAAAAGCCGTCTCTAGCCATTACACCAGTCCTCTCTCTTTATTTGTTTTCACTTTACATCTATTTATAGCCCTTTTAGTTGGAACTATCCAAACTTCATTATATCACAAAGAAGCCTAAAATGGACATTTTTTCTTCAATTATTTGAGATAATTTATGGGCTTTGCTCATTCCCAGAAGAATTTTCTCCCTCTGGATTCTGTTCTTGATTCTGTTCTTGACTTGCTTCCTCAGAATGTTCTTCTTGCTTTTCTGTACTTTCAGCCTTTTCTTTTTCAGCTTGCTCTTTGGCATCTGCAATGGATTGTTCACTATAGCTGAAGACTCCAGCCTCCATATCGATAGTCGAATCATCGTCTAATTGCTTGCTGATAGCTTTATAGTAAGGAAGCTTGCGGGTAATTTGGGAAACAGGCACCAAGATTTTATTATCGTTTTTCATGGTGATGGTCACCAGATCCTTGGTGACCTTGCTTGGTGTCAGATCAACCGAAACAATTTTATCCGTAATGGAAGAAGAAATAGACTTCATTTCTTGGACAAATTGTCTAACCAATTCTCGATCTGAGAATTTCAAGCTAATATAGGAGGACGGCAATTCCGAAGCTGGAGTTACTGTCTCCACTACTTCTCCATTTTCCAATACTGGATAGTGGTCTTCTCCAGTCACATAATAGGCAACCACTTTGTGTTCCACGATATTGACTTTAAAAGTCACCGGGAATTGATAATGCATGTGAACCTCTTTGATCCATGGACTAGCCGTTTTCATATTTTGTTCATAGACCGATTTATGAAGGAAAGTCGTCAGAGTATAATCTTCTTCTTTGATGCGACTTTTTTCATATAAGAGTTGCTGGTCAACCGCCTTGTTCCCTGAAAATTCAATCACTTTCTGTGTGGATAAGGGGCTTAAAAAGTAGATCGAGAGAAGGGCGACAATCGAGCTGATTCCGATAACCGGAAGGGCACGATAGATGTGGCGTTTTGCCACTGTCGGTTCCTTCTTTGGTTTTTTCGTCTTCAAGCCTTTAAAAAATGAAGGCTTTTTCTCTTGTTTCTCTGAAGGATCTAGCTCCTCTTTAGCCGGATCAACTTCTTCTCCTTCTGAACTTTCTCCATCCGCATCTGGATCCTCTTCGGCCTCAGATTCATCTTCCTCTTCAGACTCTTCTATTTCTTCAGATTCTTCCTCTGAGACGGAAGCTGTTTCTTTTTCTGAAAGGTCTTCGTCTTCTTTTGCTTCTTCGCTTTCAGTTTCCTCTGTTTCAGCTTCTTCCGCTTTTTCAAGCGCTTTTTTTTCTAAATATTCTTTGTTTCTTTTTTGCCAGGCTGACAATTCTGTAATTTTGTCATCCGTTGGCGTTTTTTTATTGTCGTCCGTCATCTTTTCCCTTACTGATATCTTTTTGAAGCAGGCCATAAAAATCGTCTAGTGAAAGGAGTTCTGTCGATTTTTCCATTGCTTGGTGGTAGACTTGGCTTTGCTTCAACATTTCTTGAATGGTTTTATTGAAGGTTTCGAGCGTCAATTGATCTTCCTGCAATTGCTCTGCATAACCTTTATCCACAAAATATTGGGCATTTTCAATCTGATCGCCACGGCTGGCTTCTTTTCCTAGCGGTACAATCAAATGGAGTTTGTTCATAGCCAAGAGTTCAAACAAGGTATTGGCTCCACCCCTAGTCACCACTAAATCAGCCTTATGGAGCATGGGCAAATACTGATCGGTTACATAATCCACTCGATACAAACCGCCCTCAGCCTGATTCAATGTTGAATCGCCCGTCAAATTGATGATATTGTAGTGCTGCAAGAGCTCTGCTTTGTTCTCTGTCACAAATTCATTAAAGACACGCGCACCAGCAGATCCTCCGACAAAGAGAAGGGTCGACAAGTCTTTTCGGAAACCTTTTGTTTTTTCTTCTAATTCTTCAGAAGTCGGCGGAATATGATCTGTAACCTTGGTTACCGCACCGATATGCGCACTCTTTGTCAAACCATGAGCTTGCTCAAAAGTCGTGTACATCTTGGTAGCGAATTTATAAGCAATTTTATTGGCCAATCCCATAGAAAGATCGGACTCATGGATATAGACAGGAACACGCGTGAGTCGGGCTGCGATCACTGGTGGCACAGAAACAAATCCTCCTTTTGAGAAGAGAACTTGTGGGCGCACACGAAGCAGGATTGCAATGGACTGGAGCGTCCCCCAAGCCACCTTGAACACATCCATCATATTTTGGAAAGAGAAATAGCGACGCAATTTCCCCGTTGCAATTGAATGGAAGCGCACGTCTAAGCCAGACTTTTTGATCTCTTGGTATTCGATTCCTTTTTTGTCTCCAATATAATGAACTTCCCATCCATCTTCGATAAATTTTGGAATCAAGAGGAGATTAAGGGTCACATGTCCCACGGTTCCCCCACCAGTAAACATTATTTTTTTCATCTTATTTCAACCCTTTTACTGTAGCAAGGAATTCATCCCCACGCACTTCAAAATTCGGATACATATCCCAGCTGGCATTAGCAGGACTTAGTAGCACAACATCTCCGGGGCTAGCCAAGTCGAAGGCTTTCTTTGTAGCATCCGCTACATCTGCCGCATCAACATAAGAGACGCCAGCTTTATCTGCTGCGCGTTTCACTCGAGGAGCTGATTCCCCTAGAATCACCATTTCCTTTAAACCAGTAATGTGAGGCACCAATTCATCAAATTCATTGCCACGATCGAGCCCCCCTGCAATCAAGATCACCTTGCTGTTATCAAAACCAGAAAGAGCTTTTTGTGTTGCTAGAATATTAGTCGATTTGCTATCATTGTAGAATTTGACACCTTGAATCTCATCCACATATTGAAGACGGTGTTTCACTCCTCCAAAGGCTGACAAGGTTTCTTTAATGACCTCATTCTCTACTCCCCGGACTTTTGCGACCGCAATCGTTGCCAAGGCATTCTCTACATTGTGGCTACCTGGAACTCCCAGTTCATCTGCTCGCATAACAACTTCTCCCTTAAACTTGAGAAGTCCATCTTCCAAATAAGCCCCATCCACTTTTTCAACCGTTGAAAATGGAAGGACCCTTGCCTTGGTTTTTGTAGCGAGTTCTTTGGCCAGGTCTTGATTGAAGTTCAAGACAATGACATCTTTTTCTGTCATATTCTTTTGAAGATTCCATTTGGCAGCTACATAATTTTCAAAAGAACCATGATAGTCGATATGGGTCGGCATGAGGTTGGTAATCACTGCAATCTCTGGATGGAAGGCTTCAATTCCCATCAATTGGAAAGAAGACAATTCCATGACCAGAACATCCTTTTCTGTTGCTGTTTGTGCAACTTGACTAGCTGGAAAACCGATATTTCCAGACAATAGACCACCTTGACCGGCAGCCGTCAAGACTTCCCCGATCATGGTTGTCGTCGTCGTTTTTCCGTTTGATCCTGTAATCCCAATAATTGGCGCATCCGAAATCAGATAGGCCAATTCCACTTCAGTGAGGACGGGAATGCCTTTTTCAAGCGCTTTTTCAACCATTGGATTCGAATAAGGGATTCCTGGATTTTTGACCATGACTGCAAAGTCTTCATCCAACAATTCCAAAGGGTGACCTCCTGTCACAACTTTAATCCCTTCTTCCAGTAAACTTTGTGCTGCTGGATTTTCTTCAAAAGGTTTGCCATCATTGACGGTCACAATCGCTCCTAAGCGATCCAACAAACGGGCAGCTGACTCGCCTGACTTAGCCAAACCTAATACAAGAACCTTTTTATTTTCAAATTGTTTCACAAATTTCATGATTTCTTCGCTCCATTTTTATCACTCTCTATTTTACCTTTTTTTAGCAAAATTAAAAAGCCCAAAGGGCTTTAAAAATCACGTCAGCGTTTATTTTTTCTGTTTGGTCGTCATTTTGGAAATATCCACCAAAGCCAGGTAGCCAACAAAGGCAAGAAAGGCACCGACAAAAAACTCAGACGGTAGTTGGAATATCTGAAAAATGGCGAGACAAGTCAGTACGATAATGGAGACGATTAAGACCACCATTGTGACACTGTTTAAGGTACCACGAATACTTTTGGGGGTCATAAAAAGGTAAAAAAGGAGAATCAAAATCCCTAAGATAAAATAGACCATTTTGTTTCTCCTTTCTTTCCGTATTATTCAGCAGCTGCTGATTTTTTCTTTTTATTTGCTTTTTCGCGTTCTGCTTTGTTCAAGATTTGTTTCCGCAAACGGATAGATTCAGGCGTTACTTCCATGTACTCATCGTCGTTCAAGAACTCAAGAGATTCTTCCAAGGTCAAGATACGAGGAGTCTTGATAACCGCTGTTTGGTCCTTAGTAGCTGAACGAACGTTGGTCATTTGTTTAGCTTTCGTAATGTTTACGGTCAAGTCGTTCTCACGAGAGTTTTCCCCGATGATCATTCCTTCGTAAACTTCTGTACCTGGATTGACAAAGATCGTACCACGTTCTTCGATAGACATGATAGAGTATGTGGTTGCTTTTCCGTTATCGATTGAGACAAGAGCACCACGGTGACGTCCACCGATTTCTCCTGGAATCACTGGCAAGTATTGATCAAAGGTGTGGTTCATGATTCCGTAACCACGTGTCATTGACAAGAACTCTGTTGAGTATCCAATCAAACCACGCGCTGGAACAAGGAAGACCAAACGAGTTTGACCGTTACCAGTTGAGATCATATCCAACATTTCACCTTTACGTTCAGAAAGGCTTTGGATAACAGATCCTTGGTATTCTTCTGGTGTGTCGATTTGTACGCGCTCAAATGGTTCACATTTGACACCATCAATTTCTTTGATGATAACTTCTGGACGAGATACTTGCAATTCGTATCCTTCACGACGCATGGTTTCGATCAAGATAGACAAGTGCAATTCCCCACGACCTGAAACTGTCCATTTATCAGGTGAATCAGTTGGGTCAACACGAAGAGAGACGTCGGTTTGCAATTCCGCTTGCAAACGTTCTTCGACTTTACGAGAGGTTACCCATTTTCCTTCGCGACCAGCAAATGGTGAGTTGTTAACCAAGAAGGTCATTTGAAGGGTTGGTTCATCGATGTGAAGGATTGGAAGAGCTTCAACTGCGTCTGTCGGTGTGATGGTTTCTCCAACGAAGATATCTTCCATACCAGAAATAGCGATCAAGTCTCCAGCTTTGGCTTCTTGAATTTCACGACGTTCCAAACCAAAGAAACCAAAGAGTTTGGTAACACGGAAGTTCTTAGTCGTTCCATCCAATTTAGAAAGGGTTACTTGGTCCCCAACTTTTACAGTACCACGGAAGACACGTCCGATACCGATACGTCCAACGAAGTCGTTGTAATCAAGCAGGGATACTTGGAATTGAAGAGGCTCATCTGAGTTATCAACTGGAGCTGGGATGTGATCAATGATGGTATCAAAGATCGGTGCCATTGTGTGCTCTTGATCAGCTGGATCATCTGAAAGTGAAGAGGTTCCGTTGATCGCTGATGCATAAACAACTGGGAATTCCAATTGGTCATCATCCGCACCCAATTCGATGAAGAGTTCAAGAACTTCGTCTACAACTTCTTCTGGACGAGCAGATGGTTTATCGATTTTGTTAACTACAACGATCGGAACAAGGTCTTGTTCCAAGGCTTTTTTCAATACGAAACGCGTCTGAGGCATGGTTCCTTCGTAAGCATCTACGACCAATACAACCCCATCAACCATTTTCATGATCCGTTCCACTTCTCCACCGAAGTCCGCGTGTCCTGGTGTGTCCATGATATTGATTCGAGTTCCGTTATAAGCAACGGCTGTATTTTTAGCAAGGATTGTGATCCCACGTTCTTTTTCAAGGTCGTTTGAGTCCATTGCACGTTCTTGCAATTCTTTACGTTCATCCAAGGTGTGCGATTGTTTCAACAATTCGTCTACCAAGGTTGTTTTACCATGGTCAACGTGGGCAATGATCGCAACGTTACGAATATCTTCTCTTAATTTTGTCATGATTTCCTCTATAAAATTTTAAATAATATTTCTAACTGAACAATTATACCACAGTCCTATCTAAAAAACACAGTTCAGCTAGTTGTAAATGTTTTCATCTTCATTTCTTTTCTCCGACTCGATTTCCTTTTCTTTTCATGATACACTGATGATAAGAATTTCAGAAAAAGAGGCTCCCATGAGATTAGATCAATTGATGGCAGACCATCAGTACGCTCGTAAAGACATCAAACAACTTTTGGCCCGAAGGCAAATCTTGGTCGATCACCTACCAGCTCAAAAGCTATCCCAAAATATCGACCCTGGACTCCAACAGATTCAAATCGGGGAACGAATCATTCAAGAACCGCGTCACCACTACTACATGCTCCATAAACCAATCGGAGCCGTGACTGCCAAAAGAGATGCCCAGCATCCAACAGTAATCGATCTGGTAGATCCCCAACAAGAATATCCGGATCTCTACCCACTTGGTCGCCTCGATCGCGATACGAGTGGCTTACTCCTCATCACAGATAATGGTCCCCTAGGTTTTCAACTGCTCCATCCTCAATATCATGTGGAGAAAGTCTATGAGGTAGAAGTCAACGGTCCGCTCTATGGCCCCCACATCGAACAATTTCAGAATGGAATTTCATTCACAGACGGCCCCATCTGTAAGCCTGCTTCCTTAACCATTCTAGAAAGTAGCCCTAGCTACAGCAAGGCCCAGGTCCGAATCTCAGAAGGAAAATACCACCAAGTGAAAAAGATGTTCTTAGCCATTGGCGTCAAAGTAATGACCTTAAAACGCTTGTCTTTTGGTCCCTTCACCTTGGATCCTCAGTTAGCCCCTGGCGAAAGCCGGCCTTTGAATGAGGTAGAGCTCACATGGGTCAAAGATTACCTTGAAAAAACGAGATAAAAAAGCTCTAACCACATACATTGTGCAGTTAGAGCTCTTTTTATTAGGCGTCTTTTTTCACTTTCCCATTCCAAGAATCGAGACCATAAGACAAGACATAAATGTCTGTATAGCCCTGCTTCTTAAGATAGAGAGCCGCATTGGTTACACGCGAACTACGGCTATTTTCATAGAGCAAAATTGGTTTATCTTTGCGCAAGGCTGCAAGACTCAACTTCAACTGAGTAGAAGGAATGTTGCGTGCTCCTAAAATATGCTTAGCATGAAACTCAGCTGGCTCTCGCAAGTCAATCAACTGACCTTTACGAATCAGCTCTTCAAAAGTAGCATTGTCCACAAATTTAGCAGCTTTACGGATGCGGAAATAATTAAACGCCATCCATCCAAATGCTCCTAAAATAGCCAACCAAACAATGATATTTCCCATCACTCTACCTCACTCTTTTTCAAAAATTCTAATTCTTGCTTGTGTTCTCTTCTTAAAACGGTGTCGGCTTCTAAATAATCGAGCCGCTCCATCAGGCCTGCATCATAAAGACGTTGAAGCTCAATTTTCATCAATTCGATGTCATAGAGGCGCTTCCCTACGTAAATGATGATTCCAAAACGTTTTAAAAATTGTTGAACATCATACAGGTTTTTCATGTTCATTATTGTATCAAATTTAGAAAGGCTTTACAAGATTTTCAAGCAAATGATGACATTTTCCGATTGCTTTACGAATAAATAAGTATGATCAACTTTTATTTTTTTACCATCGGTACTTGTATCGCCTCTTTTTTGGGACTAGTTGTCGATCGTTTCCCAAACCAATCCATTCTTGCTCCTCGCAGTCATTGTGATCACTGCCAGCACGTCCTTGGCGTTTGGGAGCTCATCCCTATTATCTCGCAACTACTCCATCGTTTTCGCTGCCGCTATTGTCATCAGACCTACCCATTTTGGTACTGCCTTTTTGAGGTCTGGAGTGGCCTACTTTTTTTAGCCTGCGCCAATGGTTTCCTTTCTCTGCCTCGACTTCTAACACTACTGGGAGCTGCCGTTTTAGCCATCTATGACCTACGCTTTATGGAATACCCTTTATTCATCTGGTGCTGTCTCCATGCCTTGGTCCTCTTTTTATCCGGTAGTAATCTCTTCATGCTGGTCTTTTTACTCCTTGCGATCGGAGCTCACTTTTTCTTTATCGGAATAGGAGCAGGAGATTTTCTCTTACTAGCTACCTTTTCGCTAAGCTTTTCTTCTACCAAGATCCTCATTCTCATTCAGATCGCATCCATCTTAGGCATTCTCGTCTTTGCTCTCAAAAAAGAAAGAGACCGGATTCCCTTTGTTCCCTGTCTCTTTCTCAGTTATCACGCTTTACTGCTTTATACGATGTTTTGCAGATAAATTCTTTTTATTTTGCAGCCTTCGCTTCTAGATAATCGGCGATGGCAGCCACATCCTTGTCCCCACGTCCGGAAACATTGATGATGATGATCTTGTCTTTATCCAATTGCGGAGCACGTTTGACTGCTTCTGCAATCGCGTGTGAGCTTTCAATAGCTGGGAGGATCCCTTCTGTCTTACTGAGAAGAAGAAGAGCTTCTACTGCTTCATCATCTGTTGCTGCTACGTATTCGACACGACCAGAATCTTTAAAGAAAGCATGCTCTGGACCAACCCCTGGGTAGTCCAAACCAGCAGAGATCGAGTACACTGGCGCTACTTTTCCATCTTCGCCAAAGACTGCATAGGTCTTCATACCATCAACCACTCCGATAGTCCCTTTGGTCATAGTCGCTGCGTGCTGATCGGTATCCAAGCCATGACCAGCTGCTTCTACCCCAATCAAGCCGACTTCCTCTTCTGCGACATATTCAGAAAAGGCACCGATGGCATTAGAGCCACCACCGACACAGGCAATCACATAATCCGGCAAACGACCTTCTTTTTCCAAGATTTGACGTTTAGATTCTTCACTGATCACCTTTTGGAATTCATGCACAATGGTTGGGTAAGGGTGAGGGCCAACAGCAGAACCCAAAACGTAAAAGGCATCCAGATCCGCCATCCATGCTCCAAACGCAGCATCAACGGCGTCTTTCAAGGTCTTAGTCCCGGTTTCAACCGCATGAACGGTTGCCCCCATCATTTCCATGCGGAAGACATTCAAGCGTTGGCGTTCCACGTCTTCTGCCCCCATGTAGACATCACAGGCCATACCGAACTTAGCTGCCGCAGCTGCTGTAGCTACACCGTGTTGACCGGCTCCTGTTTCAGCAATCACGCGCGTTTTGCCCATGCGTTTGGCCAAGAGGATTTGCCCCAAGACGTTATTCAATTTATGCGAACCTAGGTGATTCAAGTCTTCGCGCTTCAAATAAATTTTTGCTCCACCTAAATGATCTGTCAAACTTTCCGCAAAGTAGAGTGGTGTTTCGCGTCCAGAATAATCTTTCAAATAATGTTTGTATTCTGCGATAAATTCTGGATCATTTTTATACTGTTCAAAGGTTTCCTCTAATTGATTGAGCAAGTTTTGAATGGGTTCTGGTACGAAAGATCCACCAAATTGTCCGAAATAGCCTTTTGTTTCTGTCATGATTGTGTCCTCTTTTCTCTATCTTCAATCTTGTTTATGATCTTTTTCTCTCGCGGGCCCTTTGAGCTGCAGTCTCACTGGGTTCCTATGAGATACAAAAAACCTCACACAGAAAAATCTGTGTGAGGACGATTCGATACCGCGGTGCCACCTCAATTGTAGGAAGCTATTTTTTCTCCTACATCTCTGACCTGTCTAACAACAGGGTGCACGATAAGGTGTGCTCACCGAATTTTTATTGTTTCAAATTCATTATCATAAACGCATCAGCCCATTTCAAGATTCACCACTGCTTGTTCGCAATCACCACAAGCTCCCTGGAAGTGAGAAAAATCTCTACTTTTCTGATGTCTTGAAGCTATTATAGCTCCCGCTTCTGATTTTGTCAACAAAAATTTTAAAAAGTGGTTAAAATGTTCGGATTTTACATTTCACCATTTTTTGCTAGCAATCGTGCTCTGAAATACTGAAAGCCTATATAAGCCAGATAAGCCCCTAAGGTATTGGTCCACAAATCATCTAGCTCAAAGACACGATTGGCATCAAACAAGAGATCTAACAGAACTTGGCTGCATTCAATCCACAAGCTCATCGCAAAGCCGAAGCACAAGACCCGTTTGCGGCTCCTCAACCAGGGCCATAGCCAGAGAAGTTGAAAGACCAGCGGGCTTAACAAAAAGATATTGGCTATATTTTGGAGGATGACCTTAATGAGTTGGAGGACACTGGTAATCTGGCCAAGATTCATCACCGAATTAAGAGGAACTAGCAGGACGACGATACGACCGAAATGTTGAATACCCGGTGTTTCCATACCTGGCTCTGGCTGTTGGGGCAAAAAACACATCAAACACAAGAGGATAAAATAGAAGAAGCTGCCACTCCGTAACAGCCTTCTTCCTCTTTTTGTTAGTTCTGTATGATCCATCAGCCCTTGTTTAAGGTTGCGCATGTTCAACAATCGCTTTCTCCCGGTCCCGTTTCATGGTATTTGAACGCAATTGGCCACAGGCAGCATCAATATCTGTACCGTGCTCTTGACGCACTACACAGTTAACACCTTGTTTTTTCAAGGTATCATAGAAGGCCATGACCCGTTCTTTTGGACTCCGGCTATATTGGTCATGCTCACTGACAGGATTATAAGGAATCAAGTTGACATAAGACAATTTCTTGATATTCTTGAGCAATTCTGCCAACTCTAAGGCTTGCTCGACTCCATCATTGACTTCATTGAGCATGATGTACTCAAAGGTCACCCGACGGTTCGTAGTCTCAATATAGTATTCAATCGCCGCAAACAATTTTTCAATTGGAAAGGCCCGGTTGATCTTCATGATGCTAGAGCGCAAGTCATTGTTTGGAGCATGAAGGGACACTGCCAAATTGACCTGCACACCTTCATTTGCAAAGTCACGAATTTTATGAGCCAAACCAGAAGTTGACACTGTAATATGGCGAGCACCAATCGCTAATCCCTTGTCATCGTTGACCGTCCGGATAAATTTCAAGACATTGTTATAGTTGTCAAATGGTTCTCCGATCCCCATGACAACGATATGGCTGACCCGTTCATCTTGGCCACGTTCGTCAAAGTATTTTTGGACCAACATGATTTGAGACACGATTTCACCATTGTTCAAATCGCGTTGTTTTTTGATCAAACCAGAAGCACAGAAGGTACAACCGATATTGCATCCTACTTGAGTCGTTACACAGACAGATAATCCATAGTGCTGACGCATCAAGACGGTTTCAATCAACATGCCGTCTGGCAATTCAAAGAGGTACTTGACCGTCCCGTCTGCTGACTCTTGCACGATCCGTTGCTTAAGTGGGTTGACGACAAATTGATCATTTAACTTCGCAATCAAGTCCTTAGAAAGATTGGTCATTTCTTCGAAGGACTGGACGCGTTTGCGATAGAGCCATTCCCAGATTTGTGCTGCACGGAATTTCTTTTCTCCGTTTTCTTCCGCCCAATCAATCATATCTTGGCGTGTTAAACTATAAATGGATGGTTTCATTCTTTCTTACTCCTCTTTTTGTCGAATCACAAAATGGCGTTTGTTGTCTGTCTTCGTTGTCTTTTTAGTCTCAGCAGACGGTCTTGTTTTTTTCGAGTTTTTGGCTGGTTGTCCCTTGTCGCGTTCTCGTTTTTGGAAACGATCTTTTTGTTTGCGATTACGCGAACGCTTTTTAGGTTCTCTTTCTTCTGATTGAGCTTTTTTGACCGGTGATTTCTTATCAAAAGAAGCACGATGAGGCTCCTTATTTTCAAGGACAAAATAAGCACAACCATAGCTACAATATTCTAACAAATAATCGTCTAAGCGACTTAATTTATCCATCGTTGCAACATCGCGCTCTTCCTTATAGAAGCCACGCAAGCGCAACTGCTCATTGCTCCAATCACCAACAATGTAATCAAACTTGGTTAAAATCTCAGAAAATCGCTGACCAAAAACGGTCGCATCAAATGCTTCCTTCTCATTTTTCAAGAGCTCAAAGGAGAGGTTTTCTGAAAGGATCTGGTCTCCTACCTGACGAAACACAGGTCCAGGAAATTTATTGTAATTATATAATTCAGGGTCAATCTCTTTTCGCATAGTGTTCCTTCATCAAAATCTATTTACTGTAACACTTTATTCTATCATAAATTTGATGACTTGCGTCAGATTTGACTAGAAAAGAGTTGAAATTCCTTTGAGAGCAAAAAGAGAGTGGGATAGAAATCGGTAACTCGTTAGAATTCGATTTCGTCGTCCCACCTCCGCACAGTTGAGTAGGGCTGTAAAAGCTGATGAAATCAACGTAGTAGAGCCCGCTCAACCACTGCGTCTTGCTCGACAATCCAAAAATAATTGAGAGGCTAGGACTTTTGTCCCAGCCTCTATGAATATTCATTGCCGGATGCAAGTGGCAAAAAAAGAGTAATTTTGGTATAGCTATTGGCCTTAGAATCAATCTCCATATGATAGGCTTCGCCAAATTGAAGACGCAATCGTTGGTCCACATTTTTCAAGCCAACACCTCCTAAACGAAGAAGGGTTTGGGCTGTTGATTCTGATCGGTCAAACCCTCGTCCATTGTCAAAAATCGATACGCAAGCGTAGTCTCCACTGACTTCAGTTGTCACTCGAATGAGACCAGGCCGATCGATCTCCTTAATACCATGGTAAATCGCATTTTCCACTAAGGGTTGAAGCACTAATTTGGGGAGCTGATAGTCGCTCAACCGTTCATCTTCTAGAATTTCATAGTTAAGCTTTTCACCATAACGTTGCTTCTGAATGAAAAGATACTGGCGGACATGGTCGATTTCATCTCTCAGTATGATTTGCTCCTGGCCTTGGTTAAGAGCCAGTCGAAAATATTGAGCCAGAGACTTGGTGATGTCGACCACGCGCCGACTATCATTAAACTCCGCCATCCAGACAATCGTATCCAAGGTATTATAGAGGAAATGCGGATTAATCTGAGCCGAAAGTGCCCGCAACTCGTAACGCCGTGCGTTCTGCTCCTCTTCCTTGACCTGTTGCATGAGGTTATCGATTTGGTCCAACATGGCATTAAACGCTTGAGCGAGGGCCACCAATTCTGGAGATCCTTTGGCTGCAGCCCTCACGTGAGCATCTCCTGCTCCAATCCTCAAAATGATAGTCTGAAGGTCTTGTAAGGGTTTGATCCACAAACGCAGAACAAAGCCGATCCCTATCAAACACATGATCAAAGCTAGTAATCCTAGACCAATGAAAGAGTACAGGAGTTGCGACTGCAGCATCTGAAGTCCTTCAAGTGAAGCCACTCCAATCAAGGTCCAATCGCTATCTGGAATCGGAACCTGATAGATAAAATTCTGTCCTCCTTTAGCATAGCCATCTGTCACAGCAATATAGGGCTGCATGGCCTGCATTTCTTGGCTGGAGGAATAGACCGCCTTTTTAGGATGGTAGACAAACTCATGCTTTTGATTAATGATAAAACTAAAGCCTTGTCTCCCTAGTTGAAGGTGATCCAAGTAAGCCTGAAGGCTATCGTAGCCAATATCCAAGCGTACTACTCCGAGATTTTGGCCAGTCTGATCGACCACTTCTTGGGTAATAGAAACCACCCATTTTTCTTTTTCCGAAGTCAAAGATTCCTTTCGAGCTGGCGTCAAAACTGGCATGGCTCTTTCTTTAATCGCCTCTTGATACCAACTTTCATTCATCATATCTGAAGAAGTCTGCATGCTGATTTTGGAATCTGTCGCTACCAGACGTCCATCCTTGGTCACCAAGACCGCTGAGACCAAGTCCGGATCCGTTTCAATCATCGTTCGCATCAGGTGTTGAACCGTTTCTTGATCCGCACTCCTATCTTGGGCAAATTGTCGAACAGCCTGTTCCTGGCTAAGCACCGTCGTCGTCTGCTTTAATTTTTTTAGATAGGAAGTGATAAACTGACTGCTTTGATCGATACTATTTCTTGTCGTCCGCTCTGTTTGCTGGCGGATCGTCCCTGAACTCGTTTGATAGTAAAGGCTACCGATGAGACCAAAAAGTAGGAGAATGAAGAGAAAAAAGTAAAGGACCAGCTGGATCAGCAAGGGATATCGTTTCATTCATGCTCTCCTTTTTTGTACTGCCTTGGTGTCACCCCAACAACCTGCTTAAAGCGTTGAGAAAAATAGTTCATATCTTCAAAACCAACCTGATCGGCGATCTCATAAATTTTTAAATCTGTCGTGAGAAGCAAGAGTTGAGCCTTCTTCATTCGCTCTTGAATGAGGTAGTCTTGGAAGGGGAGTCCCAATTTTTTCTTGATCAATACACTTAGATACGAGGCACTGAAACCAAGTTGATAGGCCAGATCCTTTAGAGTTAACTGAGAGTCTGCTAAACGAGCATGAATGGCTTCTTCCAAGTCTGTCGAATAACCCTGACTGACCAAATCTTCGACTTGCGCTTTCTTACGCTCTTGATCAAGTTTTCCTTTCACCTTTGCTAACATCTCTTCAATATCATCTTTTGAAAAAGGCTTCAGCAAATAATCATCTGCACCTAACTTGATGGCTTTCCTTGCAAACTCAAAGTCATCATAACCTGTCAAAAAAATGATATGGCAAGACGGAGATTGTTCTTTGACGAGATGAGCCAGATCCAAGCCATTCATTTGTGGCATATTGATATCGGTTAGAAGGATATCGGCTGGTTGCTCTTGAAACTTCTCCCAAGCCTCACGCCCATTTTTAGCCTGGTTGATGACGGTCATTCCAAACTGTTCATAATCCACTAAGGAAGTCAGACCCTGCCGGATAAGCTCTTCATCTTCCACAATCATGATCGCATACATGTCTTTCACCTACTTGTCTTTGCTATACTTATTATAGCAAATTATGGTTCCAAATGTCTCAGACGTAGTCCAATAAATAACCGTAGCCCTTTTCTTTCATTTCTGCTTTGGGAATGAAGGTAATAGACAAACTATTGATGCAATAGCGAAGGCCGCCTTTTTCCTTGGGACCATCGGTAAAAACATGGCCCAGATGAGAATTTCCTACACGGCTCCGAACTTCTGTCCGAGTCATATTGAAACTCTTATCCTCCTTATAGATGGCCACATCAGGACTAATAGGTCGACTGAAACTTGGCCAACCACAACCAGAATCAAATTTATCCTTAGAGGAAAAGAGTGGCTCACCGGTCACGACATCTACATAAATACCGGCATCAAACTGATCCCAGTAACGATTGGAGAAGGCCCGTTCGGTATCATTTTTTTGTGTCACCGCATACTCTTCAGGAGATAACTTCTTTTTGATCTCCTCATCGCTTGGCTTAGAGTAGCGACTAGCATCAATAACAGGATAAGAAGCCTGATTGACATCGATATGGCAGTACCCATTCGGATGTTTCTTTAGATAATCCTGGTGGTAGTCCTCAGCCTTGATGAAATTGGTCAGTGGCTCTTTTTCCACTGCTAACGGTTTGTCGTATTTTTTTGCTTCTTCTTCAAAGACTTGGTTAATGGTTGGAAGGTCTTCTTGGGAGACATAATAGACACCTGTTCGGTATTGTGTTCCTTGATCATTTCCTTGACGATTCTTCGACGTTGGGTCGATAATCCGGAAATAATGCAGGAGCAATTCTTTCAGAGATACCTTCTTGACATTGTAGGTGATGTGAACTGTTTCAGCATGGCCTGTTTGAGGGACCAATTCATACTTGGTCGTTTCTCCCTTTCCATTGGCATAGCCTGATACGGCATCAATCACACCTGGAACACGGGAGAAATATTCCTCTACGCCCCAGAAGCAACCACCAGCCAAATAAATTTCACGATGATCCTTTGGATCAACCGTTTCCTTTGTTTCCTTTTTGGCTACTGGAGTCTGACTCATCGATGCTTTTTTAATCATCTCAGTGCTTGTTTCTGATTGATCCATTCCGTTTGCTCCCTTACTAAAGAAAAAGAAACCAATCGATAGCAAGCCAATGAGAAGGATAGCAAACACTTTCCATTTTGTTTCCATTGTCTATCTCCTTACTGCATGTTCTCTAGGGTCTTGAGGATATCCTCTTTATTCATATAGCCAATATGACTCTTTGCTAAAGTCCCATCACTATTGATAAAGAGCGCCGATGGATAAGAACGAATCCCATATTCTTTGAGCAGTTCCCCTTTACTATCTAGCAAGACTGGGAAATCCTTGTAATCCAAAGACTGGTACCAGTTTTTGAAATCTGCTGCTGATTTTTCGCCATTAAAGGTTGGAGCTACAACGGATAAAACCACATAATCCTTACCTGCCTCTTCTTTTGCCAACTCATTAGTATCCTCTAATGTCGACAGGCAAATAGAGCACCAGGAAGCCCAAAATTTGAGGTAAACTTTCTTTCCTTTGTAATCGGATAAGCGGTAGGTCTTGCCATCCACTCCTTGCAGGCTAAAATCCTTCACTTTCTTGCCAGATGGTTGCCTAGCCCCAGCTTTGGCTGTTTGTTGGTTCATGTTCTTATTGGAAGTAGCCATTCCTTGACTCGAACAAGCCCCTAAAAGTCCAGCGCATACGAATCCTGCAGCTACTAAAGCTAATTTCTTCATCATTATTACCTCTTTAAACAAGGAGAAAGTCATCCTCAGATGACCTCTCCCTTCTTTCATTCCTTGTCTGATTTCATATCAGATGATTCACTCTTTTCATTTTTCATTTCTGAATCGCTAGATTTCATCTCATCTTTTTTCATATCGTCCTTCATTTCAGAACTGCTGTCAGACATCATAGATGAATCTTTCATGTCTTCTTTTTTCATTTTATCATCGGACATGGATGAATCCTTCATGTCATCCTTCTTCATATCGTCCTTCTTCATATCGTCCTTCTTCATCATACTACTATCGTCCGTTTTTTTCATGTCTGAATCTGATTTCTGTCCAGAACAAGCTGCTAAAGTGACGATGCTAAGTGTAGCAATAGAAAGTGCAAGAATTTTTTTCATGATTTTTCTCCTTTAATCATTCAAGATTAGTGAAACAGGGATGCGAGGCTATTAAGATTTCCTAGCATCAGCAAGATGCCCATCAAGATGATGAGGGCACCACCAATTTTTTTCAAGGTTCCCATATGGGGCTTGAGTTTAGCAAAATGTTGTAGAACCCAGCTAGAAGCCAAGGCCAAAAGCAAGAAAGGCAGAGCCAAACCTAATGTATAGACCAGCATCAGGAGAGCACCTTGTAAAGCACCATCTCCTCCAGAAGCGGCAATGGCTAGAACCGAACTCAAAACTGGTCCGACACAAGGGGTCCAACCAAAACTGAAGGTGACCCCTATCAGAAAAGCATTGAAGAATTCATTGCGCTCCCGATTCTTTTTGAGTTGGATAGTCTTTTGCTTTTGGAGTTGTCTCAGATTGATCACTTCCATTTGGTGAATCCCTAATAGGATCACAATCCCTCCTAGCAGATAGCGAAACCATGGAGCATAAAGCACCTGGCCAAGGGCCCCTGCACCGTATCCTAGAATCAGGAAAACAGTTGATAGACCTGCGATAAAACAAAGAGTCTTCACCAAGCCGTACCAAGAAATATCTCTTCCAAAAATCCGAACAGTTTTCACACGTTCAGAATCCAATAGAATCCCTACATAGACTGGCATCAGTGGTAAAATACATGGGGAGAAAAAGGATAGAACTCCCGCTAAGAATACTGAAATGGAAAACAAACTGGTTTGAATCATTTCACTACCTCCCTTTCTTTCTGATACCAGTATAAAGAAAAAATCCCTCTAAAAATAGAGAGATTGATAAGCAAAAACTTGAATTTGATTAGAAGGTGAATCTTCCTATCTGCCAACTCTATTTCGTACTTTCAAGTACGAGACTGATCTAACAAGATACTTCTACTTCTTCTTCAAATAATCAATAGCATCTTGAAGGGTTTTGACGGGGACAATTTTCATCTTCGAATGAATTTGTTTCGCTGCTTCTTTAGCTGTTTCATAGTTTGATTTGGCCTTGGGATTGGCTTTCTTTTCTTCTTTGGAAACTGGGTTATTAGGGGCAAAGAAAATTTCTGCTCCTTCTTTATCGGCTGCGACGACTTTCTTGTCAATCCCACCGATATCGCCAACCGTTCCATCTTGGTTAATGGTTCCTGTCCCTGCAATATGGCGTCCCTGACGAAGATCTGGATCAGCCACTTGGGTGTAGATAGCTAGGCTAAACATCATACCGGCACTTGGTCCACCAATCCCTTGAGTCGCAAACTGGACAGGAACATCGCCTTTGGCTTCAGTCCGGTCGATCAGGCTAATCCCGATTCCGTTTTTCCCGTTGGATAATTTGATGATCTTCCCGTCTGCGGTCTTGGTTTGTCCATCCTCAATATAGGTCACCGAAACGGGGTCGCCAATTTTTTGAGAACCAACATAATCAATCAATTCTTTGGAACTCTTAAAGGTCTTGCCATTCACACCGGTGACGGTATCCGCAATGTTCAAGATTCCCTTAAAGGTCGAGTCATCTGCTACCTGCATGACATAAACACCAAGAAAGTCCATCTGGGTTTCTTTTCCAGCTGTCTTTAACCCTTGGTAGATAGCCATATTTTGCGAGGTTTCCATATAGAATTGGTTAATCCGCGTAAATTCTTGGCTCGAACTACCACCTGTCATATCCTTGGCAGAGTAGATATCTGTAAAAGGTGTCGCCCAAGCATAGATCAAATCAGCCGGGGTCGCTTCTTTCACTGCCACGGTTACAAAGTCATAGGATCCTGACTTGGTATCCGCTTTTCCATCGACTGTCATGACCGATCGAATGTCTTCTGCCGTTCCTGGCATCTCAATATAATAGGGAAGGCGAATCACAAAGGCAGCTAGCAAGAGGAGCAAGAAAAGAACGCCTGCAATCGGCCATCGGTATTCTTTCAATCGTCCTTTTTTCTTTTTTGTAGGCAAGCTTGGTTTATTCGCTTGTGTCATCTTTGATTTCCTCCATTACACTCTTTGGGACATAAGGTGAGATATCCTGCTGAAAAGCCAGCAACTCTCGAATACGTGTTGAACTAATGGCCTGGTAAGGAGGCTGGGCATAGAGATAAACCGTCTCCAATTCAGGCGCCAACTGGTGATTAAAATAATCCATATTGGCTTCGTATACTAGATCCTGTGCATTGCGCAAGCCCCGGATCAAGGTGATGACCCCAAGATTGCGCGCCACTGTCACAGCCAACTCTTGAGTTGACGTCACAATTTCAACATTTTCTAAATGAGCCAAGGCCCCTTCTACCATGCGCACTCGCTGCTCAATGGAAAAGAGTCCAACTTTTTCCGGATTATAAAAAATTCCTACATAGACACGGTCAAACAAGCGACTAGCTCGCTCGATCAATTGCACATGCCCAATGGTAATCGGATCAAACGATCCTGTAAACAATCCACTTCTATCTGACATATACTGTTACCTTACTAATTCCATAGATTTTTTCTTTCCAGATTCCCACTTGTCCGATTTCCTCAGGAAGTTCTACATGTTTATCGGTTTCGCACACAATTAGGATCTCCTCTGACAAGAGATGGCGCTCGCACAAGGTTTCGATATCGCGAACAATCTCTTCCTTGGCATAAGGAGGATCTAAGAACACCAAATCAAAGGTGCCCGTTAAAAGCCCCAAGGCTTGTTTGGCCTCCATTTTTAGCAGTTGAAACCGTTCCTTTTCCTTGGTCATGGCAATATTGGCTGCTACAATCTCCTGCGCTCTACGATCTCGTTCTACTAGAACGGCCTCTGACATGCCTCGAGAAACGGCTTCGATAGAGAGCCCACCGCTTCCAGCATAGAGATCCAGCACTCTTCCACCATCAAAGTAAGGACCAATCATATTGAACATGGCCCCTCTGACCTTATCAGAAGTCGGCCTGGTTGTTTTTCCTTCAAGTGTTTTGAGGGGACGTCCCCCATAGGTTCCAGATACTATTTTCATAGGGACCATTATACCAAAAAAAATCAGAAAATTGCGATTTGATATGGTCAAGCGACAATTAAAAGAGGCTGGGACAAAAGTCCTAGCCTCTCAATTATTTTTGGATTGTCGAGCAAGACGCAGTGGTTGAGTGGGCTCTACTACGCTGATTTCATCAGCTTTTACAGCCCTACTCAACTGTGCGGAGGTGGGACGACGAAATCGAATTCTAACGAATTACCGATTTCTGTCCCACTCTCTTTCTTCCTTATAGAATATTTTCATATTCATCGCGGACAGATTGAGGCCAGACACTGGTTTGGACTTCACCGATATGTTTCTTACGAAGTAAGAACATAGCCAAACGAGATTGTCCGATCCCTCCACCAATCGTGAGTGGGAGGAGACCGTTTAACAAGGCCTTGTGCCACTCTAATTGAAGACGATCCTCGTCCCCTGTAATCGCAACTTGACGGCGAAGCGTATCTTCATCGACACGGATCCCCATTGAAGACAACTCAAAGGCTGAACCTAGAACGTCATTCCAGACGAGGATATCACCATTCAAGCCCTTGTAGCCATTTTCAGACTCTGTTGTCCAGTCATCGTAGTCAGGCGCACGTCCATCGTGTGGTTTGCCATCTGCAAGCTCTCCACCAATACCGATCAAGAAAACGGCTCCGAATTCTTTGGCAATGGCATTTTCACGCTCTTTTGGAGTTAAATCTGGATAGCGTTCCACCAACTCTTCTGTGTGAACGAAGGTAATTTGTTTTGGAAGAACTGACTCAATGTCATAGCGCGCTTCTACTGCTAGTTCTGTCAAACGAATGGCCTTGTAGATTTTTTCAACCGTTTCTTTAAGGTAGGCGATGTTGCGTTGACCATTGGGGATGACCTTTTCCCAGTCCCATTGGTCTACATAAACAGAGTGGATAGCGTCTAGCGAATCTTCATCTGGACGAAGAGCCTTCATATGGACAAAGAGACCTTCTCCTTCGCCAAAACCAAAACGTGCCAAGGTATGGCGTTTCCATTTTGCGAGTGAATGCACGACTTCATAAGTCTCATCAGGAATTTGAAGGACCTTTACAGATACCGGATGTTCAATCCCAGAAAGGTTATCCTGCATCCCGTCTCCGACCTTACTCAAAATTGGCCCTTGGACTTCAATGATATCCAATTTATCTTTTAAATACTGCGTAAACGTCGTTTTAACAAACGAAATTTCTTTTTGTTGGTGGATAAAACTTTTTTTCATATAGTTCCTCATTTATAGACATTTTAGAATTGATTATACTCCTTTTTCAATCAAAATCAAGTCTTTTCATTCGTTTTCAACTGAATTTTTCTCTTGCAAAAAGGATTCATTTTTGATAAACTATATGTAACCTTTAAAACGTTACGTAGGAGAAGCGACATGTTTGATGCAAAAAAACTAAAAGAAAGACGCCTGGAAAAAGGCTTGACCCAAGCAGATGTCTACGAGGATCTCAAGATTTCTCGCAAGACTTACTCCAGTTGGGAGAATGGCTTAGCGGAGCCGCACGAAAAAAATCTCAGGAGGTTGGCCAAGCGCCTCTCCGTTAAAGAGGACTACTTTATTAACAAAGACTCCGCACTCTACACCTACCCTTTATTAACCCCACCTCATCAAAAGAAAGTCGACCAGTTGGCCAGCCAGTTATTTGAACAGCAGCAAAAAGTTGTTTCCTTGACTGCTTATAAGGTTCTTTCGATTGAGTTGGCAGCCGGTTTAGGACACACCTTTTATGACAACGAAACGGACTATGAAACTGTCTATTTTGACCAAGAGATCCAGCACGATTTCGCTTCTTGGGTATCAGGTGATTCGATGGAACCTCTCTATCCCAACGGCTCTGTTGCCCTCATGAAGCAGACTGGCTTTGACTATGATGGGGCTGTCTACGCCCTCATCTGGAATGGAAAGACCTATATCAAGAAAGTCTATCGGGAGGCTGAAGGCTTGCGCTTAGAATCCATCAACCCTGACTACGATGATTTATTTGCTCCCTATGAAGACGAGCCCAAAATCGTCGGCATTGTGGTCGGGCATTTTCTCCCACTCGAGGTTTAAATATGCTATTTGATTATTCACGTGAGCCTCATTCTGATATTGCTTTTGTGGATATGAAAAGTTTTTATGCTAGCTGTGAATGTGTCCGTCTGGGGCTCAACCCCTTGACGACTTCCCTTTGCGTCATGAGTCGAAGCGACAATTCTGCTGGCCTGATTTTGGCGAGCTCTCCCGTTTTCAAACAAGTCTTCGGCAAGAAAAATGTCAGCCGTAGCTACGACCTACCTTTTGACCTCAAAACCAGGAAATTTAATAGCTACGCCGCCAAAAAACAAGGATTACCAACAGATCCAGCCTTTATTGCATTCATTGAATCCTGGGCCAAGAGGACTCTGATTGTGCCTCCACGGATGAATGCTTACATTCAGGTCAACATGGAGATTCAAAAAGTCTTTCAGGAATTTGCGGCACCAGATGATATTTTCCCTTACTCGATTGACGAAGGCTTTATCGATCTGACTTCTTCCTTAAATTATTTTATTCCAGATCCCTCCCTCTCTCGAAAGGAGAAACTGGATCTCCTTTCTGCCAGGATCCAAAAAAGGATCTGGCAGGAAACTGGAATCTACTCTACCATTGGTCTCAGCAATGCCAATCCCCTTCTTGCCAAGCTAGCCTTGGACAATGAAGCCAAGCATTGCCAAAATATGCGCTCCAATTGGTCTTATGAAGATGTAGAAAGTAAGGTCTGGAATCTGCCCCAGCTCACTGATTTTTGGGGCATTGGACGTCGGACTGAAAAGCGATTGCAAAAAATCGGGATCACGTCGATTGCTGAACTGGCCCAGGCTCACCCAGATCTCTTAAAGAAAGAATTCGGAATCATGGGCCTTCAACTGTGGTTTCATTCTCATGGCATTGATGAAAGCAATGTCCACAAGCCTTATCGTCCGAAATCACGAGGCATTGGCAACTCTCAAATCTTGCCCTATGACTACCATCTACAAACCGACATTGAACTTGTATTTCGGGAGATGGCTGAACAGGTGGCTATTCGCTTGCGACGGAAAAAAAAGAAGACCCAGCTGGTCTCCATTCATGCCTCCTACTCCAAAATCGAGGGACTTCCGTCCATTCACTGCCAGCAAAAGATTGAGCCCACCCAATCCACCAAGGTTTTATCCGATACGGTTCTGCGACTCTTTCGCTCCAAGTACGAAGGAGGAGCCATTCGGCAAATTGGTGTTTTTTATGGAGAACTTGTAGAGGAGTCTCTTCAACTCTTTTCTCTCTTTGATGACCCAGTAGCCTTGGAAAAAGAGGAGAAACTCCAGCAGACCATTGACCGCATTCGGGACCAATTTGGCTTTACCTCTCTTCAGAAAGGCTCCTCATTACTAGAAAACTCACGCGCCATTGCACGCAGTAAACTAACAGGCGGACATTCCGCAGGAGGCTTAGATGGATTAACATGATCGACCGTTCTTATCTCCCTTATCAATCTGCCCGCGAATTTCAAGATCGTGGCATGGCCAAATGGGCCGGCTTCTTTTTATCCGAGCACACAACTGCCCTGCATACAAAAGAAATTGACCGCAGTCAGCTCACAATTCTTCCACTTGCTGAACAGATCCAGCTCCTGGAGCAGGCCTTTCAACAACAAACGACGATCTCGATCACAACTTTAGAGGGGAATCAATTTGCAACCTACACAGGTTCGATTCACACCTTATCTGCGTCTGAGCTTCTTCTCAAAAGCGATGGCCACTACCACCGTCTCCTCGTAGACTCTATCATTTTTATTGAATCTGAGGAAACACCCTATGAAACCTATTCAGACTAAACACGAATTACAATTTGATTATTTTTCGGAGAATTACCACCAATTTGAAATGGACTTTTACAAGTGGGCAGCTACTTCTACGCCACTCGTCTTTTTAGAAGACGATATTCTCCACTCTATGGCAGCAGGCCAGCGAAACTACTTTCGTCTTCACCACACCAAAAGTCGGGATCATCGAGACCATTATTTCTATTTTAAAGTTTCCACACTCTCCCAATCACCCCTGACCCGTATTTACGCTTATACAGGACATCACTTACAAAAGATAGATCCTCATCAGACAGAGAAAAAGGATAGCTTGATCTGAGAAGCTATCCTTTTTCTTGATTTATGGGATTCACTACAATCCTTATGAGTGATTAGAATCCATCTACGTTTGTGTAGATTTTTTGTACGTCCTCGTCGTCTTCAAGAACGCTGTAAAGTTTTTCAAATGTTTCCAAATCTTCACCTGACAACTCAACTTCTGATTGAGGAATCATTTCCAATTCTGTTACTTGGAATTCTTCGACACCTGATTCACGCAAAGCAACGATTGCTTTGTGAAGATCAGTTGGAGCAGTGTAGACTGTGATCGTTCCTTCTTCTGCTTCGACATCATCTACATCCACATCTGCTTCAAGCAAAAGCTCAAAGATGGCATCAGCATCATCACCAGCAAAGACGATGACACCTTTGTTGTCAAAGAGATAAGATACAGAACCTGAAGCTCCCATGTTACCACCGTTTTTACCAAAGGCAGCACGGACATTGGCAGCTGTACGGTTGACGTTTGACGTCAAGGTATCAACGATCAACATCGAACCATTTGGCCCAAACCCTTCGTAACGTCCTTCTGTAAAGGTTTCGTCTGTATTTCCTTTTGCCTTATCGATCGCTTTATCAATAACGTGTTTTGGCACTTGTGCTTGTTTCGCACGGTCAATAACGAATCTCAAAGCAGTATTTAGTTCTGGATCTGGTTCACCCTTTTTAGCAGCTACATAGATCTCCACACCAAATTTGGCATATACTTTTGAGTTGGCACCATCTTTGGCAGTTTTCTTGGCAACAATATTGGCCCATTTACGTCCCATGAGGATTCTCCTTAAATTTTTTCAAATTATTTTCAATCTTTTATATTATATCACAAATCACAAGACTTGGAAGAGTTTTTTGCGTATCCTTCCAATTGGAGTTGTTCGGCTATTCACCCTTTATTGATCTTCCACTCTCACGGGCACTCGACCCCAGATCTGCTCTGGCAATTGGGGATGGCCTAGCTGATACACCTGATCCGCTTGTTGGGTCAAAGCATCCCAAGGTTCCTTACCGATTCGAGTCACGATTTCTACTGATTTTTTCAAGCCTTTGAGGTGGGCTTGTCCCTTTGCGGAAAATCCTAAGACATGAATGGCATCAGGAAGAGCTTGATCTATCGCCCCTACCAAGATGTAGGTCAAGATGCGGCGCACGCGCGCCTTGGTATAGCGCTTAGTTGCGACTTTCTCCACCAGGTCTTCCACAGAACTAGCACCTCGAACCGCATCCTTTATCCGATTGGCCAGTTCTTCATTAACCTGAAATATCTGTGTCAGATCTGTATGGGTTAGGATTTGATAACGGAGCAGTTGGTCATAATTCCCCCAAGATACCTGTGGAGCCGACTGAAAGAGTTGGCTATTAGGCATGAATTTAGCGATAAAGTCCTGATCTTCCTTATGCAGGCGTAGACTAGTAGCAGAAGCATAAGCCACCTCTTTTTCTTCTGAATGGTAGCCTGCTCCCTGGCGTTGGACGGGCTTGAGCGCAATCCCCTTCCCAGCACAAGCCTTGGCATAGGCTAACCCCAAGATATGATTGGGAGTATCCCCTGTGAACTCCACTCCAGCAAAGGTTTCCCACATTTTTTGGGTCTTTTGTGGATAGGATAAATCATCTGGAAGATTTCGCAGGAAAGCTTCCATTTCCGCTTCTTTCTCCGAATAAACTGACGCAATCGCTTGGTAATCTATGACTTCTTCTGTCCCAAAGGTCAATTGGTCGATTCCTAGACGGGACAAGATTTCTACCGCTCCATTGGCAAAATGATCCGCCGACTGAACAGCCACGAGAAAGGGGAGCTCGATCACCAGGTCCGCTCCATTTTCCAGAGCCATCTGCGCACGTATCCACTTGTCTACAATGGCAGGCTCGCCACGTTGAACAAAATTTCCGGACATGGCCACAATCTTCAGCCCGTCTGCCTGTTTCAACAGGTACTTGTGACCATTGTGAAAGGGATTAAATTCTGCAATAATACCTGTAACTGTCATGCTGTCCTACTTCTGTGCTACAAAAAACCATCGTTTGCTGGTCTTTGTTGGCGCTTTGTCTTCAAAGTCTGCATATAATTTGAAAGATTTAAAGCCAGCCTGCTCCAATAAAATGTCATAGGTTAAAACTTCATAGGTGCGTTCCTCATGAACTTCATCGTGCCGACTAAAGGAGCCATCCTCTTCTTGGACAAAGAAGGTCAGCTCATGGACGATCGAGTGAGGGGCCGCATCCTCATAGGTATCCCAGAGCATGGCAAAGTCTTCTGCGTTTTCGTGGTAAGAATAGCCTGGGAAGACCTCATCTGTCTGATAGGTCGAATGGACATCAAAGATAAAGACTCCGTCCTCATTGAGGGCATTGTAGACTTCTTTAAAGACATCCCCTACTTCTACCTCGTCCTGCATATAGCAGATAGAATCCGAGTAGCAGGTCACGAAATCATAAGTGCCTGCTTGCGACAGGTCCAGCATATTGCCCTCGATAAAATCAATCTTTTGCTTGGCTGAAGCAGCTCTTTTTTCAGCAATTTTCAGCATGTCAGCACTCAGGTCTAATCCTGTCACATCAAACCCAGCTTGGGAAAAGCGAACAGATTGAATCCCTGTCCCACAAGCCAATTCCAATAATTTTTTCCGATCCTTGCTTTTAGGGAGATGCCGGAGAGAAAAATCCGTCCACAAATCATACAGACTATCATCCATGACCGCATCGTAGACCGCCGCAAACGTTTCATAAGTCGCCATATTCATGATACCAAGTCCGTCCGTAATCCGATAGAAAATTAGGAGCACGACGATGGAGCTAAACTCCAAGGAGTGCTATCTATTTTCCGAGGAGTACAGGACGGGTTCAAATCCTTTCTAAGATACAAAGAGCGTTAGCAAAGAGAAAATAGGAAACTTTCTGCCGTATCGTCAGATACAAAGGGAATTCCTCTTTTTCTCAAAGCTTTTAGCTCGTGTTCAATTAAGAAAATAACCAAACACGAGGCCCCATCCTTTCTTTCCATAGAATTTCAATTTAACCAACAAAACTCAGTTGCTACCAACTGAGTTTACCTGCTTATGCTAAGGCTGCTGAAAGATCGACAGCACTTGCTTCGTGCCATAGCTTTTCTAGGTTATAGTGAGTACGCATTTCTTCTGAGAAGACATGGACCACCACACTACCTAAGTCAAGAAGGACCCAACCTCCAGCTGAATCACCTTCGACGTGGCTGGCATTGCCACCAGCTTCAACGACCTTCTCGCGAATATTTTCAGCAATAGCTTCCAACTGACGGCTGTTCATAGAGCTTGCGATGACAAAGTAGTCTGTCACGCTGGTCAAGCTTTGAACATCCAAAGCGACAATGTCTTCTGCACGCTTTTCATCTGCTGCTTTGACAACTAGTTCAAGTAGTTCTTTTTCTTTCATGTAATCCTCTTTCCTTAAAAAATTGATTTGTAATCTAAGACATCCGCAAAACGTTCTGCCCAAATATTTTCATAAAATTCATTAAGCGTTTCTGCCGGAATATCCTCTCCATCAAAGGTTGTGACAGCTCCTTCTGGAATGACCAGCTTGTAGCCGTATTCAAACCCCACTTTGACGGATGTATCGACACAATATTCTGTCTGCATACCACACAGGACTAGTTGCTCAATCCCTTGTTGATCCAAGTATTCTTTTAATCCTGTCTCCTTAAACATGCTATTGTATCGCTTCTGAAATACCTTTTCATTCTCCTGTCTTTTCAACAGGGGCGATAATTGCCAATCTTCCGACGTTAAAGCCTCTGGCGTTTCAATATGCTGTATATAGATGATTTCAATCTGCTGTTTTCTAGCCTGATCTTGTAAATAAGCGATCTTCTCTACGAGCTTTTCTGTCTCAAAACCTTTTTCCACTAAGATATTTTGTACATCAATAATGATAAAAGCTGTTTTCACTCACTGCTCCTCTTTCAAATACTTCACAAAGGCGTTATAGGTTTCAAGGGTTTGGGGATAAATGGGCAATCCTTGGTGGGCCAGGTGTTCGACTGTGCGAGCCGTCTCATAG
Source organism: Streptococcus parasanguinis (assembly GCF_047465465.1). Taxonomy (GTDB): domain Bacteria; phylum Bacillota; class Bacilli; order Lactobacillales; family Streptococcaceae; genus Streptococcus; species Streptococcus parasanguinis_AI. The sequence goes on along the minus strand of NZ_JASGZU010000001.1, from coordinate 20,441 downwards.
GCCACAGCACGATCCAAAGAAACTTGAGCGATATCACGTGCTTGCTCTACCCCTGGAAAGGCCCGGTTGTGTTCAATATAATCTGCCACATAGACAATCTTGTCTAAGGTTGACATCTGTCCACTCCCCACGGTGTGAATCTCAATACTGCGAAGAATGGCTGGATCTGTCAGTCCGAGGTCTTCTTGAATCTTGTAAATCCCGACCATCCCATGCCAGACATTGTTACCCCAGTTTTTTAATGCTGGATCCAGCTCATAGCGATCGATCAAGTCCAGAAATTCCTGATCTGATAATTTCTTGGCGTAGTCATGTAACAAACCTGCTAGTCCAGCCTGCTCTTCATCTGCTCCATAGCGTTTGGCCAAGTCACGCGCAGCCTTCTCAACCCCTAAACAGTGGGTTAGCCGCTTTTCTGGCAGGATTTGACGCATTTTTTCAAGCAAGACCTCACGAGAAAAGCCTAGATAGTTTTCATAGGTCATTGATACAATCCTTCTTTCTTGATGTAATCCAAGACTGGTTTTGGCAACATAAAATTCGGCGTCCGGCTTTTGGCCACAAAATCACGCACCATACTAGAGGAGATGTCCATGAGAGGAACATCCACCCAGATCACCGGATAAGAAGTCCCTGCCTTATAGCGTGGTCGCTGGACCCCGACAAATTGTACAATCTCCACCAATTCATCGATGCGGTGCCATTTTGGTAAATAATCTACCATATCTGCACCAATGATGAAGTAATAATCTGTGTCTGGATCGCGTTCATTGAGCAAGAGCATGGTGTCGTAGGTATAGGAAATCCCTTTCCGCTCGAGTTCAATCGTCTCGATCTCCAGACCTTCAATGCCTTCAATGGCTAATTCCAGCATCTTAAGGCGATGGTGCTCTGCAATCGTCCCCTTGGCATCAACATGCGGTGGCTCATACTCAGGCATCAAGAGCACCTTATCTAACCCTAATTGTTGGCGCACTTGATCCGCAACGACCAAATGGGCATTGTGGACCGGATTGAAATTCCCTCCCAAAATACCAACTTGTTTGCGTTTCTTGTCTTTGATCTCTGGCTCTAACTCTACCTTGGTAAAGGGAGTCAATAGTTCAATTGCCATAGGTTTTCTCTCCTCGATGTCTTAGATTTCTTTTACTTTGACTGAAATCTTCCGGTTTTCTTTTTTGCTTGATTGTTTATACAAGATGAGGATTCGTCCAATTTTTTGAACCGTATCCACACCGATTTCTTCTTCCAAGATTTCCGCTACTTCATGGATATTCTCGTCCGTATTTTGAAGGAGGGTGACCTTGATCAGTTCGCGAGCGTCTAGTGCTTGGCGAACACTGGTTTTGATTTGATCGTTAAGCCCGTTTTTCCCGATTTGGATAATCGGTTTGAGGCTGTGGGCTTGGCTATTGAGGAAAGCCCGTTGTTTGGATGTTAATGTCATGCTTTTTCATTGTTTCTTTTTTGATACTTTTCTGATGTGGTGGCGGTCGTCAGCGACCTCCTAGCGGAGTTTCATGACTTAAATTTGAGCCTAAAGTCTCAAATTTTCCGCGCCTAAGTAGTAAAATATCTACTTAGGCTTTCACCACAGCGAAAAGTATCCTTTCTAGGCGCGTTGCACTCGCCCAGTCTATAAAGAAACTATTTCCTTTCAAATTTTTAAATAATAGCTTTGCGGGTGACGACGGCGACGCCTTCTGGTGCCCAGACGGCTACTTTTGCTTCTCCATTGACACGGATCCAGCCGAGTCCAGAGATGACGAGGTCTGTCTTGTCCATGATGGTAAACTCATGAGAAACCAAGGGTGGGAATTCTTCTTTTTCCTTGCTGTTAGGGGGAGTTAATAAGCCACCGACATGCTTATCATAAAAGGCCGTCGCTCCTTCGAGTTTGGTCCGATGAAGCTTGAGTTCGTTATCAAAGAAGGCGGTGAAACCTTGCTTTTCTCCCTTGATAAAGTCAAAGCGTCCTAGACCACCCAAGAAGAGGGTTTGCTCTGGATTGAGCTGGTAAGTCTTGGGCTTGATTTCCTTTTTAGGGCTGACATACTTGAGGTTTTTAGCCGTCAAGTAGTGAGCCATCTGGTGGCGATGGATAATCCCTGGTGTATCGTAGATATAGGATCCATCGTCCAGTGGAATTTCAATCTTGTCCAGTGTTGTCCCTGGGAAGCGAGAAGTTGTAATAATATCCTTATCCCCAGTGATTTCTTGGATAATCGCATTGATGAGGGTCGATTTTCCTACGTTGGTCACACCCACCACATAGACATCACGTCCTTTGCGGTGCTGCTCAATTTTTTCCATCAAATCCTTGATAGCACTCTTGTTTTGGGCAGAGGTGAGGACCACATCGACAGGACGCATGCCTTCTTCGTGGGCTCGCTCCATCAACCAATGGGTCACCTTGCTATCCTTGACAGATTTGGGCAAGATATCCTTTTTATTTCCGACCAAAAGCACATCATTTCCTGCTACAAAACGGGGCAAGCCAGGAATGACGGAGCCATTAAAGTCAAAAATATCGACTACATTGACCACGAGAGCGTCACTATCTCCTACCTCGTGTAGCAATTTCAGGAAATCATCATCTGTCAGATGCACATCTGTGATTTCATTATAGTGACGAAGACGGAAACAGCGTTGGCAATAGACTTCGCCTGTTTCCAATCCCTTTTCAAGAGCTGATTGGGGAGTATAGCCTAGCCCCTCTTTGTTTTCTGTCTGAATGGGGGCTCCACAGCCAATACAGAATAATTCTTCCATTCTTAAATTCCTTTTTTATATACAATCGGACCATATTTTTCGGCCATTTGCTTCATCACACGGCGTTCACGCGCCCGGTTAATCTGCGTCTTGATAGAGTCATGCTCGACCAAAGGCTTGACCAAAATCGAACGAATACCCGCCCGATGAGCAGCCCGAATATCGGTCATCAACTGATCACCCACCATGACTACTTCATTTTTCTCATAGTGGAAACGTTTGAGAGCCCGATCAATCCCAAAAGTAAAGGGCTTGAGTGACCAAGCTTCAAAGTCAATATCAAATTTCTCAACCGCACGTTTGACTCGTTTAGGACTATTATTGGACACCACGATGACCCGAATCCCGCCATCACGAAGGTCATGCAACCACTGGCGCATCTCTGGGGTGCCGTCCGGATTGTTCCAAGCAATCAAGGTATTATCCAAATCCACAAGGACCGCCTTAATTCCCTGTTTTTTCAAGTCTGCAACGGTGAGATCATAGGCTGCCTCCACCGCAAAATCTGGTTTGTAATTTTCGATTGACACGTTTTTCTCCAAACATTCGTATTCTCCCCATTATAGCATAAAATGGGCTATTTCGCACTCGCTTGACGACTAAAACAACGACAGACTCCTATCAGGTCAATTTCACTGCTCAAAAAATAGACAAAATCCTTACAAAGTTCCAAAAACATGGTATAGTAGAAGAAAAAGAACTCGGAATTTTTTATGAAACAAACAAGTTTAAAAGAGGTCTCTCCTCTTCTCCAGCGTATCATTAATTGGTCGTCCATCATTGGAGCCCTCGCAACCCTTGCTTTCTGTATCTGGGCCTACTTTTCTGGAATCCTTCAATCCAAAGAAACCCTGTCGGCCTTTATTTTGCAAGCCGGAATCTTCGGGCCTCCTCTTTTTATCTTGCTCCAAATTCTCCAGACGGTGGTACCTATTATTCCCGGCGCCCTGACATCTGTAGCAGGTGTTTTCATCTACGGACATATTATCGGGACCATCTACAATTACATCGGCATCGTCATCGGCTGTGCTATTATCTTCCATCTCGCCAGAATGTACGGGCCTAAGTTCGTCCAATCCATGGTCAGTCAGAATACCTATGACAAGTACATTGGCTGGCTCAATGAAGGCAAGCGGTTCGATCGCTTCTTTATCTTCATGATGATCTGGCCAGTTAGTCCTGCCGACTTCATTTGTATGCTGGCAGGTCTGACCAATATGACCTTCAAACGCTACATGACCATCATCATCCTCTGCAAACCTATCACCCTGGTCATCTACACCTACGGCCTGACCTATATCATTGATTATTTCTGGAAAATGGTCTAAAGCATGACACCACCCCCTAAAGACTAGGAGGTGGTGTTTTTGTAGTCCTATGAATAGTTTATTACTCTCTATTTCGCAACCCAACCGATCGCATCTGCCGGAGGATTGTCCACATCAATCCAGATGAAGTCAATGCCAATTTCACCATTTTTGAATTTGGAAAGACGGATACCATTGATTTCTAGTTGAGAAAGTTTCTTACCAGTTAAAATCTCTCTGTCTTTTAACTGAAAGACCCCACGAAGGATCCAATTCCCAAGGATTTCTTGCTTATCAGTTGATTGAATGGCCTTCCCAGCTTCTTGGTTGATATAGGCCGTAATCACATCACCTGATGATAAAAATCGTAGCTTAAAGGTCCGTTCTTCTTTTGGGAGTACAAGTTTACTTGTACCTGGCTCAAACCTTCCAATATCTTTACCAAAAAAGTCCGGACGCTCCTCATGAAAATGTTTGGAGTCTGGAAGAGGAATATACACTTCACTGACTGGACGATACACCAGCTGTTCAATTTCTTTGATTAGTTTTTCATTCCCCGTCTCGTGTACAAAACGAATCAAGTCCTCGCGAATAGCCTTCATCTGGGCTTTTTCTTCCTTGGTAGACCACTTTTTCAAGAGAATTTCTTCTAAAGAGAAGGTCACAAAAGCTAGTTCTTCTGGAGCGAGGCTATCTTTAAATTTGTCCTGAATCTTTAAAATCCGTGGCAAGCGCTCCTTCTTGGCCAACTTTGATCCACCATTAAAAGCATTAAAGCCAGAATTTTCTTCTACATTTCCGTGCTTATCTGTGATCACCCACGACACCGTCTCAAGAATCTCCGAATCACTTTTTTCTGATGTCAATAAGTGAAGGTGTTCAAATAGATAAAAGGGATCTTCAACATAATTCACATCCCAAGTATCAACCACAATCTCCTTATTCCTAAAGGTCATATGGAGCTGACTATCTGCAGCCGTGTATTTGTAGTCATGATGACCATCTGTGAAACGAAAATTTGTCGGATTGTTTTTGGTTGTCGAGCCTAAAATCTTGAGATGGTCTAGATCAACGGGCAAATATGTCGTCTCTCCCACATGGATCTGAGGTTTATGACCTTTCGAGGTCGGCATCAAAACATGATAGACGGCTTCTACATGACTAGAATCAGAATGAAATCCCTTTATGAGTGCTTTGGAGGATTCAATCCGTTGATTTCGCAAAGACGCAATCTCACGGGCCAGTTTTTCATAGCGGGCATCATTTTCTTTATCAGCTGTTTCCTTATCCGGTGAAATATCAGCATGAAATCGAATTTCACTCAACAACTCATTCCAAGACTGTGAATCTTTCTTGAACTGAGCAATCTTTTGATCCCCTGAGTCCAAACCAAAGGATTTAATCCCAACCAAATACTTATGTTGCTCATCAACGACCAGCGAAGCATCATAAGAGGTGTTGGCAATATCCTCACCAACAGCATGAAAAGCTTTTTGGAAAACAGTCTCTTGGAATTTTGAATTGACAATCGGAGCAACGTAGTTTTCTCGATCGTTAAAATCTTCGGCTTCAGCTTTTTGAGAAAATGCTTCACTCAGACTAGCAAAATTGGTAATGAGCGTCTTGTATTTTTCTTTTTGTTCATGTTTAAGGTTTTCCCACATCATTCATTCCTCACTTCTTATTTAAGTATATCAAAAGAAGACTAGATTTTCACTAGTCCCTTTACTTATATAATTCGTTAAATAATGCTGTAAAACTCTAAATTGCCACGTTTTTTTACCAATCTGAAATAATCTTCGTCAGATAAAATGGCAAGACCATCCTCATAGGAGGCAATCTTCTTCTCTGCCTCCTCATAAGTGGAGACAAAATCTTTCACATAAGACTGGCCTTCAAACTGGCCATTCATCTTGGTATAGATAATGGCAAATTTTCCGGAGCGATCAAGCTGTGACGATCCATTACTCTCATTAAGAGCAAAAGCAATCCGTTCTGCAATGCGTTTAATCACAGGGACAACCACACTATTTCCAGCTTGTTTGTATAGTTGACCATTGGAAACACCCTCAGGCAATTTAAAAGTCTTTGGATACCCTTGTACATTGAAGGTTTCCTTCGGTGTTAACTTACGAATCTCCCCACTGTCAGTCAAAATAAGAGGGACATTGTGCCCGCCTGTTCCCATATTAGCCGTTAAGGTTGGAACAACGCCATTTTTATTCTCACGAACGTATTGACGACGCCACTGGTAGACCGTATCTTGACTGGTCACGTTGGCCTTAAGGTCAGCGTAGAAATTTTGCTTGCCTTCTCGATAATAGTAGGCTTCATCTGGCTTGGCACCAAAATCAATAACATCAGCCAAGGTCGTTGTCAGCTTGATTTCTTCTGGGAATTCAAACAAATCGTAGGCTTCTTTTGTGTCAAAACCAACAATGTAAATCCGTTCACGGTTTTGAGGGATATTTCCATAGTCTTTCCCGTTGAGGACCTTCCACTTGATGAAGTAGTTGTTCTCAGTCAAAGCCTCACGAATAACCTTGAAGGTATTCCCATGGTCATGGCCAACCATGTTTTTGACGTTTTCGATAAAGATGGCACGAGGTTTACGCCCTTCAATCATACGAAGCAACTCAAAGAAAAGATCCCCACGATCATCATCAAATCCCTTGCGGTAACCCGCAATACTAAAGGCCTGACAAGGGAATCCTCCCATAATCACATCCACGCGCTCAGCCGGAATATCTTCTGGCTGCACCGCATGAATATCACGACTATCCAAATGCGTGTTCGGATAATTTAAACGATAAGTCTGACGCGCATACTTATCAAATTCATTGGCATACACCACTCTGAACTCGTTGGTCTGTTCAAATCCCAACTCAATTCCCCCAACACCTGAGAAGAAAGCTGCAATGTTGTACTTCTCAGGCCGGTTCGAACTTACAGAATTTGTCATGTAGTTACCTGCTTTCTAAAATATTAACTTTTCTAGTATAACATGAATAAGAAAATAAGTACCATTTTATAGATTAAACTCTTGCTTAATACTATTGACTGTATTAATTAGTGACGGTTCTCTTAATTCAACATCTTCAAAATCACTCTCCTCTAAACCGTTTTTAATTAAATAATAGGAGATGTTTTCGTTAGTAGAGTATGCTAATTGATATTTTGGGAATTTTATGAAAAATGGCTTTTGACTATATTGGGCTAATTCTTTTTTATTACTTAAGATTTTCACTCGATAGCTTAATGAAATAGGAGCATCTACTAAAATATTAAAACGAAATGTATTTTCACCTTTTGACAACATATGATTAATTGTGAATTTATAATACTTTTGCTTATATGGGGATACCAATTCTACAATCGGAATTATGGTTCTATCAATCGGAACGGCACCTCCTCCCAAATTTCTACAAAAGCATTTCCCAGATGACATATAAGGGATTTCAATTTTACTTTCAGCTGTTTTCGTAAACTTGTTTATTAATTCCAATTTCACCAACTGTTTAAAATCTGGGAAATCATCAGAAAAGTGTTTGCTTATAATATAATTTGTTAAATCTATAGAAAATATTTTTTTTATATCACCTCCTTGTAAATCCTTAATTTTCGATTCAGTTTCAAAAATTAGTATTTTCTCATTACTATCTCTGTTCAAGTACCAACAAAATAACTGATACTCTGCTTGATTACTACACTTATTCCCATTATTAAACATCACAAAGTCTACTCTTTGATTTTGAGAATCGAAACCTTTTTGTACAATCGTATCTTCATAAGAGTAATCAAGAACCTCGATGTCGTCAATCACCAATTCATGTATTAGTAATTCATCTTTTGGATTTTTAATAACAAGTTCATTTTCTACATAATTTATAAAATCATTTGAGTTATGATAAACAGATACTTGATTCCCACTAATGAATTTAGGAACATTTCTGATATCAATTTTTTTAATTTTTATTTTTTGAAATCTAGTATAGATATACTTTTTAAAAAGCCAGAGAATAGATGATATTGATATTGAAAATATCCAAAAATAAATGTTTGATAACAATCCTATTAATACTTGTTCATTTCCATCTGATGTTAACACTGTTATATCTCCTTTGAATCTGTACTTTCATTATACCAAAAAAACACGGCATTCCGCCGTGTTTCTGTGTTTATTTAACGAGTTTCTTCATCTCATCAATCCGTGCTACGGTCGCGTCGTATTTGGCTTGGTAGTCGGCTTGTTTGTCGCGTTCTTTTTGGACGACTTCTGGTTTGGCATTGGCTACGAAGCGTTCGTTAGAGAGCTTCTTGCCGACCATATCCAGTTCTTTTTGCCATTTAGCCAGTTCCTTGTCGAGACGAGCGAGCTCTTCTTCGACATTGAGGAGGTCAGCAAGAGGCAAGTAGATTTCTGCTCCTGTGATGACGCTTGACATAGCGAGTTCAGGTGCAGGGATGTTTGATGCAATTTCCAAGTGTTCTGGGTTTGTGAAGCGTTTGATGTAGTTGACATTATCATTGAAGAAGGCATCAAGCTTGCTGTCGCTTGTCTTGATCAAGATAGTGATTGGCTTACTTGGCGCTACGTTCACTTCTGCACGTGAGTTACGAACGGAGCGAATCACATCTTTAAGAGCTTCTACACCAGCTGCTGCTTCTTCGTTTTCAAACTCTGGACGAACCACTGGGTATTCCGCAGTCACGATCGTTCCTTCAGAGATTTGACCGTAGATTTCTTCAGTTACGAATGGCATGATTGGGTGAAGGAGACGTAAGATTTGATCCAAGGTGTAAAGAAGAACTGAACGAGTGATGACTTTTTCGTCCTCATTGTCGCTATAAAGCACTTCCTTGGTCAACTCAACATACCAGTCCGCAAACTCGTCCCAGATGAAATTGTAGAGGATGTGACCAGCCACACCGAATTCAAACTTATCAAAGTTTTCAGTGACCTTACCGATGGTTTCATTGAGGTTATGGAGAATCCAACGATCTGTCACGTTACCTGCTTGACCAGCAGCCACTTTAGCTACATTTTCACGCGCCACATCCAAGGTCAACCCTTCATTGTTCATGAGGATGTAACGTGAGATGTTCCAGATCTTGTTAATGAAGTTCCATGACGCATCCATTTTCTCGTAAGAGAAACGCACGTCTTGACCTGGTGCAGAACCGTTTGAAAGGAACCAACGAAGGGCATCCGCACCATATTTCTCGATAACATCCATTGGGTCAATACCGTTACCGAGAGATTTAGACATCTTGCGTCCTTGCTCGTCACGAATGAGACCGTGGATAAGGACGTTTTGGAATGGCTGACGGCCTGTGAATTCCAAAGATTGGAAGATCATACGAGATACCCAGAAGAAGATGATATCGTAACCTGTTACCAAGGTTGACGTTGGGAAGTAACGTTTGAAGTCTTCTGAGTCGACATCCGGCCAGCCCATAGTTGAGAATGGCCAAAGGGCAGAACTGAACCACGTATCCAAGACATCTTCGTCTTGTTTCCATCCGTCACCTTCTGGTGCTTCTTCACCAACGTACATTTCACCCTCAGCATTGTACCAAGCAGGGATTTGGTGACCCCACCAGAGCTGACGAGAGATTACCCAGTCGTGAACATTTTCCATCCACTGAAGGAAGGTGTCGTTGAAACGAGGTGGGTAGAATTCTACCTTATCGTCTGTGTCTTGGTTAGCAATCGCATTCTTAGCCAATTGATCCATCTTGACGAACCATTGCGTAGACAAGCGTGGCTCAACCATAACCCCTGTACGCTCTGAGTGACCAACTGAGTGGGTCATCTTCTCAATCTTAACAAGGGCACCAATTTCTTCTAACTTCTTGATAACAGCCTTACGAGCTTCAAAGCGGTCCATGCCGTTGAATTCGCCAGCCAATTCATTCATAGTACCATCATCGTTCATAACGTTGACTTGTGGCAAGTTATGACGTTGTCCAACCAAGAAGTCATTAGGGTCATGGGCAGGAGTGATCTTCACCACACCAGTACCAAATTCAGGGTCTGCGTGTTCATCACCAACGATTGGGATTGGCTTGTTCAAGATTGGCAAGATAACATTTTGACCAATCAAGTCTTTATAACGATCATCATTTGGGTTAACCGCTACGGCTGTATCCCCAAACATAGTCTCCGGACGTGTTGTTGCTACTTCAAGGGCACGTGAACCGTCTTCCAACATGTAGTTCATGTGGTAGAAGGCACCCTCGACATCCTTGTGAATCACTTCGATATCAGAAAGGGCTGTACGGGCTTTCGGATCCCAGTTGATGATAAATTCACCACGGTAGATCCAGCCCTTCTTGTAAAGTTCTACAAAGACCTTACGAACCGCTTTTGACAACCCTTCATCAAGGGTGAAACGCTCACGAGAATAGTCTACAGAGAGACCCATCTTGCCCCATTGTTGCTTGATAGTCGTCGCATACTCATCTTTCCATTCCCAAACTTTATCAAGGAATTTTTCACGACCGAGGTCATAACGAGAAATACCGTCTTCAGCCAAACGGGCTTCTACTTTAGCTTGAGTGGCAATCCCAGCATGGTCCATACCAGGAAGCCAAAGCGTATCAAAGCCTTGCATCCGTTTTTGACGGATGATAATATCTTGAAGAGTAGTATCCCAAGCGTGACCAAGGTGGAGTTTCCCAGTTACGTTTGGTGGTGGAATGACGATAGAGTAAGGCTTCGCCTTTTTATCGCCTGAAGGCTTGAAAACATCTTCGTCAAGCCATTTTTGGTAACGACCAGCCTCAACCTCGGCTGGATTGTATTTTGGTGAAAGTTCTTTAGACATGTTTGTTCTCCTTAATTAAAATCTCTTTTAGGCAAATAATATACTTCTTCTCCTCAATATTAGTATCTATAATAATCTTCAGTTCTGTACTTAATATTAATGCTAGAATTAACAATGTGACAAATAAACTTCTTAAATCTTTTGGTTCAGGAAAAATTAGCCAATACAGCATACCATCTATACCATAATACATAGCAAGACATAAGAAACCAATATAGATCCCTTCAAAGATTGGCCTTTTTTTAAAACTTTTAGTAAAGCTTCTAAAATAGAATACACTCACTATCATAAAAAATGATGATAGTGCAAGTACTATTCCTTTAGTTAAGTCAGTTATTTTAAACAGAATTAATAAAGAATTAGATAGAGAAGTAATAATAAGAATAAAGTATATAAAACTATTGAATATATCGAGTTTTATCTCGCGTTTTGACCTTTCCCAGTCATATTTTAAAAGTAGTTCTAAGTATTTTGTTAATACATTTACACTTTTAGTTGAATAATCGAAATTATCAACTAATCTCCAAATATGACTATCATTCATATAAAATTCATATGTATCTTCTTTAGATATATATCTACCATATGGATTTAACTGTGTTTCAAGTCTATTTATTGCAGAGAAGCGATTCTTCCCACTCAATAAATCAACTATAATTGACTTTATCTCCTTTCTCCACTCTGAACGTTCTTTCGTAATGAAATCTAATTTATTTTTTTTAGTGTTATTTATAAATAGCAAAACTGCACTTAATACAGCTCCTATTCCTGCTCCACTGAGGAGCGTAATAATCTGATCTGTATTCACTTTTTTTTACCCCTCTTTGAATTACTAATATTATCTACGAACTGTTTCCTCCCACTCACTCTTCAGCAAGCCGTATCTCAAATCATCACAACGATTGCCTTGGGCATCTTTACGGTCTCTTATGCGTGCTTCAAGGGTGAAACCAAGCTTCTCAGCAACTCGTTGACTTTGGACATTGTAGCTAAAGCAAGACAATTCTACCTTATGAAGCCCTAGTTCTTTAAAAGCCAGGTCAATCAAGGTACGCGCTGCTTCGGGTACATAACCCCGGCCCCAATAGTCTGGGTGCAAGGTATAGCCAATCTCCAGCACATCGTCTTCGTGGCGATGGTTGAAGTCAACAGAGCCAATGATTTTATCGGTTCCTTTGACCACAATGCCGTAACCAGCTGGAAGATTTTCTTTTTGATTGCGCTCGGGAAGGATATGCTCTAGATAATAAATCTCATCTTCCAAGGTCTTGACGGGTGGAAAACCTGCTGGGTAAGAAACTTCTGGAAGACTAGCATAAGCATGGATGTCCTCTGCATCAGCTACTGTTCGGACTCGTAAGACCAGACGCTCCGTTTCGATTCGTTCTGGCAGTTCAGCTCTTATCATTCTTCTTCCTCGCTTTCTTCATAAAGCTTCCCATGGGATCGACTCGGTCATCTAGATAACGATAAACGCGCTGATGGCCGTCCCCCATAAAGTAAGTCGGCGCAAAGCGGTTATTTTTAAAATGGCCCTTGTCATCCAAGAGCTCTGGATCAGTCAGTCGCTCAAGAATCTTAGCAAAGATATGGCAGATGCCATCTTCCTCGATAATCCGATCTACCTGACAGTCCAATACGACTGGACAAGCCTCTAAAATCGGAGCCTGAGTCCGTTCAGAAATTTCGTAGTCAAGCCCCAGGTGTTTCAATTTCTCCCGATGGCTGATAAAACCAGCCTGCTCCATCTCAAGCATAAAGTTTTCATCAGGGATGTTCACGCTGAACTGTTGATAATGCTTAATCTGGTCAGCCGCATTTTCCTCAGCACCAACCCCGATGACCAGCCAATCTCCCAGGCTATAAGAGGAACTACAGGTCGTGATATTGTGCCCAAAGTTCTTGTCCTGATACCCCAAGATGAAGATTGGAAAACCATAGTAAAGTTTACTGGTGTTAAAAGATTGTTTCATGACAAGCTCCTTTGGCTAGGCTGCAACAAAAAAATCGCCCCTGTCATCAATCTGACAGGGACGAATGTGTTGATCCGCGGTACCACCCAATTTCGGGCAATGCCCGCAACTTTGTTTATTTCATTTTCATCCATTAGCAACTAGTTTTGACACATTTGTGGACTTCTCAGCACCGCCACTTTCTGTAAAATGTGGGATTCAAAACACCTCTAATAGGTTCATTTTAGCAAGTTTTCCTGGAAATAGCAAGAAATCACAAAAGCGATTATTTAAATTTAACGCCTAGTTCTTTCAATTTCTTGATTGTAGCTGGGCCGATTCCTTTAAGGGCCAACAACTCTTTTTCTGTCCAGTTTGCGAAGTCCGCAACAGAGCGAATACCTTCATCATAGAATGTTTGCGCACGATCAAGTGCCACACCTTCCAAACTTGTAGCAAATTCTTCCACTGAAGAAGCTGCTTGTTTCACTTCTTTCGCCACTGCTTTTGTAGCTTTCTCAACCTTTTTAGGTGCTTCTTTCACAGCTGCAGTTACAGTTGCGACAGCTTTTTTCAAAAGATGTCTATTTTGATGTTTGTATTGTTTCGCACGGTTTACGTTCTTCTTTGCCATTTTTCCTCCTAAATTCAGTGATCAATTCCTAAGGCAACAAGGTTTCATCACCATAATTCCATTCAAAAATCCGTTGATGTCATTTCAACTTTTTTATTGTATCACAATCCCCTAAAAAATCAAGTCATTGCACAATTTTCAGGTAAATCTAGCTAGTAAAACGCCTTCAATAAGGCCATTTTAATATTTTCTTTCACCAAAGAGGCCATCTGGTAAATCATGAAATCCTTTTCCAGCATGGAAATTTTCAAACTTTCCTTGCAAGAACTGATAAGCATCTAAACGGCTTTCATAGCGAATCATGGCTATTTTAGCTCGTTCGTCCTGGTCTTCATCAAAAACCTTTTTACTTTCTTCGAGAGCCATTTCATTGATCATAACTTGGGTCTTGATCCACTCCTCAAACTCCTTCATAAACTCTGTTTCGTAACTCATCTTTATTCCATTCCTCTATAAAAATCCGTATCGATCTCCCGATAAGGTTGAATGTCCTGAACATATTCCAAGACGCCTTGAAAGTCTCCCGCTTCATCACGCACTGCTGCATAGGTGACATGGACAAATTTCCCACGCGATTCTGATTTGAACCACATTTCATACTTGTCTTTTTTCCCTTCACGAAGCCCCTGCATGATGGCTTTGACCTTCTCCAAATATTTCGGTGGGTGACACAGCTCAACATTGCGTCCTACCTGCGATGGCGTCCTCTTAAAAATCATTTCCTCAAAAGGCGCAGCATCATTGTAATATTGGAAAATTTCATCCTTATTGACAAAGGTGATCTCCATTGGTAACTGGTTCAAGATTAAATTCGCTTGCTCCACCGATAAAAATCCATGACCAAAAGCTTGTGGCTGCTTGCGATCGAAGCTCTCTTCTTTTTTCTTAGGCGTGAAGGTAATCGTCAATTGTCCCTCAGGAGTCTCAATGACCTGACGGTGCTCATCTCCTTTTGAAGAAGGAAGCGGTTCAGTTGAACTCTCTGACTCTCTTGCTCCTTCTTCCTTGAAGTCCACACGTTTCGGCACCCATTTCTCACTTGAGAGAATAATGGCATAACCATAAGCATCACTTTCTTCTGCAATGGAGAGCCAGTCATCCTGGGTAAAGGACTCCAGCAAAATCATCAAGAGGATCGACTCTTCCTTGAAGATCATGCCCTCAAACTCTTGTGCAAAGGCTTCAAAGCGTTCCTTGACTTCAGAAATACTAGAATCCGGTAATTTCTTTGCCGCATCCAAAGTTTTAGCAAAGAGTTCCCGAATCTGGTCATCTACTCCCCACATCACTTTTGGTGGGGAATCATGACCATATTTTTCCATAATCGGAAACATCAACTCTTCCTTACGACGGTAATGCCGGTCAAATTGACCCACCAAGCCCAGCTGACGTAACAAGCCCTTATGAATCTCCTGAATCATCTCAGGATCCTCAGTCGTCTCATAATTGTCTAGCAAGCGACGTACCCGCATCATAGCGGCTCGAAGGGCTAAGTTCTCCTGTTTAAAGATTTGAACAGGATGACCAGGGTGATCGGTATCTGCTACTTCGACCCCTTGAACCGCATTCTTAAAGAGATTGGCATGGACATCACAAAGCTCCATAACATCTTCAAAAGTAACCCCTGCATCGGAGTTCATCAGTTCATGCTCCATGAGAGAGATCTCAATCGCAGAAACCCCTGCAAAGGTCGCATCAAAGCGCTCTTGGACCGACTCAGGAGAGGCTCCATGATGCAGGTCTAATAAGATATCTCTCAAGACATGAATTCGTTCATCACTCATTGGTCTAGCCCCACTACTTCATAGCCATTAGCTTCTAGCGTTTGTACAATCTTCTCCATGGGGGTACCTTCTAAATTTGATCCTTGTTTCAAGGAAACCTTGCGCCCAACTGTATTACGCATGATGGGGTTGGCTAAAGGTTTAAAGCCCAACTCCACCAACAAGTCCAATACTTCCGGATGTTGATCAATGACTTGAGCCACTGGAATCGATACATCAATAACATTGTCCATTTTCCTATTTCCTTTACTCATTTCGTTCATTTTCACTTCTTCACTAACTTCACGACAGCCTCTGTCCTTGCCGTATGTGGAAACATGTCCACTGATTGAATGTATTCAACCCGATAGACCTTTGTCAAAGCTACCAAATCTCTTGACAAAGTCGATACATTACAAGAGACATAGACCATCTTGTCAGGTGCATAGTGCAATAAGGTCTCGATCAATTTCGCCCCTAAACCCGTACGGGGTGGATCCACAATGACTGCATCTGCTCGATAGCCTTCTTTGTACCAACGGGGAATAATTTCCTCAGCCGTCCCAGCTTCATAGTGGGTATTATCAAATCCCATCCGTTTAGCATTGTATTTGGCATCTTCAATCGCTTCAGGAATGATATCCATCCCCCGAACACTTTTCACTCTATTAGCAAAAGCAAACCCAATCGTTCCAACCCCACAGTAGGCATCAATTAGATGATCCTCTGGCGATACATCCAAAGCCTTGACCGCTTCACTATACAAGACTTCAGTCTGCTCCGGATTCAGTTGATAAAAGGCTCGAGGAGAGAGGGAGAATTCATAATCCAAAACGCCTTCAAGAATAGCCTCTTCACCCCAAATAATCTGTGTTTGTTCACCATAGATTTCACTGGAGCGAGACGTATTTTTATTAACAGCAACGGTGACAATCTCAGGGTGTTTCTTAACCAAGTCTTCCACTAAATCCTTTAAATTAATCTGCCGACTGGTGACCACAATTATCTGAACCTGACCAGACTTCCGAGCTCGTCGAACCATCATAGTTCTGACACCCAGTTCTTTACGCTCATCAGCAATTGGAATCTGATAGTAAGTCAATAAATCCGCAAAATCATTGGCAATCGCTTGAATAACCTGATCTTGAACCAAACAATCTTTTAATTCTACCAAATAATGTGAATTTTGAGCATAGAGACCCGCCTTGACCTGGCCTTTAAATTTCCTTGTTTGAAATTGCAATTTGGCCCGATAGTAAAGAGGCTCCTGCATTCCGATTGTTGGCCGAATGTCATACTGTTCAAAGCCTTCAGGTGAGAACTTTTTCAAGGCTTGTTGCAATAAATCTGTTTTAAACTCCAGCTGCTTGTCATACTTCAAATGCATGATTTGACAGCCCCCACAGGTCTCATAGATATCACACATGGGTGTCACCCGATACTTAGACGCTTTATTCACAGATAAGAGTTTGGCTTCCGCAAAATTTTTCTTGACACTTGTAATTTGGCAGAAGATATCTTCACCCTTGAGGGCTCCTGGAACAAAAACAAGGGTTTTCTGGAAAAATCCGATACCTTCCCCGTTTATCCCCATACGCTTGATTTTTAATGGAATTTTTTGTTTGACTTTAAGACTCATAAGTCTATTATACCACGTAGTTTCTCAATGGTTAAGAATATGTTACAATAAAACCATGAATACAAAGACATCTCATTTCTCCCCATTGGATTTTCCTGAGCAATTACGAACTTATATAGAGGGAGCAACTCTTTCTGATAGCTCTTCTCATTCAGGCGCAAGGGTTCTCTATCTTGATTCAGGTTACTACTTGAAAATAGATCAAAAGGGAAGATTAGAGCGAGAAGCTAGCATTGCAAGGTGGTTTGAAACCAAAGGACTGGGAACTCCAGTTATCGAATATCTATCTAAAGATAAAGACTACCTCCTGACTAAAGAGGCTATTGGCCATGATGCTCTCGCTTTTTTAGACCAGCCAGAAAAAATCTGCCGTACCATGGCAGAGGCTCTTAAAAAGCTTCACAGCTTAAATCCGAAAAATTTTCCATCAGATAATCATTTACAAGCCTATAAAGAAAGAGCCTTGAAAAACTATGAAAAAGGTGAGTTCTATGCCAAGGCGCTCCTACCCCAATTCCAAATCAACAGTCGCGAAGAGGCCTTCCAACTCATCCAAGAACATGGGCACCTTTTAAAGACAGATGCCTTTATTCACGGGGATGCCTGTCTACCGAACTTTATTCTAAAAGATGCTGACCAATTCTCTTGCTTTATTGATCTTGGTTTGGCTGATTTCAGTGACCGGCATATCGACCTCTTTTGGGCAGTTTGGTCCCTCAACTATAACCTACAAGATCCTAAATACGCTGAACTATTTCTTGACTATTATGGAAGAGATCAGGTCGATATACATAAACTTCGACTCGTTGCTGCCTTTGAAGCGTTTGGATAAAAGAAAAAATATGAAAATTACAAAACTAGAAAAGAAAAAAAGACTCTACCTTCTTGAATTAGACAATGATCAAAAACTTTACATCACAGAAGATACCATCGTCAAATATTTTCTTTCCAAAGAGAAAGAAATCAGTGAAGAAGAGCTAAAAGAAATCCAAGAGTTTGCACAATACTCCTATGGTAAAAACCTGGCCCTTTACCATCTTTCCTTTAAAGCTCGAACAACAAAAGAAGTCCGAGACTACCTTACAAAATATGAGATTGATACTGAGATTATTGATAAAGTTGTCCAACACCTAAAAGAAGAAAAGTGGTTAGATGATCGTCAATATGCCAGAAACCTGATAGAGGCCAACCTCCTCAGTGGCGATAAAGGCCCTGTCTTATTACAACAAAAAATTCAACAAAAAGGGGTCCCAAAATCTATCCTTCAAGAAATTCTTGCTGACTATGATTTTACAGAAGTTATTAGCCGTACCGCAATAAAACTCCAAAAGAAATACCAAGGAAAATACCCATTAAAAGCCATTGAAACGAAAATCATCCAAGGACTCATTTCAAAAGGTTTTGCATACAACCAAGCAAAGATTGCATTCCAAAATCTTGAACTAGAAGCAGATGAAGAAACAACCAATGAGCTCATCCTAAAAGAATTAGAAAAACAATACCGTAAATACAGTAAAAAATATGAAGGCTATGACCTAAAACAACGTTTAACCCAAGCATTAGCCAGAAAAGGGTACGATTATAGTGATATAACATCAGCCATTAGAGAATTTTTAGATTCATAAATTCCCATTCAAAAATCAAATTGAAAATAAAATAGAAAAATAAGAAAAAAATTAAAAAAATATGTTACAATATAGAGGATATACTTAGATTGTAGAAAGTTGGTAAGTTATGAAACTACCTAAAGAAGGCGACTTTATTACAATTCAAAGTTATAAACATGATGGCAGTTTACACCGTACCTGGCGTGACACCATGGTATTAAAGATAACCGAAAATGCAATTATTGGAGTAAATGATCATACACTTGTTACAGAAAGTGATGGCAGACGTTGGATCACTCGTGAACCAGCAATTGTTTATTTCCATAAAAAATATTGGTTTAACATCATCGCCATGATCCGTGACAATGGTGTGTCTTACTACTGTAACCTAGCAAGTCCTTTTCACATCGACCAAGAGGCCTTAAAATATATCGACTATGATCTCGATGTCAAGGTCTTTACAAATGGTGAAAAGAAATTGTTAGATGTTGAAGAATATGAGCAACATAAAGAAAAAATGCACTATTCAGATGACATTGACTATATTTTAAAAGAAAATGTAAAAGTACTAGTAGATTGGATAAACCAAAACAAAGGTCCTTTTTCAGAGGAATATATCAAAATATGGTATAACCGTTATGTTGAACTGCGAAATAAATAAAGTTGGAAAGAGCGCAAGCTCTTTTTTCTTGTAAATTATAAAAAAAAATCTAATGACATCATTAGACTCTTTTAATATACTATCGGGAAGACAGGATTCGAACCTGCGACACCTTGGTCCCAAACCAAGTACTCTACCAAGCTGAGCTACTTCCCGATCTAAAGCTTACGCTTTATGCACCCTAGAGGAGTCGAACCTCTAACCGCCTGATTCGTAGTCAGGTACTCTATCCAGTTGAGCTAAGGGTGCTCGTTCCTATTCAATTATTACATAGCCTTGCGACCATGCACCCTAGAGGAGTCGAACCTCTAACCGCCTGATTCGTAGTCAGGTACTCTATCCAGTTGAGCTAAGGGTGCTTCTTTCAACCTTTGTCTATGCCGAGGACCGGAATCGAACCGGTACGATCGTTACCAATCGCAGGATTTTAAGTCCTGTGCGTCTGCCAGTTCCGCCACCCCGGCCTCCTCAAGCGAACGACGGGATTCGAACCCGCGACCCCCACCTTGGCAAGGTGGTGTTCTACCACTGAACTACGTTCGCATTGCTTTCTTTATATAAAAAAATGCCGGCTACATGACTTGAACACGCGACCCTCTGATTACAAATCAGATGCTCTACCAACTGAGCTAAGCCGGCTCATTATTATTCTCTTATGCGGGTTAAGGGACTTGAACCCCCACGCCGTAAAGCGCCAGATCCTAAATCTGGTGCGTCTGCCAATTCCGCCAAACCCGCAAAATATGACCCGTACTGGGCTCGAACCAGTGACCCATTGATTAAAAGTCAATTGCTCTACCAACTGAGCTAACGAGTCTTAAAATAATTTTCATTATCTTAACGGTCCCGACGGGAATCGAACCCGCGATCTTCGCCGTGACAGGGCGACGTGATAACCGCTACACTACGGGACCTATGGGAGTTAACGGGATCGAACCGCTGACCCTCTGCTTGTAAGGCAGATGCTCTCCCAGCTGAGCTAAACTCCCAAATGAGCCTAGTATCTACTAGGCTCAATCTCTTGCTAAGCGACTACCTTATCTCACAGGGGGCAACCCCCAACTACTTCCGGCGTTCTAGGGCTTAACTGCTGTGTTCGGCATGGGTACAGGTGTATCTCCTAGGCTATCGTCACTTAACTCTGAATGATTAAACATTCAAAATTGAACATCTATATTCTAACAAGTTAACCTTTCGTTGTCAATATCTTCTGACTCTTTGGATAAGTCCTCGAGCTATTAGTATTAGTCCGCTCCATTGCTCACACAACTTCCAC